>NZ_JAVHWM010000174.1:0-55615 GCF_032159765.1 Mycobacterium sp. | reverse complement strand
CGTGCTGCCGGCGAAGCCGCCAAAGTTTGGGAAGCACAGCTGGGCCCACGTGCCCTCGATGTCCATGTCCTTGATGCGGTCCTCGATTTCGTGGCAGCCGGGCAGCATGTCGTCATAGCTGCGAGGGTCCATCCCGAAGTCGCGCGGATGCTTGCCGGCCACGGCGTTCAGAGCAAAGTTGCCGGACTGCCTGCCTTCGTAGAGCCAGGTGTCGTTGCCGTCGGGCAGCTTCACGATGCGCGGCGCCACGTCCGCATACTTCGAGGGCAGCCGATCCAGCCAAACGCGGGGGTGCTCGATGACATGGTCGTCGACCGAGATGATCTTTGCGTCGTCAGGCAGCATTGCGGAATCCTCCTGAATACATCAGTTTCTCAACAGTAGAACGTTAATTGCGTGCAACGCAACGTGCCGTTCACTCCGTCACGATCCGAAGCGCCTGCTTGGGGCACGCGTCGACCGCCTCGTGCACCGAGTCCTGGAGCTCGACCGGCGGCGTCGGCATCAGGATCTGAACGCCGCCGCCATCGTCGTCATCGGCCAGCTCGAAGACTTCAGGAGCCGCGGCGCAGCACAGGCCGTTGGCTTCGCATAGTAGCGGATCAACAGTGACCTTCATATCCTTAGTAGAACATCATGTGCTAATGAGTACAACGGCACTATCGTTGTCCGCATATGCTGCGTACGATCGCAGACCTACCGAGGGCGCTGGGGGTACCGAATTGAACGACGCAGTCATCGTGGACGTCGTCCGTCTGGCCGCCGGGAAGGGCAAGAGGGGCGGGGCGCTGGCGGGCTGGCACCCGGTGGAGCTGCTGCGCCAGGTGTTGTCCGAACTCGTCGCGCGCAACGACATCGAGGCCGCCCAGGTGGACGACGTCATCGCCGGATGCGTCGAACAGGTCGGCGAACAGAGCTTCAACATTGCTCGTAGCGCCGTGCTGGCCGCGGGATTCCCGGAGTCGGTACCCGCGACCACCGTCGACCGCCAATGCGGTTCTAGCCAGCAGGCGGTCCACTTCGCGGCGCAGGGCGTGATCGCGGGTGCCTACGACATTGTGATCGCATGCGGCGTGGAGTCGATGAGCCGCGTTGCGATGGGCACCTCCTCCTCCGGGGCCGACACGTTCGGCCCGAGCATCGCGGCACGCTATCCCGAGGGATTGGTCAAGCAGGGCGTCGCCGCCGAACTCGTCGCGGCACGGTGGAAACTCGATCGCGACGCGCTCGACGCGTACGCGGTGATCTCCCACCAGCGTGCGGCGGCCGCGGCGGACGCCGGTTGGTTCACACCCGAAGTCGTGGCGATGCCCGTCGCCGACGGGGACGACAGCCGCGGCGAGCACACCGTCGACGAGACGATCCGTGCAGGCACCACAGCCGAGGCCCTTGCCACGCTGAAGCCCTCGTTCTTCTCGGCGGAAGCAGCCGCACGCTTCCCGGCGATCGACTGGAGAATCACACCGGGGAATTCCTCCCCGCTCACCGACGGCGCGTCCGCCGCGCTGATCATGAGTGAGCGGACGGCACTGGCCTGCGGCCTGCGGCCGCGGGCGCGGTTCCACGCCTTCTCGGTCAGCGGAGACGATCCGCTATACATGCTGACCGCACCCATCCCGGCAACCCAGCAGGTGCTGCGCCGCGGCGGCCTGACCCTGGATGACATCGACGCCTACGAGGTCAACGAGGCGTTCGCGTGTGTGCCACTGGCCTGGGCGCACGAGCTGGGCGCCGATCCGGCCAAACTCAACCCGCGCGGCGGGGCCATCGCCCTGGGCCACGCGCTCGGATCCTCCGGAACCCGCCTGCTGGCAACACTTTTGAACCAATTGGAGGCCACCGGCGGCCGTTACGGCTTGCAGACGATGTGCGAGGGTGGCGGCCTGGCGAACGCGACGATCATCGAGCGGTTATAGGAGTACGCAATGGCAACTGACGACGTTCTGGTGATCACCGGCGGCGCCGGTGGGATGGGCCTGGCCTGTGCGCGCGAACTGGCCGATCGCGGTCTGCTTCTGCTGGTGGACCTCGGCGAGAAGCAGCTCGAAGCTGCCCGGTCCACGTTGACCTCAGAGGGCGCACGCGTTGAGACGCTGCGATGCGACGTGACCTCGGCCGCCGACACCGCGGCGGTGGCCGAGCGGGTGGCGGCCTTGGGGCGTTTCCGGTGCCTCGTGCACACCGCCGGGGTCTCCCCGGAGATGGCCGAGGCGCCCACGGTGCTGGAGGTAGATCTGGTGGGCAGCGTCCGCATCACCGACGCTGTGTTCCCGTTGGTGGTAGCCGGCAGCTCCGCCATTCTGATCGGCTCGATCGCCGGCTACAGCGACGTGGAGCCCGCCGTGGAGAAGCTGCTCGACGAACCGCTGGCCGAAGGGTTTTTCGCCGCCGTCGAACAGGCGGTGGGCCAGCCGCTGGACAGTTCGACGGCATATGTGCTCGCCAAGCGAGGAGTGATGCGGCTGGCCGAACGGCTGGCCACGCCGTGGGGCGCCAAAGGTGGACGCACAGTTGCCATCTCGCCGGGCCTGATTGACACGCCCATGGGCAGGATGGAACTGGAGCGTCAGCCCATCATTCCGCTGATGATCGACGTGACAGCGGTCAAACGACCCGAGCGTCCCCTGCCAGGTCGCCCTGAGGACATCGCCGCGGCGGTCGCCTTCCTCGAGTCCGACGCCGCGGCGTTCATCTCCGGGTGCGACATCCGCGTCGACGGTGGTCTGATCGGCGCCGGCAAGCACATGCTCGGCGTCGATTGATGCCCACACTGCGTCCGGAACAACTCGACCCTGAAATCCGGGCAGCGATCCGAGAGCTGCCAGATTTCGTATTCTCAGCCGACACCGTGCCGATGATGCGGGAGAACGCGGTGTTCCCACCGGTGCCGGCTCCGGACATCGAGCGCATCGAGCTCACGACCGCACCGAACTGCGGTGTGGAAATGACCCTGCTTCGTCCCCGCGATGCCGTTGGCGACCTGCCCCTCTTGTACTGGATGCACGGTGGCGGCATGGTGATAGGCAACCGCCACATGGACGACGCACGCCTCAATGAATGGTGCCGCTCGGTGTGGTGCGCATGCGTCAGCGTCGACTACCGACTGGCGCCGGAGGCGCCTTATCCTGTGCCCCTTGACGATTGCGATGCGGGGTTGCGCTACGTGTTTGATCACGCGGCCGAGCTACGCATCGACCGCGACCAGATCGGTGTCGGCGGACGCAGCGCCGGCGGGGCGCTGGCCGCTGCTCTCGCATTGCGTTGGCGCGGTAGCCGAGAGCACTCAGTGGCCTTTCAATATCTGGAATACCCCATGCTCGACGACCGGATGGATACGCCGTCGGGGCGAATCGACGGACTGCCTGTGTGGAGCCGCGAATCCAACGCATTCGGCTGGCGGAGCTATCTGGGTGACCGCTGCGGCACCGACGATGTGCGGTCGGATGCGGCGCCGGCCCGGGCCTCGGAGCTTGCCGGCCTGCCGCCGACCTTCATCAGCGTGGGTACCGTTGACTGCCTTCGCGATGAGGCGATCGACTATGCCGCGCGCCTGTGCCGGGCAGAGGTCTCGACCGAGCTCCACGTCTACGCCGGCGCCGTCCACGGCTTCGACATGTTCGACGACTGCGCGGTCGCCAAATGTGCCGCACGCGACAGCACAGACTGGCTCACCCGGCAATTCGTCTGACCCGCGTCCACTCCCCGTTCCTAGTCCCCTCGTCGCAGTAGTAGAGCTCCCCCGGGTGTGCCCCCGCCGGTGGTCACGACCGCGACCCGGGCGTCTGTCACCTGGCGGCCGGTGGCCTCCCCGCGCAGTTGTCGCATGGCCTCGGCAACGAAGCCGAAGCCATGGGTTCGTCCGGCGGACAACTGACCGCCATGTGTGTTCAGCGGCAGCTTGCCGTCCAGCGCAATTGTCGCTCCGCCATCCAGGAAGTCGGCCGCCTCCCCGATGCCGCAGAAGCCCAGCGCCTCCAGCCACGAGACCGCGTTGAAGGTGAACCCGTCATAGAGCTCGGCGACGTCAACGTCGTTGGGCCGCAGGCTGGTCCGGGTCCATAGATGCGTGGCCGGACCGAACACCTGCGGTTCGTGGGTCAGCGTGTCCTGGTCCCAGGAGATCCGGTCGAGCACTTGGGTGCCCACCGCTTCGACGAGCACCGGCGGCTTGGGTCGGTCGGCTGCGGTGTCGACCGAGGACACGACGACGGCGATGGCGCCGTCGCAGGGCACGTCGCAGTCGTAGAGGCCGAACGGTGAGCTGATCATCCGCGCGTCGAGGTAGTCATCGATGGTCAAGGCGTCGCGGTAGATCGCCGCGGGATTGCGCGCTGCGTTGGCCCGTGCGGTGAGTGCGATGGGGGCCAGTGTCGATGCCCGGTCGCCGCCGTAGCGCCAGAAGTAGTGCGAGGCGTTTATGCCGATCCAGTTGGCGGCCGACATCGCCCCGAAGGGTGACCGCCATTCGAACATGCCTGAGGGCCGTCCGCCGCCGGTGCGGATCTTTCCGCTCCGCACGAGTTCGGTGTGGGTCGCCTCCCACACGGTGCGAAAGCACAGCACGTGGCGGCACAGCCCGGAGGCGACCGCGAGCATTGCGGACACGATGCTTCCGGAGGGCCCCGGAGTTTCGGCGCCGCCACTGATCCAGGTGGGCTGGATACGCAGCGCCTCTTCCACGGCGGTCACCCCACCTTCGGCCATGCCCCCGACGTGACCGCCGGGATAGGTGGCCAGGCCGTCGATGTCGTCGAGGGACAAGCCGGCGTCCTCTACGGCGCGTAGGCACGCTGTGACCGTGAGGGATAGCGGATCCACCATCAGACGCCGGCCGATCGTCGATGCGCCCACGCCGGTCAGTGCCACCTTGTCCTCGAATTTGGAGACCGATGCCATCGGCCGCAGCGCTGACGTGAGGTCGCGTGGCTCGGGAACCGGCCCCGGCCCGGTGTCTTGCGGGTGGGGTTCGAACAGTGGAATCCAAACGTCGTCGTGCTGCTCGAACAGGACTCGCACCTGCATCCCGATCGCGACGTCATCGGGATCGCAGCCGACGATGTTCGTCGTCAGACGGACCGACGCGTCCTCCTCCAGAGCTACCACCGCGACGACGTAGGGCGGCGGAAACTTGGGCAGCCACTGCTGATGGTTGACGGTGAACCCGGCAACCGTCGCCCGCCCCGACACCGGCGCCATCGTGACGTCGGCGCCGCGGCACTCGGGACAGATCGGCTGCGGCGGGTGGTGGTAACGCTTACAGCTAGAGCATCGGGCGATCCGGAGCCGACCATCGGCGCCGCTGGCCCAGAACGGTTCGCTGCTGATCGTGGGCTGGGGAGCGGGTCGCTTGACCGGCTCGCCGGGACCGACTCTGGTCATGACACCTCCGTGAGTGGGCAGCCTTCGGATTTCGCAGTCCATATGGGCTCATGTGGTAGAGGTTAAATCTACTTACATGTACAGTCCGCTGTCATCAAGTGGATAGTGGGCCCATCAATGGATAGGGGTGACGGTTTCGCGTGAAGATCAAGGACAGCAAGGCCGTGGTTGTCGGTGGTGCCTCGGGGATGGGGCGGGCAACCGCACAGCGGCTGGTCGAACTCGGTGCCCGCGTTGCAGTCCTGGACCTGCCGGACTCCGACGGGGCCACCGTCGCCGGGGAACTGGGCGGCGACACGTCGTTTCATCCGTGCGATGTGATGGACACTGACGGTGCTGAGCAGGCGCTGCAGGCCGCCGTCGAGGACTTGGGTGCCCTGCACATTGCGGTCAACACCGCCGGGGGTGGTACGTCGCAGCGCACGCTGGCAAAGACCGGTCCGCACTCGCTGGAAGCCTTCCGGTCGGTGATTGACCTCAACCTGATCGGCACATTCAATCTGAACCGCTGGCAGGCGTGGCACATGAGCCGCAACGAACCCGTTGACGGCGAGCGCGGAGTCATCGTCAACACTTCCTCGATCGCGGCGTTCGAGGGCCAGATCGGCCAGGTCGCGTACACCGCCGCCAAGGCCGGGATCGCCGGGATGTCGCTGACGATGGCGCGCGATCTCGGCAGCCTAGGTATCCGGGTCACCTCGATAGCGCCGAGCCTGTTCGCGACTGGCATCACGTCGCGAATTCCCGACGACATGGCCGCTGCCCTCACTCGCGAAGCTGCCTTCCCTCGACGGATGGGGCGACCCGACGAGTACGCCGCCCTCGCCGTGGCCATCGCCGAGAACCAAATGCTCAACGGCGGTGCGATTCGCCTCGACGCCGGCCAGCGTTTCGGCCCGAAGTAGTAGGCGCCCGTCGTGGATCTTGGGTTCGCCGGTGCGACCGCGGTGATCGCGGGGGGTACTCGTGGCATCGGACTTGCTACGGCGGTGTGTCTGGCTGGTGAGGGTTGTCGGGTCGGCCTGGTGGGCCGAGACGAGGGTCGGTTGCGGGATGCCGCGGATGCGCTGCAGGCTGCTGGTAGCCCGGAGGTGCTGCAGTTGCCGGCCGACTTGGCCTCGATCTCCGATGTCGACGCCGTCTTCGAGGAAGTCCAGATGCATTGGGGCACACTCAACGTACTGGTCAATGCTGTAGGGCCGGGCGGGGCGGGACGCTTCGAGGAGCTCGACGACGCAGGATGGTTCGACGCGTTCGACCAGGGAGTGCTCTCGGCGGTGCGCTGCGTGCGAGCGGCCTTGCCGCTGCTGCGCGCCGCGGACTGGGCGCGGATCGTCAATGTGACGGCGATGTCGGTGCAGCGCCAGTCGACCGGATTGATCAGCTATACCGCGGCGAAAAGCGCGCTGTTCGGCGTCACGAAGAACCTCGCCCGCAACCTAGCGGCCGAGGGCATCCTGGTCAACGCCGTCGCCCCGGGCCCGATCCTCACCGATTGGGCGCGACCGATGCTGGCCGCGGCCGAAATCGAGATGGACGACGCGGTCGCGGCATTTAGGTTGCTGCAGCGCGCCCATCACATGTCGGTGGATCTAGGCCGAATGGGCCTGCCCCACGAAGTCGCCGCTGTGATCACATTCTGCGCGTCGCGTGCCAACGGTTATATGACCGGTGCGCACCTCAACGTCGACGGTGGCAGCGATTTTGTATGACCAAGGTCGTGCCGGCTGCGATCAGCGGCGTGGACGGCTGCGGGGTAGCCCTAACCTGTTCTCGACGATCAGGCTGCGCAGCACTTCGCTGGAACCGCCGTAAATTGTCGTCGCAACTGCGCTGCGGTAATGGGCATTGAGCGCGCCGTCAACGGGAGCGTCTGGATCAGTCCAATCCAGCATGCCCGCGGTTCCGGCGATGTCGGCGGCTACGGCCGACGCCCGCACATAGCTTTCCGGCCCGAACAGCGCCGACACCGGGCCCGGTTTGTCGCCTTCGGCGTCCAGGAACGCCACCCGCAAAGCGAGCAGGTCGGCTACCTCGGCTTCCATCGTCATATGTGCCAGTCGTTCCCGCACCAGTGGATCGCTGATGAGCGCGGTGCCGTCAGGTCCGGAGTGAGTGCGGGCGAATTCGAGTGCATCGGCGGCGACCAATCCCGTCCGCGAGGCGGGCGCGACGTTTTGCTCGGCCTCCAACGCGGCCAGCATCACCGAAAACCCCTGGTGCGCTTCGCCGACCGTGTTGGCGTCGGCGACCCGCACGTCGTTGTAGAACACAATATTGGTGCGTTCATAGCCAATCGTGTGCACGGGCCGGATTTCGATGCCCGGTGAATCCAGCGGTACCAGCAGCATCGTCAGGCCCCGGGTACCGGCGGAGCCCGGTTCTGAGCGGGTCAGCAGAAAGCAGTAGTCAGCCAGATGCGCGAAGGTGGTGAAGATCTTCTGCCCGTTGACGATCCACTCGTCACCGTCTCGCTCGGAGCGGGTCGCGCAGGCGAAGACATCAGATCCGCCCGCGGGTTCGGTGTAGCCCAGGCAGATCAGAATCTCGCCGGCCGCAACGCCCGGCAGAATTCTGGCCTTGAGCTCTGAGGAGCCCGCGGCCCTGATCGCGTTGGCCGGCAGCATCGTCGTCCCGGGCCCGATCGTGGGAACGCCTCCCCGGCGCAGCGTATCCAGCAGCACAGCGGTCTCGAATTGATCGAGTCCGGCCCCGCCCTCGTCCACCGGCCAGGCCGGGGCGATCCATCCGCGCTCCCCCAATTTTCGCGTCAGCTCCCGGTCGGCGCCGTCTCCGGTGCGTCGCTCGTTTTCGATCACCTTGCGGGTGACGTACTGTGCGACGAACTCTTCTGCGTCGCTGCGGATTCGGGCCCAGTTCTCGGGTTCAGTGAAGTCCATGTTTCAGCGGCCTCCTGTGCTCACCGGGCCGAAGCGCCTGTCGGCGAGGGTGAGCAGTTCGCCCCGCGGATCGGCGAATGCGACCGCCCACGCTTTGGCACGTCGGTAGTAGAGCTGGATGTCGTACTCCTCCATGAAGCCATACCCGCCGTGGACATGAAGGCTGTGTTGACTCGCCTGATACGCGGTCTCGGCGGCGAATACGAAGGCCATCGACGCCAGCGCCGCCCCGTCGGTGTACCCCGAATCCAGTGCCCAACAGGCCTTGTGGATCAACAGTTGCGCCCCGTCCAACGCCGCGACAGCGTCGGCGAAGGGGTGAGCGACGGCCTGGTACATCGCAATCGGCTGCCCGAACGCGTGACGCACCTTCGCGTAATCAGAGCCGATGCGCACCGCCTCGGCGGCCAGCCCGATCAGCGCCGCCGCCCGCAGCACCCGAACCTCGTCAAGAGCCTCAGCGAACAGTCCCCAGGCCTGATCCCCTTCCGCGAGCGGCGTGCGCTCACAATCGGTGCTGTCCCAGCGCTCCACAGCCAGGCCGCCAAGGTTGCGTCGGGGGATTTTCGGCAATCCATCAGGGCGTGTCACGTACAGAAGTGACTCTCCGTCCAGCGCCAATACGCCGTCGGCGATCGCCCCGTCGACGAGCCACTGCTGTCCCACCGGTGCGGGCCGCGTCGCCAACGACACGATGCTCGATCCCGTCAAGATAGGTCCCAACAGCTGCTTTTCCCGCAACCGGCCCAACAGCCGGGCCGCCGCCGCGGTCTCGGCAACCGGTATCGGAGCGAGGCGGCGGCCCGCTTCCTCCGCTACCAGCGCAAGCTCCAGCAAGCCGCCATCGGCGCCCCCGCAATCTGCTGGAACACCGATCCCCACCGCGCCGATGTCGGCGTAACCGCGCCACAACGGCTCGTCGAAACCCGAGACCTCGGCGATCCGGACCCGCTGGGGCGTGGATTCCTTGCGGAACAGGGCCGCAAACGTGTCTCGGACGGCGCGTTGCTCCTCGCTCAGGCGCAGATCCACCGGGCTCCTCCTCGTGAGTTGGGCACCTACACGCGACGGCTCGAGGACGACGGGCGAGCAGCGCAGAGAGTTACATTACCCATATCAGCGGAGATACACCTCACTAGAGTAAAGGCATATTCTCTTCGTACGCACCCGATGTTAGAGTAAACGAGCACACGACCTACTCTGGCGCGGAGTGGCAACCTACGCAATCACCGCTCGAGGTGTCGACGAGGCCAGCACAAGGAGGAGTTCGATGACACAGAAGTTGGGATTCACGGTCTTCGACGGCGACAACCACATGTACGAGACCCGCGACGCATTGACGAAGTACCTGCCGCCGGAGTACAAGGGCGCGATCCGGTACGTCGAAGTCGACGGACGCACCAAGATCGCCACGCTGGGACAGATCAGCGACTACATTCCCAACCCGACCTTCGACAAGGTCGCCGCGCCGGGCGCTCAGGAGGACTACTTCCACAACGGCAACCCCGAAGGCAAGAGCCAGCGCGAGATCCTGGGCAAGGCGATCGAGTCGACCCCCGCGATGCGTGAACCCGGGCCCCGACTGGCGCTGCTGGACGAGCAGGGCATAGACAAGTCGATGATGTACCCCACGCTGGCCAGCCTGGTGGAGGAACGGTTCCGCGAACACCCAGAAGCGACCCACACGATCATCCACGCCCTCAACGAGTGGCTGGACGAGACCTGGTCCTTTACCTATAAGGACCGCATCTTCACCACACCGATCATCACCCTGCCCATCGTCGAGAAGGCGATCGACGAGCTGAACTGGGTGGTCGAGCGCGGTGCGCGCGCCATACTCATCCGGCCGGCACCGGTCCCCGGACTCCACGGCCCGCGGTCATTCGCCCTGCCCGAGTTCGACCCGTTCTGGAAGCGGGTGGTCGAGACCGGCGTGCTCGTCATCATGCACGCGTCCGACAGTGGGTATTCCCGCTACGCGGGCGACTGGGAAGGCGCCGGGGAGTTCCGACCCTTCCAGTCCACACCGTTCCGCTCGTACTACACCCTGGCCCGTAACCCTGCCGAGGACGCCGTGGCCGCGATGGCCTGTCACGGTTTGCTCACCCGATTCCCAGAACTGCGTATCGCCATGGTGGAGAACGGAACAACCTGGCTGCCAAGGCTTTTACAGAACCTCAGCGATACCCACAAGAAAATGCCGCAGCTCTACGGTGAGGACCCGGTGGAGGCGATCCGGCGTTGTGTCTACTTCAATCCGTTCTGGGAGGAGAACGTGGCCGAGCTCGCCAAACTGGTCCCAATCGACCACATCCTCTTCGGCTCGGACTACCCACATCCCGAAGGCCTCGCCGTTCCGCTCAGCTACGCCGATCGCCACCCCGAACTGGGCGACGACGAGATCGCGATGGTGATGGGCAGCAATTTGTCGAACCTGATGCAGGTGGGCGCCTGATATGTCGACCGATCAGGATGCGGCATCTGCAACCAAACCGCGCGACGACGCCTCCCCTATGGAGTTCAACCCATACTCCGACAGTTTCTTCGACGACCCGTATGACACCTATCGCTGGATGCGTGACGAGGCACCGGTGTACTACAGCGAGAGGTGGGATTTCTACGCCCTCACCCGCAACGCGGATGTCGTTGCCGCGCACCGGGACTGGGAGAGTTTTAGCAGCGCTTACGGTGTTACCCTGGACGCTTTGTCGATGCGCCACAGGTTCGACGAACTCAAGATGTTGATCCTGATGGATCCGCCAGAGCACGAGCGGCTGCGCAAGCTGGTGCGCCAGGTGTTCACTAAGGCAGCGATCGCAAACCTCGAGCCATTGGTGACCGACATCGTCACGTCGCATGTGCAGGCGCTGGCGGGCGAGGATCACTTCGACCTCGTTGCCGACTTCGCGGCGCTGTTCCCGGTCGAGATCATCTCCTCGATGCTGGGCGTGCCGGACGGGGAACGCCAGCAGATCCGGCTGTGGACCGACGGGTTCCTGCACCGCGAGGAGAACAATCCGTTCGCCACCGAGAGCGGGGTGGCGGATTCGGCGGCGATGGGCGAATATTTCCTGGACTTGGCGCGCGAAAAGAGGCGCAAACCCGACGACCTGATCATCAGCCGGCTGGTGACCACGACCGTTGAGGATGAGTCCGGGGTCACGCACCGGCTCACCGACGAGGACATCGCCACGTTCTCGGTGCTGCTTGCCTCGGCCGGCAGTGAAACGGTCACCAAGCTGATGGGCAACGGCGTCATGGCCTTTCACAACAATCCCGACCAGTGGGAGCTGGTGCTCCAAGACGCCGACCTGATCCCGGGAGCGATCGAGGAGATGCTGCGACTCAACCCGCCGTCGCAGTATCAGGGCCGATTCACCACCCGTGACGTCACGTTGGACGGCGGGACCATTCCCGAGGGCTCTCCGACGTTGTTGGTCACCGGCGCCGCTACCCGCGACCCGCGTGCCTACGAGCGGCCCGACGCGTTCGACATCCGCCGAGGCGGGGCCACCACGTTGGCGTTCGGGTACGGCGCACACAGCTGCCTGGGCTCCTGGCTCGCGCGACTCGAGAGCCGCGTCGCCTTCCACCAGCTGCGCGAGCGCTGGCCCCGATTCGACGTCGACACCGACGGTCTGCGCCGGGTCACCATGTCCAACGTCGCTGGCTACTCCCACATCCCCGTCCACGTCGGCTGATGGCCGGGGCCCATGCGGTGGCCGGCGATTCGACGCCCAGCGCCATGCCGGCCAGCATCCCCGAGCTTCTCGCCCTCAGGCGTGACGCGCCCGACGGCGCGTTCCTCATCACCGACGACGAGCGGCTGACCTTTGCCGAGGCCGATACCGCGTCGCTGGAATTGGCAGACGCCTTGCTGGCCGGTGGTGTCGGCAAGGGAACCAGGGTTGGCATCCTGTTTCCTAACTGCGCCCAGTGGCTGATCTCCTGGCTGGCAGCGGCACGAATCGGCGCGCTCACTGTTCCCTTGTCAACGTTCGCCCCCGGCGCTGAACTCGCGCGGTTGTTGCGGCACACCGATGTCCAGGTGGTGCTCATGGGCCAGTCGATCGCCGGCCGCGACCTCGTCGAGCGGGTGCAGGAAGCGCTGCCCGGCTTGACAGATGGGGGCGCCGCGATCGCCGAGCCGGCAGCGCCCTTTCTGCGGCGTGTCCACGTCTGGCCCGACTGTGACCACTCCTGGGCATCACCGTGGCCGCGGCGAGCGGAATCTGTTGCATCGCTGACAGCTTCGGCCGAAGCCGAGGTAGGGCCCGCCGATGACCTCGTCATGGTCACCACGTCGGGGACGACGGCGCTGCCGAAGTCCGTTGTGCACACTCATGGCAGCCTGGTGCGGCACGCCTACATTCTGGCGCACCATCGCGGTGTCACCTCGACCGACCGCGTCTACTCCCCGATGCCGTTCTTCTGGGTAGGCGGCTTGACGATGGTTGTGCTGCAAGCACTCTCGACCGGCGCGGCGATCCTCGCGCAGGATGTATTCGAGCCGGGCAGCACGTTAGGCCTGTTGGAGCGGGAACGAGCGACGTACATCTCGTGCTGGCTGCAGGCCAGCCGGGCGATGGCCGACCATCCCGACTTCGCTAAACGTGACCTCTCCAGCGTGCGAGGCGGCACCATGCTTGAGGCGCTGCCACCCGATCGGCGACCACGCGAGCCCGACCTGATGTCCAACATGCTGGGCATGACCGAGACCGGCGGCCCGCACACGATGGCCGAGGTGCCCGACACCCCGCTGTCACCGGAACGACGCGGCTCCTTCGGAATTCCGCTACCTGGTGTGGTGTCGCACCGGATCGTCGACCCGGCAACGGGCGCCGAGGCCACCGCGGGTCACGAGGGCGAAATCCAGGTGCGTGGTCAGATCCTGATGAACGGCATCTACAAACAGGAACGCCACGAGGTGTTCGGCCCCGACGGCTGGTATGCCACTGGGGACCGGGGATGGTTCGACGACGCCGGCCACCTGCACTTCACCGGCCGCGCAAGCACTCTCATCAAGACGGCGGGATCCAACGTGTCACCCGCGGAGGTCGAGTCGGTGTTGGCTTCGATGCCTGAGGTCCTGCACAGCTTCGCGGTCGCCCTGCCGGACCCCGTCCGCGGAGAGGTAGTCGGGGCTGCTGTCGTGCCCGCCAGTGGGGCGCAGTTGTCGGTCGAGGTCATCGTCGCCCACGCTCGCCGCAACCTGTCGACGTTCAAGGTGCCCAAGGTCATTCGGCTGATCGCGGAGAACGACCTGCCCATGCTGCCCACCGGCAAGATCGACCGCCAAGGTCTCGTACGCATGTTGACCGCCGATGGGTCCTGCTGATCCGATCGGAGAACGAACGTGACATACAAAGTCGTCCAATGGGGTACGGGTAATCTCGGAGCGCTCGCCGTGCAAACCATCCTCAAGCACCCTGATCTGGAGCTGATCGGCACGTGGGTGTCGTCACCGGAGAAGGCGGGCCGCGACGTGGGTGAGCTTTGCGGGTTGCCGCCGATCGGACTCCTCGCAACGCAGGACGCCGACGCACTGACTACCGGCGACGCGGACTGTATCTGGTACGCCGCTAGCAGCATGGGTCGAGACGACGAGGTCGTCGACGACTGCGTCCGCATGCTACGGGCCGGGAAGAACGTCGTCAACGCATCGGACCCGGCTCTTGTCTATCCGAAGGCAAAGGGCGGCAACGTCTATGACCGTCTGCATGAGGCTTGCCTAGCAGGGGCGTCGTCGTTCTACACCAGTGGCGGGGATCCCGGATGGGCGGGATTCGGACTTGCGTTGGCGCCGCTGACTATCGCCCAGCAGGTCCGCTCGATCAAGCTGTTCGAGATCTACAACTACGGGCCCTGGAACAACCCGCAGCTCGACCTTTACGGCTTCGGCAAGCCTGACACCTCGTCCTCGATGATTCTTTCGCCCGGCGTGACATCGAGTATCTGGGGTCCCAGCATTGCGATGCTCGCCGACGCAATCGGTGTGACGTTGGAGGGTATCGAGGAGGCCCACCGGGTGATCTACGCCGACGAGGATTTCGACATCGCCTCCGGCCGCATCACTCAGGGAACCGTTTCCGGAATGTCGTTCTCGATCAACGGGATCGTCGATGGCCAGCCGCGCATCGTGATCGAGCACATCACAAAGCTACGGCGTGAAGACTTCCGCGAGCATGGCCTCGACGACGTCTACCGCGTCATCATCGACGGCGAGCCGAACATCAAGGTCGATATGTTGTTGACGTCAGATTTCGGAGACACCACTCACGCCGGCTACATCGTCGCGGTCACCCCGGTAACCAATGCCATCCCTGCGGTGTGTGACGCGGCGCCTGGCGTACTCACCTACCTGGACCTGCCACCACACGGTGCACGCGGACTGCTCTGAGGACACGAAAATGAAACGGAGTCAGTAATGTTCACTCGAGAAGAACTTGCCGCCGCCCACGACCACTTCATGGCGGTGAGCCGGTCGGCCCAGGAAAGCGGCGACTGGGAGGCCTATTGCGAACTGTTCACCGTGGATGCGGTCTACGTCGAGCACTTCGTGGGCACGTTTCACGGGCGCGAGGAGATCAAGGCGTGGCTGATCCCGGCGATGTCGATGTGGTCGCAGATGCGATATCCGTTGCGCTGGCGCACGTTTGACGAAGAAGCCGGTCTGGTCGTCTTCGCCGTCGGCAACGAGATGCCACATATAAACGGCTCAGAACCGTTCTCAGTGGAGTCCTGGACGCTGTTGCAGTATGCGGGAGACAATCAGTGGTGGCGGGAAGAGGACATCTACAACCCCGATGCGATGCTGAAGATGCTCAGCCGATGGTGCGACGCCGCGGGAGTTCCGTTCCCAGCACCTGAGATTCAGGCTTGAGGTCAGCCGGAACGGCCTGCAGTCTTCGACGCTATCGCCGTCGAGAAACCCATCGTGTCAACGTGTGGTTGATGACTTGATTGCCCTCAAGATCGCAGGCGCCGTGACCTGATTCGGGCATGCTGCCTCGGCGCTCAATCCTCGCGCCGCAGTATCGCGGCCGAACAGAACGCCCATAGGTCGTCGACGCTGGTCTGACTGCCGCCGCTCAACACCCTGGAGTGGGTCGACGCCAGCAGCAATTCCTGAAGGAGCGCCGCTTGTGTATGCAGGGGTAGGTCCTCCCGCAGCCGGCCCGCTTTGGCGATGCCGGTGAGCAATTCGACGATGAAGCTGTGCAAGGGTTCCAGTGCGCTGGCGAGTTCGGTTGGCCGCATCTCCGCGAGTCGAAGGTGCAGGACACTCAACCCACGTGCCAGCCGCGCGGGCATCTCGGTGATCTCCGACAACGCATCCAGGAGCGCCCGAAGCCGCAGCACCGGATCGTCGATGCCCTCGCATTGCTTTTGCAAGATCGGCATCGCGGTCTTGCGCAGAATCGTCTCGTATACGGCCAGCATCAGGCTGTCTTTGCTGTCGAAGAACGTGTAGAAGGTGCGCTGCGATTGACTTGAGCGGTCGACCACGTCCTGGATGGAGAAGTCACTCTCGTCGCGTTCGGACAGCAATTCGATACCGGCGTCAACGAACCGATCGCTGCGCTTGCGGGCGCGATCGATCGCGTTTCGCAGTGATCGATCGACACTGTCACGCTGCCAGCTGGGTACGTTCGCGTCGACTCGCTCGTCACCGTTGGTTTTCGGCTCAACCGCCTTTTGTCGCGCCATGGCGCACTCTCCCATTACCTCGATCAACCTCGGCCAGGAAGTCGCCGATGATCAGCGCTACTTTATCCGGGCATTCCTGGTGCGCAGTGTGCGCCCCGAGATCTGCTCGGGCGGCATGTCGGAACCGATGTGGCCCGACGCGCAATCGAACACGGAACGTCACTCAGTGGCGATGTCCGCGAGGTCGGAGTGCTCTACGTGGACTTGGTCGACTCGACGTCGTTGGCTAGTTCGCGACCGCCGCAGGCGGTAGCCGAACTACTGAATGAGTTCTTCCGATTGGGTGGTCGCTGCAGTCGACGACCGCGATGGGCTGAGAAACAAAGTCGAAGGTGATGCTGCCCTGGCAGTCTTCGGCGCGCCGCTTGCCATCGATGAGCCAGCGTAAGCCGCGCTGGCGACGGCTCGTGTGTCAACGCAAAGTTTGAGGAGGCCGCCTCAGCTCGACTTCGCCATCGGAGTCTCGGCTGGTTCCGTCTTCGCCGGCAACATCGGCGCAGAGCACCGCTACGAATACACCGTGATTGGTGATGCGGTGAATGAGGCAGCTCGCTCGGGCGGGCCACGCGAAGCAATGGGATTCGCGGATCCTGGCCTCCGGCAGTGCGATTAGATCTGCTACGCCAACCGAGCAACAGCACTGGGTGTTCCGAGGCTCGGCTGTGCTACGTGGTCGATCCGTCCCGACTGAACTTGCCGAACCGCTGACCGTCGATCTCGCCCGTTGAACCGAAGAAAAAGGGCCGCAACTCTGCGGCCTTTCTCTGGTGGAGCTGCCGGGAATCGAACCCGTTTCGGGGTGCAGGTCCCTGAGCCGGACCGGCGCTGAGCTGCGAAACAACATTTTGGTGAAATTCACCAGAATTGACCTCTGTGGACACCAAATGTGCCCAAAATGTGCCCAGCAAGCCCCTCGACTGACAGCGCGCAGTTGCGCTCACTAGAGCGGCCGATTCGTGCGGCATGCGAGGTAGGCCGAGAGCAACAATAGTCAGCGATATCGGCTGTAGTTCAACAGCTTTGGCGCATCTCGAGGATAGAGGCCCCGTTTCGTTGCGATCAAATGCTTACGCGACGCCCGCGCGAAAGCTGCGCCGATAAGCCGTCGGTGTGGTGTCGAGCCGGCGCCGGAAGTGGGTCCGCAGGTTCAACGTCGTGCCGAAACCGCATCGCTCCGCGACTTCGTCGACAGACAGATCCGTAGTCTCCAGCATTCGCCGAGCGTTATCCATCCGCTGGGAGAGCACCCACTGCAGCGGAGTAGCCCCGGTGGCATGGCGGAACCGGCGCGTGAACGTACGCGCTGACATCGAGCATCGCGCTGCCATGCCTTCGAGCGTGAATTCATCTCGCGGGTTGTCCTTGATCAGGGTGCAGAGTGCCGCAATAGGTCCGGTGCCCGTCACGTCGAGGGGGCGTGGGATGAACTGCGCTTGGTTTCCTTCGCGATGTGGGGCGGCTACGAGCGCCTGAGCGACGCGGCGCGCGACGTCCACTCCCAAGTCTTTGCGCACGACATGGAGGCACAGATCGAGCCCCGAGGAGACACCCGCCGATGTGAGGACGTCGCCGTCGTCGACGTAGAGGACGTCAGGACGCACGTCGACGCCGGGGTACCGGTTGGCCAGTTGGGCGGCGAATTGCCAGTGCGTGGTGGCAGGTCGCCCATCGAGGATGCCGGCTTCAGCAAGAGCGAAGGCGCCCACGCAGATCGAGATCATCCGCGCGCCGCGGGCGTGCGCGCGGCGAAGGGCTGATAGCACCGACGGATCCAGAGGTACGTCATGCGGGCGGTAACCCGGCACCACTATGGTGTCCGCGCGCGCCAACGCACGCAGACCTACGTTGGGCGTGATCGTAAATCCGGCGGTGGTGCGCACAGTGGTCGTCGGGGCGCACACCCGCATCCGATAGGGCAGATGCGAGAACACCTGAACCGGCAGCGCGAAGTCAAGTGGAATTACGTCGTCTAGTGCAAGGACGACCACACGGTGCTGATCCATGGGCTTGATTATATTGATCAAGGATTTCAAGCCACCACTCATCTCCCCATCACGGGCGGTGTCACCGCTCAAGAAGTTGGCTTGAATATATTGAACAATGGCTTATAGCCAGTGGCCGCAAGCGGACGTCGGGACGACACTGGATGCCATGACGACTGAGCACGCGCCCTCAGAGACAGAGTCGCCCCATACGCCTCCCCCGATTCCGTGGGCGGCGGCCGCGCTGGACTTGGTGTTCAGTGAGGAGAATCGCCCGGTCGCCAATCACAGTGTGCGCAGTTGGGCCTTCGCACGAATCCTGCGCAATCATTTGGCCCTCGCTGGCGAGGTCGATGAGTCCTTGCTGTTCGCCGCGACGGTCCTGCACGACCTTGGACTGCGCCGGGGCGCGCGCGAACCGGTCCGCTTCGAGATCGATGGCGCTGACCGCGCCGCCGAATTCCTTACAGCACACGGACTGGAAGCCGCAGAGGTGGACAAGGTCTGGGAAGCGATCGCAGTGCACACATCGGACGGCATCTCCGAGCGTCGCGGTCCGCTGTCGATGCTCGTACGTGCCGGCGTCGGCATCGACCTCGGGTATTCCACCGAGCTGGTGACCGACGAGCAGGCCGCGGCCATTCACGCGGCCTACCCACGGCTGGCGATTGGCCGCAGCATCGTCGACGACATCGTGGAACAGGTTCGCGAGGTTCCCGACCGCGGGCCGGGGTACTCGCTCGGCGCCGTGCTGGCGCGTGAACGGTCAACCCCACCGCATCTCTCACAACTAGAACTGAACGTCGCGGCCTCGCGCTGGGGTGAATGAGTCAGGGCCCCGAAGAGTTGGTTGGCGCGAGACCTCTTCCTGGCCAACGCACGACTGCTCCTCAACAGCTGAAGCCCAAGAGAAACCGGTACAAACATGACTGATGAAACCGGCCCAAACGCCAGCGAGCATCACTCCGAGGAGCTGGTGTATACCGTGGAGCTGACCGTCAATGACCGCCCATACCAACTCGCAGTCGACCCGCGCACCTCCCTGCTTGACCTTCTGCGCGAGAACCTCCAACTGACGGGAACGAAGAAGGGATGCGATCACGGCCAGTGCGGTGCCTGCACGGTACTGCTCAACGGCCGTCGCATCACCTCATGTCTGACACTGGCCGTGATGCATGACGGCGATAACGTCATCACCATCGAGGGCCTCGGCTCCCCAGATTCCTTGCATCCCTTGCAGGCTGCCTTCATCGAACACGACGCTTTCCAATGCGGTTACTGCACTCCGGGTCAGATCTGTTCAGCCGTAGGCATGCTCGCCGAGGCAGACGCTGGGTGGCCCAGCCACGCGACGGAGGACGTGGGCGTCGAACCGGTTGAGCTGACACAGGCTGAGATACGGGAGCGTATGAGCGGCAACATCTGCCGCTGTGCGGCGTATCCAAACATCGTCGCTGCGATCCGCCATGTACGCGGTGGGGTCGCAAAGTGAGATCGTTCACCTACGAACGTGTGACAGATCCGAGCACAGCCTGTTCTGCCGCCGCGGCACGCCCCGATAGCAAGTTCATCAGTGGTGGAACGAATCTGATCGACCTGATGAAGCTGGAGATTGAAACCCCAGCCCATCTGGTCGATGTCAGCCGGCTTCCGTTGACGGCGATCGAAGAGCTGTCCCAGGGTGAGCTGCGAATCGGCGCTTCGGCGCGAAACTCCGATGTCGCCGCGAATCCGGTTGTGCGCAGCCGGTATCCGGTTCTCACTGAGGCGCTGCTCGCCGGTGCGTCGGGGCAGCTGCGCAACAAGGCGTCGGTTGGCGGTAATCTGCTACAGCGCACACGTTGCCACTATTTCTACGACACCGCCGCGAGTTGCAACAAGCGTCAGCCCGGCTCGGGCTGCGCTGCCCTCAACGGCGCCAATCGTAACCATGCCATCCTGGGCGCAAGTGACGCGTGTATCGCCACGCATCCCTCCGACATGGCAGTCGCGCTAGCGGCGCTGGGAGCTAGGGTCGGACTTCTTAGCCCGGAAACGACGACCCGCGATCTACCGATTGATGAGTTCTATCGTCTGCCTGGCACGACGCCGCATCTCGAAACTAACTTGGCTACCAATGAATTAATCACCTCCATAACCGTGCCCCCGCCACCGCCGGGCAGACAGCGCTACCGCAAAGTCCGTGATCGAGCGTCATACGAGTTCGCCCTGGTGTCGGTCGCGGTGATTCTGGACATCGAGGGCGACACGATAACCGAGGCACGGGTTGCGTTCGGTGGTGTCGCGCACATGCCTTGGCGTTCCACCGAATCCGAAGCCGCGTTAAGGGGGCGACCGGCGATTCCGTCGACCTACCAATCCGCTGCCGACATCGCGATCGACGGGGCGATTGGCCGTGGAGAGAACGACTTCAAGATCGAGCTCGCTCGAAACACGTTGCGCCGTACCCTGACCGACGTTGCGGCCATGATCGACCAGAGGCCCTCATGATCGGGCGTGGCGTCAGTCGAGTCGACGGTCCGGCCAAGGTAACGGGCCAGGCAACCTATGCCTACGAGCACCACGCGGACGACACTCTCTATGGGGTTGTTATCACGGCAACAATTGCGCGCGGCCAGATCCAGACGATCGACGTGTCGAAGGCCGAGCAGGCACCCGGTGTGCGCGTGGTGCTCACCCATGAGAACGTCCCCGCCCAGGGGGTGCGCGACGAGTCAATTCCATGGGCGTACTGGCGCGCTCACCCCACGATCAGCGGCACCGAGATCCATCATTACGGCGACGCCATCGGCCTCGTCGTCGCCACCACGCTCGAACAAGCGCAAGCCGCGTCGCGGCTCGTCAAGGTCCAATACAAATCAGCGACAGGCCATTTCGACCTACACCAAAGAATGAGCGAGGCGTACGCTCCCGCGGCACTGCCGGCTGGATTTCCGCCCGATACCGACTTGGGCGACTTCGACCAAGGATTCGCCGCCGCGCCGTACAAGGTGGATCAGCACTATGTGTTGCCGTGGTACTTCGCACAACCCATGGAGCCAAACGCTTGTACCGTCGTACCCCGCGGTGACGATCTGTTCGTCTACGTTGGCACCCAGATCGTTGATGCGTCGCGAGCTTCGATTGCCGCCACCATAAGGGTGGACCCTGAACGCATTCACGTCATCAGCCCCTTTGTCGGCGGAGGATTCGGTTCCAAGCTGCGCGTGCATGCCGAAGCGATTCTTGCGGTGCTGGCAGCACAACACCTGAATCAGGCGGTGAAGGTGACGCTGACCCGCCGGCAGATCGTCGAGGTGGTGGGTGCGCGTCCTGCGTCACTTCAGCGGATACGTCTGGGCGCCGGCGAGGACGGTCGCCTCATCGCTGTGGCACACGAAGCCATAACCCACACCAACCCGAAGGAGGAGTTCGCCGATCCGATCGCTGTGTCAACTCGCAGCCTGTACGCCGCGCCGCACCGGCGTACCCGACACCGCTTGGTGCAATTGGACATGCTGGACGGCGAAGATGTACGCGCCCCTGGCGAGGCCTCCGGTCTGCTGGGACTCGAGTGCGCGATGGACGAGCTCGCGCACGAGGTCGGCGTCGACCCTGTCGAGCTGCGGATCCGCAACGAACCCGCACGCGACCCCGAGCGTGATGTGCCCTTCTCTGAACGGCTCTTGGTCGAGTGCCTGAAGGAAGGCGCGGCCCGCTTCGGCTGGAGCCGCCGTCCGGACAGACCCGCTAGTGTTCGAGACGGCCGGTGGCTCATCGGCTACGGGGCAGCGTCGGCGACGCGGGTGCAACCCATCATGGATGCGGCGGTACGCGTGCGCATCGAGCCCGACGGCAATGCCGTCGTCCTATCGGATATGACAGATATCGGCACGGGCACCTACACCATCTTGACCCAGCTCACCGCCGAAGAGCTGGGTCTGCCTATGGAGCTTGTCCGCGTGGAACTCGGACGGTCCGACCTGCCGAAGAGCATGGGGTCGGCCGGGTCATGGGGCGCCGCGAGCGCGACCGTGGCGCTGCACAACGCCTGCGAGAAACTTCGCCAGATGCTGGCTCACACAGCAAGCAACGATCCACGCTCCCCGTTGCACGGTCAGGAGACCACGCCCACGGTGTTCTCGGAGGGGCGCCTCAGCGACGGAGCCCTATCGGAACCGCTATCAGACGTCATGGCGCGAAATCATCCCGCAGGCCTGGAGGCCGAGGGCATTTGCGTCAACATGATGCAGGACCCCAACTACGCCGACTACTCCATCGCGACCTATGGTGCGCACTTCGCCGAGGTCCGCGTCGACAGTGACACAGCGGAGGTCCGCGTCAGCCGCATGCTGGGCGTTTTTGCGCCGGGCCGAATCCTCAATGCGAAAACGGCACGTTCGCAGCTGATTGGCGGCATGACGTTCGGATTGGGAATGGCCCTACTGGAAGGCGCCGTGCCAGATGCGCATACCGGTGCCTTCGTCAACGCCGACCTAGCCGAGTATCTGGTGCCGGTGCACGCCGACGTCACCGACATCGATGCCGTCTTTGTCGACGGGTTCGACGACAAGGCCAACGCCATCGGCGTTAAGGGGCTCGGCGAGCTCGGCATCTGTGGATCCGCCGCCGCCGTGGCCAACGCCGTGTTCAACGCCACCGGGGCGCGCGTCCGAGAGTTCCCGATCACGATCGACAAACTGCTCCCGGCTTTACGGGATTCACAACGGCTATGAATAACCTTCGTGCCCTGTCGCCGGTCCACGACGAAGTGACACAGTGGTTCTTCGACGATTACCTCGCCATCTGGGTTGCGGTGGGGACTGGCGCGATTGCTCGCGGACCCGACTTTATCCTCGACTACTGGTCGGTACCACTGCATTACGCCACTGACCGAACAACCCAGTGGCTTCTCAACCCAGCAGAGGTGGTGCGCGTCTCGGCACAGACCCATGACCGACTGCGCGGTCAGGGGTTTGCGTCCACAGCCGTCCCGGATCACGAGGTGACGGTTTATCACCGAGATGGCGCGGCGATTGGGGCGATCTTGTCGCGCTGTCGAACTGATGGGAGCGAAATCGACCGTCAAGCGGCACATTTCGAGCTGGCGCGACGGCCGGCGGGGTGGCGGATGATCGGTATTCAGTCAACGCACAGCACCGCGGACTCACTGAACACCGCGTGGCTGCGGTCGAAAGGACGACATGACCACCACATCGGGACTTAGCTACGGCACCACGCCCAATCAGGTCATTCAGGCCGACAACGGCATTGATTATGCATGCCGTGAAATCGGCACCGGCGCAGTCCCGTTGGTGCTGCTGCAACACTTCCGCGGCAACCTGGAGAACTGGGACCCACAACTGGTCGACGCTCTGGCCTCACATACTCGCGTCGTGGCATTCGACAATGCCGGTGTTGGAGCCACAACCGGAACAACACCTGACACGATCGAGCAGATGGCTCGTGACGCCATTGCCTTTATCGCCGCGCTGGACGTGGGACGTGTTGATCTGCTTGGGTTCTCGATTGGCAGCTTCGTCGCCCAAGAGATCGCGCTCATTCGGCCCGACCTCGTTCGCCGCTTCGTACTGGCCTCGTCAGCACCGCGAGGCGGGACCGGGATGCATGGCTGGGCCCCTGAGGTAATCAAAGCAGTGGGTCAGCCCCAGCCCGACCCCAACGGTTATCTCGACGTCTTTTTCACTTCCTCCCCCGCGAGCCGTCAAGCGGGCCAGGAGGTATTGGGACGCATATATGCGCGCACCACCGAGGTCGATGAAGCTACCACCTGGGCGACCAGGCAGGCGCAGTACGACGCTGTATGCGACTGGGGCATCCCCAATCATGCAGCGCTCCAGCGCGTCAGCGCGATCGATCATCCAGTGTTCATCGCGAACGGCGACAGCGACCCCATGATCCCGCCGCACTTCTCCCATCTACTGGCCGGTCTCATCCCCCAAGCCAGGGTCAAGATCTACCCCGACGCCGCTCACGGATTCCTGTTCCAGCACGCCGCCGAATTCGCAGCCGACGTCACGGAATTTCTCAACGAGCGCGGGACGGGCTAATTCTCGACGACATAGCCAACAAAATGGACGACCTGGTATCGGGGTGTGCGCAAATGCCCACAAAAGACGCAGGTCAGGGCTAAAACACACCCTGACCTGCTTTTACTCCTGTGGAGCTGCCGGGAATCGAATCCGGCTCTTAAATGGCACTGACCTGCGGAAACGCGAGATTTCAGTACGCAAAACGACGCGAAAGTACGCGAAAACACCCGGGAATACGCGAATGGTGTTGACGGCGTCAACAGATGCGGACCTCCAACCCACAGCCGGTGCCCGGCCATCAGCCCGAACCCGTTGCGGCCGAAAGTCATTGCGCCTCACCACTCGCTGCGGTTACCGCGCTGGCGGGCGGGCGTCAATGGGCTCGGCGATCGGACCGGTTAGGCGAACAACTCGTCCAGAGCTCGCTGTTCAAGCTCAATCCAACGAGCCACGTGGTTGCGAAGGGTTGCGATTTCTTCGGGTTCAAAGTGGTGAGCCCCGTCGGTCGTGATCCGACAGACATCCATAGGGCCGCCGATACTGGGCGAGGAAGCATCGAGTGCGTCCAGCACCCGCAGCGCCGCCACCACGCCATAATCGACGGGGCGCTCGGCCATCTGGAAATGCGCGAGCAGTGCGTAGGCCTGCTGGGCCATCGGTGCGCCGCTGCCGACGGCTTGAAACCCGGTCTCTTCGTAATGCCCGATCAGTCCGTGAGGATCGATGTCGACGATGAACGGACGATCGCCCGCGTAACCCGCGGCAATCACGTAGGTCGCCGGGGTGGCACCGGGCTTTCCCCCGGGCACCTCCTCAATGAAGTGCGTGTAGTGATGCTGTAGCACGGGAAGGACCCGCTGCTGCAGGGCGTGACCGATGTCGGGCGCCTCAACCACAGCATCGGGTTCGGTGTCGAATATCTGCTTCAGGTCGTAAAGCACTGCGCGCGATCCGCTGCCTCCCCACGCCGCGCGGTCACCCAACCTGTGCAATTTCTGCGCTGGGTAGCTGAGACCTCGCACCGGATCGGTGATTTGAGAATCCGAAGCGAGCACAAGTCCGTCGGCGCAGCGCAAGGCAAGAACCACCGTCATAGCGACGATGCTCCCATGCATCGGTCGAACTGCATGGAAATGTCGGCGAGTCCCATAAACCTCTCGGCGGCCTCCACATCCTCGAAGCTGGTCGGCATCTGCTTTGCCGGTGTGCCGACACCAGACGGCGTAATACGTCGTTCCATCCTTGCGAGAGCTGCTGCGTATCGATGCCACAGTCGACGTCATAGCCACGAACGCTGACCTGGTGTTGACATGCAGAATTCGATCGCTCTGTTCTAACGCTCTGAACTGGTCCTATCTTGGTGGAGGCAATAGGAAGAAACTCGAACCTTGCGCACTTGTCAAGGAAATGGTCTGACCTGCTAGAACGCATCGCCGCCTTGCCCGCACGTGGATCCCTGTCGGCAGATCAGTCTCTGCCACGTCGTCACAAACGATCTCTGAGCGCCGAAGACACCGCCGACATCATCGCCAAATACAACTCCGGCATCACCACGACCGACCTCGGTGCGATGTACCACGTATCGAAATCCCGAATCTCGGCGGTGCTGCGCGAGGAAGGTGCGACAATCCGTCGCCAAGGCCTGACGGACGAGCAGGCTAGGGAAGCCGCCACCTTCTACAATGTCGGCCGCTCACTGGCGTGGATTGCTGCTCGGTACGGTGGCATCTCCCCTACGACTGTCGCTCGTGCGCTTCGAAGACAGGGAATCCACCTGCGACCGCGACCAGGTCGGCTCTTCGATTGACCCACTTGGAAGTTGTCGCACGCAGGCCGAAGGCGCCGGCCGCCTGCGCCGCGAACACTCCGCGGCCAACGCGGGGTTTTCGTGCGGCGCCGCGGAGGCCGCGAAGACGACGCCTGCAGCGCGCGGCCGCTGGCGGTTAGCTGGATTCATTGCGCAGCGTGAAGGACCAGACTCAGCTGCTGTGCAGCCTGATGGGCAGATGCGTCGGACCACGCAGCGAGCTGTTGGTCGACCAAGTCGTCGGGCCGACGGCGGTGATCCGGGTGACCCGGTCGACAAGTTCACGCAGCACTGCCTGGGCTTCCATGCGTGCCAGAGGAGCTCCGACGCACATGTGTGCGCCATAGCCGAAGCCGACATGCATGCGAGGGTTGCGGTCTGCGCGGTATTCGTCTGGATTGTCGAAGACGAGCGGGTCGCGGTTAGCTGCACCGAAAGACAGGAGCACGCGAGCGCCGGCGGGAATCGTTACCTCGCCGACCTGATAGTCCTCACGGGTATAGCGATAGAGGTTCTGGATAGGGCTTGAGATCCGCAACTGTTCCTCGACGGCGATGGGAATGAGATCGGGATTGGCGCGGATGAGATCGTATTGGTCTGGGTTGTGGGCCAACGTCTCGAATAGCCCACCGAGTAGATTGGTAGTCGTCTCGTTGCCGGCGATGAGCAGCAACAGGGCAACGTAGAACAGCTGATCGTTGCTCAGGCTGCCTTCGGTGTTGTGTTCCAGCAGCCGCCCAAGCATGGTGCCCGAATCTTTGAGCTCACCGGTGGCGAGGTGACGGAGGAAATATCGTCGTAGCGCGAGGACTGCGCGCATCGAGTTTGCGATCTCGACAACACCTTTGGGTGTTGGTGAGAAATTGATGATTCGAACACTGTTTTCTGACCATCGTCGAAAGTCGGCGACGTCGCCGTCTGGTACCCCCAGGATCGCGGCGATGAGACGCATCGGCATTGGTATCGCAAGCCGTTCTACCACGTCGCAACCGGGCTCATTGATCACCTTGGATACCAGTTCGGCTGCAAGTTTGTCTGTTATCTCCTGCCAGTTTTCCAGCGCGCGGCGGGTGAAGCCGGGCTGGACCTGCTTGCGTAGTCGGGCGTGCTGATCGCCGTCGGTGAGCACTAAGAGGTCGGCCGCCATCCTGACTCGCGTTACGCCCCGGGCGCTGGTGACCTGCTCCGTGTCGCGTAACGCGGCGCGGACGTCATTGAGTCGGCTTAAAATCCAGGTGGCGCGTTTGGGGTTGTAATGCACGCGCCCGCTGCGGTGCAGCGCTCGGTAGGCCTCGTGCGGCTGAGCCGCGGTGGTGGGGTCCAGCGGGTCGTAGTCGGTGTTGACCGCGCCAGTCCAGCCTCGATAGCCCTGCCGGTGTGTGCGGATCGCCCCGGCGAGATTCATCTCGACGGCGCTGCCAAGCGGTTTAAGTAATGTAAGGATGCCGCGCGGGCTGTTGTTCACCGCCATGACCGTTGCAGCTTTCGCCCGTTACTAAAGAACGCAAAGGTGGGCCGGCGAGGCGGTACCGCGCGGGTCGGGGTGAAAAGCGTTGTGCGCCAAAGCAAGGGTCTCCTTAAGCTCGTCGATGAGCGGGCGTGCAGGGCGAGTGGCGCGCCCGCCGACCAGAAGTGATGGCGCTCCACCGTCATGCCATCAGGTTCGGCGCTGCTGCCTACATCGTCAACGGCGCGACACGAAGTTGAAAGGTCCGTTCGGATGCTAGTCAGGAAGCGTTTCGCAGCTGCACTATCTGACCTGCGCGTTCGCTTATAGAATCCTGTCCACGATTCTCACTACGATAAAGCCAGTTGCCTCGTCGCTCGAAGGAACGGTTGCATGTGCGCAAGTTATTCTGCGGATCCAGGATGCCCGGGACGTGCGATTCTCGGTGGGGGAGTCGGGCTCGATGTGCCCGCCCTGAGCTCGTCGAAGTCGTCAATGCGTCGTGGGCTCCTGAGCATCACGTCGTTGACTGCGCGGGTCTAGGTTGAGAGGCCCAGTGACGGGAGTAGTTTGATGATTTCTCACGACAGGCATGTGAGTCGGTTGGAACACTCAAGACAATTCTCAACGCGAGAGCGCGAATTTTATCTGCGGTTGGACGGGGACAAGGTGTCATGACACGTGAGGATTGGTTGGTCGGCCGCGACCGAGGCAGCGAAGCCGCCGACCGGATCTACGCTGCGGCATCAGAGTTGGTCTCGCGCGAAGGATTCGAGGCGTTCACGATTGAGGCACTGGCCGCCAAGGTGCATTGTTCGCCGGCCACGATCTATCGTCACGCCGGCGGCAAGGCTGCGATCCGTGAAGCCGTGACCATGCGCACCTCGTCACGAATCGTCGGGTTAGTGCGTGAGGCGATCAAGGGTTTACAAGGCACTGAGCGTGTAGTAACGGCCATAGTGGTTGCGCTAGAGCACATCCGGGCAGAGCCGCTCGGTGACCTGATGATGGGTTCGATACGACCGACCCACGAAGGCGAATGGTTGACAGCGTCGCCGGGCGTGGCCCGTCTGGCTCGGGAAGTGATCGGTTACGACGACCCGTTGGCCGCGCAGTGGTTGCTGCGGGTAACCCTGGCGCTGTGGTATTGGCCAGCTGAGGACCGTGAAATGGAGCACGCGCTTGTAAGACGCTTTGTTGATCCATCGCTCAGCTAGCGCTAGCAGCCGCAACCGGGGTTCTCCGCGTTCGTGCACTCGATGGTCCAGCTGCATCTGTATTCTGTCGTAACTTGCCCTTCGCAGCCTGAGAGAAAACTCTATCGATTTCTCACCCATCTGTGCAGGTGCAGCAGGTACGCGCTGTCGGGCAGGTGGCTGACCGGGAGTCGGACCCCTTTCAACCTCGTGGCGTCTTGTTGACGATGTCATTCGGCGTTCACCAAGCTGATCTGGTGGTGATGGCGCAGCGTTCACGCCAGACTAGTGTCGGCGGTCGGTGGCGGCCGTCGATGGTCGCGTTGGGCAGCTATACCGTGACGATTCGACCGTGGCGACGCGGTAGGCAGACTGACCTGCCGGCATTCGCTTGCCCGAGATCGGGGGCCCCGCTTTGGCTTTCGTGATCACACAGAGGTGCTGCAACGATGCCAGCTGCGTGTCGGTGTGCCCGGTCGACTGCATCCGCCCTTCGCCCGAGGACCCCGAATTCAGCACGACCGAGATGCTGCACATCGATCCGGACGCCTGTGTCGACTGCGGCGCATGCGTGCCTGTCTGTCCGACCAATGCGATCCGCTACGAGGTCGATCTGACTGAACCGCTGAAGCGATACAAAGACATCAACGCCGCCTACTTCGAGCGACACCCGCTGCACGCAGATCCTCGACGATTGGACGAGAGGCCCTCACGCCCACCCAAGGAACTGGGGACCCTGCGGGTCGCGATCGTCGGCGCCGGACCGGCCGCATGCTATGCGGCCGACGAACTATTGGCCCGGGCCGATGTCGAGATCGAGTTGCTGGACAGGCTGCCCACGCCGTACGGGCTCATTCGCGGCGGCGTGGCACCCGATCACTCCGACACCAAGGATGTGGGCCTGACCTTCGGCGCGAGGTTCGTGACAGACGCTGTGGGTTTGCACCTCAACGTCGAAGCCGGCAAGCACATCACGCATCAAGAGCTGATGCGTCACCACCACGCCGTCATCTACGCTGTCGGCGCATTCGAGGAGCGCCGGCTCGACATACGCGGTGAGGATCTGCCCGGTAGCCATCCCGCGTCCGAGTTCGTCGCCTGGTACAACGGGCATCCCGACTACGCCGACATGACATTCGATTTGTCCGGACAGCGCGCCGTGGTGGTCGGAAACGGCAACGTCGCCTTGGATGTGGCGCGAATCCTGCTCCTCGACACCGACAAATTGCAGAACACCGACATCGCAGACTATGCGCTAGACGCCCTGCGGTGCAGTAACATTCGGGAGGTCGTGCTTCTGGGACGACGCGGGCCACTGCAGGCTGCCTACTCATCAACAGAGTTTCTGGCCTTCAACCACCTGCCGGGGGTGGATGTCGTGCTCGATGAGCGCGAGCTGACACTCGACCCAACCAGCCGAGCCCAATTCGAAGACCCCGCGCTGGAACCGGCGCTCACCCTAAAGGTGAGGCTTGCCGAGGAGTTCGCGCACCGTCCGCTGGACCCGCACAACAAGCGCGTCGTATTCCGCTACTGCGTTTCCCCGCTCGAAATTCTCGGGACCGACCGCGTTGAGGGAGTGCGAATCACCGCCAACGAGCTCGTCGACACTGACGGCGCAATCAAGGCCGTTGCGACCGACCAGACCGAGGATATCGAGGCATCAATGGTGCTGCGCTCAGTGGGCTTCCGAGCCCGGCAACTGCCCGGCCTGCCGTTCGATGAGCATCGCGGAATCATCCCCAACGATTCCGGCCGGGTGATCGCCGAAGACGGGCAGCCCCTCACAGGTGTCTACGTCGCCGGATGGATCAAGCGTGGGGCCAATGGCACGATCGGTACCAACAAGCACTGCGCCCGCGAGACGGTCGACAACATTATTGCGGACTTTATATCCGGGAGGCTGCGCCGACCCGACGGAGATCGGCTTTCACTTCAGCGACTTCTCTATCTTCGTCAGCCGGACCTTATTTCGGGGGCCGGCTGGCACGCGATTGACCAAGCCGAACGTCGTCGTGGTAACGCCGCCGGACGACCGCGCGACAAGTTCACCGACCGAGCCAAGATGGTCGAAATCGCCAGGAGCCCTTAAAGCTTGTGGTGCCGCGAGATTAGTGACCGTGCTTAGCGGTCCAACTACTTGACCGGCAATATGTAACACCGCGCGGCATGACACGCGCCAGGCCTCGTACAGAGAGCCATCCTGCCATTCGCAACCTACGCGCCCAGATCCTCAGTGAGATTGCCGCATAGTCGACCATAACGACATGCATACGGGAGTCGAGCTGGGGTTCCGCTGACAAACAGCCCTAAGCTTCAGCTTGAGAACGCTTTTCGTAGAGCCTCGCACTGGCGGTCGAAGAATGCACGTGATACCCCAGCAGTTGGTGCGACAATGTCGAATCCGTGGAACGCGCCGCTAACGATGTCGATATCGCATGTCACGCCCGCGTCTTCCAGGCGGCGTGCATACTCGACGTTTTCATCGTGGAGCGGATCGAGGGTGCCGACGCCGATCCACCCCGGCGGTAGGCCAGAGAGATCGGTGTGCCGCGAGGGTACGGCGACCTGCGGATCAGCTCCGCGCAGATAAGCGCTCCATCCCAACCGATTGCTGTTGGGGCTCCACAGCCGATACGGCCGATCTCTGATGCCGGGGCGATCGCTGGAGCGATCATCCACCATCGGATAGACCAGGAGCTGAAATAGCGGTACCAATTCGCCGCGGTCGCGCGCCAACAGCGCAAGCGCCGCCGTCAGGCCGCCGCCGGCGCTTGCGCCGCCAACAGCGACCCGCGTGGGATCGATGCCGGGCAAGCGAGTCAGCCACGCAAACGCTTCATAGCAGTCCTGTAGGGCAGCCGGGTAAGGGTGTTTAGGCGCGAGGCGGTAGTCGACGGCGACGACGGGCACGCCTAGCCGGTGGGCGAAGCGGCGGCACAGCCGGTCGTCCTGCGCTGCCGATCCGATGACGTAGCCGCCACCGTGAACCCACAGCAGTGCGCCGCCCGCGTTGTCAGTGCTCTGGGGTCGGTGCAGCCGCACGTTGATTCCGCTGGGCAGAGCCGCGACTTCGACATTCTTCGAGACACGCAGTGCCTGTAATCTGGTGAGCGCGCGGATAATTGGGAGAGTGCGGCGCGTGTAGGCGCCGGCTGGCAGCACGCGCGCAATCCGCCGCAAGTCGGGATGAAACTCCTGGCCCATCGGCATTCAGACCGGGAAGGTGATGCCGGTGAGTTCCTCAGCTATCCCCCATAGCCGCTTCTGGACGGCCTCGTCGTAGGACTTAGCACTGGATTTAACGAGGGTGGGGAAACCCCGAAGTTCAAACGGTCCATCCGGGCCCCAGTACTGGCCCCCACGCACCTGAGGATCAGTGGCCGCCAACAACTGAGGCAGCGCGCCCCTGGCGGGATCCTGGCCCACCATTGGGCCGAACCACTTCATCAGGGGCGCAACCGGCTTCCACACGTGGCGGATCAGTTCGGAATCGGTAAATCCGGGATGGGCGGCAACCGCGATGGTTGGCACATCGGCGGCAGTTAACCGCCGCTGCAGTTCATAGCAGAACATCAGGTTGGCAAGCTTGGACTGGGCATAGGCGGCCCCGCGGTTGTAGCGGCGCTCCCATTGGAGGTCGTCGAAATGTATTGCACCGCCGAGTTTGTGGGCGTTGCTGCTGACGACGACGATCCGCGAGCCATCGACGGAAGCAAGATTATCGAACAGAAGCCCGGTGAGTGCGAAATGACCGAGATAGTTCGTGCCGAACTGCAATTCGAAGCCGTCCGGTGTCATCTGTTTCGGAGGAACCATTACCCCGGCATTATTGATCAGCAGGTCGATCCGTGGATATTCGGCACGCAAGGCTTCAGCAGCGGCGCGCACAGATCGCAAGGATCCCAGGTTAAGTTGCTGAACAGTAACTTTGGCACGAGGCGCTGTATTCAATATTCGGGCCTGGGCTGCGTCGCCCTTCTTCGTGTCGCGAACTGCGAGCACCACGGAGGCTCCGCGCTCCGCTAGTACCCGAGCCGTGTCGAAGCCGAGGCCGGTGTTTGCGCCCGTGACGATCGCCACCCGCCCTGTCTGGTCGGGCACATCCGCCTCGGTCCACTTTCTAACTGACATAGGAGATGTTCGCTCTCCGTGCCGAGCGGCAAAAAATGCTCGTCTCTGACGCGTCCTTATTGGGAGGAGCGGCTCACCTGCCATGTCATCAGATTCGGCGGCGGCTTATGCGACGTCAACGATGTGGCAGGAAGTTGAAAGGCCAGCTCTGGCGATGGCCGGGACTTCGTTCGCACGCAAGCCATTTGAGCAGGCCGTTTGCCGATTAGTCGAGCCAGAACTTTCTCATAGCGATAAGGCAAGTTTGCAGAGAGCCGGACAAGCGCTCATTTCAGCGGGCGAAGACGATAGATGGTCGGTCGCGATCGTCACCGCACGCCCCTGAGCGGATCTACACGGTAACCGTCTGCCAAGCGGCTTTTGGCGGCCTGACGAGCATCTGGATTACCCTGCGGCTGGCTCCATCTGAGTCTCCCGATTCATACCAAAGGTGAGCCCAACCGCATGCCGACCGTGCAAGCCTTGAGAAATCGCTTCCATCGATTATTCAGATCAATCGCAAGTACTTGATACCATGACGCGATGACACGGATGAGCGACGGTCAAACGTGGGGCTGCCTGACAGCTACCGACACGACAGTCGATGCTTCTGCCACCGTCGAGGTTGCTGCCGCGCTCCGATCAGGAGTAGGTAACATGTTGATAGGTAACAACTCTCAGCTCGCAGCAATTCAATCCGATCGGCATACGCGCGGGAAGCCCACCGGCCCGACATCACCTTTACCGTCATGATCAGCGTGATAAGGGTTGTCGAAGGACCTCCGACTCTTCCGCCGGGCAGCACAGTCACCGTTGGTCGGTCCACGTTGGAAATTCCCGTCGGACCAGGGCATGACGTGCCGGCGAACTGGTACTTCCCGATGGAACCACGATCGCCGACTCGGCTTCTCTACCTGCAACACGGCTTCCTCGCCAGCGCCCCGCTGTACAGCTACACAGCCGCCGTGCTAGCCCAGCGGACCGACAGCATCGTTGTCACCCCGTCGTTGACGTCGAACCTCTTCGCCAGTGACACCGCCTGGTTGGGTGAGATGGCGTTGCAACACGCGGTGGCCGACCTGTTCGTGGGTGAGCGGGTGTCACTTACCGCCAGTGCGACGTTGGCGGCGGGAAGCTCGGTTACGCTGCCGCAACGCTTCGTCCTCGCGGGCCATTCCATGGGCGGTGGACTCGTTGCAGGCGCCGCCGGCTTCTGTGTCAACAACGGAGCGGTTACTGATCTGGCCGGCGTGATGCTGTTCGACGCGGTCTCGCTGAATAACGCCCTGCCGACGGCGCTGGCAAAACTCACCGGCGTCAATAACCGACCGGTGCTACTGATCACGGAACCGCTGCACTTTTGGAACCAGCTCGGCGACGTCAGTAGGTATTTAGTCCGGGCGCGACCCAACCAGTTCGTGGGCATTTCGCTAGTTGGAGGATCGCACATCGATGCCATGCAAAGTGGAAACGTCTTGATCCAGAAGGCGGCTCAACTGTTCACTGGCTTCTCGCTTCCACAGAACATCGAGGCGGTACAGACGATTTCCGCCGGATGGATCAACGACATGTTCGCGGGCACCGGAGACGGCGTCTACGGTGCGCCTGGGCAGCCGATTCAGATTCCCACCGGTGCTGGGACTGCCACCGCCTTCGTACTTCCGGCGCCACCCAATCGAACAACTCCGGTAGGTGTCCTGCTGCAAACAATCCTCGACGCCGCGCCCCGTGCGTTCTTCAGCTGTGCGCCGCGCCTGCGGGCCTCTCGTCGAGACGCCGCGGTGCCCCGCGCGACCAAGCGCGGCTAGGCCGACGAATCGAGACGAGTGCGGAAAGGCGATTGGCAGTGCCGAAGCACACGATGCCTCGCCGTGCTCTGTTCTGGTGGCACGCGACTTGGACACCCCTATGGCTCCGTCAGGCGGCAGGCTGTTGACGACGGTCCAAACCTAGGCCAGAAGCGACGGGGTGGTTTCTAGGCGTGGTCGCAACACTTCTCTAGGTTCTGGAGGTTGTGTTGGCATCGTCGCGTCGTGTGAAGAAGGGGCCGGGGCGTCGTCCGCAGTCGGCCAAGCGTCAGCGGTTCATGGAATTGCGGGCTAGGGGGTGGAGCGTGCGCGCCGCGGCCCGCGAAGTCGGTGTGTCCCGGTCCGCGGCGACGAACTGGACGCGCGGTTATAAGACCTACCGCAACGGCGTCGAGGTCGGGTTTGTCCCGCCACTGGATCGGCTAGCGGTCCGCCAGATCAGCACGCGATACCTGTCCCAGGACGAGCGCATCGAGATCGCCGATCTGCGTCAGTCCGGGCTGAGCCTGCGGGCGATCGCCACGCGGCTCGGTCGAGCTCCGTCGACGATTTCGAGGGAGCTGCGGCGCAACGCGCGAGCTGGCCGCGGATATCAGCCCTTCGATGCCCATCGGCGTGCCACCGCGCGTCGAGCACGTCACCATCGACGCCGGGTCGACACCAACGATCACCTCAGCGACGTGGTCACCGAGCTGCTTGGTCAGCGGTGGAGCCCGCAGCAGATCAGCCGTCATCTTCGCCACCGCTTCCCCGATGATTCGTCGATGCGGTTGTGCCATGAGAGTATCTATCAGGCTGTATACCAACCGAATTCCCGCTTCTTGCGACCCTCGCGGTTGGCGCCGCACCGACGTTCCCCGCTGCGCACCGGTCGGGATCACCGCCGAGCGCACCAGTGCCAGCAGCGCCGGCGGCCGCGTTTTCAGCAGCCAATGCTCACCATCCACGACCGGCCCTTCCCGGCTGCCGACCGGTCTGAAGCCGGGCACTGGGAGGGCGATCTCATCATCGGCAACAACCACGTCTCGGCGATCGGCACTCTGGTCGAACGCCAGACTCGGATGTTGCGGCTGATGCACTTGCCTCGCAGTGACTCCGACTCCCTGCACTCCGCTCTGGTGGCTCGCATGCAGGATCTGCCACCGGCGCTGATGCGGTCGATTACCTGGGACCAGGGCACCGAGATGGCGCGCCACCTCGCCACCACCGACAAACTCGGGGTCCCCGTCTACTTCTGCGACTCCAGATCACCCTGGCAACGCGGCAGCAATGAGAACACCAACGGACTGTTGCGCGACTACTTCCCCAAGGGCGTCACGCTCATCGACCACTCACCAGAGCACCTATTGGCCGTTGAAAACGAACTCAACCGCCGTCCCCGTATGGTCCTCCAAGACCGTTGCCCCGCCGACCTATTCGCTGCCTTGCTAGCCTCAAATGGTCCGTCAGTGTTGCGACGTTGACTAGAACCCACCCCGTCGCGACTGGCCGGGTTTTCAACCGTCGCCAACACAGGCGACTCGTTACTGGCGAGGTACCGGTAAACCGTGATGCGGGATACACTCAACAGCCCCGCGATGTCGGTTGCGTTGATGCCCTTCTCACGTAGGTTGCGCGCCTCCGCTGCATCTCTGAACGTCCGTTGCTCACCCAGCGCAACACGTCACTCTGCCGTTGGTGGAGTGGAGCTGCCGGGAATCGAACCCGGGTCCTACGGCATGTCCTCAAGGCTTCTCCGTGCGCAGTCCGCTTTGCCTTTCTCGGATCTCCCGGTCTCACGGACTAGCCGGGAAGACGATCCCAGTCGCTGTTAGATGTCCCGATGAGTCCCGCGACCGGACTCACCGGTTGATCCCTCTAGCTGACGTCAGGCTCCGGGCCGAGGGAACTCCCGGTCTGACGGACTAGCCGTCGCTTAGGCAGCGAGAGCGTAGTCGCGCTGATTTGAATCGGCGCTTAATTGGTTGCATCGACGCTTACGGTGGTCTCTTGCCTGCACCGGCACGCTTCCCTTGATTCGATGCGCGAAGTCGAAACCTTTCAGCCCCTCGCACCCCTGCCGGATTTCGGCAGGACAATCAAGTTTACCCATGCACTAACGACAATCCACCGATTAACCATCCCGGCGCGCGCGCGAGCAGACGCAAACTCGCACAAAACCGCATGCGGTAACGCGATTCCGCGTCTGCTCGCGGGAGATCAGATGACGAACCTCAGCCGGTCGACGACCTGGCGCCCCAACTCGACATCGCCGGTGATCTCGATCGCGTCCACGTTCTGGGCCGCCGTCGTGCGCCCGCCGAGCAAACGCGTGAACAACACCGCGTCCACCAGGATCGACGTCGTCGGGTCGCCATCGAACTCGTCGACCACGCGAGCCTTGCCATCCACCGCCACCCGCACCGCCCGCTGCAGTGGCCCCGTCAACTCGAACGCGACCTTGCTGCCCTCGGGCGCCTTGCCCAGCTTGCCGACCACGTACCCAAGCGTCGACGTGATCTCGTCGAACACCTGCTCCGCCGCCTCGTCGGCCACCACGTCATCGCTGGCCCACACCCCCACCACGTCTCTGATGTCCTGTTCGTGCATCCAGCAGTCGAAGGTGCGGATCCGCATGAACCGGCCGTAGGTATCCGGGCCGGCCGGCGTGGCGGTGGTCTCGTTCCACTCGTCGTCGGAAGTGTCGGTCAGCACCTTGCGCCGCTCTCCGGTGACCGACACGAACTTGTCGAGCACCGCCCCGTGCCCTTCGTCGCGCAGGTGCCTCACCCAGCACTCGTTGAGTACGCCGATCTCGTTGTGCACGTGCGGCAGCGCCGACACGTCGCAGTCCGGTTGCGGCGGCGGCACCCCCATGAGGAACGACTCCGTGCCGATCATGTGGGAGACGACGTCATGGACCCGCCATCCGGGCAGGGCGGTCTGCGTTTCCCACTGCTCATCGGACAACCCCGAAAGCAACTCTTCTAGGTCGTCCCAGCACTTGAACAACCCTTCGAGTACCGCGCGCTTGTCCAGCTCGGCCATTGGACGATGCTAGCCCGGTCCGGGGCTAAACAATGTTTGCCTGACCGGACTCTCGCGCACGGATGCCGACCAGTCGATGTCCGCCAACGCCGACGGGCGCCCGAACAAATGCCCCTGGGCCAACCGACATCCGGCGGCGAACACGGTTTCGGCCTGATCGATCGACTCAATGCCCTCGGCGATCACCCCGAGGCCCAGGGCAGCACAGAGTCGAATCACCGAGCGGTACAACGTCAATCGTCCACCTGGCCTGCCCGCGATCGCCAGGCTGCGGTCGAGCTTGATGATTTGCACCGGCAACACATGCAGGTACGTCAGCGAGTTGTGCCCCGCGCCGAAATCGTCCAGCGCAACCGTGATGCCCATTGCTCTCAGCCTGACGATCTGCGCGGCCGCGTCAGCGAGATCGACGATCGGCACCGTCTCTGTGACCTCGATGACGAGCTGGCTCGGCGTCATGCCACACCGCATCAGCGTGTGCTGCAACTGCTGCTCGAACTCGAGACTTCCCAGCCGGGCCGCGCTGACGTTCACATGAACGGGCAGGTCCAAACCCGCCGCTTCGACGTCCCGACAAGCGAGATCCAGCACCAACCCGTCGACCGTCGCCCCCAGTCCCGCTGCCTCCGCGGCGGCCACGAAAGTCTCTGGGGGAATCTCGGTTCCGTCGGGCGCAGTCCACCTCGCCAGCGCCTCCACCGCCACCGGCGTCTCATCCGGAAGCCGCACGACCGGCTGGTACACGAGGCTGAAGCCAGGCGGTATGCCACCGTCGGCCTGGCGCAGCGCGGTGACGAAATCCGTGGACACCCCCAACGACGGTCGATAGACCACGGCGGTGTCCTTGCCGACCCGCTTTCCCGCGTACATCGAGACGTCGGCTCGCCTCAGCAGATCGTCCGACGTCGGCGTGGGTTCGTCCGCGTCAGGACGAACCAGGCCCATACTCGCCCGCACTCGCACCGACGACCCGTGAATGGCGAACGGATCGCGGAGTGCCACACGGATGCGGTCGGCGACGACTTCGGGCGCTTCGAGTTCGCCGTCGACCAATATCGCGAACTCGTCGCCGCCGATGCGCGCCAGCGTGTCGGAATCCCCCACGCAACCCTGAAGCCGCTGCCCCACCGCACGAAGCAACTCGTCGCCTGCGGCGTGCCCGAACCGATCGTTCACGTCTTTGAAGTCGTCGAGATCGACGAAGATCAACACGAACGGGCCCTCGTGAATTGCCTCGTCGAGCCGCTGGGCGAACAACAGCCGGTTGGGCAGTCCGGTCAGCGCGTCGTGGTGTACCTGATGGGCCAGTCGGCTCTGCGCTTCGAACAGCCGCAGCGTCAGCAGCCGCTGCGCGCGCATGGCAACCACCTGTCGAGCCGCGATCAGCACCACCACTACCAGCGCCCCTGCGATCACCACCGGGGTCAGCTTCTGCCCGATCAGCACGTGGTAGGCCATTAACAGCGCGATTCCGGTGAACCCGACGTACGGCAGCACCAGCTGTGCCCAGTCCATGGCGTCGTGGCCACGAGCCGTGTCGGGCTTCTGCCGGGGCGACAGATCAAGCAGTGAGTACGCGATCAACAGCGGCCCGAGGACGAATCCAATCCCGCCCCACAGCTCGCCGCGTTCCACCCCGACATTCTGGAAATAGGCGACCATCCTGTCGGACGACGCGAGGACGACGACGCCGCCGGCGAGCAATAGATAGGTCGATCGATACGGGCGATCCGGCCGGTAGGCCAGTCCCATCAGTTCCGCCGCGACGACCACGATCAATTCCAAGGCGGCATAGGCGATCACGACGGCGGCGCTTCCCGATCGTGGCAGGGAGTTGCCGGTCAAAGCGCCGAATCCTGCGATGAGCACGAGCAACGCGAACGCGATGGCGGCCACCAACCCATCGAGGACCGCGATGACGGGCGAATCACCGCGTGACATTCCGTCGGGCTGTCCGGTCACACCGCTGCTCGCGCGCACCAGCAGCAGCATCGCGGCGAAGGAGGCCAGCGGCGGGAGGAAATACGCTGCGACGGCCACGGGCGGCGCGATGCCGCCGGTGAGTGCGGTGCCAGTCGACCACCACAGAAGCTCGGCGACCAGCCAACTCACAAACGCCGCGACGACCAGCAATCGCCACCAACGCGCGATGCCACTCACCTGCCGTGCCGTCACCACCGCGCAGACGAGAGCTCCGAGGCCGACGATCGACCGCAGTGCCAGTTCCCCCCAGCGCGCGACGCCCTGCCCCCATAGGGCCAGCGCGTTGACTGACACCAGCACGGTGGCTGCGGCAAACAGTCCGACCCGCAGCCGGTAGGCATTTGCCGACACGCGACTCCTTCCCGTAGGGCTGCCTGGCGATCGTCAAACTGCCATGATGCCCCAACCTGCCCAATTAGCCCACCGCCAATGGCGCCCACCGGCACAAAAGACAGCAAACTCCGAGGCTAGGTCATGCCCTTCGCACGGCGGCCGAGCTCGCGGGTGACTTCACGCTGGGCGTCGCGACGCGCCATGTCCTGGCGCTTGTCGTGCGCCTGCTTGCCACGGGCCAACGCGAGCTCGACCTTGACCTTTCCTTCGGTGAAATACAACGACAGCGGCACCAGCGTCAGGTTGCCGTCGCGGATCTTGCCGATCAGCCCGTCGATCTCGCGGCGGTGCAGCAGCAGTTTGCGGGTCCGCCGCGGAGCGTGGTTGGTCCAGCTGCCCGCGAGGTATTCGGGAATGTGGACGTTGCGCAGCCACACTTCGCCGTCGTCGACGGTCGCGAACGCGTCGACCAGCGACGCCTTGCCTTCGCGCAGGCTCTTGACCTCGGTGCCCTCCAGCACCACGCCGGCTTCGAACACGTCGAGTATTGAATAGTCATGGCGCGCTTTACGATTCGTAGCGACGACCTGTCTGGGCGGCCCCTTGGAGGCCGGGCTCTTCTTGCTCACGGCTAGCGCCGCACGTAAATCCGCAGCGTCGCATACGCCGCGACGCCCGCAATAACCACGCTGAGCAGTAGAAAGGGCGTGATGTACAGCACGTCCAGATAGTCGACGCGCGCAATCAGCGGCGGGTTGGGTGGCGGCACGTCGTAGAACCGCTTCAATGCACTCTCAAGGAAGAATGCCCTGACGAACAGCAGGCCCACGACGGCGATGATCACACCGATCAACGCCGCGAGCATCGCCTCCAGCAGGAATGGCAGCTGCGTGTACCAGCGACTCGCGCCGACGAGCCGCATGATCCCGATCTCGGTTCGCCGATTGAAGGCCGATACCTGAACCATGTTGGCTATCAACAAGATTGCGCCGACCGCCTGAACCAGAGCGACCGCAAACACCGCGTCGCGGACTCCGTACAGCAGCGAGAACAATTTGTCGATGAGGTCCTTCTGGTTGAGTACGCCTTTTACCCCGGGCTGAGCCAGCATCTCTTTGGTGAATCCGTCGGGGTTCTCCGGATTCGTCAGCCTCACTTTGAACGACGCGGGAAACGCTGATCTGCTCGCGAAATCCTTGAACGACGGGACCCTGCTGATCGCGTCGTCGTATGCCTTGTCGGGGTTGAGATAGACGACGTGCTCGACCTCGGAGGAGCTCTTTTTCTCGAGCAGTTCCCGCAGTGCCCGGCACGGATTCTGCTGGCAATCCGGATCACGTTGGGACACATCAGCATCCATGAAAACCTGGGTTTCCACCCTGCTGAGGTAGATCTTGCTTGACTGATCGGCCAGCCGCCACACCAGAAGCGCGCCGCCGAACAGCCCGATCGAAATCGCGGTCGTCAGGATCATCGCGACCGTCATCGTCACGTTGCGACGAAACCCAGTCCAGATCTCGTTAAGCAGGAATTGCCAGCGCACTTAGCGGTCCATCCCGTACACGCCGCGCATCTCGTCGCGCACCAGCTTTCCCATGTCGAGTTCGACGACCCGCTGGCGCATCGCGTCGACGATGTGGTGGTCGTGTGTGGCCATCACGACCGTGGTTCCGGTCCGGTTGATCCGTTCAAGCAGATCGACAATGTCCTTACTGGTCTCCGGGTCGAGGTTCCCGGTGGGCTCGTCGGCCAGCAGCACCAGCGGCCGGTTCACGAACGCCCGTGCCATCGCGACGCGCTGCTGCTCGCCACCGGAGAGTTCATGCGGCAGCCGGTTGGCCTTGCCGAGCAGCCCCACCATCTCGAGGACTTCGGGCACCACCCGCTTGATCACCTCGGTCCGCTTGCCGATCACTTCGAGGGCGAACGCGACGTTTTCGAACACGGTCTTCTGCTGGAGCAGCCGGAAATCCTGGAACACGCAGCCGATCACCTGACGCAGGTGCGGGACGTTTCGGCCGTGGATGCGGTTGACGTGGAACTTGGACACCTGGATCTCGCCCATGGTGGGTTTCTCCTCGGCGAGCAGCAGCCGCATGAACGTCGACTTCCCCGAACCTGAAGGCCCGATCAGGAAGACGAACTCACCCTTTTCGATCCTCACGCTGATGTTGTCGAGCGCAGGCCGAGTCGACGACTTGTACTGCTTGCTGACCCTGTCCAGGCTGATCATCACGGCACGCCAGTGTAGCGGGGGCTCGACAGGGTCACGGTCAGCGCGACGGCGGCACTGTTGGGCCGGGGCCCGGGACGGCCGACGGCGGCACGCCCGGCGGCGCGGGCGTCGTGGTCGTCGGCGAGGTGGGTGCGCTCGTCGAAGTTCCGCTCGTCGGAGTTCCGCTGGGCGTCGGGGCGCTGGTGTCCGTCGGCGATGTCGTCTCCGTCGGTGGGGTGGTCGTGGTGGTCGGCGTCGTGGTGGGCGTGCGGCGCGGTTCCTGCACGTTTGTGCGCGGCACCCACGTGTAGTCCGGCGGCGCGATATTGGAAACCGGCTCGGGCGTCGGAGGTGCTGGCGGCTTGTACTGCTGGTACAGCCAGAAACACAGGACGAAAGCCACGATCAGCCCCACGGTCGAGGTACGGAACCGGCCACCGAACAGATACCGGGGCCAGCCACGGTCTTCCTTGATCACGCGGAGCCGCCCTCACCGGTTTCCTTCGCCGCAGACGTCTCCGCCGGGGACGCGATCGCGGCCACCATCGGCGTCGACTCCGTAAATGCGGCGATGCCTGCGTGGCCGAGAGCCCGGACCACGAGCACACGCAGCCGCCGGCCGACCTCGAACTGCTTGCCCGGCAGCGTCCGCGCGACCATGCGTAGGGTCACGCGCTCGGTCTCAATACTCTCCACGCCCATCAGTGACGGCGAGTCGAGCAGCAGGTCCTTGAGTTGCCGGTCCTCGGTCGCCTTCTCACACACCTCGTGCAGCACCTCGTTGACGGCGTTCAGATCGGCGCTCACCGGAACCGGGATGTCGACGACGGCCCTGGCCCAATCTTTCGACAGATTCACCGTTTTCACGATCTGTCCATTGGGGATCGTGAACACTTCGCCATCACTGGACCGGAGCTTGGTGACTCGCAAGGTGACTTCTTCGACAGCGCCTTCGGCCGGCGCGGCTATCCCGGCGACCGTCAGCGAGACCAAGTCGCCGAACCCGTACTGGCGCTCGGTGATAATGAAGAAGCCGCTGAGCAGGTCCTGCACAATCCGCTGCGCGCCGAAACCGAGCGCGGCGCCCAACACCGCGGCAGGAGCCACCAGCGACGCGACCGGCACGTTGAGGATGTCGGTGATTTCCACCACCACGATCACGTACAGGATCGCGATCGACACCCACGAGATCACCGACGCGACGGCCTGGCGGTGCTTGGTGGCCTCTGAGCGGACGAGGGCGTCGCTCTCCTGGAAGCCTTCGTCGAGTCGGCGGGTGATCCGTTGAGCCGTCCAGTTGATGAACCGGGTGAGAATCAGCGCAGCGATCACCCACATCGTGATCCGCAGCCCACGGGTGATGATCCACTCGCCGATCTGGCCGCGCCAGAATGTGTGCCACTGGTCCGACAGAGATAAAGCCAGGACCCTGGTCATATTGACGCCAAAGGCGTCGGTGTTAGTCGTCATCTTTTCTGTTACGCCACCGGATTCCCGCTTCGAGGAACCCGTCGATGTCTCCGTCCAGTACCGCAGCCGGGTTTCCGACTTCGTATTCGGTGCGCAGGTCCTTGACCATCTGGTACGGCTGCAGCACGTAGGAGCGCATCTGATTGCCCCACGAACTGCCGCCGTCGCCCTTCAGCGCATCCAGCTCGGCACGTTCTTCTAATCGCTTGCGTTCCAATAACTTTGCCTGAAGCACCCGCGTCGCCGAAACTTTGTTCTGCAATTGCGACTTCTCGTTCTGGCAAGTGACGACGATACCGGTTGGGATGTGCGTGAGTCGAACCGCCGAGTCCGTCGTGTTCACCGATTGGCCACCGGGGCCGCTGGATCGGTACACGTCAACGCGCACATCGCTTTCCGGAACGTCAATGTGATCTGTGGTGTCCACCACAGGCAGCACCTCGACTTCCGCGAAGGACGTCTGGCGGCGGCTCTGGTTGTCGAAAGGGCTGATCCGCACCAGCCGGTGGGTGCCCTGCTCCACCGATAACGTCCCGTACGCGTACGGCGCGTGCACGGCGAACGTCGCGCTCTTGATGCCCGCCTCCTCGGCATAGGACGTGTCGAACATCTCGACCGGATACTTGTGCTGCTCGGCCCAACGCACATACATCCGCATCAGCATCTCCGCCCAGTCGGCGGCATCCACGCCGCCGGCGCCGGAGCGGATCGTGACGAGCGCCTCACGTTCGTCGTACTCGCCGGACAGCAGTGTGCGAACTTCCATCGCCTCGATGTCCGCCTGCAGGGACTTCAGCTCGGCGTCGGCCTCCACTAGCGCATCGGCACCTTCGCTTCCGTCCTCTTCGGCGGCCAGCTCGTACATCACCGGCAGGTCATCGAGCCGGCGTCGCAGGTCCTCGACCCGGCGGAGCTCGCCCTGGGCGTGCGACAGCGAGCTGGTGACCTTCTGCGCGCGCGTCTGGTCGTCCCAGAGGTTGGGATCGGCGGCCTGGTGCTCGAGCTTGGAGATCCGGGCCCGCAATCCGTCGAGGTCGAGCACGCCCTCGACGCTGGTCAGTGTCGAGTCCAGCGCTGCGATGTCGGCTTGACGGTCGGGATCCACGGAGCACAAGGGTAGCCTCCGTCTACCATCGGAGCCGAAACGTCTCGGCCCAGCGAGAGCCCCATCGCGCGGCCGGGCAACCGGGGGAGGCTCAAAGATGCGTCCTTATTACGTGGCGATCGTCGGTTCGGGACCGTCGGGCTACTTCGCAGCGGCATCGCTGCTGAAGCTGGCCGAGGCCGACGAGCCGATGGACGTGCACGTCGACATGCTCGAGATGCTTCCCACGCCGTGGGGATTGGTGCGCTCAGGGGTCGCCCCCGATCACCCGAAGATCAAGTCGATCAGCGCCCAGTTCGAGAAGACCGCCGCGCATCCGCAGTTCCGGTTCTTCGGCAACATCGCGGTCGGCGAGCACGTGCATGCTGATGAGCTGGCCGAGCGCTACAACGCGGTGATCTACGCCGTCGGCGCGCAGTCGGACAAGCCGTTGCGTATTCCCGGCGAGGACCTGGCGGGCAGCGTGGCGGCCACCGAGCTCGTCGGCTGGTACAACGCCCACCCGCAGTACGTGGACATATCGCCGGACCTGACGGGCGAGCGCGCGATCGTCGTCGGCAACGGCAACGTCGCGCTGGACGTCGCGCGCATTCTCGTCACCGATCCCGACGAGCTGCGCACCACCGACATCGCCGACCACGCACTGGATCTCCTCGACCCGCGCGGCGTCGAGGAAGTGGTGATCATCGGGCGCCGCGGGCCGCTGCAGGCCACTTTCACGACCCTGGAACTGCGTGAACTGGGCGACCTGAAGGGCCTCGAGGGCGTCGACGTGATCGTCGATCCCGCCGACATGGCCGACATCACCGACGAACAGGCCGACGCCGCCGGCAAGACCGTCCGCAACAACATCAAAGTGCTGCGCGGGTTCTCGAAGACCAAGCCGCGGCCCGGCAACCGCCGGATCGTCTTCAAGTTCGCCACCTCGCCGATCGAAATCCGCGGCGACGGCCGGGTGGAGCAGGTGGTCCTCGGCCGCAACGAACTCATCGCCGACGAGAACGGTCGCGTGGTCGCCAAAGACACCGGCGAACGGGAGATTGTTCCTGCGCAGCTGGTGGTACGCGCCGTCGGCTACCAGGGCGTGCCGACGCCGGGGCTGCCCTTCGACGAGCGCACGAACACGATCCCGCACACCGAAGGCCGTATCGAGGGCAGCCGCAACGAGTACGTCGTCGGCTGGATCAAACGCGGCCCGTCGGGAGTGATCGGAAGCAACAAGAGCGACTCGCAACACACCGTCGACACCCTGGCCGCCGACCTGGCCGCCGGGACTCACACCGAGTTCGACGAAGGGCACTCCGACACGCTTCTGGAGTGGTTTCTCGAGCGGCAGCCGAAGCTGGTGACCGACGAGCATTGGCAGCTGATCGACCGCCACGAGCGCACCACGGGCGAACCGCACGGCCGCCCGAGGGTGAAGCTTGCAAAGCTCGCCGACCTGTTGCGCATCGGACACGGCTAGCGCGACGCCTGCCCGGCCGCCATTTCGCTGACACCGACGGTGGCAACGCGGTCGAGCCGAATTCTCGCGGTAAAAACCTCGGCATCGGCCTCACAGCAAACACCGAATAGTTGGCACAACCCTAGGCTTTCAGGTACGTTCGGTGGTTGCTAGAGCGCTCTGGCAATCGCTTGCATTTCACGACCTGCATGGCCGTCGTCTGAGTCGGATTCGGAGTCGCATGAGATGTCACGGGTGAAGCGGCCTGTGGCCGGTGCGCTGCCCGTAGTCGTGTGCGTTGCAGCCGCGATCTTCGCGACATTCCGGATCGGCGGGTGGGGCGATCCGCAGACGATTCGCGCCGTCAACGATTTGACCTTGTTGGGGTTCGGTTGCTTTGCTCTCGGCTGCGCGATCGCGGCGTCAAGACGCTCGCAGGGCCGACAGCGACGGGCCTGGGCCTACCTGGCGGTGGGAATCGGCGGCTGGGTCACCGCGGTCGCAGTCTGGACCTACTACACCGTGGTCCTCGGCTTGCCCCAGGTTCCCCACCTGGCTCTCGGGGTGCTGGCCTTCGCTCTGCCGATCGCGGGATGCCTCGCGCTCATCACCTTCCCTGTCGGCTACGCCGGCCAATCGCAGTGGCGATTCCTGCTCGACGGACTGATCGTCGAGGGCTCGCTTTTCCTGATCGCCTGGGTGGTGGTCCTGGAGCGGATGTACCACAGCAGTGCGGCACCGCGGTCGGCGCTGACGCTGACACTGATGGCGACTGTTGCCGACATGGTGACGATCACGGTGGCCGTCCTGGTAGTGAGCCGCGCCCGCACCGGCCAGCGTTTGGTGCTGGTCTTGCTCGCCGCCGGCCTTGCGGTAATGGCGGTGTCCGACATCTTGTTCGTCCACGTGACCTTCAACCACGCATCCGAAGGCGCGCGGTTCGTCGCGGCCGGCTGGGCGGTCGGGATCCTCACGTTGGGCCTCGGGGCGTTCGTCGGCTGCCGACCCACACAGACACCCCCAAGTCGGGCGTCGTTGCCTGCGTCGATGTCGATGTGGCTGCCCTACGTGCCGCTGATCCTCGCCGGCATCATCGTCGCCGGCATGCACCGCGAACATGTGCAATCGGGCCCGGTGCTCGGTATCGGCATGGCGTTGGTAATCGTCGTGCTGGCACGCCAATTCGTGGTGGTTACCGACAATCGGAGGCTGCTCGGAATCGTCGCCGACCGGGCGATGCGCGACCCTTTGACCGGGCTCGCGAACCGTGACCTGTTCGATAGCGAGTTGGCGCAGGCCGTTTCGCGTTATCACGCCCACAAGCGCCCGCTCGCCGTGTTGTCGTTGGACGTCGACGATTTCAAAGTTGTCAACGACAGCATGGGGCATTCCGCCGGAGACGCGTTGCTGAAATCGATGGCAGAGCGCCTCAAGGGCTGCGTGCGCGACGGCGACACGGTTGCTCGCCTGGGCGGCGACGAATTCGTTGTCCTGATCCAAGACCCGGCCGATGACGCGCATGCGGTAGCGCGCCGGGTTGTCGACGCGTTCGCCGTACCGTTCGACATCGACGGGCAAGACCTTCTGCTGCAACCGAGCGTCGGGCTCGCCGTCACCTCCCACGACGACCGCACCATCGCCGGCGATGTGCTGGTGAAAAGAGCTGACGTGGCAATGTATTCGGCGAAGCGGCTGCGTACCGGCGGACTGCAGACGTTCGGCACAGGCATGGACTTGGCCGACTTCGATGAGCCGCACCGCAACCACGGGTCCAATCCGAGATTGCTGCACGACGGGGCAGAGGCGGTACGGCTGCTCGGCGAATTGCGGCGCGCCATCGGACATTCTGATCTCGTCACGGTGTACCAGCCGAAGTTCGATCTGGTCACGCTCGAGGTCGTCGGCGTCGAAGCGCTTGTGCGCTGGCCCAATCCCGATCGCGGCATCCTCGGCCCGGAGGAATTCCTCCCGCTGGTGCGCCAACACGGCTTGATGCACGCGGTCACCGAACACGTCATCGAGATGGCGCTCGACGACGCGCTGAACTGGTACCGCGACGGCGGGAGAATACCCGTGGCGGTCAACCTCTTTGCCGCATCGCTTGGTGACGCGCGACTGCCCGACCGGATCCTGAATGCGCTGGCCGCGCGCGATCTGCAGCCCGAAGCATTGATCGTAGAGATCACCGAGGATCTGTTGGTCGACGACATGATGCGGGCACGCACCGTCCTGCTCACCCTGCGGGAGGCGGGTGTGCGGATCTCCCTCGACGACTTCGGTAGTGGCTATTCGGCATTGCGCAACTTGCGCGAACTGCCAATCGACGAAGTGAAGTTGGATCATGACTTCACCGCATCCATATTGACCGACACGCGCTCCGCGGCGATCGTCCGTGCGGTCATCGATCTCGCTCACGATCTCGGAGTGGCCGCTGTTGCCGAGGGTGTCGAAAACTCCCAAACCGCAGACCGGTTGCGCGAATACGGCTGTGACATGGCCCAGGGCTTTCACTTCTGCCGGCCGGTCTCCAGTTCGGAGATACTCGAGTTACTCGTCCCCACGGCCGGGCCCCGTTAAGTCACGCAGCGGATTGCCATCATCACTTAAGGTTTCGCGGCGGGGTGTCGGCGGCTTCTGAGCACGATCGCCGGTTATCGTGTCCGCCTAAGACTGTCGTCGACTCAAGGTGCACTATGAGCGGCCCGCTGGGGTTGTCGATCGGAACGGCCAACGTGGTCGCGGCGCGAGTCGGAAGCCCGCCGTGGACACGATGCGCGACGCTGACGTTGCGCCACGACGCTGCGCCGGAAATCGGTGCGCAGGCTCCCGACGCGGGCGCCGTCACGATCACCGGGTTCGTGGAGCGAGTCGGCGACCCGATTCCGCTGGTCGCCTCCGACGGCTCACGACATCGCGCGGACACGTTGATGGCCGACGCATTGGCCGCGATGGTCGGCGCCGGGGGTGCGGCATCGGATATCGCCATCGCCCACCCCGCACACTGGAACATCGGCGCGTTGGCGGCGCTTCAAGTGGCGATGGAATCCCATCCCACCCTGGCGCCCAACGGCGTTGCCGCACCACTGGTCAACGACGCGACCGCAGCGCTGACCGCGCTGGCAACCGACCCCGGCCTGCCGTCGGACGGCGTCGTCGCGCTTCTCGATTTCGGCGCCAGTGGCACAAGCCTCACGCTGGCCGACGCGGCGGCCGGCTTCGCCGTCGTCGACGAGACCGTGCGCTTGACCGACTTCTCAGGCGAGGCCATCGACCAATTCCTGTTGACCTACGTCGTGAACGGCCTCACGGGCGCAACCGGATTCGACCCGTTGTCCACCGCGGCCGTCGGCGCGCTTCGACTTCTGCGCGACGAGTGCCGGCGCGCCAAGGAAGCGTTGTCGGCTGAGTCGACGACCGAGGTCGTCGTCGAACTTCCCGGCCACCGCAGCCAGATTCAGCTGACCCGCTCGGAGCTGGAAGACCAAATCGCAGGCCCGTTGACACTTTTGCTTTCCTCGGTTCAGGAAGTATTGGGACGCAACGATATTGGCCTCGCTGCCATCGCCACCGTGGGCGGTGGGGCAAGCATTCCGGTGATCACCCAACGACTCTCGGAGGAATTCCGCGTGCCGGTGGTGTCGACGCCCCGGCCAGAGCTCAACGCGGCCATTGGTGCCGCGTTGATGAGCGCACGCGGCCCGAACCCAGATGCAGCCACGGGGGTGTCGGTTGCGGTCGCGTCATCGGCGACCGACGCCGTCGTGATACCCGTCGACGACGCTGGGTCATCGACGTTCCGGGCGCTGGCGTGGTCGGAAGACGCCGACACCGATGACGATCTCGTGCCCTACACCGGCGAGGACTACACCACAGAGGGCCTCGGCGCCCGCCCGGCGGTGCAGTTCCTGCCCGCGACTGGTCCCGTGATCGAGAAGCCGAAGCCGCGCCGGCATCGCCGCCCGCTGGCGCTGGTGGGGTTCGCGGCCCTGATACCCCTCGTCACCGTCGGCGCGCTGGCCTTCACGCTGACCGGTAACGAACGGCGCATACCGGCGACCACCCCGTCTGTCACGGCAGCCCCGCCGCCGCCGGCCAGTGCAATCCCCGTCGCGCCGCCGACGTCGGTCGCGCCCGCGGTGATCGAACCCAGCACCCCGCCACCGGCCCCTCCTCCCCCGCCGCCGCCACCCTCGCCGCCACCAACACCGCCCATGACGCAGACGATCACGAAGCTGATCACCCCGAGCCCGCCAAAGGCCACCACCCCGACGACGACCACGACCACGTCGACCACCACGTCGACGACGACCACCACAACACCCACCCCGACCACAACGACGACGACTGAAACGACCCCGACGTCAACCACGAATCCGATGACGACGTCGTACATCACCGTGCCGTTCGTGCCGGTCCCGATACCGGTCCAGGTGCCCGCCGCCCAGACTCCAGCGCCCGCACCGTATGCGCCATATCAGCCCTACGATCCGTACACGCCGCATTACTAGGCGGGCGGCTCTTCAGGCGCGACGCGCCAGTTGTCGGGGTTCTTCGGCGAGTAAACCACCGGGATGAGATCACCCATGCTGGGCCAGTTTTCGACGTCGACGGCCCACCGTTGGTACACCACGTGCTCGCTGACGCTCGGGCCGTTGATCACCCCTGTCACTGTGACGAACTGCTCGCCGGTGGCATCGGGGCGCGGACTCACACCGGTGATCAGCAGTGTGCCCTGCAACGCACCTGCCGGCTGCCGTCGCCGCATCAGCCACGGGCCTGCAACGAGCACGATCGCGCCGATGATCAGGACAAGCCATAGGATCTCCCACACACCCTCATGGTAGGACTGCACCCATGAGCGACCGGCCCGACGACCTCGCGCTCGCGCTTGCGTTGGCCGACCGCGCCGACGCCCTGACCACAGCTCGGTTCGGCGCCGTCGATCTGCGCGTCGACACCAAGCCTGATCTCACGCCCGTGACCGACGCGGACCGATCCGTCGAAGCCGCGCTGCGTGAGGTGTTGTCCCGCGAACGGCCAAGCGATGCCATCATGGGCGAAGAATATGGTGGCACAACGGAATTCGCGGGCCGGCAGTGGGTTATCGACCCGATCGACGGCACAAAGAACTTCGTCCGCGGCGTGCCCGTGTGGGCCACGCTGATCGCGCTGCTCGACGACGGAGTGCCGGTCACCGGGATCGTCAGCGCACCAGCGCTGAGCCGGCGGTGGTGGGCGGCGTCCGGGCACGGTGCCTACGGGGCGGTCGCGGGCTCGTCGCCGCGGCGACTTGCGGTCTCGGCGGTTTCCGACGTGTCGGCGGCGAGCCTGTCGTTCTCCAGCCTCTCGGGATGGGGCCCCAGGCGTGACAAGTTCATCGCGCTGACCGACGCGGTGTGGCGTGACCGCGCCTACGGCGACTTCTGGTCGTATTGCCTGCTGGCCGAGGGCGCGGTGGACATCGCGGCCGAGCCCGAGGTCTCGCTGTGGGACCTGGCCCCGCTGGACCTCCTGGTCCGCGAGGCCGGCGGTGCGTTCACCGGCCTCGACGGCGCGCCCGGCCCGCACGGCGGCAGCGCGGTGGCAACCAACGGCCTGCTGCACGACGCGGTATTGCGCGCCCTAGCCTAGCGGACCTTACTCCAGAGTAAGGTACGGTTTACCCGGCACTGCCACTGACAATGAGGCCGCAGACATGACTGAACCGCGCTCCGCGCGCCGCAAACGACGTGCCAAAAAGGCCGGCCGCGAAAGCGCTGTCGGCCTGCAAAGGCACAAGCGCACTCCGACGGCCATCGGGCTGGCGCTGATCACCCCGATCGTGGGCCAGGAATTCCTCGACCGCCACCGCCTGCGTGACCCCCTGAACCGTGCCCTGCGGTACGGGATCAAGCAGACGTTCTCGGTCGTCGGCGCCGGCAACCGGCAGTTCAAGCGCGTGCAGGACCTGCGCGGCGGACCGACGCGGCTGAAGACCAGCGGCAGCGATTACTTCGACCTGACCCCCGACGACGAGCAGAAGATGATCGTCGACACGGTCGACGACTTCGCCGCCGAGATCTTGCGGCCGGCTGCGCGCGACGCCGACGACGCCGCCGCCTACCCGAAGGATCTGATCGCCAAGGCCGCCGAGCTGGGCATCACCGCGATCAACATTCCCGAGGATTTCGACGGAATCGCGGCGCACCGCAACACCGTCACGAACGCGTTGGTGGCAGAGGCACTTGCCTACGGCGACATGGGTCTGGCGCTTCCGATCCTCGCCCCTGGCGGCGTCGCGTCGGCGATCACCAACTGGGGCAGCGCCACACAGCAGGCGACGTACCTGCCCGAGTTCGCCGGCGAGAACGTGCCGCAGGCGTGCGTGGCGATTGCCGAGCCACAACCGCTGTTCGACCCGATGACCCTGAAGACCACCGCCGTACGCACGCCCAGCGGCTACCGCCTCACCGGGGTGAAGTCACTCGTGCCAGCGGCCGCGGACGCCGAGCTGTTCATCATCGGGGCTCAATTGAACGGCAAGCCAGCACTTTTCATCGTCGAGTCGTCGGCACAGGGTCTGTCGGTCAAGGCCGACCCGAGCATGGGCATCCGCGCCGCGGCGCTTGGACAGGTCGAACTGGACAACGTCTGCGTGCCGCTGGGCGCGCGGCTGGGTGAGGACGAGGCCACCGACGCCGACTACTCCGACGCCATCGCGCTGTCGCGCCTGGGCTGGGCGGCGTTGGCGGTCGGTACATCCCATGCCGTGCTGGACTACGTGGTTCCCTACGTCAAGGAGCGGCACGCGTTCGGGGAGCCGATCGCACATCGACAGTCCGTTGCGTTCATGTGCGCCAACATCGCGATCGAGCTCGACGGCTTGCGGCTGATCACCTGGCGCGGCGCCGCGCGGGCCGAGCAGGGCCTGTCGTTCGCGCGGGAGGCCGCCCTGGCCAAACGGCTGGGCACCGACAAGGGAATGCAGATCGGGCTGGACGGCGTGCAGTTGCTGGGCGGGCACGGCTACACCAAGGAACACCCCGTCGAGCGCTGGTACCGCGATCTTCGCGTGCTCGGCGTCGCCGAGGGCGTTGTAGTTATTTAGAACGAGTAGTCATTCCTCATCGAACTGAAAGTTCAGTCATGGCAATCAACTTGGAAATGCCTCGCAAGCTGCAGGCAGTGATCGAGATGGCGCACGAGGGCGCGGCCGAAATGCTGCGGCCGATCTCGCGCAAGTACGACCTGGCCGAGCACGCCTATCCCGTCGAACTCGATACTCTCGCAGACCTTTTCGAGGGCGTCACCGAGGCCAACACCGTGGCGTTCGCCGGGACCGATGCGTTCCGCGAAGGCGAGGGCAATAAGGAGAACCAGAACGGCGCCAACATGTCGGCGCTGGTGAATGCGCTCGAAATCAGCTGGGGCGATATCGCGTTGCTGTTGTCCGTGCCCTACCAGGGTTTGGGTAATGCCGCGATTTCGGGCGTGGCCACCGACGAGCAGCTGAAGCGGCTCGGCAAGGTGTGGGCGGCGATGGCGATCACCGAGCCGGGATTCGGATCCGACTCGGCCGCGGTGACGACGACAGCGCGGCTCGACGGGGACGAATACATCATCAACGGCGAGAAGATCTTCGTCACCGCAGGCGGACGGGCAAGCCACATCGTGGTGTGGGCGACGCTCGACAATTCCAAGGGTCGCGCAGCGATCAAGTCCTTCGTCGTGCCGCGCGAGCATCCCGGGGTGACGGTGGAGCGGCTTGAGCACAAGCTCGGCATCAAGGCGTCCGACAGCGCGGTGATCCGCTTCGACAACGCCCGCATCCCGAAGGACTTTCTGCTCGGCAACCCAGACATCCAGGTGGAGAAGGGGTTTGCGGGCGTCATGGAGACGTTCGACAACACCCGGCCGATCGTGGCGGCGATGGCCGTCGGTGTGGCGCGGGCCGCGTTGGAGGAGCTGCGCAAGGTCCTCACCGAGGCCGGCGTCGAGATCTCCTACGACAAGCCCTCGCACGCCCAGAGCGCCGCGGCCGCGGAATTCCTGCGGATGGAGGCCGACTGGGAGGCGGGCTACCTGCTGACGGTGCGCTCGGCGTGGCAGGCCGACAACAACATCCCGAACAGCAAGGAAGCGTCGATGGGCAAGGCCAAGGCGGCGCGAGTGGCCACCGACATCACCCTCAAGGCCGTCGAAATGTGTGGCACCATAGGGTATTCCGAGCAGACCCTGCTGGAGAAGTGGGCCCGCGATTCCAAGATCACCGACATCTTCGAGGGCACCCAGCAGATCCAGCAGCTGGTGGTGGCACGCCGGCTTCTGGGCCTGTCGTCGGCCGAGTTGAAGTAACGTCCTTCCCGAACACGCGCGAACGTCGATTACCCGTCGATTTTTACGCAAAATCTCGACGGGTAATCGACGTTCGGCGACGGGAGGGCCATGCCACGCAAACGCGTTCTGTGCTTCGGCGATTCACTGACGTGGGGCTGGATCCCGGTCGCCGACGGCATGCCCACGCAGCGCTACCCACGCGACGTGCGGTGGACCGGAGTGATGGCCGACCGCCTGGGCGACGAGTACGAGGTCATCGAGGAGGGGCTCTCGGCCCGCACCACCAACGTCGACGACCCCACCGACCCGCGCCTCAACGGGGCCGCCTACCTGCCCGGCTGCCTGGCCACCCACCTGCCTCTGGATTTGGTGATCCTGCTGCTCGGCACCAACGACACGAAGGTGTACTTCCGACGCACGTCGCTCGACATCGGTCTCGGGATGGGCGTTCTCCTCACACAGGTGCTCACCAGCGCTGGCGGAGTGGGCACCGTGTATCCGGCACCAAAAGTGCTCGTGGTCTCGCCGCCGACGACGGCACTCATGCCGGACCCGTGGTTCGCTCTGATTTTCGAAGGCGCACACCAGAAAACCGCCGAGTTGTCCGAGGTGTACAGCGCGCTCGCCGGGTTCGCGAAGGTGCCCTTCTTCGACGCGGGTTCGGTGATCACCACCGACGGAGTCGACGGGCTGCATCTGACCGCAGAGAACAACCATGACCTCGGGGTTGCGCTCAGCGATCAGGTCCGCACACTGCTGACCTCCTGAGGTGCTGCGGCCCACTCCAGTAGGTGCGGCGCGATGAGGCGGTGCAGCGGGCTGACGAGCGTCCAGATGACCCGCGCGGGGACGGGCCGCACGTAGTCGACGAACGTCGTGAATGCCAGAGTCGACGAATCAGTCTTGCGCCCAACGATGGTCCCCCGCAGCAGCGGCCCGGCCGCCTCGAGGCGAAGCACCGTTGGAGTGGAAGTCACCACCTGCCAGCCGAAGAGATGATCCGCAGAGTCGAGGGGGCCGAGCCGGAATCGGAGGATGTGTTGATGCACGACCGGGACGACGGGCACGTACCGCGCGACCGACGGGCCTCGCGCGAGGGCCGCCCGGAACGCCTGCTCCGGTGTGCGCGCGTCGGCCTCGGGCACGTCGACCTCGAACGAGTCCGCATAGTCGTAGTGGCCGCCGAAAAGCCGTGAATCCTCGTCTGCCACCCGTCTGCGACGAGCCCGCGGCGCCCCCTCGCGCTCGGCGAGCGCCTTGATAGTGAGCAGTTGCTTGCGCATCATCACTAAATCTCCTGCCGCCATGGGATTTCCGAGAAATCTCGGCCCGTCGAACAGAACTCGGG
>NZ_JAVHWM010000142.1:0-60731 GCF_032159765.1 Mycobacterium sp. | reverse complement strand
GATCAAATGGGTCTGGCTCGGCGTCGCGGCCGCGCTCGCGATGACGCTCGGCGTGTTCTTCGTGATCGAGTACAGCGCCTACACCGTCAGTGACCTCGGCGCCGAGGCCATCGCCGGGATCGCCTCCCTGGTCGCGGTAGCGATCGTGACGACGATGGTGCTGTGGATGAAGAAAGCCGCCGCATCGATGTCCGGCGAGTTGCGCGCCGGGATGGCGAGGGCACTCGACGCCGGCCCGCTTGCCGTGTTGGTTTTGGCCTTTCTCGCGGTCGGGCGCGAAGGCGTCGAGACCGCATTGTTCATGGTCGGCTATGCCGAAGCCGAAACCGCCTGGCCGCTGCTCGGCTTGCTGATCGGCGTGCTGATCGCCGCGGGCATCGCCTATGCGATGTACCTCGGTGCGATCCGCATCAACCTCGCCAAGTTCTTCAAGTACACCGGTGTCTTCTTGATCCTCGTCGCTGCGGGAATCCTCGGCTACGGCGTGCACGCCCTGCAGACGGTCGGTTGGCTGCCCAACCCAGGCGGTAAGGCCTTCGATATCACGGGCTGGTTCGACTGGTCGTCGTGGTACGGCGAAATGATCCAGGGGATCTTCAACATCAAGCCCGACCCGACCTGTCTGCAGGTGATCTGCTACGTCGTCTATGTCGTCGTCGTCCTCGCGCTGTTCTTGCGTCCCACGAGGCCGACTGCCACCAAGGGCGCCGAATCGTCGTCGTCATCTCCCACACCCGAAAGGTCCACCACGTGAAGGTTTCTCGCGTCAGTTCCACGACGGCCATGGCCATTGCTGTGTTGGCTGCTGTGGCGCTGGCCGGCTGCACCGCCAAGCAAGAGAACAAAGGCGGAGGGGCTGCGGCTGGTCCATCGGAGATCACCGTCAAGGCGACGGACACCACATGCGAGGTGTCCAAGTCCGATGCCAGCACTGGCACAAGCACTTTCGTGATCACCAACAACGGCAGCAAGGTGACCGAGTTCTACGTCTACGGCGAGGGTGATCGAGTGATGGGCGAGGTGGAGAATATCGCTCCCACCCTGACCCGCAAGCTCGTCGTGAACCTCAGTGATCCTGGCAAGTACCAAACCGCCTGCAAGCCAGGCATGGTCGGTGACGGAATCCGCCACGACTTCAACGTCACTGGAGAAAAGATCAACATCAGCACCGAGGGCCAGTTCGCCGCCGCGTCGGACAACTACAAGTCGTACCTCGGTGCTCAGACCGATGCGCTGGTGGGCGCGACGCAGCAGTTCGTGGACGCAGTCAAAAAGGGCGACATCAACGCCGCGAAGGCCCAATTCCCCACCGCACGTGCCTTTTACGAGCGGATCGAGCCGGTGGCCGAGTCGTTCCCCAATGATCTCGATCCGCGAATCGACCTTCGAGAGGCCGACCTGGAGCCAGGTCAGAAGTGGACGGGCTTCCACCGGCTGGAGAAGGATCTGTGGGTCACTGGCCCGCAACCGGACACCAACGCGATCGCTGATCAGCTTGTCGCCGACGTGAAGGAGCTGAACGACGGCGTGAAGGCGCCTGATTTCAAGATCGACTCCACCCAGATCGCCGGCGGCGCCCAGGGTCTGCTCGACGAAATCGCGAGAAGCAAGATCACTGGCGAGGAGGACACGTTTAGCCACACCGACCTGTGGGACTTCCACGCTAACGTCGACGGATCCAAAGAGGCGGTGGCGTCGGTCAGGACGATCCTCGACGCTCGCGATTCGGCGCTCGGTAAGCGCGTCGATGAGCAGTTCGCCGCGGTGTTCAATCTGTTGAACACATACCGTCAGGGCGACGGCTTCGTGTTCTACGACAAGGTCACTGACCCGCAGCGGCAAGAGCTTTCGCGGGCGATCGACGCGCTGTCCGAAGAGGTGAGCCAGGTGCAAGGTGCCGTCGCGCCAAAGTAGTGACCCGGTAGGTGAGACTGCCCCCACGCAGACACGTGAGGGCATCTCCCGTCGTCGGCTGATGGGCGCGGCGGGCGTGACGGCAGCGGTGGTTAGTGCCGCCGGGGCCGGTACGCTCGCGGGCCGAGCATCGGCTGCGGCCAGCCAGCCCGGCACCGCCCACAAGCCCGTGCCGTTCCGAGGCGAACGCCAGGCCGGTATTGTCACCGCGGCGCAAGATCGCATGCACTTCTGCACGTTCGACGTGACCACAGACAAGCGCGCCGACGTTGTCGCGATGCTCAAGCAATGGACCGCAGTGGCTGAGAGGATGACGCTCGGCGACCAGACGGTACCCGGCGGAGCGGTCGACGGAAATCCTTATGCGCCACCGGCAGACACCGGTGAGGCGCTCGGGCTTCCCGCTTCTCAACTGACGTTGACCATCGGGTTCGGACCGTCGTTCTTCGTCAAGGACGGCAAGGACCGGTTCGGCATCGCCGACCAGAAGCCCGGGCCGCTTGCCGACCTGCCGAAGTTCCCGAACGAGACCATGGATCCGGCGCGGTGCGGCGGCGACATCGTCGTGCAGGCGTGCGCGAACGACCCGCAGGTGGCCGTACACGCGATCCGCAACCTCGCGCGGGTCGCGTTCGGCACTGCTGCCGTCCGATACTCGCAGTTGGGTTTCGGACGCACGTCGTCGACCACCCGCGATCAATCCACTCCGCGAAACCTGTTCGGCTTCAAGGACGGAACGAACAACCTGAAGTCGGATCAGACCGATCTGCTCGACAGTGATGTCTGGGTGGCCGACGGTGACGGTCCGCGCTGGATGACCGGCGGTACCTACCTGATATCGCGGCGAATCCGGATGCGCATCGAGAATTGGGACCGCACAACGCTGCTCGAACAGGAGCGGGTGATCGGACGCCAGAAGGGCAGCGGCGCCCCCAACGGCCTGACCGACGAGTTCGAGGAACTCAATCTCGACATCAAGGACGACAAAGACACCCTGCTGATTGACGTCGACGCCCACGTTCGTCTTGCGTCGCACCAGCACCTGAACGGCGTCCGGATTCTGCGCCGCGGCTACAACTTCACCGACGGCTCCGACGGCTTCGGCCATCTGGATGCCGGGTTGTTCTTCATCGCGTTCGTCCGCAATCCCGCCAAGCAGTTCATTCCCATGCAGGCTGAACTGTCGCGCAAGGACGCGCTCAACGAGTACATCACCCACACCGGCACGGCGGTGTTCGCATGTCCGCCGGGGCTGCCGGAAAACGACAGCTCTGCCTACTGGGGTTCGACGCTGTTCGGCTGACTGTTCGACGCGTTGAACCTGGGCTCACCGTGATTGAAAATGCGCGTGCCCGGTGAGCTGGTCATAGTTGAGGGGCAGCGGCCACCCGTCGCCGCGCGGGGAATGATGCGGCTTGCCGGGAGTGTTACAAACGATCATGCCGTCCCTGTGCCGTTGAGAAAGCCGAGTCCGTCCGTGCCGCACACCCCACGCCCGATTCATCTGGCGATCGCGCTCGACGGCGCCGGGTGGCATCCCGCGGCATGGCGCGACGCCGAGGCCCGCCCGCAGGACCTGTTCACAGCGCGGTATTGGACCGATCTGATCATCGCATCCGAGCGGGCGCTGATCGACTTCGTCACGATCGAAGACGGCCTGGGCATGCAGTCGGATCACCACTGGAAACCCGATAACCGCACCGATCGGGTACGCGGACGACTTGATGCGGTCCTCATCGCCGCGCGCGTCGGACCTCTCACGAGCAACATCGGGCTGATTCCGTCCGTGATCGCCACCCATACCGAGCCGTTCCACGTGTCGAAGGCGATCGCCACACTTGACTACGTCACCTCCGGACGGGCGGGGGTCCGAGTGCAGGTCTCGCCGCGAGCTGACGTCGCAGCACATTTCGGCAGGCGCGTACTCGCGCCACTTGCCGTGAACGGTGAGGCGCACAAGGGCAACTCCGATCTTCTCGCCGAAGCACACGACTACGTCGAGGTCCTGCGCCGGTTGTGGGACAGTTGGGAGGATGACGCCGAGATTCGTGATGTCGCCACAGGCCGGTTCATTGATCGAAACAAGCTGCACTACATCGACTTTGCGGGCGCCTATTTTTCGGTGAAGGGGCCTTCGATCACGCCGCGACCCCCGCAGGGCCAGCCGATTGTCACCGCTCTGGGCCACGTCGATTCCGTGTACCGCTTCATCGCCGCCAGTGCTGACGTCGGCTTCATCACGCCGCGCAGTACCTCAGACGTTGTGACGATCACCGACACCGTCTCCTCGTACCGAACCGAGCTGTGCCCGGACGACCCGACGGTGCGCGTCTTCGCCGATGTGGTGGCGTTCCTCGGCGACACCACTGATGCCGCGGCCTCGCGGCGCGCCCGCCTCGATGATCTAGCTGGCAGCGAATTTACGAGCGACGCACTGATTTTCACGGGCACGGCCGCGGAACTAGCCGATCTTGTCGCCGAATGGCAGGGCGCCGGCGTGGCGGGGATTCGGCTGCGTCCGGCCACCATTCCGCATGATCTGCACTACATCACCACGGGCCTGGTACCCGAGCTGCAACGGCGGGGGCTGTTCCGGACGGCGTATGAGGCCGCGACGTTGCGGGGCCTGCTCGGGCTTGGCCGGCCTGACAACCGCTACGTCACCACATCGAACCAACGGGGCAGCCGATGACCCAGCCCAGCAAGCAGATTCATCTCGCTGCGCACTTTCCTGGTGTGAACAACACCACGGTGTGGAGTGATCCTGCCGCAGGCAGCCACATCGAGTTCAGCTCGTTCGTCCGCTTCGCGCAGACCGCGGAGCGCGGAAAGTTCGACTTTCTTTTCCTCGCAGAGGGATTGCGGCTGCGCGAGCAGGGCGGCCAGATCTACGATCTCGACGTCGTCGGGCGGCCCGACACCTTCACCGTTCTGGCAGCGCTGGCCGCGGTGACCGAGAGACTCGGCCTCACCGGAACCATCAATTCCACTTTCAACGAGCCGTACGAGGTCGCCCGCCAGTTCGCCAGCCTCGACCACCTGTCTGATGGCCGCGCGGCCTGGAACGTAGTGACGTCGTGGGATGCCTTCACAGGAGAGAACTTTCGCCGGGGCGGCTTCCTACCCGAGGATCAACGGTACGCACGCGCCGAGAGCTTCCTGCGCGCCACCCACACGCTGTTCGACTCCTGGCGCGACGGCCAGATCGTCGCCGACAAGTCCAGCGGTATCTTCCTCTCCGACGCCGATGCCGGTGCATTCGCGATCCGCGACGACCAATTCGACATCGCCGGCCGATTCAACGTGCCCCGCAGCCCGCAGGGCAGGCCCGTCATCTTCCAGGCAGGCGACTCCGATCAGGGCCGCGAGTTCGCCGCTGCCGCAGCCGATGCGATCTTCTCCAGGCACGGCACGCTGGCGGACGGCCAGGCGTTCTACACCGACGTGAAGGGCAGGCTCGCCAAGTACGGCAGGCGCCACGAGGACCTTCTGGTGCTTCCAGCTGCGACCTTCGTGCTCGGCGATACCGATGCGGAGGCTGCCGAGATCGCCCGCGACGTACGGCTCATGCAGGTGTCGCCGCAGACCGCGATCAAATTCCTCGAGCAGCTCTGGAATCGCGATCTCTCCGACCATGATCCCGACGGACCACTGCCTGACGTCGACCCGATCGTCGGAGAGAACACCGTCGCGAGGGGTCGGGCCAGCGTGCGCATGCACCGTGACCCGATTGCCGTCGCCAACCAGTGGCGCGCCAAGGCGACCGCCGAGAACCTGACCACCCGGGAGCTGATCGTCGAGGTCACCGGCCGGCAAACGTTCGTCGGCTCTGCGCGCACCGTTGCCGACAGCATCAACGAACTGGTCCAGGCTGACGCGAGCGATGGCTTCATCCTCGTCCCCCACATCACTCCGGGTGGGTTGGACCGTTTCGTCGATGACGTAGTGCCCCTGCTGCAGGAGCGCGGTGTCTTCCGGTCCGAGTACCAGGGCACCACATTGCGCGAAAACCTCGGCCTGTCAACCGTGTCCGCGCAATGACGGCCTCGAACGTCCCGCTGTCGATCCTGGACCTCTCGCCGATCAGCGAGGGCAGCACCGGCGCGACCGCGTTACGCAACTCGGTCGACCTCGCCCAGCGCGCGGAGCGCTGGGGGTATCGGCGTTTCTGGCTCGCCGAACATCACTTCGTCGCAGCGGCCAGTTCCCGTCCCGCGATTGTCGCCACCGAAATCGCCGCTGCGACATCGACAATCCACGTCGGCACCGGGGCAGTCCAACTGGGGCAGACCACCGCGGTCGAGGTCGTCGAAACCTTCGCAATCCTGGCGTCGTTTCACCCAGGCCGCATCGATCTCGGCGTGGGACGGTCCAGCACCCGTCGGCGCGACACGGGCCGGCCGCCTCCGCCACAAACCGCGCCGAGCTGGCGCAAGATCGACGGCGTCGTGATACCTCCGCCGTTCGATCCGTCGGCGCTGATGGAGAGTGCACGGATCAAAACCCAAGGGGCAGCACTCATCCAGCCGAATGCCGAGCCCCAGGCATTCGCTGACCAGGTCGCCGACATCGAGGCGATGCTGACCGGGTCATATCGCCCTGACGGGCACGAGCTGCACGTCGCCGCTGCTGAAGACGCAGGCTTGACACCGTGGATCTTTGGCAGCAGCAAGGGAGAAAGTGCGCGCGTGGCCGGTGAACGCGGCCTGCCATTCGTTGCGAGCTACCACATCACTCCCGGCACTGCGCTGGACGCGGTCGCGGTCTACCGCGACCACTTCCGCCCGTCGCGCCACCTCGAGCGACCGTACGTCGTCGTCTCAGCCGATGTGGTCGTCGCGGAAGACAACGAAACGGCGCAGCACCTGGCGTCGAGCTACGGGCACTGGGTGTACTCGATCCGCAGTGGGGCGGGCGCCATCCCCTATCCCGACCCCGACCGGTGCGCACCCCTGACCGACGAACAGCGTGCCCTGGTGGAAGACCGCACCGCGACGCAATTGGTGGGCGATCCAGAGAACGTTGCACAACGGCTGCACGACCTTCAGCGGTTCACGGACGCAGACGAACTCGTCATCACGTCAGTGGCGTACGCGCACCAGGACCGACTGCGCTCACACGAGTTGCTCGCCCAGCGTTGGGGTCTGAGTCCCGGCGAATGCTCTCCCAAGACCATGACACGTTCCGGCTCCGTCAACTTTGGCTGACGCCCGCGGGAAGCACACCGACTACTGAGGTTCGTTGTTGTTGGGCTGACCGTTCAACGCGACGTCGACGACGACGGGCTCGTCCTCGGCGGTCTGCGCGGGCGAGGGTTCGGGAACTTCGACGGGCGACGGCTCGGGAACCTCGGCCGGCCCAGGTTCGGGGATGTGGCCAGGGGACGGTTCAGGAGTGGCATCGGGCGCCGGGTCCGGAGGCGGCGCGGGCTCCGTTGCCACCGGCCAGGCGGCGCGCCACTCTTCCTCACTGATCGAGCCGAGGACCGCACTGTCGAGTTCCTCGGGGACGTCGGTACCGCGTCGTGTGGCCGCGATGGTTCTCTCCGCTATCTGCACCATGTCCATAAATTCCAAAACCTCACTACGCAAAGAGTTTTCGGCATCAAGCTCGGCCGCTACCGTCACCGTCGTCATCGCCGCGGGAATCAAGTCCGCGGGCAGCCCCGCATCGGTGACCCGGCCGATGACCTTCTGCGCCAGCGCCAGCGCCGGCTGACCTGTGGGCACGCCGTCGAGACACGACCCCCGGGATTTCACCGCCCGCTCCTGGGCCTTGCGCTCGTCCCATTCGGCGATCTGTTGCTCCAGCGAAATCTGTTGGCCCGCAATCACTCCGGGCACGCGGTTGCCGAGCTTGCGCAGCAGCGCGTCGGCGACGTCGTCGATCGTGAACGGGTGCTGCGGTGCGTCCTCGGCGATCCGGGCATGGAACAGCACCTGCAGCAACACGTCCCCGAGCTCGTCGCGCAGATCGTCGGCGTTGCCCCCGCGCACCGCGTCGAACAGCTCGTAGGTCTCCTCGAGAAGATAGCGGCGAAGCGAGTCGTGCGTCTGCTCGCTTTCCCACGGGCCGTCGGAGCGCAGCTTGTCCATCAGCGCGACCGCGTCGATCAACCGCTCACCGCGCTGTGCGGACGGTGCGGCGATCACGTTCTCACCGGCGGCCACTCTCTCGATGACGGCGGGGTGCTCCGGATCCGACGACAGCAAGACCGGCACGTCGGAACCGTCGAACACCGGCCGGGCCGATGGCAGCGACCACGGCACCTTCGGCGGTATCTCCTCGGTGTAGACGAGCTCGCCCACGAGCAGCTCGATCGCCTCGACCGGCACCATGGACGGGCGGCGAGGGTCGACCAGGATCACTGTCATCGCGCTACACCCCCTCGTCGCTGGCGCCGTTTAGCCCGCTGACCTTGGTTATATCAGCACTTCGTCCGGGGTTTCCAACGAGCGCGGCCACCAGATCGGCGACCATTTGCACCAAGTCGAGATCACGGATCCGTTCAGCGGCCACCCCGGTACCGGCCCGGGGGATCGGCACCTGGACCGCAGACGCCGTCGCCCGGTAGCGCGCCGACGGGTACAGCCGCTTCAGGCGCAGTTGCTGGGAGTCCGCCAGCACCAACGGCGCCAGCCGCAGCGTCGTACCCGCCGTGGTCACCTCGGTGACGCCGAACTCACGGCACAGCAAACGCAGCCGGGCCATGGCCACCAACCGCAAGGCGGGCTCGGGCAGCGGCCCATAGCGATCGATCAGTTCCTCGATCACGCCACGGACCCCGTCCTCGTCCGCCGCGGCGGCCAGCCGCCTGTAGGCCTCCAGGCGCAGCCTGTCGCTGGCGATGTAATCCGGGGGCAGGTTGGCGTCGACCGGCAGATCGATCCGGACCTCTTTCGGCTCCTCGGGAGTACTGACAGTGAGGCCATCGGCGGCCGCGCGGTACGCCTCGACCGCTTCCCCGACCAACCGCACGTACAGGTCGAAGCCGACGCCGGCGACGTGTCCGGACTGCTCGACACCGAGCACATTGCCCGCGCCGCGGATCTCGAGGTCCTTCATCGCGACGGCCATCCCCGCGCCGAGCTCGTTGTTCTGGGCGATCGTCGCGAGCCGGTCATACGCCGTCTCGGTGAGCGGCACCTCGGGCGGATAGAGGAAGTAGGCGTAGCCGCGTTCGCGGCTGCGGCCCACGCGCCCGCGGAGCTGGTGCAGTTGCGAGAGGCCGAAAGTGTCGGAGCGCTCAACGATCAGCGTGTTGGCGTTGGAGATGTCCAGCCCGGTCTCGACGATCGTGGTGCAGACGAGGATGTCGAACTCGCGGTTCCAGAAGCCCTCGACCGTGCGCTCCAGGAGTTCCTCGGGCATCTGCCCGTGAGCAACGACGACCCTCGCCTCGGGCACCAGCGCCTGCACGCGTGCCGCCGCCTGGTCGATGGAGGCGACCCGGTTGTGGATGTAGAACGCCTGCCCGTCGCGAAGCAGCTCGCGGCGCAGCGCGGCGGCGATCTGCTTGTCGTCGTGCGGGCCGACGTACGTCAGCACCGGGTAGCGCTCCTCGGGCGGCGTCAAGATCGTCGACATCTCGCGGATGCCGGCCAGGCTCATCTCCAGCGTGCGCGGGATCGGGGTGGCGCTCATCGTCAGGACGTCGACATGGGTGCGCAGGCTTTTGATGTGCTCCTTGTGTTCGACGCCGAACCGCTGCTCCTCGTCGACCACGACCAGACCGAGGTCCTTCCACCGCACGGCGGTCTGCAGCAGCCGGTGCGTGCCGATCACGATGTCGACCGTGCCGACGGCCATCCCTTCGAGCACCGCTTTCGACTCCGTCGTGCCGGTGAACCGGGACAGCGCCTTCACCCGCACCGGGAACCCGGCCATCCGCTCGCTGAACGTCTGCAGATGCTGGTCGGCCAGCAGCGTCGTCGGCACCAGGACAGCGACCTGCTTGCCGTCCTGGACCGCCTTGAACGCCGCCCGGACCGAGATCTCCGTCTTGCCGTATCCCACGTCACCGCAGATCACCCGGTCCATGGGGATCGGCTTCTGCATATCGGATTTGACCTCGGTGATCGCGGTGAGCTGGTCGACGGTCTCGGTGAAGCCGAACGCGTCCTCCATCTCGGCCTGCCAGGGGGTATCGGGACCGAACGCGAAGCCGGGCGAGGCCTGCCGCTTGGCGTACAGCGCCACCAGCTCCCGCGCGATGTCGGCGACGGCCCTGCGCGCCTTGGTCTTGGTGTTGGCCCAGTCGCTGCCCCCGAGCCGCGACAGGGCGGGCGATTCACCCCCGACGTAGCGCGACAGCTGGTCGAGCGAGTCCATCGGGACGTACAACTTGTCGGTCTGCTTGTCCGCGCCGCGCCTGGTCGACGCGTACTCGAGCACCAGATATTCGCGCCGAGCGCCGCCGACCGTGCGTTCCACCATCTCCACGAAGCGCCCGATGCCGTGCTGATCGTGCACCACAAGATCGCCCGCAGTCAGCGCCAGCGGATCGACCACGTAGCGGCGCTTGGCCGCCAGCCGCTTGCCGTCAGTCACCGCCACGCGGCTGCCGGTCAGGTCGGTCTCGGTGATGATGACGAGGTTGGTCCCGGGCAGCACGATGCCGTCGTGCAACGGGCCCTTGAGGACGCCGACGACGCCAGGTCCGGGCGCCTGCCCGGATTCCAGACAGACGGCCGCGACGTCGGCGTCTTTCAGCTGCTCGACGAGCCGGTGCGCGGTCCCGGTGCCGGGTGCAACGACGGCCGCGGTCCCCCCGGTGGTGACGTGTGCGCGCAGCATCGCGAAGATCTCGTCGATGTTGTGCTGCTGGCCCCGCGCCGACGGCGCCGCGCGCATGTCGAGCAGGTCGGCGTCCGGGCTGGCGAGCTGGCTCAGCGTCCACCACGGATGCTCGGCCTCGACGGCCGCCGCGCGCACGTCGCCGAGGTCGAGGAATCCGGCCACCCCGAAGGCTTGAAGATCAATCGGCGCGTCGCTTCCGAGCGCAGCCGTCGACCACGACGCCTCAAGGAATTCCTGACCGGTCTTGATCAGGTCGGCGGCGCGGGAGCGGACCTTCTCCGGGTCGCAGACCAGGACCGGCATGCCGGGCGGGAGATGCTCCGTCAGCAACGTGAGGTCGCGCCCGCCCAGTACGGGCATCAGCGCTTCCATTCCGTCGACCGGAATTCCGTCGGCGAGCTTGGCCAGCATCTCGCCGACGCTGCCGATCGAGCTGACCGGCGTGGGGGCGCTTGCCGCCAGCTCGGCGGCCCGCGCGCGGACCTGGTCGGTGAGCAGGAATTCGCGGCATGCCAGCGCAATGACCGTGTCGACCTCGATTTCGGGAATCGACCGCTGGTCGGCGACGGCGAACATCCGCATCTCGCTGACCTCGTCGCCCCAGAATTCGACCCGGACCGGGTGCTCGGCCGTCGGCGGAAAGACGTCGATGATTCCGCCACGCACGGCGAACTCGCCGCGCTTGCCGACCATGTCAACGCGGGTGTAGGCCAGTTCGACCAGCCTCGCGACCACGTCATCGAAATCGAGCTCGGCGCCCAGGGCGAACGTGACGGGCTCGATCTGGGCGAGGTCGGCGGCCATCGGCTGCAACAGCGAACGCACCGTCGTCACCACCACCTGAAGCGGCGGCCCCAGGCGAGCATCGTCAGGGAAGGCGAGCCGCCGCAGCACGGCCAGGCGGGCGCCGACGGTGTCGACGCCAGGCGACAGCCGCTCGTGCGGCAGGGTCTCCCAGTTCGGGAACAGCACCGCGGCGTCGCCGAACACCCCGCGCAGCTCGGCGGCCAGGTCGTCGGCCTCGCGGCCCGTCGCGGCCACCACCAGAAGCGGGCCGGCCTGCGCGAGTGCGGACGCGACGAACGGGCGCGCCCCGGACGGTCCGACCAGCGCGCGCTCAGGCGAACTAGCGGCGGCGCGCCGGGCGAGGTCGCCCAGTGTAGGGTCGCGCAGCGCCAGGTTGACGAGCCCCGCGACGGGGGTGTCGATCATGATCATTCCATTCTAAGGGGCAGCCGAAACCCTTGCGGCCGTGACCAATACCGCGAAACTGAAACGTGCGCGACGACTCTCGGCGTGTCGCCACCGAGGACTCAGACTCGCGGGGCCGTCACTCGTCGTGCAGCACCGGATCGTCCTCGAGGTGCATCAGCCCGTTCCAGCACAGGTTGACCAGATGAGCGGCCACTACTTCTTTCTTCGGCTCACGCACGTCGAGCCACCACTGCGCGGTCATCGACACCGAGCCGACGAGCGCCTGCGCGTACAGCGGGGCCATTTCCGGGTCCAGCCCTCGCCGGGAGAAGTCGCCGGCCAGGATCGACGACACCTGGTTGACGGCCTCGTTCAGCAATGTCGAGTAGGTGCCCGTCGTGATGCCGACCGGGGAGTCACGGGTGAGAATCCGGAAGCCGTCGGTGCGTTCGTCGACGTAGGACAGCAGCGCCAGCGCCACCCGCTCGATGCGCAACCGGGACCGGTTGTTGGTGGTTCTGGTCAGCGACGAGGTGATGCCGTCCAGCAGAGCGGACATCTCACGGTCCACCACCACCGCGTAGAGGCCTTCTTTGCCGCCGAAATGCTCGTAGACGACGGGTTTGGAGACATTCGCGCGCTGGGCGATCTCCTCGATGGAGGTGCCCTCGTAGCCGCGCTCGGCGAACAGCTTCCTGGCCACTTCGATCAGCTGGTGGCGCCGTTCGGCCCCGGTCATGCGCGCCCGCGGGGTGCGCACTTCCTTGTCTGGGGCTGCCACGCGCTCAGGCTACGCTGTCACACGGTATTTTCTTCCGTCGTGGTGTAATCGGCAGCACCTCTGATTTTGGTTCAGATAGTTCAGGTTCGAGTCCTGGCGACGGAGCAGGACGTGGCGCGAGTGTGCATGTCTGCTGGCGACACGCCGAGAAGAGACCCGATTCCGCGCACGCTCGCGGACCGGTGGGCGGGAGGCCCAGTGACAGGACAATCCGATACTGCCGTCATCGTGCTGGCGGCGGGCACCGGCACGCGCATGCGGTCGGACACCCCGAAGGTGCTGCACACGCTGGCCGGACGCAGCCTGCTCGCGCACGCCCTGCACTCGGTGGTCAAGCTCGCGCCGCTGCACCTCGTCGTCGTGCTCGGCCACGACCGCGACACGATCGCCCCGGCACTGGCCGAACTCGCTGATGAGGTAGGCCGGCCCACCGAGATCGCGCTGCAAACCCAGCAGCTCGGCACCGGTCACGCCGCCGCATGCGGCCTGGACGCGCTTCCCGCCGATTTCGACGGGATCGTCGTCATCACGTCCGGCGACATCCCGCTACTGGACGCCGACACGCTCGCCGACCTCGTCGCCACCCACCGCGCGAAACGGGCGGCGGTCACACTGCTCACCACGACGCTGGACAACCCGACGGGATACGGCCGCATCCTGCGCACCCAGGACGGTGAGGTCATCGGGATCGTCGAACAGGCCGACGCCACCGCTTCTCAGCGGCAGATCAGCGAGGTGAACGCCGGCGTCTACGCGTTTGACTTGGCCGCGCTGCGCTCTGCGCTGAGCCGGCTGAGCGAGAACAACGCCCAGCGCGAGCGATATCTCACCGACGTCGTGTCGATCGTCCGCCAGGATGGCCTGACCGTGCACGCCAAGCATGTCTACGACAGCGTTCTGGTGGCCGGGATCAACGACCGTGTGCAGCTCTCGGCCCTGGCCGCCGAGCTGAACCGCCGCATCGTCGCCGCACACCAGCTCGCGGGCGTCACCGTCGTCGACCCTGCCACGACGTGGATCGACGTCGACGTGACGATCGGGCGCGACACAGTGATCCGGCCCGGCACGCAGCTTCTGGGTCGCACCAGCATCGGCGGCAACTGCGTGATCGGCCCTGACACCACTCTCACCGACGTCACGGTAGGCAACGCTGCGTCCGTCGTGCGCACGCACGCCACATCCGCGGCGATCGGCGACGGCGCCGACGTCGGCCCGTACACGTACCTGCGGCCCGGCACGGTTCTGGGTGCCGACGGGAAGCTCGGCGCCTTCGTCGAGACCAAGAACGCGACGATCGGCACGGGCACCAAGGTGCCGCACCTGACCTACGTCGGCGACGCCGACATCGGCGATCACAGCAACATCGGCGCGTCGAGTGTGTTCGTGAACTACGACGGCCAGACCAAGCAGCGCACGAAGGTCGGCTCGCATGTGCGCACCGGCTCGGACACGATGTTCGTCGCGCCGGTGACCGTCGGCGACGGTGCCTACACCGGCGCAGGCACCGTGATCCGCGAGGACGTGCCGCCGGGTTCGCTGGCGGTGTCGGCGGGGCCGCAGCGCAACATCGACGGCTGGGTGGAGCGCAAACGGCCGGGCTCAGCCGCCGCGGAGGCCGCCCAGGCGGCCCGGGCCGCGCAGTCCGACGACGACGATGAGCAGGGCTGAACGTTGCCAGTAATTTGCTTACCGGCAACCCGGCAGCCAACGACGTGGTTCGCTACGTACCATTAGGCCGACAATCCCCGATCCACACCGGCGAGGCATCGTGAGCACCGACTGGACCGATAACCGCAAGAATCTGATGCTCTTCTCGGGGCGCGCACACCCCGAGCTCGCCGAACAGGTCGCCAAGGAACTCGACGTCCAGGTGACCGCGCAAACCGCTCGCGACTTCGCCAACGGCGAGATCTTCGTCCGGTTCGACGAGTCGGTACGCGGCTGCGACGCGTTCGTGCTGCAATCCCATCCCGCGCCGCTGAACAAGTGGCTGATGGAGCAGCTGATCATGATTGACGCGCTCAAGCGGGGCAGCGCGAAACGGATCACCGCGATCCTGCCGTTCTACCCCTACGCGCGCCAGGACAAAAAGCACCGGGGCCGCGAGCCGATCTCGGCCCGGCTGGTCGCCGACCTGCTGAAGACGGCGGGCGCGGACCGGATCGTCACCGTCGATTTGCACACCGACCAGATCCAGGGCTTCTTCGACGGGCCCGTGGACCATATGCGCGCCCAGAACTTGCTCATCGGCTACATCAAGGACAACTACTCGACCGACGACATGACCGTCGTCTCCCCAGATTCCGGGCGCGTGCGCATCGCCGAGAAGTGGGCCGACGCGCTCGACGGTGTGCCGCTGGCCTTCATCCACAAGACCCGCGACCCACGGATCCCCAACCAGGTGGTATCCAACCGGGTGGTCGGCGACGTCCATGGGCGGACCTGCGTGCTGATCGACGACATGATCGACACCGGCGGCACTATCGCCGGAGCGGTGAAACTGCTGCGCGACGACGGCGCGCGTGACGTGATCATCGCCGCGAGCCACGGCGTGCTGTCAGACCCCGCGGCGGAGCGGTTGGCCGCCTGCGGCGCCAAAGAGGTGATCGTCACCAACACGCTGCCGATCGGCGAGGACAAGCAGTTCCCGCAGCTGACGGTGCTCTCGATTGCGCCGCTGCTGGCCAGCACCATTCGCGCGGTATTCGAAAATGGCTCTGTGACAGGTCTTTTCGACGGAGATGCCTGAGTGTCAAAGGGAAGCGCTCCTGAAGTTGTCGGTCGGAGCCAAAGCTCCTCCAGCGTTATCTACCACAATCCGCGTTGCTCGAAGTCCAGGGATGCGCTGCAGTTGTTGCGCGACAACGGATTCGAGCCTCAAGTCGTCGAGTACCTTAAGACTCCGCCGACGCGCGGGCAGCTGGCTGACATGATCAGCGACGCCGGTATCGAGGTGCGCGCGGCGGTCCGCAAGGGCGAGGCCCCTTACAAGGAGCTCGGTTTGGCCGACGCCGACGACGACAGGTTACTCGACGCCATGGCCGACAACCCGATCCTGATCGAACGGCCTTTTGTGGTCACTGCCAAGGGAACTCGGCTGGCTCGCCCGGTCGAAGTGCTGCACGAGATCTTGTGAGTTACCGGAGGTTGGCAATCGCGCTGGCCTGCGTAGTCCTCGCAGGCTGCGCCTCCAAACCCACTGACTACCGGGCGGTCTGGTCATCGTCGTCGAGCACACCGACCACCACGCAAGCCGCGTCGTCGATGATGCCGTACCTGCAATACCTACAAGAAAAAGGCGTCGACGGCGCGCCGATGACCCAGCAGACCCTCACCGACCTCTCGGTGTCGATACCCCAGCCCGGCGGTTGGGCAGTGGTGACCGATCCGGATCAACCGACGGCGTTCGAGATTCTCCGCAAGACCGCGGTCTCTGCGTTCCAGCCGGTCGCCGTGCTCTTCGTCTACAAACTCACCGGAGGGGATTTCGACGTCAACGAGGCGCTGAAGAGGGGCTACGGCATGCCCGGGGCGAAGGTCGGTCAGTTCAAGGGAATGCCGTCGTCAGTGATTGAGGCGACCTATCCCGACGCCTCCGGTCAGAAGATCCACCGCTACAACCAGATCGTGTTTGCCACCGCGAAACCCCCCGGCAACCAGCGGTATTTGGTCCAGTTCTCCATCACCACCGGCGCCGCTCCCGAGCAGGAACAGGACCCGGACGTGCTGACGATCATCAAGGGCTTCACGGTCGCGGTCCGCTGAGTCGCCGATACAGCAAACCCGTTATGGTGACCCTCATGAAGGACTGGACTGCCGCCGATCTTCCCTCCTTCGCCGGGCGGACGGTAATCGTGACGGGTGCCAACAGCGGCCTCGGCCTGGTCACTGCCCGCGAACTCGCTCGCGCCGGAGCGCACGTGGTGCTCGCGGTGCGCAATACCGCCAAGGGCGACGACGCGGCGGCGGGCATCGCGGGCAGCGTCGAGGTACGCGAACTCGACTTGCAAGATCTCGGCTCCGTGCAGGAGTTCGCCGACGGGGTGACCGACGTCGACATCCTGGTCAACAACGCCGGCATCATGGCAGTGCCGTACGCGGTGACCAAGGACGGATTCGAAAGCCAAATCGGCACAAATCATCTCGGCCACTTCGCGCTGACGAACCTGCTGTTGCCGAAGGTGTCCGACCGGGTGGTCACGGTGTCATCAACATTCCACCGGATGGGCCGCATCAACCTCGGGGACCTGAACTGGCAGCACCGCCGCTACTGGTCGTGGCTGGCGTATGGCCAATCGAAGCTGGCGAACCTGCTGTTCACGTCCGAACTGCAGCACCGCCTCGACAATGTGGGCTCCTCGACGAGAGCGCTGGCCGCACACCCCGGATACTCGAACACGAACCTGCAGGGCCACTCAGCCAGCAGGCTGAGCCAGACGTTCATGGCTCTTGGCGACCGCCTCGTCGCGACCGACGCTGACTTCGGCGCTCGCCAGACGCTTTTCGCGGTGGCGCAGGATCTGCGGGGCAACACGTACATCGGCCCCCGGTATGGAATGTGGGGCCGCACCCAGCCTGTCGGCCGTAGCGTCCTGGCCCGTCAATCAGGCACGGCCGCGGCGCTATGGGACCTGTCCGAGGAGCTCACGGGCACCAAATTTCCGCTTTGAGTGCTCTATCGGTTAACCTGGCTCGTCACGGCGAGGGTGGCTGACAGCCACCGTTATCGACGGAGTCCGCGCGCATTGTGCGCAGGTTGTCCTCCTCCTCCCCCCGCTGTGGCAACACGTAGAAGTGCCTACAACGTAGAAGTGCCAGCAGAGGAGCGAACCGCATGGCGAGCAAGAACACCAACAATCTCACCGCTGAGGTGCGTACGGAGACGGGCAAGGGCGCGTCGCGGCGTGCCCGTCGTGACGGCAAAATCCCCGCGGTGCTCTACGGCCACGGGGCCGACCCGCAGCACCTGCTGCTCTCGGCGCACGACTTCGCCGCAGTGCTGAGGCACTCGGGAACGAACGCGGTGCTCACCCTCGATGTCGCCGGCAAGGAGCAGTTCGCGCTCACCAAGGCGCTGGAGATCCATCCCATCCGTCGCAACATCCAGCATGCCGATCTGCTCGTCGTGCGCCGCGGGGAGAAGGTCACGGTCGACGTGAGCGTCATCCTCGAAGGCGAGGCGGCGCCGGGCGCGCTGGTCACCCAGGACGCGAGCACCATCGAGATCGAGGCCGAGGCGCTGTCGATTCCCGAGCAGTTCATCCTGTCGATCGAGGGAGCCGAGGAAGGCACCCAGTTCCTGGCCCGCGACGTGCCGCTGCCCAGCGGTGTCACGCTGATCTCCGATCCCGAGATGCTGGTGGTCAACATCGTCACGCCGGCGGTCGAGGAAGAGCCCGAAACCGAGGCGGCCGAGGGCGAGGAAGGTGCCGAAGGCGAAGAAGGCGAGGGCGAGAACGCCGACGAATCGGCCGATTCGTCCGGCGACGAGTAGTCGGCGCGGACACAAGGAGAAATTGGAGTGGCCGAGCCGATACTGGTTGTCGGCCTCGGCAATCCGGGCCCGGTCTACGCCAAGAACCGGCACAACATCGGATTCATGGTCGCCGATGTACTGGCTGCCCGCGCAGGCTCAAACTTCAAGGCGCACAAGAAGTCCGGCGCTGACGTCGCGACCGGCCAGTTGGCTGGGCGGCCCGTGATCCTCGGCAAGCCACGCAGCTACATGAACGAGTCGGGGCGCCAGGTGGCCGCACTGGTGAAGTTCTATTCCGTGAGCCCTGCCGATCTGATCGTCGTCCACGACGAGCTCGACATCGACTTCGGCCGGATCCGGCTGAAGTTCGGGGGCGGAGTCGCCGGGCACAACGGCCTGCGTTCGGTCGCGTCGTCGTTGAGTACCAACGACTTTCACCGCGTTCGCATCGGGATCGGGAGGCCGCCGGGGCGCAAGGAGCCTGCTGCGTTCGTGCTGGAGAATTTCACCGCCGCCGAGCGCCAGGACGTGCCGGTGATCTGTGAGCAAGCTGCCGACGCCACCGAGCTTCTCCTGCAGGTGGGCCTCGAGGCCGCGCAGAACCAGGTGCACGCTTGGTGAAACAGCCGGTGGGCGCGCCTTAATCGGTGCGTCGAGTCAAGCTGGGGAGGATCACCTCGTCAACGAGGGCTTCTACCGTGCGGCGAGTGGGTGGTCGGTCAGGGATGATCGTCCGGAAGATGAGGTAGCCGGGGAGAAGGTCCCAGAGTTCATCGTTGATGGCGGCCACGTCGATCTCGCCGCGGCCGACTGCCTCCCGAAGGACGAGATCGATCAACGCCTTCCGCTGGTCGAGGAACTGGTGTTGCAGGGCGTCTTTGAGCGCCGCGTCGCGCGATACCTCGACGAGCACCGCGCGGATCGTGCCTGCGTGGCATTGGGCCTGCTGGCATATCGTGTATCCGATCTGCACCAGATCGCCCCGCAGGGAGCCGGTGTCCGGCACCACCGCGACTTGCCGAACGCCCTCGATGAACGCGGCCAGCACCAACTCGGCCTTCGACGGCCACCGCCGATACACGGTCGCCTTGCTGGCACGCGCGGTCGCAGCGACCGCGTCCAACGTCAACCTCTCGTACCCGTGCTCCTGCAACAGCTGCAGTGTCACGTCGAGTAACTCAGCCTCACGGGGCGACCACGGGCCGGGGTCCGGGGCATGGCCGGCGATCTGACTGCCGGCGTGCGGGTTGCCGTCCATAGTCCCGTACCGTACCGTACCGAAGTAGCGCTAGACTCTGAAACTTCACACAGAAAAGACGCATTAACCAGCGACCGTCACGCCGGCTATCGAAAGGCTCGCGGGTGCACCGGATTTCATTGGCCAGCCTGGTCAGGCGTCGTTGGATGGTGTTGGTCACGGCTCGCCGACCAGATCGTGCCATTCAACCCCAAACGCGTGGTCCTCGAGGTGTTCGGGCCGGCACGGTCGCGACGATCAACTACGTCGACATCGACGCTCAACCGCAGCGCGTCGACGACGCGGTCCTGCCATGGTCGTATGACAAGACCACCACCGATCCCGCGGTCTTCGTCAATGTTGTGGCACAAGGCAATAGCGATACGATCGGGTGCCGAATCACGATCGACAATGTGGTCAAAGACGAGAGATCGGTCGCCACGTTGAACGGCTACACCTACTGCCTGGACAAGTCGGGATGAGCGACCATCAGACCCCGCCCCAGTCGCTGAATCACCGAATCGCGCGCGGCATCACGTTTCTCGCAGTGCCGATCGTGTTGTTCTGGCTGGCACTTGCGGCAGTGTCGAACATCTTCGTACCGCAGCTGGAGAAGGTCGGCGAACAGCACAACGTGGCGCTGAGCTCGCCGGCCGCGCCGTCGCTGCAAGCCATGAAACACATCGGCCAGGTGTTCCACGAGTTCGATACCGACAGCGTCGCAATGATTGTGCTTGAAGGGGACCAGCCCCTCGGCGCGCAAGCACACCAGTACTACGACACACTGATCCAGCGAATTGCGCAGGATCACAAGCATGTTCAGCACATTACGGACTTCTGGGGTGATCCTCTCACCGCTGCTGGATCGCAGAGCTCCGACGGCAAGGCTGCCTACGTGCAGGTGTACCTGCACGGTAACCAGGGCGAGGCCCAGAGCCTGGAATCCGTGAACGCTGTCCGCGACATCGTCAACCACACGCCGCCGCCGCAAGGGCTCAAGGCGTACGTCGCAGGCCCCGCCCCTCAGATCGCCGACCAATTCCAGGTCGGCAGCGAGAGCACCGCTTTCGTGACCGGCCTCACGGTTCTGGTGATCGCCGTGATGCTGCTCATTGTCTATCGCTCGATCCTCACCATGATCCTCGTGCTCGTCACTGTGCTCGTCGAGATGGCCGCCGCCCGTGGAGTCGTGTCCTTCCTGGCCAACTCCGGGATCATCGGGCTCTCGACGTACTCGACGAACATTCTCACGTTGCTGGTGATCGCGGCCGGCACGGACTACGCGATCTTCTTCCTTGGCCGCTATCACGAAACCAGAAGCAACGACGAGGATCGTGAAAGCGCTTACTACGACACCTATCACGGCACAGCACACGTGGTTCTTGGGTCAGGCCTCACCGTTGCAGGCGCGGTGTACTGCCTGAGCTTCACCCGGCTGCCGTATTTCCAGAGCCTGGGCATCCCGGCGGCCATCGGCATCCTGGTCGCACTGGCGGCAGCACTCACGCTGGCGCCAGCCGTGCTCTTCCTGGGCAGCCGCTTCGGTCTGCTCGACCCCAAGCGCAAGACACGGACTCGCGGTTGGCGACGGATCGGCACCGCCATCGTGCGTTGGCCCGGACCCATCCTCGTCGCCTCACTCGCGGTGGCTCTGATCGGCCTGCTGGCCCTGCCCGGATACAAGACCAGCTACAACGACCGTCCCTACATGCCGGCCCATGCGCCGGCCAACGTCGGCTATACCGCCGCCGAGCGGCATTTCCCTACTGCCCGACTGAATCCCGAGTTGCTGATGGTCGAGACTGACCACGACATGCGCAATCCGACCGACATGATTCTGTTGGAACGAGTCGCCAGGGCGGTGTTCCATACGCCCGGAGTCGCGCTGGTGCAGTCGATCACCAGACCGCTGGGCACGCCCCTGGAACACTCCTCGATTCCGTTCCAGATCAGCACGCAGAGCCTCGGCCAGATCCAGAACCTGCCCTACCAGCAGGACCGCGCCGCGGACTTGCTCAAGCAAGTCGCCGAGATCGACAAGACGATCGGAATACTGCGCCAGCAGTATTCCCTGCAACAACAAAGCGCCGATGCCACGCACGAGCAGGTTCAAGCGTTCCACGAGACCGTCGCGGTGACCCAGGACCTGCGGGACAAGATCGCCAACTTCGACGACTTCTTCCGGCCGCTGCGTAATTACTTCTATTGGGAGCCACACTGTTTCGATATCCCGGTCTGCTGGGCACTGCGATCGACCTTCGACGCGCTCGACGGCATCGACGCGTTGACAGAGCAGTTGGGCAACGTCACGGCCAGTCTTGACAAGTTGGATGCCCTGCAGCCGAAGCTGCTGGCGCTGTTGCCGCAGCAGATCAAGACCCAGCAGGCCAACCGCGACCTGACGATGACGAACTACGCCACCCAGTCGGGGATCTACAACCAGACCGAGGCGGCGCTGGAGAACGCGACCGCGTTGGGCCGGGCCTTCGACGCGTCCAAGACCGACGACACGTTCTATCTTCCGCCCGAGGCGTTCAGCAACTCTGAGTTCCTGCGCGGGCTGAAACTGTTCTTGTCGCCGGACGGCAAGGCGGCACGGATGATCATCACCCATGACGGTGATCCCGCTACGCCGGAGGGTATCTCGCATATCGAGGCGATCAAGCACGCAGCGGTAGAAGCAGTGAAGGGCACCCCGTTGGCGGGCTCGCACATCTACCTTGGCGGCACCGCGGCGACCTACAAAGACATCCAAGACGGCGCCAAGTACGACCTGATGATCGCCGGCATCGCGGCGCTGAGCCTGATCCTTCTGATCATGATGCTGATCACCCGCAGCATCGTCGCCGCACTGGTGATCGTCGGCACCGTCGCGCTGTCCTTGGGCGCGTCGTTCGGCCTGTCAGTTCTGGTGTGGCAGTACATGTTCGGCATCCAGCTGTACTGGGTGGTGTTGGCGCTGGCCGTCATCCTGTTACTGGCCGTGGGTTCGGACTACAACCTGCTGCTGATCTCTCGATTCAAAGAGGAGATCGACGCCGGCTTGAAGACGGGCATCGTGCGGGCGATGGCCGGCACCGGCGGCGTGGTCACTGCGGCGGGCCTGGTGTTCGCCGCCACCATGTCGGCGTTCATCTTCAGCGACTTGCGGATTCTCGGCCAGATCGGCACCACGATCGGTCTCGGACTGGTCTTCGACACGCTGATCGTGCGCTCATTCATGACACCGTCCATCGCCACCTTGCTGGGGCGCTGGTTCTGGTGGCCGCAAATCGTGCGTCCGCGGCCGGCCAGCCAGATGCTGCGGCCCTATGGCACACGATCATCGGTCCGTGAACTTCTGGACCAGCAGGTCGTGACCTCGACAATCAAGTCGTAACACCGTCCCATAGGACAGCGCGGTCAGTCGGCGGTCCGGCGCGAGTACGCGCGCAGCGCCACCGGCGCGAACACGGCCGTCAACACCAGCGACCAGATGACCGTCGAGAGCACCGGGTGATGCAGCGGCAGCTGCGCGCTCGGCGGCGCGGGCGGCCCGTTGCCCCAGAGTTCGCGCATGGCCTGAGCCAGCGACGACACCGGGTTCCATTCGGCGATCACCCGAAGCCAGTGCGTCATTGGCTCGGTCGGCGCAAACGTGTTGGCCAGGAACGTAATCGGGAACAGCACCGTGAACATCACGCCGTTGACCGCCTCGACGGAGCGCATCAGCGACCCGATCAGAATGCCGAACCAGATGATGCCGAATCCGAATACCAGCACCAACAGGAACGCCAACGCCGCCTCGGCGACGCTGCCGCGGATGCGCCACCCGATGGCCAGCCCGGTCAGTGCCATCACCACGATGCCGAGCGAGGAATGGATGAGGCTGGCCACGCTGCGACCGATCAGCACCGACGAGCGCGCGATCGGCAGCGACCGGAACCGGTCGATGATGCCCTTCTCGATGTCGTTGGTGATTCCAGCCGCGACGACGAACGCCGAGAAGACAATGGTCTGCGCCTGGATCCCGGGCAGCAGGAACTCCCGGTAGGACGGGCCCCCCGTGTTGGTGATCGAGGCTCCGAACACGAACGCGAACAGCAGCACGAACATGATGGGCTGCGTGGTCACGTCGCTCAGCATCTCGGGCATGCGTTTGGTGTGGATCATGTTGCGCTTGACCATGATCCATGTCTGCTGCGCGAGATTCGTGGGATGAGTAGGCGGCCGGTCCGGTCGGGTGGGCGGCCGCTGAGTGCCCGCACGCGAGGAGGAAGACATGCCAATCTCGGTGGTCATGCCGACTCCTCCTCTGCGGCCTCGGGTTCGGCCCGATGACCGGTGAGTGACAGAAAAACGTCATCGAGGCTGGGCCGCGACAGACCGATGTCGTCGACGTCGATGCCGCTGTCACGCAGCCACGCCGCGACGCGGGTCATGGTGTCCAGGCCATCGGCCGCCGCGGTCAGCTGGCGCCGTCCGGCGTCGACGAACACCTCCGACCCGGTTCTGCGCAGCAGCGCAGTCGCGACCGGGAGATCGTCGGCGCGCGACACCGTCACCACCAGGCTGGCACTGCCCGCCCGCTGTTTCAGTTGCAGCGGTGTGCCTTCGGCGATGATTTGCCCCTTGTCCATCACCACGATCGCGTCGGCGAGCTGATCGGCCTCCTCCAGGTACTGCGTGGTGAGCAGCAGCGTGGTGCCGTCAGCCACCAGCTCACGCAGCACGTCCCACAGGTCGGTGCGGCTACCGGGGTCCAGACCGGTGGTGGGCTCGTCGAGGAACAGCACCGGCGGGCTGGCGAGCAGACTGACCGCAAGGTCGAGGCGCCTGCGCATCCCCCCGGAATAGGTCTTGACCGGACGGTCTGCGGCGTCGGCAATCGAAAACTGGTGCAGCAGTTGGTCACTCAGCCCGGCAAGGTCACGCCGGCGGATTCCGTAGAGCCCGCCGATCATCCGAATGTTCTCCCGGCCGGTCAACAGCTCGTCGACTGTAGCGACCTGACCCGTCAGTCCCATGTTGCGGCGCACCATGTCCGGCTGCTCGCGGACGTCGTAGCCGGCGACCGTGGCCGTGCCGCTGGTGGGCTCGGTCAGCGTGGTCATCATCCGCACCGTGGTGGTCTTGCCCGCGCCGTTGGGCCCCAGCAGTCCGAGCACACTGCCTTGCGGCACGGCAAAACTCACGCCGTCGACCGCGACCTCGGCGCCGAATTTCTTGACCAGATCGATTGCTTCGATGGCCGGATGCGAACCGGGCATACGCACGACGGTATCGGAGCCGGCCGACACCCGGCCATCCGTTTTCGGGCGGGCAGTCCTGCGCGAGGCGGGGCTAGCTGACCAGCGGGACGGAGTTCGCGCGGCGCAGCTTGCCCGACGGTGTCTTCGGGATCGTTCCCGGACCGAGGACAACGACGTTGCGCGGCCGGAGGTCGACTTCCCTGACGACCTCGTGTGCGACCTCGTGTTCGATGCGGCGAACCTCGGCCGGATCCTCCCAGGCGTTGGACTCGACTGCCACCGCGAATGTCTCGCGGGAATGCCCGGCGTCCAGCCGTACCGCGACAGCGCACCCGGGACGCACGCCTTGGACGCGGCCGGCGGCCCGTTCGATGTCGGTGGGATAGATGTTGCGCCCGGCCATGATGATGACGTCCTTGACGCGCCCGCACACCACGATGTGCCCGTTCTCCATCATGTAGCCGAGGTCACCGGTGTCATACCAGCCGTGCTCATCCTGGGCCGGGATGAAGCCGCCCATCGTGAGGTAACCCGGCGTCAGCGACTCACCGCGCAGCTCGATGACACCCACTCCGCGCGCGGGCATGACGTCACCGTGCTCGTCGATGATGCGGGCCTCGAGATCCTTGAGCAGCGGTCCGAGAGTGGCCAGCCTGCGAGTGTTGCCCTTAGTAGCAGGCACGGCGCGGCGCAGTGCGGCCAGCAGATCGGCGTCGACCTCGTCGACCACAAGACCGGCGTCGCACTCGGAGAACGACACCGCGAGCGTCGTCTCGGCCATGCCATACGCCGGCAGGATCGCCGAAGGCCGCAGGCCGAACGGCTTGCCCGCGTCGAGCAGGTCCTCGACGTCGGCCGGGTCGACGGGCTCCGCACCCGACAGCGCGAAGCGCAGCGTCGACAGGTCGAACTCGCCAGGCTTGGCCTGCCTGCGCAGCCGCTTGGCCAGCAGCGCGTAGGCGAAGTTCGGCGCGGCGGTCATCGTGCCCTTGTATTTGTCGATGAGCTTGGCCCACAGCAGCGTGTCGCGCAGGAAGTCCATCGGGGTGACCTTGACCAGCTCAGCACCGAAGTACATCGGGATGGTCAGGAAGCCGACCATGCCCATGTCGTGGACGCACGGCAGCCAGCTGACCATCACGTCACGGTCGATCTCGTACTGCGCGCCGATGAACATGGCCTCGGCGTTGGAGTAGATGTTGCGGTGAGTGATCTGGACGGCTTTAGGGGACCCCGTCGAGCCCGACGTCAGCTGCATCAGCGCCAGGTCGTCCTCGCCCACCTCGACCGGGTCTATCGGGTCCGCGGTCAGCAGGTCGGTGACGGTGATGACGTGGATGCCCTTCTCCTCGAGCACCGGGATGGCCACCATGAACGGCTCCGACACGATCACGGCCTTGGCCTCGATCATGCTGATGACCGTCATCGTGTCCTCGGCCCATACGGCCAGGTCGGTACGCGGAGTGGGCTGATGCAGCATGGTCAGGCTCGCGCCGCGCATCCACAACCCCTGCGCGGTGGGCGCGATCTCCACCGGCTGTCCGGCCAGCACGCCGACCGCGTCCCCGGGCCCGACACCTGCAGCGGCAAGCCCGCCGGCTATCTGGCGTGCCTTTTCGTGAACCTCACCCCAGGTGTGTCGGACCGGGTCGTGCGGCTCGCCGGTTACCATGCCCTTGGTCGTGGTCAGGGCGCTGCGGTACATCTTCTCGGTGAATCTGCTCACGGCAACCTCCTGGGTTCGGGAGCGCAACGTAGCTCCTCAGCGTGACGCCGCCGGTGCTGCGGCGCCGTCGCAACGGCCCGGACATTCATGCTGCGCCTGGTAGATAACGGTTTGAAGGAGGCGCGCGCACACAATTGGGCAGCGGTTCGATGACGATTCGGGGCTTCTCCCCAGCGTGCGGCCGCGTCGTTGCAGCTAGTTCCCATGGGAAAACCCTGGCGGTACGACTGTCGCCCACCCTGAACCCAGGTGGGCGACGAAGTTGCTTCTCGATCGCTGACGTACACCGCCGATGATCTTAAACTCCTCTTAGAGTAGGCGCCAAACACGGTGCCTGTTTTTGAGGTCTTCGTCACATTCCGTTCGCCGCTGGGACAACTCGAGCACCCGGCACGGGGCCACTGGCAACGCGCACCGTGCGGCACACCCCCGCTCCTGCCAGCAGCGTTCCTACGTCAATCGCCGCGGCTGCCGTCTCGCATAGGAACGCGCACGTCGGGCCGGAACCCGACACGATGCCAGCAAGCGCGCCGGCATCGGAACCCGCCCGCAAGGTCCGGCGCAGCGCGGGGTCGAGGCTGATGGCTGCCGACTGCAAGTCGTTGCCCAGCACGGACGCCAGCTCGTGGGGATCGCCGGCGGCCAGCGCCGCGAGAAGTGGCTCGGCATCGTCCAGCCGCGGTGGGTTGCCGACATCGCGCAACCTGTCGATCTCCGCGAACACCGCCGGCGCTGACAGGCCGCCGGCCGAGAATGCGAGCACCCAGTGAAAGGTGTTGCGGGCCAATACCGTCGCGAGTTCTTCCCCACGGCCAGTGCCCAGCGCCGTTCCGCCGTGCAATGCGAACGGCACGTCGCTGCCAAGCTGGGCGGCCAGCGCGTGCAGGTCGCGGCGCGGAACCCCGATCTCCCACAGGTGGTTGATGCCCACCAGCACCGCGGCGGCGTCGGCGCTCCCGCCGGCCATGCCACCGGCGACGGGAATCGACTTCTCGATCGAGATCTCCACGTCGGGTGAGCGCCCGACATGCTCGGCGATCACTTCTGCGGCCTGCCAGGCGATGTTGCGTTCGTCGGCGGGCAGGGTGTCTGCACCCTCGCCGGTGACCTCGACGGACAGCGCGTCGGCGTTGCGCACGGTCACTTCGTCGAGCAGCGACACGGCGTGGAACACCGTGGTCAGCTCGTGGTATCCGTCGTCGCGCTGATCGCCGACAGCCAGGTACAGATTGACCTTGCCGGGGACCCGCACGGTGACAGAACCGCTCGCCACCCATTCGGGTGCGGTGCTGCCATCGGACATCGGACGAGACTAGCGCCCGCGGGCCGCATCGGGCCGACGAGAGTGGCGAGATGCACCCCTCGGCCATCCCGCCACCCTGGGTCGGCGTTTACCCATCGTGGCGAGGCTGAAACCGGCGCTCTTAGGCTGACACTGTGCTGGCGCCTGGGCACATGTTTGAGGGATACGTGGTCGACGACGTACTCGGCCATGGGGGTTCTGCGACGGTGTACCGGGCACGTGCCGACGGCGACGGCAGGCCCGTCGCTTTGAAGGTGCTGAATCCTGATCGGCGCGGCGCCGACGAATTGGCCCGGTTGGAAAGGGAATTCGTTCTGGCCGCGCGGGTGCGCCACCCGCATGTGGTGGAGGTGTACCGGCGCGGCCCGGGATGGCTGACGATGCAGGTGGTCAACGGAGGCACGGCGACGACGCTCGAGAATCTCGACGAACGCCTGACCGCGGTGGCACAGGTCGCCGGCGCGCTGGACCACGCTCACCAGTGCGGAGTGGTGCACTGCGATGTCAAACCAACCAATATGCTTGTACACACCCAGTTTTCGCAGGGCGGTGCGGTTCTCATCGACTTCGGTGTCGCATACGCCGTGAGCGAGGACAACCTCAAACCTCGCGGGACCCTGTTCGGATCGCTGCCTTATCTTGCCCCGGAGATGCTGCACGGACGCGCCCCGTCAGCGGCCAGCGACGAGTACGCTCTCGCCTGCGCTGCCGTCGAATTAATCACGGGCCAAACACCTTTCGTCGCCAGCACTGCCGCAGCACTCATCGACGCCCAGCTTCATGAGCCGCCGCCGTATCTGTCGCGAACCTTCCGATGGCTGCCGCGTGGATTTGACGGGGTGATCGGCAAGGCCATGGCCAAGGACCCGGAATTGCGCTACCCGACGTGCAGCGAGTTCGCGACCGCGATCTCACGCGTTTTCAGGCGCTAGGCCATCGGGTGCTGCTGCCATTCGCCTGAACGCTGCAGGAGTCGCACGAAGTCGGCGATCGTCAGCGTCTCGCCGCGCCGTGCCGGGTCGATGCTGGCAGACAGCAGCCGCCGCGCCGACTCGTTGCCGGAGCCTGCCCAAGCCGCGAACGCATTGCGCACGGTCTTGCGCCGCTGGGCGAACGCGATGTCGATGAGCTCGAACACCCCTCGGCGGAATGTCTCGTCCGTCGGCCATGGCGGGTTCTTGTGCCTGTCGATCCGGACCAGCCCGGAGTACACCCGGGGCACCGGCCAGAACACCGTCGGCGGCACCATCCCGGCCCGGCGGACATCCCCGAAGAAGCGAACCTTGACGCTCGGAACGCCGTAGTCTCTGCCGCCCGGCCCGGCGATCAGGCGGTCCGCGACTTCGGCTTGCACCATCACCAGCACCAACTGAATCGAGGGGAACTCGGCGAGCACGTGCAACAACGCGGGGACGGCGATGTTGTACGGCAGGTTGGCGACCAGCGCGGTGGGCAGCCCGTCTTCGGAGTCGACGTCGGCGCGCCGCAGTGTGAGGATGTCGCGGTTCTGCACGACGAGCCGCTGGCCCTCGGTGCTCGAGTTCTCGCCGATCGTCTGCGGCAGCCGCTCGGCAAGGACGGGATCGACCTCCACGGCCGTCACCGCCGAGCCCCTGTCGAGCAGACCCAGCGTCAGCGACCCGAGGCCGGGACCCACTTCGAGCACATGGTCACCACGGCCCACCCCTGAGGCCGACGCGATCCGACGAACGGTGTTGCCGTCGTGTACGAAGTTCTGGCCCAACGATTTTCGCGGGCGAAGATCCAGTTCTTTCGCCAGCCGACGAATCTCGGAACGGCCGAGGAGCCGGACCGTCAGCGCGACCCCAGTCGGGCGCCGCATACGGGCCAGGCGCCCCACCCCTGACGTGATTGAGTCACGCTTGCGATGGCGATCTGCTCCTCGCGGGTGGCCAGGTCGGCGCGCGGGGCGTAGCGCAGGCCGCCGCTGCGTTCCCAGGTGTTCTGGTCGAACTGAACACCGCCGTAGAAGCCGTTGCCCGTGTTGATCGCCCAGTTTCCGCCTGCCTCGCACCGAGCCAGCGCATCCCAGGTTCCGCCGCTGGAGACGGGCGGCACCTCGGTACCGGGCTTCGCGCCGATCCGTACCACCGACGGACGCGCGGGCGTGATCACCTCGTTGGCGACGGGCAGGCGCCCGGTCTCCACACCGTTGACGAGCGACACCGCGAACGTCACGTTCTGGTCGCCAGGGGTGCCCGGGTCCTCGACCACCCGCCGGCTCATGTTCATCGTCGGGTCCGGGTTCGTCTGAGCGGGCGGAGGCAAGGGCATCCGCGCAGTCACGTTCTCGATCCGAACCCGCGTTACGACCACGGTCATCCCCTCGGTGACCGGGGTCTGCGGCGAAGGCACCACCTTGTCCGCTTGCTGCAGCGGCGTGCCCAAGGAGGCCAGCAGACCGGCCACCGTGGGCGCCGCGAGCCGACGCTCGGTCATCACACCACCGTCGTCAAGATGAACGTTCTTCGGGCTCACCACCGGCAGCGCCATGCCCTCCAGCGGCAGCCGGCTGGCCCGCGACGCGGCCGCGGGTGCCGAATCGGCCATCGACAGCTGTTGGAGTGCCTCGTCGACTGTCGCGGCGGTGGTCCACACCTGCCGGCTCTCGTTGCCGTCCATCGATACCTGCAGTGGGCGGCTGCGGCGCAGCACGATCGTGCCCGCCTCGCGTACCGGCTGATCGCCGCCCGGGGCGAGATCGTCGCGGTCGCCGACGCTGAAGCCGTTCTCCTGGACGACGTCGATCACCCGCGACTTCATCGTCGACACGGTCATGGTCGAACCGTCGACGTTGAGCGTGAGGGTCTTGTGCGCCGAAACCGCATAGCCCCCGGCGAACACGAGGGCCAGAAGAAGTGCGCCTACGAGCGTGCGTAGGAGCAGGGAGTTGTTTTGGTGCAATCTGGTTAAAGCATTCAAGCGGCGTCTATCCCGACCTGTCGACGTCAATTGGTAGGCGCTTCGGCCCTAAATCCGATCACAAGACGGTAACGAAGGCCCTAACCAGAGGCAAATCTAAAGTGGCACTTGAGGCCTGGGTCACATTTCACAGAGTGAGGCCGTATACCCGCTTCGCGTTTGCTGTGGTATCCGCGGCGAGCTGTTGGGCGGCCCGTCCGGTCAGCTCCGCCAGTGCCCGAACCGTGTACGGCAGGCAGTAGGGCTCGTTGGGAGCGCCGCGGAACGGGTGCGGCGTGAGAAACGGCGCGTCGGTCTCCACCAGCAGTTGGCCGGGCGGAATCAGCCGCGCGGCGTCCTGGAGCGCGGTCGCGTTCTTGAAGCTGACGGTGCCCGCCAGGCTGAGGAACCAGCCGGCGTCCAGGCAGGTGCGGGCCATCTCGGCATCCGAGGAGAAGCAGTGGAAGATCACGGTCTCCGGCGCACCCTCCGCCCGCAGCACGTCCAGCACCTCCCGGTCGGCGTCGCGGTTGTGGATCATCAGCGGCTTGCGTGTCCTCTTGGCCAGGTCGATGTGCCAGGCGAACGCGTCGGCCTGCACCGCGGGCGCCGCGCATCCGTCGAGCCGCCCCGGCCAATACATGTCCATTCCCGTTTCGCCGATAGCTACCACCCGCGGATCGGCCGCCAGCGACTCCAGTTCCACGCGCGCGGCGTCGGTGAGCGCATCGGCGCGCGTCGGGTGCAGTGCCACCGCCGCGTACACGCGGGGATCCATCTGGGCGGCCTGCACCACCCATCGCGCGGACGCCATGTCGTCGGCGATGGTGACGGCAGCCGCGACGCCGACGGCCTCGGCCCGGTCCAGGATGGCCTGCACGCTGGCCGCGTCATTGGCCCCGCACGCGTCCAAATGCGTGTGCGCGTCCACGAGGGGAGCGAGTGGCTCGGGAGCCGGGGGCGCCGGACGGTCGGTCGAACGGGGCACAGCCACACCATAAGGTTGACGTCGAAATGGCTGCTGATCCTTCCCCCGGCGCGGGCCCGCGCACCCCGGGGACCTTCTACGTCACGACGGCGATCGACTATCCGAACGGCGCGCCGCACATCGGCCATGCCTACGAGAAAGTCGCCACCGACGCGATCGCGCGGTTCAAGCGGCTCGACGGTTTCGACGTGCGCTTTCTGACCGGCACCGACGAGCACGGGCTGAAGATGCAAGAGGCGGCGGTGGCCGAGGGCCTGCCGACCGCGCAGCTGGCCCGGCGCAATTCCGACGTCTTCCAGCGGTTGTATGACCGCCTCGACATCTCCTACGACCGATTCATCCGCACCACCGACGCCGACCACCTCGAAGCCTCGAAGGTGATCTGGCAGCGAATGTACGACGCCGGCGACATCTACCTGGACAAGTACGCAGGTTGGTATTCGATTCGCGACGAGAGCTTCGTCAACGAGGACGAGACCAGGGTCGAACCCGAAGGGACGCGCGTCGCCGTCGATTCAGGCGCGCCGGTCACGTGGACCGAAGAAGAGACCTACTTCTTCCGGCTCTCGGCCTACACCGACAAACTGCTCGCCCACTACAAGGCGCACCCCGAGTTCATCGGCCCGGATGTGCGCCGCAACGAGGTGGTCAGCTTCGTCTCCGGTGGCCTGCGGGATTTTTCGATCTCCAGGACGACGTTCGACTGGGGCGTGCCGGTGCCCGATCACCCCGATCACGTCATGTACGTCTGGGTAGACGCGCTGACCAACTACCTCACCGGCGTCGGATTTCCGGACACGTCGTCGGAAAGGTTCCGCCGATTCTGGCCCGCGGATCTGCACATGATCGGCAAGGACATCATCCGGTTCCATGCGGTGTACTGGCCCGCGTTCCTGATGTCGGCCGGAATCGAGCTTCCCCGAAGGGTTTTCGCCCACGGCTTCCTGCTGAACCAAGGCGTCAAGATGAGTAAGTCCGTCGGCAACGTCGTCGATCCCACCGCACTGGTCGACGAATTCGGCGTCGACCAACTGCGCTACTTCCTCCTGCGTGAGGTTCCGTTCGGTCAGGACGGCAGCTACACCGAAGACGGGATCATCACGCGGATCAACGCCGACCTGGCCAACGAGTTCGGCAACCTCGCTCAGCGCTCTCTGTCGATGGTGGCCCGCAACCTCGACGGCGTGGTGCCGGAACCGACCGCTCTGAATGACGATGACCGCGACCTGCTGAGTCAGGCCGACGCCCTGCTGGACCGAGCGCGTGCGCATTTCGACGCCCAGGCGATGCACCTGGCGCTGGAAGCGATCTGGCTCGTGCTCGGCGCGGCCAACAGGTACTTCTCCGCCCAGGAGCCGTGGGTGCTGCGCAAGTCGGAGAACCCGGCCGACCAGGCTCGCTTCCGTACTGTGCTCTACACGACGCTGGAGGTGGTGCGCATCGCCGCGCTGCTCTCTCAGCCGGTGATGCCCGAGGCGTCGGCCAGACTGCTCGACCTGCTCGGTCAGCCCGCCGACCAGCGCTCGTTCACAGCGATCGGCATTAGGCTCGCACCGGGTGTATCGCTGCCGGCACCGACCGGTGTGTTCCCGCGCTACGAGACGAAGTGAGTTCCTTTGGCAAAGACGGCATTCGCTTGCGCCGCATTGTGTCTCGCCGGCATGGGAGCAATGCTCGGATGCGCCGCGGCCGCCCCGGCTGACCCACCCGGTCTATCCCCGTTCGTCGGCAGCTGGGTCGGAAAGCGAGAGAGCGTCGACATCGATACCCACGGCCATGGCCGGTTCCACTACGCGGACATGACGGCGTGCAAGAGCTGTTCGATGGCCGACATGCCCTACGCCGACATGGACTTCGCGTTGACATCTGTGTCAGGTGATACGGCGACGGGAAGCGTCACCGCCGATACACACGACCGCACCGGCAAGCCCGTGGTCATGGTGCTGAAGCCCGCATCAGCCGATGGCGCACCACAGACCATCAGCTGGACCGTGGGCGGCCTGGATGAGGGGCTCTTCTGCCCGGCATCCGACGGCCGCTGGTGTGGCTACTGAACGGGAGTAACGACTTGTCGGACACGCGCCGTGTCAAACTTGGCGCGGTGAAAATTTCGCATTGGAAATCGCTATTGCTGGCGTCCTTCGCGGCCGCCGCGATGGCGCTGCCGGTCGCTGGCTGTACTAGTGATGGCCAATCCGCAGCTCACCAGTCCGGCAGCCAAACATCGTCTTCAAGGCAGGACGGCTGCCGTTTTGCTACAGCAGCCGAAATCGCGGAGGCCAGCGGAATCGCGGTAGACGAGAGCACCGATAACAGTGTGGTCGGCATGGAGCACCCTGGCTGCATCTACACAGATGCGCCGGTGAACGCGGACTATCAAGTGGCTGTCAGCGTCGATCTGTACGGCAGCGACTTCGACGCACAGATTTCGAGGGTCAGAGCGGATCCCCAGGGTGTTGGTCAAGACGTGCCGGGATTGGGCCAACGGGCGATTTATGGAACCGTCCCAGGGCAGTCGGGTGGTTGGCTCTACGTCAAAGCAGACTCCGCGCACGGCTTCAGCGTCGCGCTCGCCCGAGACAACGACCAACGAGAACGGTCAGTCGCCGTGGCGAAGGTGATTTTGCCTCGAATTCAAAGCAGTTAGCGAGCGAGCCTTCACAGGTCGAGGCGAGCGATTGCGACAGCTAACGTAACGACATAGCGGATGTCCGCGTGTGTGGATTTTCGACGGAATCCACGATCGTGACTGCGCGACTGACTTACCGTTTCAAGACGTCCGATTCACTTGTGGGGGCATCAATGGCCGACGCAGAGAGCACTCTTTACCGCAGGCTGGGTGGCTACGACATCATCGCCAAGGTGGTCGATGACATGTTCACAACCCTGCGGGGGGATCCGGCCTTCGTTCGGTTCGGCGCAGGTCGCAGTATCGACTCACACAACCGGGCCCGACAGCTCTTGGTCGACCAGATCTGCCAGCTCAGCGGCGGCCCATGTATCTACATCGGCCGTGACATGAAGACATCTCATGCGGGCCTCAATATTTCGGAAGCGGAGTGGGTTGCGAACATGCAGCATGCAACTTCCGCCCTGGTGAAAAACGATGTGCCTGAGTCCGAGCGTGCTGAGTTCTTGAGTCTTTTCGAGCGTTATCGAGGCGACATAGTGGAGGCACCGTCGACGAAAGCGCTCTGATTCTTACCTGAGGTGCCGTCCACAGGACCGCAAGGGCAGCAGATTAGCTCATGTTGAGCCGGGCGCGGACTGGTCCGAGGTCGGCATCGACCAGATTCGCGACGGTGTAAACACGCGGTCGCAAACGTTCCACGCCGACCCGGGCGGGCGGGGCGCGCTTCCTGCAACGCGCCGCGACCGGCCGCTCGCGTCGGGACCGGCTAGCCCCGGGCGTAGCTACTAACAACCAGAAGTATCAGCAGAATGGTGCCGGCACCACTGGAAGCCGGCGACGTCGTACTGGCTCACGGCCTTGTCGGGGTTTCCCCTGTTCGGATTTAATTCGCTTCCGGCGTAATGCTGCTCCGCGTTGGCGAAGCCACTGGTGCTGAAGCCTGGTGGCTTCAAGGCGGGGTTGTCACTGGCTTCCTTGCCCGGTTGTCCGGTGGTGCCGTCGTGTGGGTTATCGGCGAGTGCAACGCTGGCGGGTGACAGCGCAAGGAACGCGATGACCAAGCAAGGCGGAATGATTGAGCGATTCATGACATACCTCCGATCTTGCAGATGCCACTTATTACACGCGGGACTGCGCCGATCGGTTCAAGTTGGCGGGCAGATTTTGCGATTGGCCTCCACACGCGATCCGACGCAGCCGGGGACGCGCATGCCAAGTTCCAAGCCACCGCATGGACACTCTCCGATCTGGCGTGGTGGTCGGATTCGTCTAGCAAGACAAGTCACGCTCCGAACTGTCTGGTCACTCGGACAAGCCTCGCTCCGTGTGACATGGCGCACACTCATCCCATGCGCTGTCACGCTGACGCCGTCGCCGGTGTCTTGAGGGCATGACCGAGATGAAGACCGATACCCACGTCACCGAACCCATCAGCGTCGTCGTTGTCGGCGGTGGATACGCCGGCACCCTCGCGGCGAACCATCTGCAGACCCGGCAGGGCCTCACCGTCACGCTCGTCAACCCGCGGCCCTCGTTCGTCGAGCGGATCCGGCTTCACCAAATGGTGGCCGACACCGGCTCGGCGACCGTCGACTACGCAGACCTCCTGCATCCGGATGTGCACTTGGTGATCGATGCCGCCGCCGAGATCGACACCGCGAACCGCCGCGTGCGGCTGGCATCCGGAAGCGGCCTGCGCTACGACTACCTGATCTACGCGGTCGGTAGCTACGGCGCTGTGCCCACAGTGCCCGGAGCAACCGAATTTGCCTACCAGATAGCCGATTTCGAACACGCACAGCTTCTCCACAAGCGGATCGCCAACCTGCATCCCAGCGCCCCTGTGTGTGTCGTGGGCGGCGGACTGACGGGGATCGAGGCAGCCGCCGAGATCGCCGAGAGCCGGCCCGAGGGCCAAGTGACGCTGATCTGCAGCCCGGTGCTGGGCCCGTCGCTCAGCGCGCCGGGGCGACGCTCGGTGGCACGCCAGCTGAGCCGGCTCGGCGTCCGTGTCGTGGAAGGGGCCGCCGTCACGGAGGTCCGCGACGACGGCGTCGTCCTGGAGGACGGCCTTGAGCTGCCCAGCGCCGTCACCATCTGCACCGCCGGGTTCACGGTGCCCGACCTGGCTGCCCGCAGCGGGCTGGCCACCGACTCGCTGGGCAGGCTGCTCACCGACGAGACGCTCACCAGCGTCGACGACCACAGGGTCGTCGCCGCAGGGGACGCCGCCGCACCGTCCGGCCAACCGCTGCGGATGAGCTGCCAGGCCGCCGGGCCGCTTGGCGCGCAGGCCGCCAACACCGTGCTCAGCCGGATCGCCGGCGACGACCCCGCGGTGATCAACCAGGCGTTCACCGGGCAATGCATCAGCCTGGGCCGCAAGAAGGCGATCTTCCAGGTCTCGCATACCGACGACACACCGCGAAAGCTGTTCATCGCGGGTCGTGCGGCCGCGACGCTGAAGGAACTCGTCTGCAAGGGCACCGTCTGGATCATCGCCAGGGAGGGTCGCAAGCCGGGCTCATATCTGTGGCTCAAGGGCGGCAACCGGCCTGTCAACGATCCGGTGCCCAGCACATGACCGAGTCCAACCATGCTGAGCGGTTCACCCATCTGAGACCGTTGCTGTTCACGATTGCCTACGAGATCCTCGGCAGCGCAACGGAATCCGACGATGTCTTGCAGGACAGCTACCTGCGCTGGGCAGAGGTCGACCTGTCCACGGTGAACGACACCAAGGCCTACCTCGCCCGGCTGGTCACTCGGCAAGCCCTCAACGCCTTGCGGGCCCAGTCCCGCAGGCGTGAGGACTACATCGGTCCGTGGCTGCCCGAGCCTTTACTGCTCGAGCACGACGATGCGTCCAGCGACGTCGTACTCGCCGAATCCGTGTCGATGGCGATGCTCGTGGTGCTCGAAACGCTGACTCCCGACGAGCGTGCCGTCTTCGTCCTGCGGGAGGTGTTCGGATTCGATTACGACGAAATCGCTTCGACGGTAGGCAAATCCGCGCCTGCCGTACGGCAGATCGCTCACCGGGCCCGCGAGCACGTGCACGCCCGGCGCAAGCGGTTCGAGCCGCTGGACCCGCAGCAGACCGCGCAGATCGTCGACGAGTTCCTGACGGCGTCGACGACGGGCGACTTGGACAAACTCATCTCGATGATGGCCCCGGACGTCACCTGGACCGCCGACAGCGGCGGCAAAGCGAGCGCGGCGCGCAGGCCGGTGGTCGGCGCCGACAAGGTGGCCCGCGCGGTGATGGGGCTGATGAAGCTCGGCAGCCGCCTGCCCGACGTCCGCATCGAGCAGACCGTCTGCAACAGCGCGCCCGCATTCGTCGTCTACAGCGGCGAGCACCTGGAGGGCATCTTCAGCGTCGAGGTCGTCGACGGAAAGATCACGCACTTCTACGCGATCCGCAACCCCGACAAGCTCGCGGCGGCGGCGGTACGGCGCGAGATCAGCCGGTGACTCTGCCAAGCTGAGGCATGCGGATCGAACGGCTCGGGCAACTGGGTGACGCCTCCGCGGTGCTGCTGGCTCTCGCGTCCGCTGGTCCGGCCAATCCGGCCGCGCTGGTCGGTGATTGGTTCTCCTCGCGCGCCGTCATCGCCCCGCGGGTGACCGCGGTGCCCGTTCGTCCGCACGAGGTCTTCGCGACGTCGGCCGCGGCCGGTGACGTCGTCGGCGGCGGTTGGATCGGCTACCTGTCCTATCCGGACCCCGGCGCCGACGGCCGGGCTGGACGCATCCCGGAGGCGGCGGGCGGCTGGACCGAGTCGGTGCTGCGCCAGGACCGAGACGGAATCTGGTGGTACGAAACGCTTTCCGATACGCCGATGCCGTCCTGGCTGGCGCGCGCGCTGACGCGCCGCCCACGGTGCACCGGCTGGCGGATCGACTGGGACTCCGCTGACCGCGGCGCGCACCGCGTTGGCGTTGCGGCCTGTCTCGACGCGATCGCTGCCGGCGAGGTCTACCAAGCGTGCGTCTGCACGCAATTCACGGGCAGGATGGACGGCTCGCCACTGGAGTTCTTCGCCGACGCGGTGGCCAAGACGGCACCCGCGCGGGCGGCGTTCGTCGCGGGTGAGTGGGGCGCGGTGGCGTCGTTGTCGCCAGAGCTGTTCGTGCGCCGGCGCGGGCAGTCGGTGACGTCGAGCCCCATCAAAGGCACTGCGCCGTGGTACACGTCCCCGTCCGACCTCTTCCATTCCGTCAAGGACGTCGCCGAGAACATCATGATCGTCGACCTCGTCCGCAACGATCTGGGCCGGGTGGCTGCCGTTGGCTCCGTCACGACGCCCGAACTGCTGGCGGTGCGCCCGGCGCCGGGTGTGTGGCATCTGGTGTCGACGGTGTCGGCCCGGGTTCCCGTCGACGTGCCGATGTCGTCGCTGCTCGACGCGACCTTCCCGCCGGCATCGGTCACCGGCACACCGAAAATCCGCGCCCGCCAACTGCTTTCACAATGGGAGCCGCATCGACGCGGAATATATTGTGGCACAGTAGGTTTGGCGTCGCCGGTGGCCGGCACAGAACTGAACGTGGCGATCCGGACGGTGGAGTTCGACGCCCATGGTGGAGCGGTGCTCGGTGTCGGTGGCGGCATCACCGCGGATTCCGATCCGGACAACGAATGGAGCGAGTGCCTGCACAAAGCGGCCCCGATCATCGGCGCCGGTCAGCTGTCCCTGGATCGCAACACCGCGTCGTAGAGCTCGCGCCGCGGCGGCGCGCCCGGGTGAGAAGCGACCACCTGCGCGCAGGCATCCTTCACCCGCATCCCGTCGCCGACCAGCGTGTTGACCTCGGCGACCAATGCGGCCACGTCGGCTTGCGGCGTCGCACCGGCCAATACGACGGTGATTTCGCCGAGAACGCCATCGGCGGCCCATTCGGCCAATTCGGCGATCGAACCGCGGACGACTTCCTCGTGCACCTTCGTCAGCTCGCGGCACACCGCCGCCCGCCGCGACGGCCCCAGCACCTCGACCGCATCAGCAAGGCACGCCCCCAGACGGCGCGGCGACTCGAAGAACACACAGGTCCGTCGCTCGGTCGCAAGGGTGGCGAACCATTCCCGGCGCGCCGAGCGCTTACGCGGCGCGAAGCCTTCGAAGCAGAATCGCTCGGACGGCAGCCCGGACAGTGCCAGCGCCGTCGTCACCGCGGACGGGCCAGGCAGGCAGGTGACCGGAAGGCCCTCCGCGATGCAGGCCGCCACCAGGCGGTAACCGGGGTCACTGACAAGCGGCATGCCGGCGTCGGTGACCGCCAGGACGGTCGCACCGGCTTTCATCTCGGCGATCAGGGCCGGAACCCGGGCGGCCTCGTTCTGGTCGAACAGGCTCACGATCTTGCCGCCGACGCGCACACCGAGCGCGGTCGCCAGCGTTCGCACGCGGCGGGTGTCCTCAGCAGCGACGATGTCGGCGCTAGCCAGTGCAGACACCAAACGGGCCGACGCGTCGGACGGCTGGCCCAGCGGCGTCGCGCCCAGCAGTAGGCGGCCCCCTCCCATGGGGACAGCCTACGATCGCCGATGTGACCGCCACCGACGTCGAGGCACGCGATGAGGAGCGTGCGACGCCGATGCTCAGCCCGGGGCCCGTAACGCCCGTCGCCGACTTCGGGCCGACGGACAGGCTGGCGGGTTGGGCAATGACGGCGGTCATCACTGCGCTGGCCGCGTTGACCCGGTTCGTCACCGTCTGGCGGCCAACCGACGCGGGGACGCCGATCTTCGACGAGAAGCACTACGCGCCACAGGCGTACCAGATGTTGTTCAACAACGGCCTGGAGGACAACCCCGGCTACGGGCTGGTGGTGCATCCGCCCCTCGGCAAGTACTTGATGGCGATCGGCGAATGGATTTTCGGATACAACGGCATGGGCTGGCGGTTCAGCGGGGCCGTGTGCGGCGTGATCGTGGTCCTGCTTGTCGCGCGGATCGTGCGCCGGTTGACCCGCTCAACGCTGGCCGGTGGCATAGCGGGGCTGTTGATCATCGCCGACGGGGTGAGCTTCGTAACGGCGCGCACGGCGCTGCTCGACGGCTTCCTGACGCTGTTCGTCGTGGCGGCGTTCGGCGCGCTCATCGTCGACCGCGACCAAGTGCGCGCACGCATGCACGTCGCGTTCCTCGAGGGCAGGATCGACGAAACACCTTGGGGCCCAAGGCTTGGCGTGCGGTGGTGGCGACTCGGCGCGGGCGTTCTGCTCGGATTGGCGTTCGCCACCAAATGGTCCGGGCTGTACTTCATGGTGTTCTTCGCCGCGATGTCGCTGGCGTTCGACGTGGCTGCGCGAAGGGAATACCGCGTGCAGCGGCCGTGGCTGGGAGTGCTTCGGCGCGACGTCGGGCCGACCGTGTACGTGACGGCCGTCATCCCGTTCGCGGTGTACATGCTGTCCTACGCCCCGTGGTTCGCGTCGGAGACCGGCGTCGACCGTTACGAGGTGGGCCGGTCGATCGGCCCCGGCGGGGTGATGCCGGATGCATTGCGCTCGTTTTGGCACTACACCTACGGCGTCTACAAGTTCCACGCGGGGCTGACCAACGCCGCCGGGAACTATCACCCCTGGGAGTCGAAGCCGTGGACGTGGCCCATGTCGCTGCGTCCAGTGCTGTATGCGATTGACCAGAACAACGTTCCGGGCTGCGGCGAGCAGTCATGCGTCAAGGCAGTGATGCTCGTCGGCACGCCGGCGATGTGGTGGATCGCGGTGCCTGTGCTCGGCTGGGCGCTGTGGCGCGCGGTCATCAAGCGCGATTGGCGCTACGGGGCGGTGCTGGTCGGATATTGCGCGGGATGGCTGCCGTGGTTCGCCGACATCGGCAGGCAGATGTACTTCTTCTACGCGGCGCCGATGGCACCGTTCCTCGTGATGGCCATCGCGCTGATTCTCTGCGACATCCTCTACAAGCCCGATCAGTCGAGAGAGCGGCGAACGCTCGGGCTGCTGGTGACCAGCTTCTATGTGGCGCTGGTGATCGCGAACTTCGCATGGCTGTTCCCGGTGCTCACCGGAATGCCCATCTCCCAAGGCACCTGGGACATGGAGATCTGGCTGCCCAGCTGGCGCTAAGCCGCGGTTGCTGCGCGAAATGGAATTCCATGTAGTGATTTGGGCTTATCCACAGCAGTGGCTTCCGTCTCGCGGATGAAGCGGTATTCCCGGCGAAGATTGGGTGCGTGGGGGAAGTAATCCTGGGGTCCGAGGCAGTGCGCGAAGGTGTTCTGACGCCCGGCGAATTGCGATGCAGATACCGCCCGATCTATCCGGACGTGCACGTCCCCCGTGCTGTTGCCCCGACGCTGCATGATCGGACCAACGGTGCGTGGTTGTGGTCGCGACGGCGGGGAGTCATCACAGGCAGGGCGGCCGCGGCCCTTCACGGCTCGCGGTGGATCGACGACCTCGCACCGATCGAGTTGATCTGGAGCAACAACCACCCACCGTCGGGCGTCATCACGCGGAACGAAAGAATCGGCGACGACGAGATCATGAGCGTCGACGGCATGCATGTGACGATCCCTGCGCGAACGGCCTTTGATCTCGGAAGGTTCCTGCGCCGCGACCAGGCGGTCGCCCATCTCGACGCTCTCGCGAACGCGAGAATCATCCGGCCGGCGGATGTTCTAACCCTCGCAGAACGTTATGCGGGTGCACGTGGAGCGAAGAAGTGCAGGACCGCGGTTGAGTTGATGGACGCGGGCGCACAATCACCGAAGGAAACATGGCTTCGGCTGTTGGTCATCGATGCCGGATACCCCAGGCCCAGAACGCAGATACCGGTGCTCGACGACGACGGCTTCGCTTTCGCCTATCTCGATCTGGGCTGGGATGACGTCATGATTGCTCTCGAATATGACGGCGAGCACCACCGCACAGATCCGATGCAGTACCGCAAAGACATTCGGCGCATCGAGGCGATTCAGCGCCAGGGATGGATCGTCATTCGCGTAATCGCCGGAGATCGGGCGGAGGACATCCTCGAACGCCTCAGATCCGCCTGGCTCAGCCGTGGCGACGCCTACATCCCACCATCACGACGGTCAGCCTGACGTACTTCGCCACCGCGAAACAGAAGCCAGCGTTGTAAAACCCGCCGTTTCGCTACATGGAATTCCATTTCGCGGAAGAAAGGCGCAAGAAGGGGAAGCTAGAGCGGGTCGCGGGCGGCCGGGCAGGACATGCATCGCGGGCCCCCGCGTCCGGAGCCCAGCTCACATGCGGAGATCCGCAGAACCTCGATGCCGAAATCCTCCAGCCGCGAGTTGGTTTCGGTGTTTCGCTCATAGGCGACGACGACTCCGGGCGCGAGCGCCAGCGTGTTGTTGCCGTCGTCCCACTGCTCGCGTTCCGCGGTAACGGGGTCCAGCCCTGTGTCGATGACCCGCAGCCGGTCGATTCCCATCGCCGCAGCCGCGGCTTCGACGAACGGGCGCTCGTCAGCGATCGTCACGCCGCCTTCAGCCCGCGTAATCGTGAACGCCGACAGCGTGTCAACGACGTTGGGATACATCAGCACCGCGTCGACGTCGACCATCGTGCACACGGTATCCAGATGCATCTGCGCGCGCTCCTGTGCGATCGGCACCGCCAGCACTGTGTGCGCCAGACCATCATCGAAGAGACTGCGCGCCAACGCTTCTGCTCCCGCCGGCGTGGTCCGCTCACCCACCCCGACCGCGATCACACCCGGGGAGAGCAGCAGCACGTCACCACCCTCCACCGGCGCCGTGTGCGACTCGTACGCCCGCCGAACCCCGGTGAACCGCGGGTGATGCGCGTAGATGATGTCGGTCAGCGACGTCTCGCGCACCCGGGCGGGCATCGCCAGCGATGTGATCACGATCCGTGGGCCGATCCACACCGACGAGTCGCGGGTGAACATCAGGTTGGGCAGCGGATCGATGACGAAGTCCGCGCCGTGATGCATCCGCCGCACCAGCGACTCCCCCACCGCTGCCGACGACGGCAACTCCGTGAACGTCATCCCCGCGACCAGCACATGCGCCAGCGCCGGTGGCGAGAGTCCCCGGAGATAAGACGAAAGCTCCTGCGCCAGCGGATGTCCCAGCCGCCGGGCATCCACCGCCGCCGCAATCCCGTGCATCCGCGCGGCGCCACTGCCCAGCGCCTCGGTCAACAGGTCGCCTAGCAGCATCACGTCGACGCCTCGGGACCGCAGCAACTCGGCGAACGCGTCGTGCTCTTCCTGTGCGCGTGCCACCCACGGCAGCCCGTCGAAGAGCAGCGCATCGTTGTTGCGGGGAGTCAGCCGCTGCAACTCCGGGCCCGGCCGGTGAAGGATCACCGCACGCAACGTCCCGACCTCGGAGTTCGAACCCAAGACGTACCCGGCCACGGCTAGCACCGTAACGCGAGAATGCCGGCCAGACGCGATGCTCGGCCTCCACGATCCCTATCGGTCCGTGCCGTCCCGGCGGCGGTCGACAACATCAGAAGCCGCGGGGCACATCGCAAGTAGTGCGACGTGTCCTGTGCGTGGTGCGCTAACCGGATACCCAGCGCGAAAGAAGCCGACCATCCTGCGCGACCGGAATGTGCTCGTCATGTTCAGTACTCCTCTACAAGGTGATGTTCTTCGACCCAACTGTCGCTCGTCGGCGCGTCATGAACCATCGGGCGAGCGGCCCGATCAACAGATGAAATGCGCCTCCTCCAATCGGGGGATAACACAACGCTGACCCTCAACTATGGTTGAGGTGGTGGACGACCATGAGCTCACTCCCGGCGACCTTGCCCATCGCAGCGGAGTCGCGGTCTCGGCCCTGCACTTCTACGAGCGTGAGGGCCTGATCGTCAGCAGGCGAACGTCGGGCAATCAGCGTCGCTACTCACGCGACACACTCCGGCGGGTGGCATTCATCCGGATGTCGCAGCGCCTGGGCATCCCACTGGCCAGGGTGCGGGCCGCCCTCGCCACCCTGCCCCAAGACCGGGTGTCGACGAGCAAGGACTGGGCCAGACTCTCGGCCGGCTGGCGCCGCGATCTCGACGACCGGATAACCCACCTGCAGCGGCTCCGCGACAACCTCGCCGAATGCATTGGCTGCGGCTGCCTGAGCCTGAAGAGTTGCGCGTTGACCAACCCCGGCGACGTGCTCGCCCAGTATGGCCCCGGCGCAGTCCGCCTCTGACCCCGATCGAACATTCGTGCGATAAACTGGCCGGGTGACATTCGCGGTTCAGGGTGCTCTGTTCGACCACGCCGACCGCCGCACACTCACCGACGGCGCGTGGGTCGAGGTCTGCTCGGGCTGGCTGCCCGACGGCGATGCGCTGTGCGACGAGCTGCTCGCGACGACGCCGTGGCGGGCCGAGCGGCGCCCCATGTACGACCGTGTGGTCGACGTGCCACGGCTGCTCAGCTTCCATGACCTGATCGCCGGGCCCGCTCCGCATCCAAAAATCGACGAGCTGCGCCAGCGCCTCAACGCCACGTACGGCGACGAACTCGGCGAGCCGTTCACCACCGCCGGCTTGTGCCTCTATCGCGACGGCGACGACAGCGTTGCCTGGCACGGCGACAAGATCGGCCGCGGCAGCACCGAGGACACGATGGTCGCAATCGTCAGCCTTGGCGCCACCCGCACGCTCGCACTGCGCCCACGAGGCGGCGGAGCATCGCTCCGACTGCCGCTGGCACACGGCGATCTGCTCGTGATGGGCGGTTCGTGCCAGCGGACGTGGGAGCACTCGGTACCCAAGACCACCAAACCCTGCGGGCCGAGGATCAGCATCCAGTTCCGGCCACGCGGCGTTCGCTGAGCGGTCAGCCGCGAACGGCGGCGACCGCGTCGGTCAACAACTGTTGCGCGCGTTGCACATTCACCGGCGGCACGGGCTGGTTGGGCAACGGCAGAGGATTCGCGGTCACGACGACGAGGTAATCGCCGAGATACGCGACGTACGTGTACAACTCGCCCGATGCAGTCGCCGTCTGCAGTTGACGGTGCTTGCCCAGAGTCGGCACGCCGTCGATGTGCGGCGCGTCGACGACCACGACGACACCGCGCATGTCCTTGCCGCCGAACGTGACGTGCTTGCACTTGTCGACGGCCTCGGGGTCCAGACGCACGGGCTCCGACGTCTCGACCGCCATCGCGATGAACCGGTTCCCCTCGCCCTCCGCGGTCAGCGTGGCGATGTTTCCTTTCAAGCCGGCAGGAAGCGTCCACGCGTACTTCGCGCAATCGGCCGGATCCCATACAAGGTCTTGCTGAAATTGGATGGGCGCCAACAGCTTTGGATCAACGGCTGTCTTTCCTATGGTGTGCACCACGTACGGGGGAGCAAATGTCGACTTCACCGACAGGACTTTGTCGATGTCGAGCGACGCCTTCGGCGGCGTTGACGAACTCGACGTTGCCGACGAACCGCCGCCCGAGCACGCACTCATCAGTACAACGGCCACGACGTTCGTGAGAGCGAGCAGCATCCTGGGCGACCGCATCGGGCCAAATGTACCGAACAGGACCGATTCAGCGGCGCAACGTCGCCACGGTTTTGGTCAACATTGTCTGTGCCAGATCATCTGGCAGCGCGGACGGCTGGGCGCCCGGGTCGGTGACGACCGTGACGAACGCGACGTACTCGCCCAGATATGCCGTCACCGTCGTGGCGCGCAAGTCAGTCTCGGTTCCCCCTTCCACGACCGTGCGGATCGCGGTGATCATGCCGAAGGTGGACACGCCGTCGACGGCGGGGGCGAAGGAGTCGACGATCGCAGACGTGCGCCCGGACTCCATCGACCAGTGACTGCAGGCCGCCACGGCACCTGGGTCAGGTTCCGCGCCCGACGCAGAGGCGGCCACGATCACGTAGACGATGCCGCCGTCACCTGAACCCGAAAACCCCTGTGGCGGGGACGAGCCGCCTACCGCCGGGTCCGCGAGAGCCCCGCACTCCGGCGGTTGCGACGACCACCCCGGCTTCAGGCCCCAGAACGTGGCTGGGGACGCCTCACCACGGGTCTCGGTGACCTCGAAGCCCGGCGGGAACGCGCCACGCACGCGGCGGATGTTGTCCTGGTTGACGTTGATCGCCTGGCCAGGGCGAGGTGTCGACGACGCGCTGGGCGAGTGCGTCGGCGCCGAGCAGGCCGTGACGGCCACCGCCGCCGCCAGGGTGAACCAGCGCGGACTCACGCCCGTTGATATCACAGATGCGATTCCCGATTCGGGAACGAAATTCGGCCGCGCGGCGATGTACACCGTGAGTAGGCTGGGAATTAGGTAAAAGAAGGAGGCGGGGCTATGCGCTCGCCATTGACGCTCGTCGCAGCAGCGGTCGCCGTAGGCGGTGCTGTCCTCGCGCCGGCGGGGTTAGCCTCAGCAGACGATTCCGCGCAGAACACCATCAACTACTGGCAGAACCAGGGTTACAAGGTCAACATCGACCGCGTCGGCAGTGCGCCGATCCAAGACTGCGTCGTCACGGGTGTCCGCAACCCGAACACGATCACGCGGCTGGTCCGGGTGAACGGCAACGGACCCGGCCGCAGCTACCTGGTCCCGGTCATCGTCAGCCAGACCGTCAACGTCTCGCTCAACTGCACCAAGTAACTCTCAGACGCGAGACCACGCCGACGCAGCCTCGATCTGCGGCTGTGTGGGGCGCACTCCTGTGTACCGCTCGAACTGTTCGGCCGCTTGCAGCGCGATCACCTCGGCGCCCGTGATCACTCGCTTGCCCGCCTCGCGCGCGGCCACGACGAGCGGTGTCTCCGCCGGAACGGCTACCACGTCGAACACGACATCAGCTGCGTCGATCACGGCACGGTCGAAGGCCATGTCGCCACTCTCCGGGCGCCCGGCCATGCCGACAGGCGTCGCATTGACGATCACCGAGGCGCGTATTGAGCCGACGTCGGCCTGCCAGCCATAACCGAGCCGACCCGCCAACTCTTCGCCGGATCGCGAATTGCGGGCAACCACCGTGCCGTCACGAAAGCCGTTGTCGCGGAACGCAGCACCCACAGCTCGGGCCATGCCGCCGCTGCCGAGCACAATTACCCGCGCCGACGAATCCAGATCCTCGATGAGCGAGCGCACCGCGACGTAGTCGGTGTTCGACGCCGTGAGGTGTCCGTCGTCGTTGACGATCGTGTTCACCGCGTCGATCGCGCGGGCCGACTCCTCGATCTCGTCGACGAGTGCCATCACGTCCTGTTTGAAGGGCATCGACACCGAGCAGCCACGGATGCCCAACGCGCGCACACCGCCGATCGCCGCGCGGATGTCTGTGGTGGTGAACGCTTTGTAGATGAAGTCAAGGCCGAGCTGCTCATAGAGGTAGTTGTGGAACCGGGTGCCGATGTTGCTGGGTATACCCGACAGCGAGATGCACAGCCTGGTGTCCTTGTTTAGGGCGGGCTTCATTCGAACGCCTGGATGAGTTGTCGAGCGACGGCCTGAATCTCGTTGAGGTGCTTGATCTTTACCGGCAGATTCGCGGGATCGGGCACGTCGACGGTCGCGGTGACGACTCCGGGTTCGTCGCGTACCCAGTGCGCGTCGAGGCGGTCCAGCAACGCCCGCGCTGGCAGGTTGTCGGCCAGCACCTGTGCGTGGAACCGCTCGATGCCGTCGACCCGGGCCGCAACCGCCAGGGCGGCGAACAGCAGCGTACCGATCCCGCGGCCCTGGTACGCGTCGGCCACGGTGAACGCGATCTCGGCCACCACCGGGTTCTCCGGGTCGCGCACAAAACGTCCGTCGGCGATCACGGGGCCGTCCTCCCCGTCGGTGATGATCCAGACGAAATGGTCGACGTAGTCGACCTCGAACAGGTACGTCAGCACTGTCGCCGTGGGGGTGCGCACCGAAAGGAAGCGGCGGTAGAGCGTCTCGGCCGAGAACATCACCCGCCCGTGAGCCACGCGCTGGGTGTCGCCGGGCAGCACCGGGCGCAGCATCAGTTGGGTGCCGTCGCGGGCCTCGACCGGGATCGGCTTGACGAACGCGGCCAGCCGCTGCCGGGCCGTCTGCACCAATTGCGTTGCGATGCCCGGAATCTCAAGCAGGCACTCGAACGCCGGCTCGAATCCCAGGTAGCCGGCAACGTCGTCGGTCGCGACCACGGTCGCGGTGCGGGGCTTGTTTCGCAGCAGAGCGATCTCACCGATCAGGCCTTCGGACAGAAACGCGACGAGGGTGCGGCCGTCGGCGTCGGTGTGCCGCACCTCGACCTCGCCGGACGCGATGATGAAGAACGACACCGCAGCTTCGCCCTGGCGCATGAGGACCTCGCCGTGCGGTACGCGCATCGGCGTCAGTTCGGCGGCCAAGGCCGTCAGTTCCTCAGCGGGAATCCCGGCGAATACGGGAAGCGCGCCGAGTTCGGTTGCGGCGGTCATCGAGTCGTCTCTCGCGGAATCCAGCGTGCCCGGTAGTGCCGACCATATTTGTCAAAAATTTGCTTGTCGAGTATTAGCACTCGCAACGGCAGAGTGCTAATCTAGTCACCGCACAGTTCAACGGGCTGCCCGCCAGGGTGGCGGGCTTCCAGCGTGACGTAGGAGGTGACTACTGTGCTTCGTTTTGATCCTTTTAGTGACATCGATGCTCTCACCCGCAGCCTTCTGACCGGCCAGACCGGGTCCGTGCGGAGTCCTCGGTTCATGCCGATGGATCTTTACAAGGTCGATGACCACTACGTGCTCACGGCTGATCTGCCGGGCGTCGACCCCGGCTCGGTCGATGTCAACGTCGACAACGGCACAATGACCGTGACTGCGCACCGGACTGCACAGCCGGCCGAGAACGCCGTGCAGTGGTTGAGCAACGAACGGTTCTTCGGTACGTATCGGCGCCAGCTGTCTCTTGGCGAGGGCATCGACGCGTCGGCGATCTCGGCGACCTACGAAAACGGTGTCCTGTCCGTCACGATTCCGGTAGCCGAGCGCGCAAAACCGCGGCGCATCACGGTCACGAGCTCCGGCTCAGCCCAGTCAATTGACGCAACCACATCGGCCGAGCCGATAGCGCAGACCGCCGTCGACTCGTCGTAGCCGCCGAGCGCAGAACCCGCAGTCGGGCAATCCGGCTGCGGGTTCGTTTTTCCGGCCGCACCGCGGGCCTGGGACACTCGCCTCATGCCCGCGTCGGAGTCTGGTGATGGTGTGCGGATAGACGATCTCCCGGTGATCGACACTGACGTGTTGGTGGTGGGCGCTGGCCCGACGGGTTTGATGGCCGCGGTGGTGCTGAACCGGCGCGGGCTGGCTGCGGTGGTCGTCGACCGCAAGGCAGGTCCCACCCGGGAATCGCGCGCCTTGGCAGTACAGGCACGCACCATGGAGATCTACGACCAGCTGGGACTGGCAGACAAGGTGTTGGCGGGCGCGTTCCCGGCGACCCGCTTGCAGATCGGGGCAGAGACCGCCACCGCCGGAACCAACGACATTTCGCGTCTCCAGAAAGGTGCCACCCGGTTTCCCGGTGTCCAGATCTTCGAACAGAGCCGCAACGAGCAACTGCTGGCCGACACTCTGGTCGCCGTCGGCGGTGACATCCGGTGGCGCCATCGGCTGATCGATCTGATCGACAACACCGATCGGCCGGACGGCCGGGTCGAGGCGCTGATCGAAAGCGAGGACGGCACGCTCTCGAGAGTGCGGGCGCGGTGGTGCATCGGGGCCGACGGCGCGTCGTCGGCGGTACGCCGGCAACTCAACCTGCCCTTCGAGGGCAAGACCGATGAGGCGACGTTCTGGGTCGCCGATGTTCGTGACGTCCAAGGTGTGCCGGAGAACGCCGTCAACCTGCGATTCGGCAAGTCGACGTTCGCGGTGGTCTTCCCGCTCGGACCGCACGGTCACATCAGGTTGGTCGCGTTGGCGGCGCAAGAAACGATCGCCCAGGAGGAGGCGCTGGCGAGCGCGGACACCGAATTCGGTCTGACCCACGGGGCCGTCGAGTGGTTCTCGGCGTATCGGGTCCATCACCGCATCGCCTCCAAATTCCGGGTGGGATCGATCTTCTTGGCCGGCGATGCCGCACACGTCCACTCCCCGGTCGGGGGGCAAGGCATGAACACCGGCCTGCAAGACGCCCACAACCTGGCCATGCTGCTCGCCGACGTAGCCCACGGCAGGGTGAGTGAGCGGGCATTGGATCGCTATGAACGCGAGCGGCGGCGGGTGGCACTCATCCTCGTCAATGTGACCGACCGCGCGTTCGGAGTCATCGGCCGTCGGGGCCGGATGACGGCGTTGTTCCGCAACCGGTACGGCCGCATCGCCGCCAAGGTGGTACCCCGCCTTTTCAAGTCCCGATTCGGCGCCCGCATCGGCGGCTACCTGGGGCAATACCGCATTCGTTATCACTATGTCGGCGCCGGGCATCTTCCAGCGTGGGCCGACGACCCTGCAGTCGGTCGGCGTCTGGCGCCGGTGGAGGCAAATCAGGAGGCACTGAAAACGATGACGTGGCAGCTACATACCTACGGTGCGGGTGCCGCGGTTCGTCCCGACGTGCCGGCCTGGGTGGAGGGACCGCACGCGTTCGGCGCCGACCCGCACCGCCGGCTGCGGTCGGATCGGCTTTATCTGGTCCGACCCGACCAGTTCGTGGCCGCGTCGATACCCCTGCAGGGCGACACAGCAGACGGCGCTGCGCTGAAATCAGCGATGGCCGCACACCGGCTGGTGACGGACTAGCGGATGAGCGCTCGCGCGAAGAGCAGACCGGCTAGGTTCGAGACGTGCTCGTCGGCAAAGTTGCAACGACTATCGCCCTCATCGGGGCCCTCGCGTGCGTGGCGCAGGCGCAAGCCCACGCGGATCCACCGGTGCTACATGGCACATACCGGCTGGACTTCGACGGTGCAAGCCGCACGATCAACGGCGTGGCGAGTCCCGCGGCAAACACGTCGGCGACTTATACGTTCAACTCGTCGTGTGCCGAAGAGGGGTGCACCGCCAGCGCAGTCCTACTCAACGCCACCGACAAGGAAGCCGTCTCGGCGCATAATCCGGACCTGACCCTTGAGTTCGTCGACGGAGCGTGGAAGCTGTCGCTTCCATACGACTCTCAATGCGAGGAAGTTGGTGAGCGCAATCAGCTCCTGACTTGGTCGCTGACGCCCCAGGGTTCGGACGTGTTGACCGGCTATCGCATCGTGGCGACGCCCGGCCAAGCATGTAAGGGAGACGACGTCGGACCCCTCAGCCAGCCCATGACCGCCACGCGGGTCGGAACCACCGCGCCCGGCGTCCTGCCGATGCCGTGCCCAGCGCCCTGTGGGGCCGGCACGATACCGCCCGTGCGAGGATTTCCGCCAGGAGGGTAAGCATGAACGCAAAGCAGCGCGAAAAGATGTCAGACGGTGCGGGATTCGTCGCAGCATTGGACCAGAGCGGCGGAAGCACGCCGAAGGCGCTTGCGCTGTACGGCATCGAAAAAGACGAGTACTCCAGCGACGAGCAGATGTTCGACCTGGTGCACGAGATGCGGACCCGCATCATCACCAGCCCCAGCTTCGACGGCAGCAGAATCCTCGCGGCGATCCTGTTCGAGGACACGATGGACCGCCAGATCGAGGGCCGCCCGTCCGCCGACTACCTGTGGAACGTCAAGCAGGTCGTGCCGATCCTCAAGGTGGACAAGGGCCTCGCCGACGAAGCCGACGGCGCGAAGGTGATGAAGCCCATCCCCGGGCTGGACGACCTCCTGTCCCGCGCCGTCGACAACGGCATCTTCGGAACCAAGATGCGCTCGTTCATCGCGCTGCCGGGCAAGGGCCTCGACGCGGTGGTCGAGCAGCAGTTCGAGGTCGGGCGACAGATCATCGCCGCAGGGCTCGTCCCCATCATCGAGCCGGAGGTCGACATCGACAGCCCGCAGAAGGGCGAGGCCGAAGAGCAGCTGAAGGACGCACTGCTGGACGCCGTGAACACGCTCGATGACGGCCAGCAAGTCATGCTGAAGCTGACGATCCCGTCGACTGACAACCTGTACGCGGAACTCATCGAGCATCCGAAGGTGATGCGAGTGCTCGCGCTGTCGGGCGGCTACACGCGCGACGACGCGTGTGCCCGGCTCGCCCGCAACCACGGCATGATCGCGAGCTTCTCCCGCGCACTCACCGAAGGGCTCACCGCACAACAGAGCGCCCAAGAGTTCGACGCGGTGCTCGACAAGGCGATCGCCGAGATCGCCGCCGCCTCCGGAACCTGATCACCTCCGTCGCGAGGTACCCGCCTCTTCCGCGAGCCGTCCGCGTCAGCCATCGCCTTATTCCCCGAGACCGCGAGGTCCGTAGAACTGCCCACCGACGACGTTCGGGTCGGTGGCCGCGCGCAAGGTCTCACCGGATCGCCATGAACGAGTCCGCGAGATTCCCCGAATTTGCCGTCAGCGCTGAAACATTGGGCTGGTCCCGACGGCATTTACAAGTCGTCGAACCCCTCCGTCGTCACCAGCAAGCGAGGGCGATCACGGTTGACGACATAGATCTTGCCGCCGAGCACTTTCTCGCGATGGTTGAGGTGTTGCCGGCCCGGTTGGCAGACTTTGGCGTGTTCCGCAGCAACGAGGAGCAGGAGCGGCACCTCGAGCACGCCGTAAATCTGTTCCTCCGCGGGGTCCTCGCACACGACTGAACAGGTGGTGCACGTGGGTCTGCCCGGCCTCGTCTTTATCCACGGTGGCGCGCATGCCGCCGACTGCTGGGATCTCACCGTCGACGAACTCGCGCGGCAGGAACCCGAACTGCCGGTACTCGCCGTCGACCTCCTAGGCCGTGGCGCGCGACCGGCCGACCTTTCGCAGGTCACCGTCGCCGACTGGGTGGAGTCGGTGGTTGCCGACGTCGAATGCGCGAGGCTGAAAGACGTAGTGGTGGTGGGCCATTCGATGGCAGGGCTGGTTGTGCCGGGTGTCATGGCAGCCCTGGGTCATCCGCGGGTTCGTGAGGCGGTCTTCGTCGCGGCTTTCGTTCCACCGCAGGGGTCAACTGTCGCCCGGTCTCTCGGCGGCCCGCTCTCGCTCTTCGCACGAGCCGGGCCGAAGTTCAACAGATCGTTCCCGATGCCCAGTGTCCTAGCACGGTTTGGGTTCTGGAACGGCATGACGGTCGCGCAGCAGCGGTTCGCAAACGCGCGGCTGTATTCGGAATCCGTTGGCGTCCTCATCGAGCCCGCCGACCGCAGCTCCATGCCGGACGAGGTGCCAAGAACCTGGGTCCTCACGCTGCGAGACAGGGCGTTGTCGCCGCGCCGCCAGCGCAGCTACATCCAAGACCTCGGCGGCGTCGAGACCGTGATCTGCATCGACACCTGTCACGACGTCATGTACAGCGAGCCAGCGCGATTGGCCCAAATCCTGCTTGAGCGGTGCAGGTTGCGCGCCTCTGCTGTGGATTAGTCCGGTGTGATCCAGGCCACATCCGCGAGTGACCACGGACCCTACGGTTCCGTCACCGTAGGTTTGCGATGGTTACGCTTGCGTACGTTTTCCTCGATCCCGCACACTTCGAGCGATTGACCACGCGTTCAAAAGGGAAAACCAGTGGGCCACTACATCGCCAACCTTCGCGACATCGAATTCAACCTGTTCGAGGTGCTCGGCTTAAACAGCGTTCTCGGGTCGGGTGAGTACACGGAACTCGACGCCGAGACCGCTCGCACGATGCTCGACGAGGTCGCCCGGCTTGCGGAGGGACCGGTCGCCGAGTCGTTTGCCGCAGCTGACCGCAACCCGCCCGTTTTCGACCCCGAGCACCACACCATCAGCGTGTCGCCCGAAATTGAAAAGACAGTCCATGCGGTCAAGGAGGCCGAGTGGTGGCGGCTCGGCATCGCCGAGGAGATCGGCGGCGTTCCCGCGCCGTCGCCGCTGACGTGGGCGATCAACGAAATGCTGTTGTGCGCCAACCCAGGCGTGGGCTTCTTCTGGGCTCTCGGACCGGCCATGGCCAATGCGCTTGCCGTGGAGGGCAACGACGAGCAACGCCGTTGGGCGGCAGAGGGTGTGGAGCGAGGATGGGCGGCCACCATGGTGCTCACGGAGCCCGACGCCGGCTCGGACGTCGGCGCCGGCCGCACCAAAGCCATCGCCCAGCCCGACGGCACATGGCACATCGAGGGCGTGAAGCGGTTCATCTCCGGCGGCGACGTCGGCGACACCTCGCCGAACATCTTCCACCTCGTTTTGGCGCGGCCGGAGGGCTCAGGCCCCGGCACGAAGGGCCTGAGCCTGTTCTATGTGCCCGAATTCCTTTTCGACCCAGAGACTTTCGAGCTCGGTCCGCGCAACGGGGTATTCGCCACCGGGCTGGAACACAAGATGGGCATCAAGTCGTCGCCCACGTGCGAGCTGACGTTCGGCGCCCACGGCGTGCCTGCCGTCGGTTATCTGGTCGGCGACGTGCACAAGGGCATCGCGCAGATGTTCACCGTGATCGAGCACGCGCGCATGACGATCGGCGTCAAAGCCGCGGGCACGTTGTCGACCGGTTATCTCAACGCGCTGGATTACGCCAAGGAGCGCGTGCAGGGGTCGGACCTTACCCAGATGACCGACAAGACGGCTCCGCGGGTCACGATCATGCACCATCCCGATGTGCGCCGGAGCCTGATCACGCAGAAGGCTTATGCGGAGGGACTGCGGGCGCTCTACCTCTACGCCGCTGCACACCAGGACGACGCTGTGGCGCAACAGGTTTCAGGCGCGGATCCAGAGATGGCACAACGCGTCGACGACCTGCTGCTTCCGGTCGTAAAGGGCGTCGGCTCCGAGCGCGCCTACGAGGTCCTGACCGAGTCGCTGCAGACGCTGGGCGGCAGTGGCTTCCTTCAGGACTACCCGATCGAGCAGTACATCCGCGACGCGAAGATCGACTCGCTCTACGAGGGCACCACGGCGATTCAGGCCATGGACTTCTTCTTCCGCAAGATCGTCCGGGACCGCGGTGGGGCGCTGGCGCATGTGCAGGCTCAGATCACACAGTTCATCGACGCCTTGGGTGAGCCCTTCAAGCATGAGGCCGAGCTGCTGAGCACCGCGCTCGATGACGTGCAGGCCATGGTGACCACCCTCACCGGGTACCTGATGGCGTCGACCGACAAGCCCACGGAGATGTACAAGATCGGGCTCGTCTCCGTGCGATTCCTTCTTGCGGTGGGTGATCTGATCATCGGCTGGCGACTCCTCGACCAGGCGAGCGTCGCGCACGCGGCGCTGGGCGCGTCGCCTGATCAGAAAGACAAGGCCTTCTACGAGGGCAAGATCGCCACGGCGAGGTTCTTCGCCAAGAACATGCTGCCCGGCCTCACCTCCCTGCGCGGGATCGTCGAGTCCGTCGACGACGACGTCATGGAGCTTCCCGAAAACGCGTTCTGACGCGCACGCCGCGGGTCTACGCTTCGCGAGTCTGAAGCCACTGCGGCGACACGCCGACGAGGTTCGCAGAGATTTCAGATTCGCGGGTCTGAAGCCGCGGACTGCAGAAAGCTGAGGCCATGATGGGCGGCATCTTCGATCAGGCGTCGATGGTCGCGACGATTTTGCGGGTGCGCGACGTCGCCGCGTCGGTCCAGTGGTATCGCGAAAAGCTGGGCCTGGAGCCGATGCACGTCGGAAGCGACGGACCCGACCACCCGATCGCTGCGTACACAATCGCCGGGTCCGTCGTGTCGTTGTGGCAGTTGCCGCCGGGCCAGGCGCGCGCAACCGAGGACAACGACCGCAACACCTACGTGGTGGTCGTCATGAACGGCGGTCTCGAACCGGCTCGGCGTGCGCTGATCGAGCGGGGCGTCGACATCGGCGAGATCCGCCGCAGCGAGAACAACGAGTTCGTCTGGTGCCACGACCTCGACGGCAACCGCTGGGAGCTCAGCCGGCCGTTACCATCGCGCGGGTGAGCAGCACACCGCAGGAGCGTCTTCGCGACCTGAAGTTGCTACGACGTGTCCGGGACCGGATGGACCGGGAGTACGCACAGCCACTGGACGTCGAGGCGCTAGCGCGCGGCGTGAACATGTCGGCCGGCCATCTGTCCCGCCAGTTCAAGGCGGCCTATGGCGAGTCGCCGTACTCGTATCTGATGACCCGGCGCATCGAGCGTGCGATGGCGCTTCTGCGGCGCGGCGACATGTCGGTCACCGACGTGTGCTTCGCGGTCGGCTGTTCGTCGCTGGGCACGTTCAGCACACGATTCACCGAGCTGGTCGGCATGCCGCCCAGCGCGTATCGGGAACGTACGGAGCACGTGACGGAGGGGATCCCGTCATGCGTCGAGAAGCAGGTGACCAGGCCGATCAGGAATCGAGAAGCGCCGACCGCTGGGCTCCAACTAGCGTGAAACACATGGACATCACCATTCATTCGAGTTTCCTCCCGCACGACGACCCCGAGGCATCCCTGGCGTTCTACCGCGACGTCCTCGGCTTCGAGGTTCGCCTTGATGTCGGCGGCGGCACGATGCGCTGGATCACGATCGGGCCGCCGAACCAACCGGACACGTCGGTTGTGCTGTTCCCGCCGGCCGCCACACCCGGCATCACCGACGACGAGCGCCGCGTCATCGCCGAGATGATGGCCAAGGGAACCTTCGGCACACTTCTTCTGGCTACCAAGGACCTCGACGGCACTTTCGCGCAGGTCCAGGCCCGCGACGTCGAGGTCGTCCAGGAGCCGACCGAGCAGCCGTACGGCGTGCGTGACTGCGCGCTGCGCGATCCGGCGGGGAACATGGTCCGCATCCAGGAGCTGCGCTGATGAGCGATGCCAGCAGCAAGATCGACGAACGGATCAAAGAGCTCGGCGACTGGCGGGGTGACACGCTCGCGCGCATCCGCAAGCTCATCACGCAGGCCGTCCCTGACGTCGTCGAGGAGTGGAAGTGGCGCGGGGTGCCGGTGTGGTACCGCGACGGAATGCTCTGCACCGGCGAGACGTACAAGGACTACGTCAAGGTGACGTTCGCCAAAGGCGCCTCGCTGGACGACCCGTCCGGCCTCTTCAACTCCAGCCTTGGCGGAAACACCCGGCGCGCCATCGACTTTCACGAACACGACAAGATCGACGAGAAGGCGTTCAAGGCGCTCGTGCGCGCTGCGGCTGATCGGAACTCGTCCTAGCTCAGCAATATCAATCTGATTGACATATATCAGCCGGGTTGATACGAATGAGCAATGTCTGATCCCAAGCCGCCACGCTGGCTCAAGCCGATGAACAAGGTCATGACGGCCGTGCAAAAGCTCGGCATCGTCCCAGGACCGGTCCGTGTACTCACGGTGCCTGGCCGGAAATCCGGAAAACCGCGCACCACGCCGGTAACTCCCTTCACGTTCGAAGACGGCATCTACGTCGCGACTGGATACCCGCGGGCGGACTGGGTGCTCAACGCCCGCGCGGCGGGTGTCGGCACGCTCATCCGCGGACGCAAGTCGGAGCCCGTCGCATTTGTCGAGTTGACTGCAGACGAGGCAAGGCCGGTGCTGCGGGCACTCCCGACGGAAGTCCCCGCCGGCGTCGGGTTCTACAAGCGCGCAGGGATGGTCGAGCAAGGAACGCCGGACGAGTTCGAGGCGCTGGCCGGCCGGTGCCCGGTCTTCAGGCTCGACGCCGTCACGTAGCCCCCCACCGTCGAACGTCCACGCTTGGGCAGCTGTCCTTCTCAGCGGGATCACAGTGGCGATCCCCCACCCTTGGGGTGCGCGTGATCGAGCGAGATCACCTGACACACACCAAGGAGATTCCACGATGATCGATCGGACGTTCGCCGCTGCCTGCGCTACTGCGTTAGCACTGATGGGTATTGGTGGCGGCGTGGCAATCGCGACACCAACGCCGAGCCCTCCACCCCCGTCGCCGACAGCCCCCGCACCGCCCGGCGCCCCGGATAACGGCAATGGGGACTGTCCGGACAACCCTGAGCCCGGCGACACTCCGGACCCCGCGGGGCAGGACACTCCCGAGCCGGGCGACTCCCCGGATCAGTGTCCCGACGTGCCTGAACCAGGAGATACTCCAGACGGCCCCGGGCAGTGACGACCCGATGAGATCGACCGCGCCGGCGGGTAGCGTGCCCGCATGAGGGTCCTTATTGTCGAAGACGAAGCGAGGTTGTCGGCGACGCTGTCAATGGGCCTGAAAGCAGAGGGCTTCGTCGTGGTAGCGGTCGGCACGGGCGTCGAGGGGCTGCATCTGGCCACGGAGGAGCAATTCGATGTCGTGGTGCTCGACATCATGCTTCCCGGACTCAGCGGGTACGAAGTGGTGCGTCGGATGCGGGCGAAGGAGGTGTGGACGCCCGTGCTGATGCTGACCGCCAAGGACGGTGAGTACGACCAGACCGATGCATTCGACCTCGGCGCCGACGACTACCTGACGAAACCCTTTTCATTCCGGGTGCTGGTGGCTCGGCTTCGAGCGCTGGTCCGGCGGGGCGCACCTGAGCGGCCTGTGGTCCTCACCGCGGGGACACTCTCGCTTGATCCGAGCCGCCATGTGGTGCAACGTGATTCGACTAGAATTGAGCTGACCCCACGCGAATACGGGGTGCTCGAGTACCTGATGCGCAACAGGGACACGGTGGTGACCAAAGCAGACATCCTGCGCAATGTTTGGGACGCCCATCACGACGGACCCGACAACGTCGTCGAAGTCTACGTGGGCTACTTGCGCCGAAAGATCGATGTTCCGTTTGGCACCAACACAATTGAGACCATCCGGGGTGTCGGCTATCGGTTGATGTGCTGAGGTATGGTCACAACAATCGCTGTCCCGCCGCCCGGCCGGTCGCCGATAGTGACCCTTCCATCGTGGGCGGCAACAACATCTGCGACGATCGCCAGCCCCAGACCAGATCCCCCGCCAGCACGTGCTCGATCCTCATCCAGGCGCACAAATCGACCGAATACTTTTTTCCGTTCTGCCGGTGGGATGCCTGGTCCATCGTCGGCGATCGTCAGAACTGCGGCTCCGCCGGAACTCTCAACCCTGATCGCGATCAGCGATCTCGCGTGTCGCACGGCGTTATCCAACAAATTCCGGATGACGCGAGAAACGGCGACCGGGTCACCCACGAGCTGCGTTGGTGAAATGTCTGTCTGGACAACGAATTCGGTCTCGCGGCGAAGCCGCGTCACTTCGTCCTCGGCGAGACGATCGATGTGCATCTCGTCCCTGCGCAACACCAAGTCTCTCTCATCTGCACGTGCCAGAAGGAGAAGGTCCTCGATCAGCACGCGCATCCGTTGCGCTTCGGGCAGCAGTTTGTCGGTGACCAATTCCATGTCGAGCAATTCAGGATGGACTTCCGCCACCTCGAGCCCGGAAATGATGGTGGCCAGGGGACTTCGCAGCTCGTGAGACGCATCGCCGACAAATTGCTGTTGTGCACGGTGGCCTGCTTCTATGCGACCTAGCATCTCGTTCATCGTCACAGCCAATGCCGAGATCTCGTCACGGTTGGTCGGGACCGGCACCCGCTCGGCGAGATCCGAGGTAGAAATGTCTGCGACCCTGCTCCGTATCGCGTCAACCGACCGCAACGAGCGTCGGACGAGCCAGTAGCTCGCCGCGGCTGCGACTGTGACGACGACGGGCGCGGCTCCGGCGAGGAGAAGTGCCACTGTCCGCGCCGTGGCTTCGGCCGGTTCGCTGGCACCGCCGACGATCACCGTGTAGGTCCCAGTAGGTGCGCTCGTCGTAATCCCGCTCACGCGCATGTCGTCGGTGGGCACGGCATCGTCGGGCATACCGCGGCGCATGGTCGTCCCGAATTCAGCAATCGGGATCAACGGGTGATCCGGCGCATTCGACGAGCGTTGCACTACAACACCATTGGGAGCAATCACTTGCACGGCCGCCACGCGCTGATCGGTGGCATACAGCGCGCCGTCGAGATCACTAGGCGGATCCGATCCGAGCGCAGCCACGATGTCTCGGACTCGGCCGACGGCGGTGTCGTCGACAGCGGCCAACAAAGACTGATACAGGATCGCGACCAGACCCAGCCCGGCGGCTGCCAGGGCGACGAGAACCACCACGCCCGACACGACGGCAGAGCGAGCTGAGATTCCCCAAGCACTCGGCCTCAGGCGAGCGAGGACCGCAGCCACCGGCCTCGCCGTCGGAACGTCCATCCGCACAGTGTGATCGCAGACCTCCCAGCGGTCGAGCAGGCGGTTACGGGAATACCCGTTCCCTCAGCGTTACCTCAGCGATCCGGTTTTACCGCAAACCGAATGCCCAGATAGCCGCGCTTTCTCAGTGGATTCTCAGCGACGGCGCTCTACGGTCACGCCACGTCGTTATTAGGGTCGCCTTGCCTTAACCGGCCGGGCCGTGCTGCGGAAGGTGTCGCGTTGACTTCAGCCAGCGGGCAAGAGGTGTCGTCGGTATCGGTACAACTGATCGGGCCGGTGCTGCGGGCACTCCCGACGGAAGTCCCCGCCGGCGTCGGGTTCTATAAGCGCGCAGGGATGGTCGAGCAAGGAACGCCCGATGAATTCGAGGCGCTGGCTGGCC
>NZ_JAVHWM010000099.1:0-37509 GCF_032159765.1 Mycobacterium sp. | reverse complement strand
GCTGTTGTGAAATATGTTGTTTCGACCATACATCTCACCACAAATAATGTGCCGTCAAAGATTCCCGAATGAACCTCTTGTGTTCGCGGCGACACCGCCGGCACGGCCACGTTGTGTCCGGCCACAGCGACGGCTGCCCGTGCCCGGCGTCAGAATCGACGTGTGTCGACCTACCAATGGATTCCGCGGGTGGCGTGTACGAAGTTCTTTCTGCGCCTGTCGAATTCCGCACTCTCGTGCGTAGATTCGCTTCCCCGTGCTGCGGCCGAGTCCTCGAACATCATGAATGCGCGCTTGCGCACGTAGTCCATCGCCGTCGGGTTGACGGCATCGGCAACGGAAGCGAACTCACCGAACGGTGAGCTGACTCGGCGTGGCCGATGGACGATTGCGTCGGCGAGGACGTCGGCGGCCTGATCGGGGCTCAGGGTAGGAAACTTGTCATATATCTCGGTGGGACCGATCATCGGCGTCTTCACCAACGTCATGTAGACAGTCGTGAACCTGATCCCGTCACGAACGACTTCCGCCTGGAGCGAGTCGCACAACGTGTCCAACGCAGCCTTGCTCGCGATGTATGCGCCGAAGCGAGGCGCGCGGACTTGCACTCCGGCCGACGACAGGTTGATGACCTGACCGAATCCCAGTTCGCGCATCCCCGGGATGAATTTGAGGATGAGTTGAACCGCGCCAAGGTAATTCAGCTGAATGGTGCGCTGATAGTCATGAACTCGGTCATAAGACAGTTCGAGCGAGCGCCGAATCGAACGGCCGGCATTGTTGATCAGGATGTCAACGCGGCCGAGCTCGGCGAGCACCTTGTCGGCCATCTCGGAGATCGCGTCGATGTCCGTCAGGTCGCACGGGTGCACATGCGCGGTCCCACCTACCGCGCGGATGCAGTCAGCGACCTTGTCCAGCTTCACCCGCGTTCGGGCGACAAGGATCACTTCACCGCCCGCACCCGCGATTTCCTTTGCCGCCGCCTCACCGATGCCCGAAGATGCGCCGGTGATGAGCACGATTTTGCCGTCGACTGCGTCGTGGAGCGTGCGGCCTTGCACCGTGTCAATGAGATTCCGCCAGTAAAACGGCCGATTCCTGCCCGCCGAGCTCGGCGTGTTGAGAATGTGCGATATCGCCGTGATCGGCTTCCCGGCTAAGGATCTGAGGTCGCCAAGACTGATCATCGCGGCGCTGCAGGGCTTCCGCTGGCGAACTGACGAAGTTCCACCCATGGACGTAGACGAATGGTCCCAGGGTCGACCACGACACGCCTCCAAGCAGGACAGGCAAATTCGGGTCCGTCTATAACGCCGTTGCTCACAATTCGATTTTCGCGATGGCGTCGTTCGCTGTCGATGTCCCTACGAACGACGAAACTGATCAATCGGTGTGGCGGCTAACAATGCGCGCGAAAAAGCCCACCTCATCGTTGATCTCGTTTGGCGAAAGTCGGCGCCGGTGTGATCGGGCACAATGTTCGGCGCTCAACAGTGTCACCGACGACATGGACGGCCGGCAGAAGTCTTGTGACAGTGGTGGCTGACTAGCCGTCTACTTCGACAGACCAACATTTGAGGCCACCACACAAATGACTGAGTTCATGCGTCAGACCGATGCGTTCGCCTGGGCGATGGAAAGCGACCCGAGGCTGAGATCAACTGTGGTTGCGGTGATTCTCCTCGACAGATCCCCGGACTGGGACGATCTGTGCTACCGGTTCGATCTGATCAGTCGCAAGTTTCCGGTGTTCCGGCAGCGGGTCGTCGAGTCACCACCGCCGGCTCCGCCGCGATGGGAGGACTGTCCCGATTTCGACCTGGACTTCCACATGCGCAGAGTCACCGCTGCGACACCCGGAACGCTTGACAGCGTGCTCGAGTTGGGCCGCCTGGCGGAGATGGAGGCCTTCGATCGAGCCCGGCCGCTCTGGAAGGTCACCCTGATTGACGGGCTGGCCAACGGCGAAGCTGCCGTCCTATGGACATTTCACCATGCGCTCTCCGATGGCGTGGGCGGCGTGCAGATCGCCATGACCCTCTTCGATTCGGCCGAACATCCGCAACAGCAGGCTAATTCACCGACTGAGCCGGCAATGTTAGAAGCGTCTTGGCTCGACGGCTATCGCGACACGTTCCGGTATATCGCCAGGCGATTCGTCAGTGCATTGACCGGTGCAGTCAAATCGACCGCGAGACTGACGCATCAAAGTATTCGGCATCCGGTCGCCACGGCGGCTGCGGCGGCTGCGATCGCCGCCTCGGTATATCGAACCGTACGTCCCGTGAACCGAACCGGGTCGCCGCTCATGAAGGAGCGCAACCTCATCCGGCATCTGGCTGTGCACGAGGTGTCGATGCCACAATTGCGGGAGGCCGCGCACGGCTGCGGAGCAGCACTCAACGACGCATTCATCGCGGGTGTGACTGGCGGGCTGCGCCAGTACCACGAGAAGCATGGCGCCTGCGTTGGCGAACTGCATATGACGATGCCAATCAGCCTGCGCACCAACGCGGACGAAATGGGCGGTAACCGCATCACCTTGATGCGGTTCGACGTGCCGGCCGGGGTCGCTGACCCGGGTGAGCGGATCAAGCAGACCCGAGAGCGCACCGGCCGGGCGCGCCGGGAACGATCGTTGCCCTACACACAGGTGATCGCCGGAGCGCTGAACCTGATGCCCCGCTGGTACATCGGCTCGATTCTGCGTCACGTCGATTTCCTCGCCAGTAACGTCGGCAGCATACGAGCGCCCGCGTGTGTCGGCGACGCCCTGGTGCGCTCTGTTTACGCGTTCGGTCCGACGATCGGCGCGGCCGTGAACGTCACGCTGCTGACCTACGCCGAGACATGCTATCTGGGCATCGATATCGACTCCGGCGCGATCCCTGATCACGACGTGCTCAGGGAATGTCTTATCCACGGCTTCAACGAAGTTGTTGCGCTAGCGCCGACGGGACGACCGCTTTCGTCAGACATCATTTCTCCCGCCTCGGAGAGGTGTTAGTCGGATCGCGTCAGAAGTGTTGTGGTGCTGTGGGATTGAAGCAGCCGAACGGAGAATACCCATGTCGGACCTCACGTGTTAGAGCAGATTGCCCGGCTGGCCACCCTTGCACCGCGGCGGATTATCGCGATAGCGGTCTTGGCCATGATCGGTACGGCAATTTTCGGTATCCCGGTGGCGAAAAGCCTGTCCGCGGGCGGGTTCGAGAATCCGAATTCGGAGTCTCAGCGCGCGACGAACCTGTTGGCCAACGAGCTGCATCAAGGCGACCTGCAGATGCTGATCACCATCACCTCCGACGATGGTGCGCAGAGCAGCGCCGCTCGGGTGGTCGCTGCCGACATCGTGCGTCAGCTTCACAACTCGCCCTACGTGGCGGAGGTGACGTCGCCTTGGACTGCACCCCCGTCGGCCTCGGCCGGCCTGATCAGCAAGGACGGCAAGACGGGCCTGATAGTCGCGGGCATCAACGGGGGTGAGAACGAGGCACCTAAGCACGCGAAGGCGCTCAGTGACGCATTGGCGCACGACCGTGACGGTGTGACGGTGCGTGCCGGTGGTGACGCGATCACCTATGCGGAGGTCATAGACCAAACCGAGCGAGACCTAAATCTCATGGAAGCCATCGCGATTCCGCTGAGCTTTCTGGTGCTGGTGTGGGTGTTCGGTGGTTTGGTGGCGGCCGCGCTTCCGATAGTCGTCGGCGGTTTTTCCGTTTTCGGATCGATGGCGGTGCTACGCGCCGTCAGTTTGGTGACCCAGGTCTCGATCTTCGCGCTGAATCTGTTGGTCGCGATGGGGATGGCGTTGGCGATCGATTACACCCTGCTCATCCTCAGCCGCTTCCGTGACGAAGTCGCCGATGGTGCGGAGCCGGACAAGGCGTTGGCGCGGACGATGGCGAGTGCCGGTCGGACGGTGCTGTTCTCGGCCACGACGGTCGCACTGTCGATGTCGACGCTGGTTCTCTTTCCGATGTATTCACTGAGGTCGTTCGGCTATGTCGGCATCGCGGTGGTGGCGTTCGCGGCCATTGCCGCGATTGTGGTAACGCCGGCGCTCATCGCGCTGCTCGGCGACCGACTCGCGGGGCGCAAGCACGGGTCGAAACCGTCGATCGAACGGCCGATTCAGCAGACGTTCTGGTATCGATGGGCCAAGTTTGCGATGCGGCGCGCTGTCCCGATCGGGCTGGCGGTTGTCGCGCTGATGCTGACCCTCGGCGCACCGTTCTTCGGTGTCAAGTGGGGCTTCCCCGACGATCGCGTGCTGCCGACATCAGCCTCGGCACGTCAAGTCGGAGATCAGCTGCGGACCGATTTCGATGACGACCAGGCGAGGAATGCAACTGTGGTGGTCTCAGATACCGCCCGCGTCACGCCGGAGGCGATGAATGCCTACGCTTCCCAGCTGTCTCGGGTACCCGATGTGTCGTCGGTGTTTGCGCCGGGCGGCACATTCGTCGCCGGTGCGCTCGTCGGACCACCATCGACGGCGACCGGGACAAACGGCAGCACCACGTTTCTCACAGTGGCGAGCAGCGCGCCCCTCTATTCGCCGGCGTCCACCTTGCAGCTCGACCGGCTTCACGCCGTCCCGGGTCCCGCCGAGGGGCATATCCTCATCGGTGGCACTGCGCAAACAAACCGTGACGCCGTCAGTGGTATTACTTCTCGGCTGCCGCTCGTGTTGACCGTAATTGCCGCGATAACATTGACCCTGTTGTTTTTTCTGACTGGCAGTATCGTGCTTCCGCTAAAAGCCTTGGTCCTCAATGTCTTATCGTTAACGGCCGCGTTTGGCGCACTCGTGTGGATCTTCCAGGAAGGCCACCTGGGGGCCTTCGGCACTACACCCACCGGCACGTTGGTCGTCAATGTCCTCGTGCAGTTCTTCTGCATTGCGTTCGGGCTGTCAATGGATTACGAAGTGTTCCTGGTGTCACGGATCCGGGAGTACTGGCTGGCATCTGACCGGACCCCTGCCGACAACGACGAAAGCGTGGCGCTTGGTTTGGCCCACACCGGCCGGGTGATAACCGCTGCGGCACTGATCATGTCGATTTCGTTTGCCGCGCTGATCGCCGCACACGTGTCGTTCATGCGGATGTTCGGGGTTGGGCTGACACTGGCCATACTGGCCGATGCGACGCTGGTACGCATGTTATTGGTGCCGGCTCTAATGCACATGATGGGCCAAATGAACTGGTGGAGTCCGAAACTGCTTGCGCGGCTGCATGAACGGTTCGGGATCACTGAGTCGCGCCGCCCGCCGGCCACCGAATCGGCGGATGATAAGCGGTCGACATCACGGCAGGCATCCGTCTAGCGGGGCCACGGCGGTGTCGGACCATCGGTGCTCACAGCACGACTTGCGGCCCTGCAGCAGAGTTACCGTGCTGACGTTCGTATCCGCGGTCGGCGCAGAGACGATGTGAATCCGCACAGGCCGCGCTGCCTATTGCTATTACCAGTCACATCGACGGCGCCGGCTGCGCACTCGACAATGGAATCAGCTGGCATAGACAGGAATCCAGCATGTGGCGGCATGATCCCGCAGAAGCTGTAGCAATGGATTGGAGATCAAAATGAGAAGACTTGTTGTGCTGATGTTGCGGCAGGGATGTGGCTGGCACCTCCGGCATTTGCCGACGACGGTGATAGCAGTAGTACGCCGCCACCTGTGATCTCAACAGGCGGCAAGATCAGCGGAACCAACCAAGGCAGTTCTTGTGGCAACCGGCAGACCCAAAAATTCGGTCCCGTTGCGACGTCTAATCCCTACGGCTGGGCGCAACCCGACTGGCCAGGGTTTTTCACTGTGAACGCGCCAACACCAAGCTCGGGTTGTTCAAGATGACTGTCGTCTGATCTTCGATGGCTATCGGAATGAATCCCGCGATGGGCGAACCATGCGAGGGACGGATCCAGTCCGGTTCGAATCTTCTGGGGCGCTGTGGATAACACTTGAAGGCGACCCAGATCGTCTGCCGCTGCTATCCACTCGCCACTGTCAATCAACTCTCATCGACGAATTCCACAACCGTGCCCCTTGGAGACCTGAAGAACGAATCGCGAAGGTTGTCCTCGGCAGCATCGGGGTCTACTTCGACGGGCTCGTCGAGTGTGATCCGGTAAACACAGAAATCAGCATGTCGTGCCGCGATCGCGCGCGCTACGTCAAGCCGGGTTGTCGCGTACGTGTATTCCTTGCCATCGAGCGGGTCCAGCGTCTGGCTAACAGGGTCGCCGGCATTAAGGCCCCGCACATCAGGCCGGTAGTAGGCGGTGCGGAATCGGTCTGTCGAGGGCTTCATCTCGGCTCCTTGGTTCTGGTCGACCGTTCAAGCCTCGCCGTCGCGTCGGTCAGCCGTCGATGTGTTTCCGAACAATCTGAGTGGCTCACATGGTGTCATCACGAACATTGCGAAGACGCGGTGCGAACACCAATCTCGCGTGAGACGGCGCCGTTGTTCATCGGCACCGTGAAAGGTCAACGGTGGTGTCTCCGTCGACGTCGACAAGGGCCACGGCTTCCACAAGTCTCGAGTTGACCAGGTGAACAGAGCGGAAGCGGGAATCCTATGAGCAGCTACCGGATTGGCTACATCATCGGCAGCCTTTCAACCAAATCGATCAATCGGACGCTGGCCAAGGCGCTGATCAGGTTGGCGTCTCAGAATCTAGAGTTCGTGGAAATCCCAATAAGTGATCTTCCGTTGTACAACCACGACTTCGACGCGGATTACCCGCCGGCTGGTCTGGCGCTCAAAGATGCGATCGTGGCTGTGGACGCGATGCTGTTCGTGACACCCGAGTACAACCGGGGCATCCCCGGCGCCCTGAAAAACGCTATCGATTGGGCCAGCCGCCCGCATGGAACTAACTCGTTTGCGCACAAGCCGTCAGCGGTGATCGGCGCCTCGCCGGGAAAGATCGGAACCGCTGTCGGGCAGCAGAGTCTGCGCAATGTGCTCAGCTTCTGCAATTCGCCGTTGATGGAGGCGCCGGAGGCCTACATCCAGTTCACTCCCGGCTTGATCACCGAGGCGGGCGATGTCACCGACGAGAGCACCGAGCAATTCCTTCGCGATTTCATGGAAGCGTTCGACGAGTTCGTCACTCGCGTTCTCGCGAGCGCTGCCGCCTGAAGAGTTCGGCGCTCCCCGCTCAATCGTCGAGCTCGGATTACATCGACCGCGTCATGATTATCGCGTGGTTGATGCGGTTTTCCGATGACGCATGCGTCTGATCCGTCCGAAGCGGTGACGTTCCGAGGGTAGGGTTGTCGCCACTTCCGGTGCAGATGCCGGTGATCTCACGGTGCGAGGCGACGCGATGGAGTTGATTGACCGTCACGCCGAGCGCGAGGCGCTCGACCGGTTAGTTGCAGCAGTTCGCGCCGGTGAGAGCCAGGCATTGGTGGTGTCCGGGGAAGCGGGTGTCGGCAAGACCGCGTTGCTTGATTACCTAGCCGGTAATGCGTCTGGCTGCCGCATAGTGCGCGCCGCGGGTTGCCAGTCCGAGATGGAATTGGCATTCGCCGCACTGCATCAGCTTTGCGCGCCCATGCTGGGTAGCCTTCAGCGTCTCCCTGTGCCGCAGCGTGAGGCCGTGCGGACCGCGTTCGGGATGAGTTCCGGGCCGGCACCCGACCGGTTCTTGGTCGCGCTGGGGGTGCTGAGCTTGCTGTCCGAGGTTGCCGACGGGCAGCCTCTTGTGTGTTTGGTCGATGACGAGCAGTGGCTCGATCGCGCCTCCGCGCAAGTCCTTGGGTTCGTTGCGCGCCGTTTGCTGGCGGAATCAGTTGGCCTGGTCTTCGCGGTCCGGACCCCGAGCAGTGAGCTGTCGGGGTTGGGCGAGCTGAAGGTCGAGGGCCTGCACGAGCTAGACGCGCGAGCGCTGCTGGACGCTGCGTTGACTGGACCGCTCGATGCTCGAGTGCGCGACCAGATCGTCGCCGAGACTCAAGGCAACCCGCTTGCATTGCTGGAATTGCCCAGAGGATTGACGACGCAGCAGCTGGCTGGCGGGTTTGGGTTTCCTAACACAGTGCGATTGTCCGACGGAATCGAAGCGAACTTCCGTCGACAGGTCGAAGTTCTTCCCGACGAGACCCGGCGCCTCCTGCTGATCGCGGCGGTCGAACCCGTCGGCGACCCGGCGTTGGTGTGGGGGGCCGCAGCGCAGCTGGGGATCGGAGCAGAAGCGGCGGCGCCCGCGACGCAGGCGGGCCTCGTCGAGTTCGGTGTCCGAGTACGGTTTCGTCATCCCCTGGTGCGCGCGGCGGTTTACGGCTCGGCGCCCCCACAGGAGCAACAACAGACGCACGGTGCGCTGGCGGACGTCACCGATCCAGAGCAAGACCCCGACAGATGCGCCTGGCATCGCGCCCATGCCGCGCCGGGGCCGGACGAGGCCGTCGCCGCGCAGCTGGAGCGCTGCGCGGTCAGGGCGCAAGCGCGTGGCGGCGTGGCTGCGGCGGCGGCCTTCCTCGAGCGCGCCACGATGTTGTCGCTGGACCCCGCGCGTCGCACCGACCGGGCGCTGGCTGCCGCGCATGCAAATCTACAGGCGGGGGCTTTCGAGGCGGTGCGGCAATTGCTATCCATTGCGGAGGCCGGATCGACCACCGATCTGCAGCAAGCACGTATCGACCTGATTGAAGCCGAGCTCGCGTTCGTCACAAACCGGGGAAGTGATGCGCCGTCCCTGTTGCTGAAGGCCGCCAACCGCCTAGAGCCGACAGACCCAAAGCTGTCGCGCGCGACCTACCTGGAGGCATTTTCGGCCGCGATCTTGACTGGCCGCCTGGCCCTGGGCGGTGGTGTGCTGGAGGTGGCGCGCGCCGCCGGGACCGCGCCGCCGCCGCAGCACGCAACGCGCGCTCCCGACCTTCTCCTGGAAGGGCTGGTTGCGCACTTCGACAGGGGATATGAGGCCGGACTGCCGATACTGCGGAGGGCACTCGAGGTCTTCGGCATCGGCATGTCGGCCGACGAGCAGCTGCGCTGCCACTGGATAGCCGGCGTCGCGGCGGCACACCTCTGGGATGACGATCGCTGGCATCTGCTCACCGACCGGCACGTTCAGCTTGCTCGCGGCGTCGGTGCGCTCAGCGAACTGCCGCTGGCCCTCAGTTTGCGTGCGGTCACGATGTTGTTCGCGGGCGATCTGACCGGCGCAGCCTCCCTGGTCGGGGAACATCAGGTCGCGGTGGATGCGACCGGCAGCCACATCTCCAACCCCGCTGAATTGGGTCTGGCGGCTTTGCGCGGCAGACAAGCCGAGACGGCCACGCTGATCGACGCGACCATCAAGGAGGCGAACCTCCGAGGTGAAGGCATCGGTATCGCCATCGCCGAATGGACGAACGCCGTGCTGAACAATGGCCTCGGTAACTACGAGAAGGCGATGCAGGCAGCCCGGCGCGCGTCCGCTTGCTCGGTCGAAATGGTGGTACCGGGCTGGGCTGCAGTCGAGCTCGTCGAGGCGGCAGTGCGCAGCGGACACAACGACGTCGCCGCCGATGCGCTGTGCCGGGTGACCGAAAGGACTACACCCAGCGGCACCGACTGGGCACGCGGCGTCGAGGCTCGCTCGCGCGCGCTGCTGAGTGAGCGTGACGCCGCCGAACGCCTCTATCTCGAGTCGATCGAGTGTCTCAGCAAAACCCGCGTCCGCGCCGAGCTCGCTCGCGCTCACCTTCTCTACGGGGAGTGGTTGCGCCGTGAACGCCGCAGGATCGACGCGCGGGTGCAGCTCCGCGTCGCCCACGACATGTTCGAGGCGATGGGAATCGATGCGTTCGCGGAGCGGGCCAGACGTGAGCTACATGCCACCGGAGAGACGGCCCGCAAGCGCACCATTGCGACAAGCGATCAGCAACTTACCGCGCAAGAGGCCCAGATCGCTCGGATGGCGCGCGAAGGCCTGTCCAATCCGGAGATAGCTGTCCGCATGTTCATCAGCGCACGTACGGTCCAATACCACTTGAGCAAAGTCTTCACCAAACTCGGAATTGCGTCGCGTACGCAGCTCGACCGCGTCCGGCTCGACTGAGCGTCCACTGGCGTCGGCGACAACGAGCGTCGGCCAACGTTGTCATTGGCACCATCGACGGGTGCGCAGTCGCAGCTCAGGATCAAAGAGTCGACGGAAAGTCCTGACAAATAAGGGCATTCGCACGCCTCCAACGTCGTAGGCGGCGTCGGCACTACAAGCAGAACATCTTGACGAAATGAGGAACATCATGAGTGATCAACCTGTGCAGCAGCTCTGGAAATGGGGATTGGTTTCCGGTGTGCTGACAATCGTCTTGGGAGCAATTGTGCTGGCATGGCCCGGCCCGACGATTGGCGTAGCTTCGGCCCTGTTCGGCGTCTACCTCCTGGTGAGCGGGTTTGTGCAGCTGTTCATGGCGTTCACCCTGCCGCGCGCCACCGGCACCCGAGTGTTGTTGTTCATCAGCGGTGCGCTGTCGGTGGTGCTGGCAATCATGTCGTTCCGGAACTTCGGTGAGGGTTACGCTGTTCTTCTGCTGTCCCTGTGGATCGGGATCAGCTTTGTCTTCCAAGGTGTTTCGGAATCTGCGATCGGAATCACCACACCCGGCTTGCCCGGGCGCGGCTGGTACACGTTCCTCGGCATCATGTCTGTCATCGCTGGGTTCGTCGTGCTTATCTGGCCGTTCGATTCGATCGTTGCGCTTACCTTCGCCGCCGGCATCTGGCTGTTGATTCTCGGCGTGATCCAGATCGTGCGCGCGTTCCAGGTTCGCAAGGACGCCAATGTCGTACGGGAAACCATCGACTCGGTGTCCGACCGGGTGACAGCCCAGTAACGACGCGACTGATGACTGCGGGGATGATGATGACCGCTGGCAATGCGCCGATTGCGCTAGCACCAGACCCCAAATCGGGGGATAGAGCAGTCGACGCAGACAGCCGTACCCGGTTTGAACGCGAAGTCATTCCGCTGCAGCAGATTCTGCATCGCCACGCGATTCGCATGTGCCGCAACCACTCGGATGCCGAGGACCTCGTCCAAGACACCATGATGAAGGCGTACAAAGCGTTTCATTCGTTCCAGCCAGGCACAGGTCTCAAAGCGTGGCTGATGCGGATCATGACCAACTCCTATATCAACGGCTACCGCAAGATGCGGCGCCAACCGGTGCTGTGCTCCGCGGAGGACATCGGCGAGTGGCAATTGTCCACGGCTTACCAGCATTCGGCGGGCCGCGATCTACGTTCAGCTGAAGAGCAGGTCCTGGATTCACTGCCGAACAGCGATCTCAGGAAGGCGATGGAGGCTCTGGCGCCGCAGTTCCGCCAAGTGGTGTTCTATGCCGACGTTGAAGGCCTGCGGTACAAGGAGATCGCCGCGATCATGAACACTCCGACCGGGACGGTGATGTCGAGGCTTCAACGCGGCCGACGGCAATTGCGCCAACTGCTCGAACCATGGCCACGCACAGCGTAGTGCGTGGCGTGGACGGTCGGGTGACCCGTGAAAACAGTAACGGCTCAGTGGCACAGAGCAGATCAATTTAAAGCGTTCTCTCTGAGGGCAATCGCCTTGGCGATGTTTCTCACAGCCACAGGTGCGGCAGTCGGTCTACTCGTGAATCCTCCGGCAATCGGCGGCGAATCCCTGTTGTCTCGATCGGGCACCCCTGGTCCACCGGTATCGCCATTCGAGGAGGTGGCCTCAAAGGTGCTACCGAGCGTCGTGACGCTGCAGGAAGCACGAGGTGAGCGGTCAGAACTCGGGTCAGGAATCATTCTCAGCTCCGACGGGCTGATCATGACGACCAACTCGGTGTTGGCCGGCATCGTCGGCAGACCCGAGGCGGTCCAGACATCGGTCAGATTCAGCGACGGTCGCACGGCACCGTTCGAGGTGGTTGCCACTGATCCGAGAACCGACGTCGCCGTGGTGTGGGCGCTGGGTGTTTCGCGGCTTACGCCAATCACTTTCGGCTCCTCGGCGGACCTCCTGGTCGGTCAGCCGGTCGCGGCAGTGGGATCTCCGCTCGGATTGACCGCAACCGTTACGTTGGGAGTAATCAGCGCGCTCAACCGTCCGGTGCTTGGCCCCGACTTCACGGCATTTGACGCGATCCAAACCGACGCGGCGCTCAATCCGGGCAATTCTGGCGGAGCGCTGGTCGACAAGGATGGAAAGCTCGTCGGAATGAATTCGGCGACGGGCCGACTGGCCGGAAACGATAGGCGGAGCGGTTCGATCGGTATCGGCTTTGCGATTCCAGCCGACCAGGCCCGGCGCATTGCGAGTGAACTCATTGCCACGGGTTCGGGCTCGCATGCCTGGCTGGGCACAGAAACGACGAGTGAATCGAACTCGAGGGGCGCAAGAATCATGGAAGTGAGAAGCGGCAGTCCCGCTGCCGCCGCCGGTTTGTGTCCAGGCGCGCTGGTGACCCGATTCGACAACGTGGCGATCGGAAGTTCCGGCGGCTTGGTCGCCGCCGTGCAGTCCACGCCGCCCGGTGCGACGGTGTCGATGGGGTTCATCGACTCTTCGGGCGATGAAACCACCGTCCAGGTCGTCCTCGGCAGCGACCAGGGCCGGCGGTGAGGACGTTCGGTTCAGTGTGCGCTGATACATCAGTGGACTGGTCAGGTTGTGCGCGCAGACAGTGACACTGTGCCGCGCCGTCACGAGAATTCAGATGTAACGTAATGCGACAGAAGGAGTTCCCCATGACGGACGTCGATCTCAGCGCACAATTCGACGCGATTACCACGCGAGCGAAAGACGCGTCGGACAAACTGAAGGCCGCCGGTCAACGCAGCCGGGATCAACTGAAAAGTGATGCCGAGAGGGCTCGAGATCGAGTCAGTGCGGCCGCCGACCGAGTCGACGACAAAGTCGACGAGGCAGGAGACAAGGTGTCGTCACGCTGGCGTGAGATCCGTACCAAATGGCACGCGCACGTCGTCGCGGTGCAGGCGGATCTCGATCAGGCCGGAGACGACATCGAGGCCAGCTACGCGGAGGCCGACGCCAACCTTGCCGAGTCATACGCGGCGGATGCGATCGACTTTGCGCAGTCGGCGATCGACGAAGCCGAGTCTGCGGTCCTCGACGCCATGTATGCCCGGACTCGCGCCACTGTGCTGAACCCCTGAGCGCGTCTCGACATCGCCGTGACTCCGGGTGCTGAACGGCAGCGGGTCAACGGCTTTGGCCGACTTGACGAGGGGTTGCGTCACGCGAGTGACTGGTATCTATGGGGCCCGTACCTCAGTGAACGTCAGTGGGGCACCGTCCGTGAGGATTACAGCGCGGACGGTGAAGCCTGGACCTACTTCCCGCACGACCACGCCCGGTCACGCGCCTACCGCTGGGGCGAGGACGGTCTCGCTGGATTCTGCGATATCGAACAGCGGTTGTGCGTCGCGTTGGCGTTGTGGAACGGCTGCGACCCGATCCTGAAGGAACGGGCGTTCGGCGTCACCGGGTCAGAAGGCAACCACGGCGAGGACGTCAAGGAATACTGGTGGTGCCTTGACGCGGTGCCGAGCCATGCGTGGAACAGCTGGCGCTATCACTATCCACAGCGGGCATTCCCGTATCAGCAGTTGCTCGACGAGAACTGCCGCCGCGGCAAATTCGACCCGGAGTATGAGCTGCTCGACACGGGTGTCTTTGACGACGACCGGTACTGGATCGTCGACGTGTCGTACGCCAAGGCCGACCCCACGGACATCTCGATGACGGTCCGGGTCACCAACGCCGCACCCGACGCCGCGCTGCTGCACGTGTTGCCCACGGCGTGGTTCCGCAACACGTGGACTTGGGATACCGGGGCGGAGAAGCCGGCACTGGCGGCCTTCGCCCCCGGTGCCGTCGACATCGACCATCCGTTCCTCGGCGAGCTCGAGTTGCTAGCCGGCCCGGCGCCGGACGGCGGTGCGCCGGAGTTGTTGTTCTGCGACAACGAAACGAATCTCGCACGGCTGTATGACGTTGCGCCACGGACCCGTTGGCCAAAAGACGGCATCAACGACCATGTCGTGTCAGGCGCCGATACCGTCAACCCGGCACGCCGCGGCACCAAATGCGCTGCGTGGTACCGAATTTCAGTCGAGTCCGGTCAGAGCGCCGAGATACGGCTACGGCTGCGCCCGAGGGCCCAGCAGGCCGACCACGAGCGCGCGCTCGGCGCTGACTTCACCCGAGTGGTGGCCATGCGCCGTGCTGAAGCCGACGAGTTCTACGCAGAGCTCACACCCGCGCAGGCGTCGGCCGACGAGGCACACGTGATGCGCCAGGCGTTCGCCGGGCTGCTGTGGAGCAAGCAGTTCTATCACTACGACGTCGCGCGGTGGCTCGACGGCGACCCGACACAGCCGGTGCCGTCGGCACAACGGCTTACCGGCCGCAACGCCAAGTGGCGCGCCTTTTCGGCGTTCGACGTGATGTCGATGCCCGACACGTGGGAGTACCCGTGGTTTGCCGCCTGGGACTTGGGTTTTCACTGCGTGGCGCTGGTGCACGTCGACCCGGCATTCGCCAAATACCAGCTGCTGTTGCTCTGCCGGGAATGGTTTCAGCACCCGACGGGGGCGGTGCCGGCGTATGAATGGGATTTCGGCGATGTCAATCCGCCCGTGCTGGCGTGGGCGGCGCTGGAGGTGTTCGGGATCGACGGCGGCAGTGACACCGCGTTTCTGAGCAGGATCTTCGACAAGCTCCTGGTGAACTTCACCTGGTGGGTCAATCGCGAGGATGTGAACGGCTCCAATCTGTTCGAAGGCGGCTTCATGGGGCTGGACAACATCGGCCCCTTGAACCGGTCCCATCTTCCGGTCCGCGGGATTCTCGAGCAGTCGGACGCCACGGGCTGGATGGCCGCCTATGCGCTGTCCATGGCGACGATCGCGGCAATTCTGCATGGCGTCGGGCAGCGGCCCGCCCTTGATCTGGTGCAGAAGTTTCTCGAGCACTTCGCGGTGATCTCGGACGCGCTCGATACCTCGGGGATCTGGGACGAGCGGGACGGGATGTACTACGACCGCATCATCCTCACCGACGGAAAAGTGGTGCCGGTAAAGGTCCGCTCGATCGCCGCGATGATTCCGACGTTCGCCGCCGGCGTCGTCAACGAGGAAGCCATCGACCAGACGCTGATCACCGACAAGAAGTTCGCCGACTACCTGCGACGCCACGGGCTTGACGACACCGACGAGATGAGCAAGGCCGGGATCCTTCGCGGGGAACCCGGCAGGCGGCGGCTTCTCGTCGGAGTCACCGGACTCGACAGGCTTCAGCGGTTGTGCCAAAGGCTTTTCGATCCCAGCGAGTTCCTCTCACCGCACGGGTTGCGCTCACTGTCGGCGGCGCACCGCGACCACCGGTACGTCGTCGACGTGGAGGGTGTGCACGCTGAAATCGACTACGAGCCAGCAGAGTCCACCACTGCCATGTTCGGTGGCAACTCGAATTGGCGTGGCCCCGTGTGGTTTCCACTGAACTACCTCGTCGGTACGGCACTGGAGCGTTACCACGAATTCTTCGGTGAGGACTTGACCATCGAGTATCCGTCGGGATCGGGGACCACTGTCACGCTCGACGTCATTGCGGCGGATCTGTGGCAACGACTCGTCTCGCTCTTCCTGGCCGATCACGACGGTCGCCGGCCGTGCTTCGGTGGTGTCGAGCGGATGCAGTCCGACCCTCGTTGGCACAATGACCTCTTGTTCTACGAGTACTTTCACGGTGATAACGGGGCCGGCCTCGGCGCGTCCCACCAGACGGGGTGGACCGGGTTGGTTGCCGACGTGATCCTGCGTCGGTATCGGGCGTATCCGCCGGTGTCGGAGGTCATCCAGCGGCTCGTTTCCCGGAAGGAGACGTCATGAGCCTCAAGATCGCCCCAGGTCGTCCCGACCCGCTCGGCGCGACCCCGGATGCCACCGGCACGAACTTCGCCGTGTCCTCCGGCGGTGACGCAGTGACGCTGTGCCTGTTCGACGCCGCCGGTGCGGAGACCCAGCTCGTGTTGCCCGACCGCGACGGCGACATCTGGCACGGATCCGTGGCCGGCGTCGAGCCGGGCCAGGCCTATGGATACCGGGTCGCCGGGCCTTTCGACCCGTCCCGCGGGTTGCGCTACAACCCGGCGAAACTGCTTCTCGACCCGTATGCACGCGCGATCGTCGGCGATGTGCGGTACGGGTCCGAACTCCTTGGCAACACCCCGGAAAACCCTTCGGCCGCAAGTACATCGAACTCCGCCGGGCGTGTTCCGCGCAGTCTGGTCGTTGCGCCCGGCCCGCCCGCTCCGACGTCACGGCCGCAGCATCTGCTAGCCGACACCATCCTCTACGAGGTCCACGTCCGCGGCTTCACCGCGCGGCATCCCGGCGTGCCCAAAGAGTTGCGCGGCACCTACGCCGGCCTCGCTCACGAGGCGGCCGTGCACCATCTCGTCGACCTCGGGGTGACGGCCGTGGAGCTGCTGCCCGTCCACCACAGCGTGCCCGAGGAGTTCCTCCTTCAACGAGGCCTGACCAACTACTGGGGCTACAACACCATCGGATTCTTTGCGCCGCATGCGAAATACTCCGCCGCGGTGCGAGCAGGCCGGCCGGGCGGGCAAGTCGCGGAATTCCGGTCGATGGTCGACGCCTTGCACAACGCGGGCCTGGAAGTAGTGCTGGACGTCGTGTTCAACCACACGGCGGAGGGCGGAGCGGGCGGTCCGACGCTGTGCCACCGCGGGCTCGACAACCCCGCTTACTACCGGCTCGTCTCCGGGGACCTGGCGAATTACTTCGACACCACGGGGACCGGCAACTCGGTGAATGCGGACAACCCGACTGCGCTACGGATGATCATGGACTCTCTGCGGTACTGGGTGAATGACATGGGCGTGGACGGGTTCCGATTCGACCTGGCTCCGACGCTGGCCCGCGAGGACGGCGCCTTCGACCCGAGCGCTGAGTTCTTCGACCTCGTGACGCAGGACCCGGTCATCTCCCGGGTCAAGCTGTTCGCCGAGCCGTGGGACGTGCACGCCGAGGACTTTTACGAGCTTGGCCACTTCCCGCCGCCGTGGAGTGAATGGAATGGCCGGTTCCGCGACACGGTCCGCGACTTCTGGCGAAGTCAGGAGGGCCGGCTCGGCGAGTTCGCGTCGAGGCTGTGCGGCTCGTCGGACATCTTCGGTGACCGCGACGAGGGCCGCCGGCCTAGTGCGTCAATCAACTTCGTGACCGTGCACGACGGATTCACCCTCACCGATCTCGTCTCCTACGACGTCAAGCACAACGAGGCCAACACCGAGAACAACCGGGACGGAACCGACGACAACCGGTCGTGGAACTGTGGAGTCGAGGGGCCGACATCCGACCAGGGCGTGCTCGACCTGCGGGCACGCCAGAAGCGCGCGTTCCTGTCGACGCTGCTCCTTTCCGGCGGCGTCCCGTTGATGCTGGGCGGCGACGAGCTCGGCCGCACCCAGCGCGGGAACAACAACGCCTACTGCCAGGACAACGAGATCACGTACTACGACTGGTCCGCGGTCGACGGCGAGCTGCTGCGGTTCACCCGCGATCTGATCGCGCTGCGCCGTGGGCACCCGGTGTTTCGGCGGCGTCGCTTCGAGAGCGGTACAGATGCCGCCGACTTGCGCTGGTTCACCCCGTCCGGCGCCGACATGACGCCACAGGACTGGGCCGACCCGCTAGCCCGCAGTGTCGCCTTGTTCATGGACGGCTCAACGGATCCCGACGTCAGCGCCGATGGCACCCCCTTGGTCGACGACGATTTTCTCGTCTTCGTCAACGCCTGGTGGGAGAACCTCACATTTACTGTTCCCGCGGATTTGGCTTCGCGCCCTTGGGATTTCGCGTGTGATTCCTACGACCCCACCCGAAGGGGCGTGGCAGGCACACAGGTCGACGTCGGGGCGAGGTCCGTGGTGGTGATGCGCTCTCCTCGCTGATTGTCGCCGAGAGACAAAGACCGGCCAAAAGTTGGTTGTTTCGCGACGTCGTCGCAGGTGGGCGAGGCCGATAGCTTTTGCATCGAACTCAACGCCGAGTCCCACCACAACAGACCTCCCGCCTCAGCCGGGACGCAGAAAGAGAGCATCATGTCGTCGCTGTTCTACATCATCGCCATCTTCACCGTCATCGCGTCCCCGATGGTCGTGCCGGTCACGGTCACCATCGTCGGCGCGGTGCGCGACTTCCGGGAGCGTCTCGCGGCGCGGCCAGCGACCGCAGGTACCCGCGCCGTGCGGCCGGTTTTCGCGGGAGCAGTGCCCGCCGCCGCCTAACCCCCTCTCACCGGAGAAGCCCCCGACACGCATCGCGTGCGGGGGCTTTGTCCATGGTGGGATGTGAGAAACGCAACATAGTTAGGACACAACTAGTTAGGACACTAACTAAATGCTAGGGTGAGGATATGTCCAAGGCAACCGTTACAGAAGTCGATCCGCTCGAGCTCGAACGGCAGGTGTGTTTCGCGCTCGCGGTCACCAATCGCGCCGTGCTCGCGGTCTACCGGCCGCTGCTGGAGCCCCTCGGGCTGACCCATCCCCAATACCTGGTGATGCTGGCGTTGTGGGACAACGCCAAATCCGGCGACGGTCCGCTCTCGGTGAAGCAGATCGCAGCGCTGTTGCAGATGGATTCGGCAACGCTTTCGCCGATGCTCAAGCGGCTCCAGGCGCAGGGCCTGATCGCCCGGGCGCGCGGTGCGGCCGATGAGCGGACGACGCTGGTGGAGCTGACGGCCACGGGCCGCGGGCTGCGCCGTCAAGCCTTGAAGATCCCGCCGGCGGTGGTCGAACGGCTCGACGTCGACCTCACCGAACTCGAGCATCTGCACGAGGTGCTGACCCGGATCAACGCCGCTGCGCTGGCGGCCGGCGCGCTCGATGCGGAGCTGGACCGATGACCGCCGACGACGGCCGCCGGCCCGGCCCGCTGCGCTGGCTGTGGTACGCGATGGGGGGTTCGCTTGGCCCGCGCTACCGCCAATGGGTGCTACACGATCTGAGCTGCCCCGGCCGCTGGATGCGGCAGATCGTCCGCGCGGTCGTCCAGGTGCTGCCGCTCGCTCTGGTTGTGCTGCTCGTACTTCCCGCCGGCTGGGTCACGTGGGTGGGCGTGATCTGCGGGCTGGTGCTGGCCCTGATTTTTTCGGTGGCGTACTTCGACCAGTCCGCGGACTACCGCCTTGTCAGGCACGGCTTTCCGCGCGGTGCGGCGCGCGAAATCGTGATGCGCAGAGACGCGGCCAACGATCCTGATCGCATGCGCCGCTATATGCAGACGTACCGCGACAACGCGAGCTGACTCAGCTCTTTGGCACGTGCCGCAACGCAATCGAGTTGATGCAATAGCGCTGATCGGTAGGCGTCGGGTAGCCCTCGCCGGAGAACACGTGGCCCAAATGGCTGTGGCAATTGGCGCACACCACTTCGGTGCGGCTGACGCCCAGCGACTCGTCCGGCTGCAGGATCACCGCATCCGAACGTGTGGGGTCGAAGAATGATGGCCAGCCGCAATGGGATTCGAACTTCTCCGTGCTGCGGAACAACTCCGCGCCGCAGGCGCGGCACTCGTACACGCCTTCGGCGGTGGTGTCGGTGTACTCGCCGGTGAACGGCCGTTCGGTGGCCGCCCGGCGGAGCACGTCGAACTCGTCGGGTGTAAGCCGCTCACGCCATTGTGCTTCGGACAGTTCCAGTTTCGGGGTCGTCTCGGAACTCATGCGTCAACGCTAGCGCGCTGCTTCTCCGGCGTCATCCACACCGGGTCGATCCCGTCTTGCAGCCGGTTGTCGGCCTTGGCGTCGAGATAGCGGAAGTACAGCACCGAGAACACCACAACCAACATCAGCGACCAGCCGTAGGTGGTTCGGAGGTACTCCATGGCCCGGCTGGTGCTCGGCAACAGGTACATCAACCAGTTGTCTGCGGCCAGGAATCCGTAGACGGCCAGCCACGCCGGCCAGTTCCTGATCACCGAATTGCGCAGAACCACGGTCATCAAGAACGGGAACAGCGTCATCGAGTAGTAGGCCTGGCCGAGCGATCCCACCAGCCACGAAGAAATCAGCAGCACCCCAGATGAGGTGCAGAACCAGAACAGAGGATCGCGGGTCCGGTAGTAGCGGTACAGCAGCCACAGTGAACCCACTGCCAGCAGTCCAAACAGGATGCGCAGCAACAGGATCAACCACGTGGGCAGGCCGTAGTACAACCCGTTGCCCGCGATTGAGCTGTTGAAGTAGTCACGAGCGCTGAAGATGTACGGCAGCGTGCGACGGTAGAAGTCCATCGGGTCGATGACCAGCGGCAGGGCCGCCAGGTTGAACACGAGCGGCACTCCCAACGCAGGCACCAGCGGGCGCCACTGCCGGTTCAGCAGCGGCAGCAACAGCAGGGGCGCCAAGAGGGGTTTGACCACCAGCGACAACCCGATCGAAACACCTGCCCACCATTGACTGGAGGTCTTGCCGTCGAGCATCCATCGGAAGAAAAACACCTCGAGCAGCAGGATGATGCCGTTGATGTTCGCGAAGATCAGTGTGTTCGTGACGCTTTCGGTGCAGAACATCGCCGCGATCACCGCGGGGAAGACGAACGAGCTGCCGGAGAACTTGAACAGACGCACCAGGAAGTAGGCCGCGAGGATGATCGCGACGGTGTTGAAGAAGATGAACCAGTACCGCGACGGATCGACGCGCAGGAAGCCGAACGGGGCCATGATCAGCGTCCCGCCGGGCGGATACAGGTAGTGCGGGTCGACGTAGTGCAACGGCAGGTCGTAGATGGGCAGACCACGGCGGAAGTTGCTGACGGCCCGATAGACCGGACCGAAGTCGTCGGTGATGTAGCCGTTGACTGACAGCACCAAGGTGCGGTGGATGATGAACATGATCGTGATCGGCCACAGGATCGAGCGCAGGACCTCGCCGACGGTGGGAGGGCGCGTGCGTGGCCGGAACGCGGTCAGAACAGAGTCAAGGAGCGCCACCAGCGCACCGTACCTGACGGCCAAACGCTCATCGTGCAAGCACGCAGCGCCGCGATCTCCGGGATCAGGCGGGGCAGAACGTGTCGGAGCCGGGCAGCTTTCCGCTGTCCACGTACCCGATCACCGGGGGAAGCCCACATGGGGTGAAGATGCTGACGCCGTGGCCGATGCCCTGCCACATCACTCGCTTGCTGTTCACGCCGGCGTTGATCACGGTGGCCGACACGACCGCGACGCCGTCGCCGCCCACGATCGGGTCGTTCTGCCCGCCCAAGAGTACGACGTCGACTTTGAGATCCTTGGGGTCCGGCGGCGCGCTGCCGCTCGGCCAGTTCTGGCACTTGACCAGGTCGAGAGCACCAACGGCGCCGAATTCGGGATAGACCTTGCCCCACTGCACGAGGAGCTCCCGGACCCGGTCAGGTGTGGGACGGTTGAGCGAGTCGCTGCAGCGGTTGACGAACTGGCCGTCGGTGTCGCGGAGCGATTCGGCCCTGTTGATCAGGTTGTTGAGCCCCTTGGTGTCGCCGGTTCGCGCAGACGCCAGCGCGCTGGCAAGGCCGTTGACCGTTGACGCGCGGTCGCCCTGCGGATAGGCGAGGGCGGTGGAAATCGCCTGGGTGACCACCGCCACCGACAGCCCGCTCAGGCCGCGTTTGGAGCGGGCGGAGGCGAGCACTGCGTCGATCGCAGCCTTCGGGTCCGGGCCCAGCGGGCAGTTGGCTGTGCACTGAGCGATGAAAGCGCTGAGTGCGGCCTGCTCGCCTTTGATCTTCTGCTCCTGAGCGGCCTCGGCGCCGACTGCCGGCGGGATCGGCGAATCGAGGACGAGCCGGGCCACCCTGTCCGGGTGCCGGCCCGCGTACGCGAGCGCAACCTGTGCGCCGTTGCCGATGCCGAGAAGCGCCAGGCCCGGCACATCCCACGTCGTGCGCAGACGCTCGATGTCCTCGGCCGCGTGCGCATTGTCGTACGCCGAATCGCCGGGGGAGATCATGTCGGTGCAGCTCGTGGTCGCGGAGACGGCGGTTTCGCCGAGGGTGGCCACCGGATCGTCACCGGACTCGAACTGAGCCTGATCGCGCATTACCTCTTGGTCGTCGGTGTTGCGGCAGTCCAGCTCGTCCGACGTGCCGATGCCGCGCCTGTCGATCGCGACGATCGGCCGGCTCTTCAACACGTCGCCGCCGGATCGGGTCAGCCACACCGGCAATTGGAGCGAGGAGGGCATGTCCCAGCCGGTGGTGACCACGAGCGGGCCCGCGTCGGCCGGCGTCTGCGACGACTGGGCGCGCACCACACCGATCTGCACGGTCCCAGTCGCGCTGCTGATCGGGTCAAGATCGGCGTCGAAGGTGGCGCATTCGAGCTTCACGTTGACCGGCGGTGCGACCGACACCTGGGAGAACACCTTCGCGGTGCAATCGCGCCACGAGAGGTCGTTCTTCGGCTTTTCGATCGGGGGGGGGCCCGCCTCCGGCTTCGGCGTGACGGGCTTTCCCTGCGGCCCTGCTCCGTGGTCAGTGGCGTAGTTGGGGTCTGCGGCCCAGCCGGGCGCGCACCCGGCCAGCACGGCGACCGTCGTCGCCATCGCGACACCGACACGGAGGGACCGGGCGAAACGCATGGTGACCAGAGTAGCGATCGTCGCCCCGTGAACCGCACGGGCGAAGAGACGAGGTCAGGCTCGCTGGTAGCGCAGATACAGATAGCCGGCGTCGTCGGTGAGGATGTGCGCGATGCGCAGGTCCATGGCCGCCGGCGCGGAGCCTCTCACCACGCGCGGCGACTGGCCGGCGACCAGCATCGGCGCCACGGTCAGCGCGAGTTCGTCGAGCACGTTGGCGTCGATGAAGTCGCCGAGCAGCGTCGGGCCGCCTTCGCACAGCACCCGGTAGAGGCCCCTTCGCGCGAGCTCGGCGAGCACGGCCGTCGGGTCGACGGCGATGGGGTCGGTCGTCGACGCGTCCACCACATCGGCGTGGCCCTGCAGACGCTCCCTGGTCGCGGCGACGGACGCGCTCGTCGTGAAGATCAAGGGCGGCACCTCGGTGTGAGCGAACAGCCGGCTGGTGACATCGAGCGCGCCGGAGGCGGTGACGACGGCGATCGGCGGCACTTCGGCCTGCCCCCGGGCCTGTCGCTGATGGCGTGCGGCGACGCTCAGTTGCGCTCCGGAGTAGTTCTCCGCGCGGACAGTGCCCGCGCCCACCACGACGACGTCGGCAAGCTCGCGTAACACCTTGAACAGGACGCGATCGCCCGGCCCCGCCAAACCGCCCGCGCGGCCCTCGACCGTGGCGCCACCGTCGGCGCTGGCGATCATGTTGGCACGCACCCAGCATCCGGAGAGGTCAGGCGGGTAGCTGTACAGGCTCGGCAGTTCCGAAAGGTCCGCTGAAGTCGGCGAGTCGAGTCGGCTGAAGCGCGCAGCGGCGTCGTCGTCGGTCATGGGAACGATTGCAGCACGCCGATACAGTGCCCACATGGGCGGACCCGTGGATCATCTGGTCGACCGCCACCCGGCCGTGTCCTCGGAGCGACTGATCGCCCAACTGGTGCCGCCGCCGACGTTCACCGACGTGAGATTCGAGAACTACCACCCCGACCCTGGCGAACCCACGCAGGCGGCTGCGTTGGCGGCGTGCCGCGATTTCTGTGACGTGGCGGTTCGGCGACGAGCGGGCAAGAAGCGGCTCTTCGGAAGGACGTCGGTGCTGCCGGGTGCGGGCCTGTACCTCGACGGCGGTTTCGGTGTGGGTAAGACGCATCTGCTGGCATCGTTGTATTACTCTCTGCCAGAGGATATTTCGCATCCCAAGGCGTTTGCGACGTTCGGCGAAGTGACGCAGATCGCCGGGGTGTTCGGGTTCGTGGAGTGCGTCGACCTGCTCGCCGACTACGTAATGGTGTGCATCGACGAGTTCGAGCTGGACGATCCGGGCAACACCGTGCTGGTGTCGCGCTTGCTGTCCGAACTGGTGGCGCGGGGCGTGTCGGTGGCCGCGACGTCGAACACGCTGCCCGAGCAGCTGGGGGAGGGCCGGTTCGCCGCAGAGGATTTCTTGCGCGAAATCAACACTCTGGCAGCTATTTTCACCACGGTCCGGATTGACGGCCCAGACTACCGGCACCGCGATCTACCGCCCGCGCCGGTGCCGCAGACCGATGAGCAGGTGCGCGCTCTCGCTGCGCAGACGCCCGGTGCCACGCTCGATGACTTCGACGCGTTGTGTGAACACCTGGCGACCATGCACCCGTCGCGATACACGAGTCTGATCGAGGGCGTGCGAGCGGTTTTCCTCACCGGCGTTCATCCGATCGACGACCAGAACGTCGCCCTGCGGCTGGTCGCGCTCACCGACCGGCTGTACGACGCGGGCGTTCCGGTGGTGGCGTCCGGGGCGAAGCTCGACACCATTTTCAGCGACGAGATGCTGGCGGGCGGATTCCGGAAGAAGTACCTGCGCGCCACCTCGCGGCTGATTGCGCTGACGAGCGGGATCGTCCGTCCTCAGACCGACCGCACCATCACGTAGTCATTCTCGACAACCGCACCGAGTTGAAAAGTCTTGGTGCCGTTGATCACAAAGCCATGTTTGGCGTAGAACCGTTGTGCCCGAACATTTTCCTGGTTGACGCCCAGCCAGAGACTTCTGGCTGACATCGCGGGCGCGTGGTCCACCGCCGCCTCCATCAGCGCCGCGGCCGCACCGGTGCTGTGGTTTTCGGGCAACACGTACATCTTCGACAGCTCGGCGGTGGGCCGAACCGTCACCGCCCGCTGAACGTCGGCGTCGTCGGGAACGCCGCGAATCAGCATGCAGTAGCCGACGATTCGGTTGTCGACCTCTGCCACGAGTACCAGGTGGTCCGGATCGGTGACGTATTCGGCGAACCTCTCGGCACGAAGGTGTGCCTCAATGAACGCGGCGATGTTCTCCGACGTCGACGAAGGCGGGCAGGCGAGAGGAAAGGTCCGCGCGGCTACCGCGGCGAGTTCTTGCGTGTGGGTGGTGTCGGCGACCCGGACCTGTACCGCCCCTACAGGTTCCACTGCGCCAAGTGGAACCCCGTTTTCGGATCCATCAGCACTACGTTCGAAACCAGGTCGCGGTAGACATCCCAAAATATACCGCCGCTCACGGTCTTACCGTTCGGCGCATTCAGAAGCGCGTACTGCAGAGCGTCGGGTGCGTCGTTGGGGCGCGCAAGATAGGAATCACCGGTCTGGGTGACGCCGCGGAACGTGAATTTCGATCCCATCGAGAACGGGGCTGGCACCGAGACCGCGGTGACGGTGATCTGCGCGCGCCAGACCTCCTGCCGCGGCCACCGCGGCGGGTTTCCGAATCCAGGAGGAATGTCGGACGGCAGCACGTTGACCACGGTGACGTCGGCGACGATGTTGCCGTCCGTCACGCGCAAGGTTTCACCGACGCGGCCGATCGGGGTGTCGCCAGCGGACGCGGGAGGGGCGAGCCATGTCGCGACGAGAGCGGTCACCGTCAGAAGTCCCACGAGCCAGCGGCGCATCGTCCCCTCCTTCGCTGTCCCCGAATGATGTCACACGACCGGCCCGGTGACACGGGGTTGATCGACGTCGCGGCGGGCGGGATGGTTAGCCGACCCACGGCCCCATTCCGCCGATCTTGGCGATCGTGACATGGGTGATGTATCCCGGAGGCGCGCCGTCGGGCGGGAACTTGGCGTCGGGGCCCATCATCACCGGCGCGAGCTCGCGCAGCAGCTCGGGAGCGCCGCCCTCCGTGATGTGTGCGGTTCCGGTGATCGTCAGGTACGGCGTCATCGGCGCGCTGCGGTCGGGGGACAGGACGGTGAGTGCCACGCGTCCGTCGCGACGCACGTTGCGTACCTTCTTGTGCTCCGCGAGATGGGCGGTGACGATCTCGTCGTCACCCTCGGCGGTGGTCTTTACGGCGATCCAGACGACGCTGACTTGTGCGCTGCCGTCGGGGTTGAGCGTGACGAGAGTCGCGTCGGCGCCTGCTCCGATCAGCGCCCGTGCGTGCTCGTTGAGTTTCATGGTCCGGACATTACGCCGGGGAGGTCAGAGCCTGCAGGGCCGCAGCGAGGTCGGCCTCGGCGCGGGTCTTGTCGACACCAAGACGATGCAGCGGCCCGTCGGCATCTTCCTCCTCGAGCATCGCGAGCAGGATGTGTTCGGTGCCGATGTAGTTGTGGCCGAACCGAAGTGCCTCGCGGAATGTCAGCTCGAGGACCTTGCGGGCCGCACTGTTGAACGGGATGAGCGCTTGCACGCTGTCCTCTCGGGGCGGGAGCTCCACCGCCGCCCGGACCTTCGCGGCGTCGATTCCCTGTTGCTGAAGCATCTTCATCGCCACCGACCCGTCGTCAACGATCAGCCCGACGAGCAAGTGCGCGGGGGTGATCTCCGTGTTGCCGGCCGCGTGTGCCTCGTTCTGCGCAGTGACGACGACGGCGCGCGCGCGGGGCGTGAATCGGGCGAAGCCCGCGTTGGGGTCAAGCGCTGCGTCGGCCTTCGGAACGAACCGCTTCTGCGCGGCCTGCTTTGACACACCCATGCTCTTGCCGATGTCGGTCCATGACGCTCCTGAGCGTCGTGCCTGGTCGACGAAGTGACCGATCAGGTGGTCGGCCACGTCGCCGAGGCTTTCGGCGACGAGCACGGCGCCGGTGAGCTGTTCGAGGGCGTCGGAGTGCACATTTTTGATTGCGTCGATGAGGTCGTCGAGGCGGACGGGGTGCGCAATTTTGGGGTCGGAGGCCATGCGTCAACCTTAGGTTGACGGTGGTAAATCGTCAACTCACGGTTGACGAATTGCTGGGGTTTGTGCACCCGTGATTGAGGTCATCCCGCGTCGAGTGTAAATTCCGGCTCAGCAGCGCACTCGACCTGGGGAGACTGGCATGGAAGACACAGAAGGCCGACGTCGGCATCGCGGACGCATGATCGCGGTGCTGGTCGCTGCGGTGTTGCCGGTACTAGCGGCGATGTTTGTCAGCGCTCCGGCGGCCAACGCGTTCTCGCGGCCGGGCCTGCCGGTCGAGTACCTGACGGTGCCGTCGGCCGGGATGGGGCGCGACATCAAGGTCGAATTCCAGCCCGGCACTGGCAGTCATGCGGTGTACCTGCTCGACGGTCTGCGCGCGCGCGACGACTGGAACGGCTGGGACATCGAAACGCCGGCCTTCGAGTGGTACTACCAGTCCCCAGTCGCCGTTGTGATGCCGGTCGGTGGGATGTCGAGTTTCTACGCCGACTGGTATCAGCCGGCTGTGGGCAACGGTGGCACCTGGACGTACAAGTGGGAGACGTTTATAACGTCCGAGTTGCCGGCATACCTCTCCGCGAACAAGGGGATCAGCCCGAGCGGCAATGCGGCCGTGGGCATTTCGATGTCTGGCTCGGCGGCGTTGATTCTGGCTGCGTACCACCCGAACAACTTTGTCTACGCGGGATCGTTGTCCGCCTTGATGGATCCGTCGCAGGCCATGGGTCCGTTCTTGATCGGGATCTCGATGAAGGACTCGGGCGGTTTCAGCGCCGACGCGATGTGGGGCCCGTCGAGTGATCCGGCGTGGGCCCGCAATGACCCGTCGCTCCAGGTTGCGCGCTTGGTCGACAACAACACCCGGCTGTGGATCTACGCCGGCAACGGAACTCCGACGGAACTCGGCGGCGCTGACCTTCCGGCCACCTTCCTCGAGGGCGTCATCAAGGACAGCAACTACAAATTCCAGCAGAAGTATCAGGATGCCGGCGGGAAGAACGCGACCTTCCACTTCACCAACGGCACACACAACTGGGCCTACTGGGGCGCTCAGCTACAGCAGATGAAGCCGGACTTGATCAGGACCCTGGGCTAGGTTCGCGCGATTCAGCGCCCGGCAAGCACCGTTGGCGTGCGGGTCGAGGAGCGGTGCGCGGTCCTGATTCGTCGGGCGATCAACATGACGCACGCGAATTCGATTAAGCCGACCAGCAGGATGGGCCACAGCGCGCCTGCCACCACGGACAGGGCACTGTATGTGGCAACCGACGGCCCGTGGTGGGCGTCTCGACTGTGGTAGCTATCGGCAATGGCGAAGACGGTGACGGCAGTCAGCAGCCCCACGCAAAGGTAGATGCTCAACATCTCGTTCACTCCATCTTCGTGGTGCCCGACTAAGTCACAACATGCGCCACAACGCTGAGCAATTGTGCGCAAGAAGCTGAGAATTGTCCGAAAAGAAGCTCATTTGTGTCTGGCGTTACATACAGCCCTGGGTTACGCGTTTGATCACTATCGACGGCGCCGCTTTGCTCTCAGCGTCCCTCGGCCTGCGCGGTCGTGGGGAGTCAGTTACGTTGGGGCCCGTGCATCGCTTTGTTGCTAGCGACCAAAGGGCCGCGGCTGTGGAAGCGGCTGACCGGGACCAGGCGGAATACTTCCTGCAGATGCTCAGCGAGAGCTGTGTGGAGATAGACCGCAGGATCCACAAGTTCCAGACGGCGCTGGCCGGATATGAGTCCCGCGGGTCCACCGAACACGTGCGCAGATGCCGACGGATGATCCGCACCGAGGAGCACAATCGCCATCAGCTTCACGGAATGATCGACGCCCTGCGCCGGCGGTTTCCGGCCGGACATTTCCGGCACGGGCGTGGAGGCGCTGGCTGACTCCGGCCGTATGCGACGACGGCATCGGGGTGAATTGAACGGGGCGCGACCGACCGGTGAACTCCTCCGGCTCAGAGTGCTGGTGGATCCAACTGTGATTACGGTGAAGAAGCGCAGCGCCCCAGCACCGCTTCGCAACAAAGGACCCGGTTTCTCCCGCCGGGTCCTTTTCTGTTGAGCAGCAGCGAGATCCGCGTCTTGATCTTGAGCGGCTTTAGCTGATGAACTGGCTGGCGTACTTGGGGCAGTACGCCTGCACCGCATCAGCCATGAAAATGGCGGTCTGGCGCGGGGTAAAGCGTGACTTGTGCTGTATCGCTTCGTGAACCTGTGCCGGCGTGCCGCCGGCGGAAAACGCCGCGCAGACTCGCTGCCCTGCCAGGATTACCTCGTTCCGGCTGCTGAAATAGAGCGCGTCGTTGGTGACCTTGACGATGAATGCATCGTCGGTCGCGTCAGCGGCGGCGACGGCCTGGGTGGTCAAACCGAGCGCGACCCCCGTCATCGTTGTGGCGACAAGCTTGGCGATGTTGCGGCGAGCGATCGTCATGATGACTCCTAACGCGTGAACCTAAGTCCACAGCCCACGGCCCCCCGTGGAATCGGTGGGATTCCCTCTGCAGTGATCAGCAGAGCAAATCCCAGATGTGGGGTCGATTTGTTACTTTGCTACGCGCCGACCTATTCGGCAAGCTTCCGCACTTGGCGCATCCCGGTACGGCAAATCGACGGGTTGTGGTGGAATCGGGGCATGGTTGGATGACGCCCCCGCAGTACCCAAATTTGGCGCCGCCGCAGAATCAGCCGACACCAGCGTTGCGCAGAGCCAAAGCGCGGGCGCCGCGCTCGCCGATCGACATAGCGATGACCGCCGTGATGTCCGTCTTCTCGGCGGCGGCGGGATTTGGATGCTTCGTGTTTTCAGCGCTTTTCGCGTTCGGGATGGGCGAGTGTGCGCACTACAGCGACACGCCAATATTGGTTGTTTGGGGTGGCGCCGCGGCCGCGGTGATAGTCGCGGTCTCGGGCATCACCGCCGCGGCCATTCGCGGCTTTGTCATGTGGATATGGCCGACCCTGGCATTTGGGCTCATCGTGGCGGCCCTCGTAACAGGTTGGCAGCTTGCCAAATCCGTCACGTGCCTCGGTTGACCCTCGGTTAGCGGTCGGCCCGCCACCCCGGAGGATGACCAGACGAAGTCAAACGGTTCGATGTCCTTTGACCCCGTTATCTTACGGACGGGCAGGGCTGCTCGGGGCAGCAGAGGTCGTGGGGGCAGAGGTCGTCCCCGGACCGTTTTGGGTCATCTCGGACTGACGCCAGTGTTTGCCTTCATGTCCTCCGTGATGTCCTTCGTGCCCACCACGATGGGCACCGATCATCATGCCGGTCCAGAAGACCACCGCGAAGATGAAGACGATGCCGGCAACAATCACGACCAATGCCGCGACCTTAAAGAGCCTATGTGGCCCGCGCCGCGCTCCGTCCCACCGCGACAGCGCTTCTCTGCCCGCTGTCGACTCGTCCTGGGGTTCACTTGAAACAGTCATACCTCAGCATGCATGCAGCTATGGGAGCTGTGGTGCCTTCGCACTTATGAATCCCCTATGAACCGCAAGTAGACGGGCGGGTGGCCCGAGGGGACGCGGGTGGGTGCAATCACAGGCGCGAGTCGCCCGAGCGACCGCGTGTCACTGGCCTGTTTTTGCCTCTCGGGTATTCGCATAAGCCTGGTCAAATTAGGAGGACCTTATTTCCGAGAGAAGAATTTTGATCCGGCCCCGACCGCTAAGGTTAATTGCTCGCCAAGTCTGGGGCCAGTGGTGTGTCCCCGGACTAGCTGGCCCGCGTACATCCTCGAATCGTAGTGGACACCAACGCAGTTCGAAGAGCGGTCGGGCGGCTACCAGGTCACCGTTTGGTTCACGCTACCGAGTTGTTGGGTCTGCTTGCCGCTGCTGTCGGTGCACGGGATGGTGATCTTGTACTGGGTACCGGTCTTGAGACCTTTAAAGGATTCGGTGTGACTGCCGTTGGCGGGCACGTCGAAAGTTCTCGTCGTGTCCGAGGGCACCAGCGGATTCAGCGAGACCGCCTCGTAGTTGCAGGTTGCGGGCAGCGGGGACGAGTTCTTCAGAGTGACGTTGAAGACGGTTTGCTGCCCGTCGAAGGACGGGGTGATGGCGTTCGTATACACCTGCGGTTTCGGTGGTTCCACCGGTTTCGGTGGTTCCACCGGTTTCTGCTGTTGCTGTGGCGGTGGGGCGGCAGGCGAATCGTCGCAGTAGAGCTTATTAGCGGAGCCCCATGACCGGCTGGGCCCCCCCATTGCTATTGGTTGTGGTGCCGCTTGCAAGGCCGTCGGGGTTCACGACACCCTTAAAGGTGACGGTTGTGGCGGAGTTATCTTTGATCCAAGAGGTAGACATCGCGCCCGGTGATATTGGCGCTCGCGTTCCCTGCGGAGGAATCTAATTTAGCGGGCCCATAGTATGAGGACTTCGTCGTCATTGCGGCGAAGTTGAGTTCCTCGTTTGTGGCCGGGATCAGGAATCTTACGAAGCCGGAGAACTCATATTGGGCGCAGTTGGCCGACGGTGGGGGGTCGTGCGGCACCATCGGGAACGCGTGCGCGGGCGTTGCGCCGACGGCGAAACCCCCTGCGATGGCAATGGTGGCGCAGCCAAGAATGGCGAAAGCGCTAGACCTACCTGTGGTCGTCATCGAATATCCCTCTGTAGCGGTCCCCCGACCACTGCGCCGTCGAGGCGATGAGGGGAATACTCCCAGCAGACGCCCGGCAACGCCCACCGAACCGCAAAAATACAGCTAATGCACAGCCAGGCCACTCCTTGGCAAATGCGTTCGGCCCGCCACCCCGGAGGATGACGGGCCGAGACAACGGACTCTTTTTCCGCACCTACTGAGTCGGCTTACGGCAGCTGTAGGGCTCCCCAAACCCAGCCCGTGCCGCCGGGTACCGGCGAGCCGGACCTGACCAACGACGAATCAGCCCGCCTCCCAAGGAAGATGATGGGCGGATCGACACCGCGACCAACCGATGCCGCTGACCTTAGGGTGGTCAATGTGCGGGAGCGATTCCAAGAGGATCTCCGCAGTCTGACGGCCAGCATCGCCGGGATGTGCGAGCGGGCGGGACTGGCGATGGAGCGCGGGACGCAGGCGCTTTTGCAGGCAGACCTGGACCTGGCCGAACAGGTAATCACCGAGCTGCAGCAAATCGCGCCAAAAGTTGCCGGCATCGAGGACGACGCATTTCGGATACTGGCCTTACAGGCGCCCGTGGCTGGGGATCTGCGCGCTGTTGTCAGCTCACTCAAGAACGTCGCCGATGTTCAACGGATGCACGCACTCGCCCTGCATGTTGCCAAGATGGCGAGGCGACGACACCCGTCCCACGCCGTACCGGCGGACGTCAACGTCTACTTCGCCGAAATGGGGCGCATCGCCGTCGACCTTGGTAACGGTGCCAGAGACGTTGTGCTCTCAAATGATCCGTCCAAGGCCGCACGACTCGACGACGACGACGACTCCATGGACAACTTGCACCGCCACCTGTTCACCATGCTGATGGACGAAGATTGGCAGCATGGTGTCGCCGCCGCGATCGACGTAACACTGCTGGGACGCTACTACGAACGTTTCGCAGATCACGCCGTCGAAATAGCGCGCCGAGTGATATTTCAAGCCACTGGCCAACAAGGTTGAGCACAGAAAACCGAGACTCGGGCCGCCACCCCGGAGGATGACGGGCCCACAACTAGCTGTTGCGCCCCGGCAAAGAAACCGCGCCTTAAATTGACTGCGTTTCCGGCGGGTTCGGCTCCCCTTGAAGTCGCGCGAGCATTTCGATGGCGACGTCGCGCACTTTGATGTTGCGCCGTTGAGATTGGTCGACCAGTCGGGCAAAGGCCTCGTCTGGATTGCAGCCGTGCTTGGCGATTAGCGCGCCTTTGGCCATGTCGATGTATGGCCGCGAGGTGAGAGCTTGCTCGAGCTGGGTGATCGATTCTCGGCACTGTTGCCAGCGGTGAGCGTTGGTGATCGCCTCGCCGGCGGCAACGGTGTACAGGCGCATGAGTCCCTCGTCGAACGGGTCAAACGCGGATGCCGTGTGGCTGTAGATGTTAAGGGAGCCGACCAAGTCCTGCTCGTCGCCGAGTCCACCGACAAGCAGCGGAACCGACAAGCTGGCACGAATCCCGATTTGCTCTGCGGCCTCAACGAATTCGGGCCAGCGTTGATGTTCGGCGCTGATCAACGCACGCACCGGCGTGCGCCGCAACGCTGCTTCCAGGCAAGGCCCCCTGCCTGAGGCGTACTGCTGGTCATCCAGTTCCAGCGCCCACTCAACTGTGTGCGCGGCGGTACGGGAATCAGGCCAACTCAGCACAGTGATGCTGACTGCATCCGCCTGCGGGACGGCGGCGGCTGCCGTGTCAGCGACCCGATTCGCGATATCGTCCAATGGCTCTTCGGCGGCGCACAAGTCGCGCAGGCCCTCAATCGCCCGCGCCGTCAACCCCAGCCGGGCCAATGGATCCAGCAAGTCAGTATTCATTTTTGTGCCCTCCGCTCCGAAGTCGTCAGCCGCTGCTACGGGCACACTGAACTCACCCTATACCCGTGTTGCGACGGCGGCGCCGACTTGAACGAGGACCCGGAAGTGAGAGTAAGGGCGGGGCGGCGCTGGCTACTTAACGCCGCGGTCGCTCCCCTGACAGGGGGCAGAACGCAACCAACGGGGTTGATGAGCTACACCCGTAAATCGGCCCGCCACCCCGGAGGATGACGGGCCGAGGATCTCTGCTCTCGTGCGCATCACGAGTCCGTCGAGGATGGCCTTCGCGACAACGATCATTGAGCCGATCTCAGAGCAAGTACCGACTTTCACGTCGAATCGACTTCGCTGCGTTCGTCGAGGAGTTCGTCGACTTGGCCGATCGACGGCTCGACACCGTGCTCGCGGATCGTTCGGCGCACCACTGCGAGGAGGCGCAACTCGCAGTCGATGGCATCGGAATCACGCACAGTTTGACGAGTCGACGCTTCCCGGACAATGCCGGGCCGTGGTAGACGTTGTCGGTTATCTACTTTTAGGCGTTCCCGTTTGCGCTACCGATCTGGACCGTCTGGCCCTCGAAGTTGGCGTTGCACGCCGACACCAGGTTGTACGACTGGCCGATGACCGGAGCTGGGAAATTCAGCGTCGTACTTCCCTTTGCGGCGACATTGAAGTCGCGGTGAACAGCCGGACCCAACCCGTTGGCTTCTGTCGCATCGTAGGTGCACTGGGCTGCCAGGTCCGACGTGTTGCTCACGGTGACGTTGACCTGCAGACCTGCCTTCTTGACAGTCATGGTCACAGCGTTCGTCGGCGCGACCTTCTTCACCGGGCAGGTCGAGCCGGCCGGAAGGGTGGAACCATCCGAGCACGTGACTGGTGGCGGTGGGGGCGGCGGCGGAGGTGGTGGCGGAGGAGCCGGTTTGGGCGCTGCGTGTGGCTCACCGAGCGCGATGCCGACCGCGTCAATCCCGCTGGACCGAAAGAAGCCCACGCCGAAGTCTTTGTAGCTGCAGTCGCTAATGAGGACACCCATATTTTTGATGGCGTTGCCGATCGCATCTGAAAGAGGATCGCCGTAACCCTTGCCCTCTGCTGTCTTGCCGTCGTATTTGTTAGGCGGGGGCACCCCGGGCAATGTATTTCCGACGTCGGCCTGCGCGTTGCCTTCGAGGTTAACGTTGTAGTTCAGTGCCCCGCACGGTGAGCCTGCGCGTGCGTTGTTGACGGCCGCTCGGATGTCAGCGAGTGCATCGGCGTGCGCCATCGGCGCTGCCACTATCCCAGACACCAGAGCGCAGGCCGCCGCGGCGACCAATGGTGCAAAAACTCGATTACGAGTCATGATTGTTCTCCCTTGGCTTCTCGGGGCGTTTGTGGTCCACAACCGGTGATTGCGTACCGCGTCGTCGTCCCTAATCCCCCGCCGTTCAGGTGATGAGGAGAATAGTCACAGAGACCCCGAGCAAATATCGGGAAACCGCAAAAATACAGCTACCTCACAGGCTGTCGGATCGCCGGCAAATGGCCTCCGCCCGCCACCCGTCGCGGTCGGATAGCCGAGTTATCGACTGGCCTGATGCTGAACGCGTTGTAATTGTTGGCATTCGCGAGTGCCGTCAGTCCCTCTGCCTATTAGCTGCGTTGGGAGGTTGGTGGATGTTCTCTGCACTTCACGGAATTTGTTGCCAGCTGTGGAGGCCCAGACGGCTGCGGTTGCTCGTGGGCGGCGAATATAAACCGGACCACCGACAAGATGAGTTCTCAGGGCGCCTTCATCGCCTCGATGTCACATCGATGCCACCCCGGGAGGATGACGGGCCGAGACAACGGACTTTTTTTCCGCACCTACTGAGTCGGCTTACGGCAGCTGTAGGGCTCCCCAAACCCAGCCCGTGCCGCCGGGTACCGGCGAGCCGGAGACCTGGCACCAGGACTTCGGCTGGCAGCTTCCCACAAGCTGAACCTGGCTCTTAGCGCGCAAGATGCCGACAATGTGTCCCGTGCCGTCGGGCTCATTCTTGACGTTGTACACATCCACATCGTCGTTCACGGTGACTACAGGCTGAGTGGCAGCTGGTGGGTTCTGGGCCTGGGCTGCGGGGCAGTTGAGCGGGTTTATGGAGTCCCAGGCCGTCGGCTGGAACACGGTTTCCCCAACGTCGTTGTGCGCCGCAGCTCCGGTAGCGGTGCCACGCGCGAAGCCGTCATCGCCCACAGTGCCACGGAAGTGGGTCGTTCCCCCGCCGCTCTGAGGGTTCCAGGTGATGATGAAGTCGACGGCGTTACCGGCGATGCTGCCACTGGCAGTGCCACCGGCCCAGCGCGGTTCGCCTATTCCGGTGGACATCGCGGCCCCATCCAAGTTCGACCCCTTGGCGAGGACATTCACCGTGTACCCGTAGGGTCGCATTACGAAGTCCAACTCTGGACCAGGGACCGTGCACGATGCAGCGTGTGCTGCCGGCACCGCGGTAGTGGTGGCTAGGCCGGCCAACGTGGTGGCGGCTCCAACGCCTGCGGCGGCAAATGTTGCGAGACGTTTAGACGTGAGGGTGGTCATCGGGGTTCCTTTTCGGTTGGGCGAGATTGTCCCTTCGGGCTCTGGCGCAACAATTGTTGGGTTGGTCGCACCAGCCTGCCAGGTGCATCACAAGTAAATTCCAGATTGAGTAAATTCCCCGACGAGCTACTCCGTTAAAACCACCGATTATCGATCAGCTGTGCAGGTATTGTGTACCTGCTGTGAAATTCCAAGGTTAAGCTAGCAGTCCGTCCTAAAATGCATTTGGCCCGTGACCCAAAGAAGTCGGCCCGACCATCCCGGAGGATGACGGGCCGATTGGACGGAACAACTACTCAGACGCGCTGCGGTGCCCTCCGGTTCCGTTCGATTGGAGCAATTCGGCTTCGCGGATGAGTGCGTTGCCGAGTTGTTTCGCTTCGTCGGGTGTCAGGTTCAGCGAAAGATCGAGGAAGTTGTGCGGCCACGGGATGCCGTCCCAGAGCTTGATGTCGTTGAGGTGGAGATACACCGCGCCGGCTGTGTCGGGTTCTCGGCGCACCATCACGCCGATTTGTTGCGGGAAGTCGTCGCTGCCTTCGTGGTGTACCGGCATCAGGGAGAAGCTGACGTACTCGGAGGGTGACCAGCACGCCTGGTCGCTTCTACCGAAGCAGTTGGGGTGACCGTCACCGTACTCACACCACGGCGCGCACTCGACGAGTGGCATTCTCGGGTGCTCCGCGGCGGTCATCGAGTCACCCACCCGTCGACCTCAGCGGCGCACTCGAGCAGCACCGAAGCCAGCTCGCGGGCCTGGACGCTACTGAGCCCGCTGTCGTAGTGAATGTCCAGCGACACTCGAGGGGGGTCGTCGCTGGTGTTGATGCTGCCGTCGCGGTATTGCAGCGCCGATGTCTGCACGATCAGCTTGTGATCCTCGACGCCGCGTGAAACTCCGTAGATCACGCGGAAGTCCTGGGGGTCGTCGTCCCACCAGTTGTCCGGTTCGGCGCCGGCGGGCAGGGGAGGGTTCGGTGCTGCGGCGGTCATTTCGCAGTCCACCCGTCGATTTGGTCAGCAGCAGCGAGCAAGGCTGCAGCCAGTCCCCGGGCGCCCTCGGGCGTGAGGTCCAGCGTCTGGCGTCTTACCCCGTTGGCGACCTCGTCGACATGGACGCCGGTGTTCTGGTCGTCCACGCTGTTGGAGGGCACGGAGCCGTCGGGGAGCTGCGTGGCCCACGGCTGGGCACTGAAGTTCGTTGATGCGGCTGGGTGTGCATCGCCCCAGACGAGCCGGTATTCGCCGTTCCAGACTTCGAAGCTTTCGTCGCAGAGGAGATGGGTCCCCTCGGGCAACGGAACGTCGGGGTGGGTGGTTGTGGTGGTCATGCAGCAACCTCTTTCGGTCGGTTGCTAGCGCGTGCCGTCACCAGTTCATGTGCAGTTCACAGAGGCGGATTTCACTTTCGCCGTTTCTCATTGTGACCTGCGGTCGAGCTGTTGTGGGCGGTACTGGGATTGAACCAGCGACCTCTTCCGTGTCAGGGAAGCGCTCTCCCGCTGAGCTAACCGCCCGGGATCGTACTAATCGAGGTGGAGACGGGAATCGAACCCGTGTGCACGGCTTTGCAGGCCGTTGCCTCACCACTCGGCCACTCCACCGCTGGGGGTTAATGCGACTGCACCTTCGAGCGGATGACGGGATTCGAACCCGCGA
>NZ_JAVHWM010000091.1:0-68675 GCF_032159765.1 Mycobacterium sp. | reverse complement strand
GCCGGCGGGGCCGACTGCGCGTCTGCTTGCTCCTGCTCAAATGGCTCGGACATTGCACCTATTGTGACAGGCGCGTCGAGTGCCGTGACAAGTGATGCAGTTGTAATGTTATGTGGTTGTGCTCCGCTCGCGGGACATCGGTACCACCCGGCAGTTTCACGGCGGTTTCCCGGCGGGTATGCGCGAGCACCGTGCTGACAGTCGAACGCCTGATCGCGGCGCCTGCCATCCGGCTAGTTGTCCAGCAACTGTTCGAGCGTCTTGACGAACATGTCCGGGTCGCTCGGCGTGAAAGCAGGGCTTGGACGGGTTCCGGGCACGTCCAGCGTGATCAGCGTCGACCTCAGCGGGCGACCGATGTCGAGCGGCAGCCAGCGCCTCAGATCAGAGCTGCCCCAGAACCGGAACCGGTTCATCATCAACCCGAGCGGCTGGGCCTTGTACCCACGGATCGATTGCAGCGGAATGACTTTCGCCGTACCAGACGGAAAGTGATAGCGGCGCAGGGTGAGCGCGTGACGGTCGAGCTGCACGAGCCCGTCGTCGTAGGTCCATGGCGTCGTCATGTCCGTGCACTGCGCAGCTCGTGGCCGCGCGCAGTCAGGCAGCGACCCGTCTCGAGATTCCATTGCCAGCCGTGCAGATTGCAGGTCAGCGTATTTCCTTCCACCACACCGAACTTCGAGAGGTCGGCCTTCAGATGCGGACAGCGGCGCTGGACCTCCCAGCCGTCGAGCGTCACCGACGCGGTGTCATCGTGGGTTTCGGCGAACCAGCCGTCGGCATACGCGATCCGTTCGTCGGTCAGGCACTTGAAGAACGTGTAGAGGTACTCGTTGTACCCGCCGACGCGCCAGGCCCGGAACCGCGTCGACAGGAAGATCGTGTTGACCCAGTCCGGCTCGCGGTCACGCAACACCGTTGCTACCAATTCCGGCGCGATCGCGAAGCCGTACCGGAATTTCTCGTCCGGAATCGGTTCGCGCACAGCCCGTTTCGGGAAATCCAACACCACGGTTTCCACACCTAGGCGCAGCTCCACCGGGTAGCCGATGCCATCGCAGACCTGATCGCTCTGGCTCATCAACGGCTCGAAGAGTTCCCGCAGCGGGTCCAGCAGCGGCTGCCCGTCAGCGGGTGCCCAGCCTGCCTTCTCCGCGGCAAGCACGGGTGCCATCCGCTCGGCGTAGTCGGCGATGTATGCGGCTTTTCCCGTGGTGAAGATCGCCTCGACTTGCGGCTCGGGTATCGGGTGGGTTAGCGAATCCAGCTGCGAGCCAACAAAAGACGCTGTTGATCCGGGCATCATCAACAACCCCTTGTGGTGGCCGTGTGCGCGCATCTGCGCCAGGAACACCATCTGGTCGGGGAAGATGTTCGCCGGATCGCCGTGGTCGTCGTTGAGGTTGCGCAACTGTGGATCAAGGAAACACGGCGGCCCCGCCGAGGGGATCACCCATTCTGCGCCGACCTGCGCGATGTACTGGCGACAGCGGTCCATCTGGCGCTGCCGCTTCTGGATCCCGAAGGCCTCCTTGGCCCGCGCGGGCATGTCGTACACCATCGGGTACCAGATCGCCCCCGAGTACTGCAGCATGTGCACGTCGACCTGCCCGAAATCCGCGTGAACAACGTCGAGATCGACCGGTCGTGCGTCGTTCATGTTGAACGCCACCGTCTCGCCGTCGTCGACGACCAGGCCGGAGTCGCCGATCGGCCCGTCGGCGGGGGCCCGCAGCGCGATGATCATCACCTCGAGCTCACCCTTCGGCCCGCTCACCCTCTGTTTGACGGAGTCGGTGGTCTCGACGAAGTTGTGAAAGCCCAGCTGCTCGAGTGCGCGACGTAAATCCTCCACGGGGAAATCCGGAAGCAGCACGACCGCGTCCTTGTTGACGTGCTCGCGCAAGTTCTTCGCGTCGAAGTGGTCGTGGTGCAGGTGGGAAATGTAGAGGTAATCGCAGTCCCCGAGGGCGTCCCAGTCCAGCGAGCTGTTGTCAGGGAACGGAAACCAGGATGCGAAGTACGCAGGATTGACCCACGGGTCGCACAAGATGCTGCCGGCGCGGGTATCGATCCGGAACCCGGCATGTCCGACGCTCGTGACCTGCACAAATACCCCTTCTTGGTCTGCCCGGGCGGACGAGGTGTCGGTGTCCCAGCTTAGTTATCTCCCGTCGCTCCGCTCGCCCTGGCACGGGACGAGATATCACCGGCTTCCCACAGCGCCCGGTAGTACGCGATCCGCACCGCATCCTCAGCCACGCCGTACGCGTCGAGCAGCTCCGACTTCCAGGGGCCCGGTCCGTAATTCCAGCCCAGCGACAGCGTCGTGACCGCGAGGTCGGCCCACCGGTCGGCGACGCCGAGATCGCCGAGGTCGACGTGCCCACTGCACGTTCCGTCGTCGTCGATCAGCGTGTTGGGGGCGCACGCGTCGCCGTGGCAGACAACCAGACGGTCGACGGGCGGCGCGTCGCCAAGTTCGGTCCGCCGGCGCGCGGGCAGCTGGGCCAGCCGCGCTGGCACCGACCAGTCGAACGGACAGTCATCGACGGGCAGAGCATCGTGCAGGCTGCGCAAGCCCGACCCGATCGCCCGCGCCGCGTCACAAGGCCTGGCCAGCCACCACGGATCCACTGCTGACCGGCCGGGCAGGCCTGCGGTGTGCAACCAGCCGTCGCCGGCGCCCAGCACCTCAGGAACGACAACGTGGCGGCGGGCCCAGCTCAGCCGCACCTCCTCGCCGGTGAGATGCGAAAACCACGGTGGTGTAGCGGTTTTGACGAATTCTGCGCGGAGATCGCCGACGCCGCCGATCTGGAACGTCATCCCGCCGAGCTCGTTGACCCATACGGGCGTGACATCGCGGCCGTCGGCGATCTCGTAGACAACCGGTGGCACGGGAACCTTCCCAGCCGGGGCGCTGCACACGAGCACTAGTGTTGCTGACGTGGAACCGGTGTACGGCACAGTCATCCAGTTCGCCCGGCTGGTCTGGCGGATCCAGGGGCTGAAGATGACGGTCACCGGTGTGGAGAACTTGCCGCCGACCGGTGGGGCGGTCATCGCGATCAACCACACCAGCTACTTCGACTTCACATTTGCCGGACTGCCGGCCTACAAGCAGGGTCGTGGCCGCAAAGTGCGCTTCATGGCGAAGAAGGAAGTTTTCGACGGCAAGATCACCGGGCCGATGATGCGGAGTCTGCGACACATTCCGGTGGACCGCGCCAGTGGTGCCGAGTCGTTCGATTTGGCCTGCGCTGCCCTGAAGTCCGGTGAGCTCGTCGGCGTCTATCCCGAGGCGACGATTAGCCGGAGCTTCGAGATCAAGGAGTTCAAGTCCGGTGCGGCGCGCATGGCAGTCGCGGCCGACGTGCCGATCATTCCGCACATCGTGTGGGGTGCTCAGCGGATCTGGACCAAGGACCACCCGAAGAAGATGTGGCGGCCCAAGGTCCCGATCAGCGTGGCGGTGGGCGAGCCGATCCAGCCGACGTTGCCCGTGCCAGAGCTGACGACACTGCTGCACTCCCGCATGCAGCACCTGCTCGAGCGCGTGCAGGACGCCTACGGCCCGTACCCGCATGGCGCGTTCTGGGTCCCGCGCCGTCTCGGTGGCGGGGCCCCGACATTGGCAGAGGCTGCTCAGATGGATGCCGACGAGGCAGCGGAAAGGGCCGCCCGCCGCGCTGAGCGCCAGGCTGGACAGCCGGAGTAAAGGCATGGCGGAACCCGTCTTTCGAGTCCTGGAGATCTTGACGACGAGCTTGGCCGCGACGGTCGGCCCGAAGATCAGCTACTACGGCCTGGAGAACATCCCCGCCGAGGGCGGGGCCGTCGTCGCGATCAACCACACCAGCTACGTCGACTGGATGCCGGCAGCCATTGCCGTCTACAAGCGGAAGCGCCGGCTGCGGTTCATGATCAAGGCCGAGATGGCCGAGGTGAGGATCGTGGGCTTCCTCATGCGGGGCACCAGCATGATCCCGGTCGACCGGCGTGCAGGGGCAGGGGCTTACGCGGCGGCGGTGCAGGCGTTGCGCGATGGCGAACTCGTCGGCGTCTACCCGGAGGCCACGATCAGCCGCAGCTTCGAGCTCAAGGAGTTCAAGACCGGAGCCGCCCGCATGGCCGGCGAGGCCGGCGTCCCGATCATCCCGCTGATCGCCTGGGGTGCACAGCGCATGTGGACCAAGGACCACCCGCGCAAGCTGTTCTTCAACCGGGTGCCGATCACCTGCATCGTCGGCGAACCGTTGAGCCCCACAGACAGCATCGAGCACACGGATGCCGCTCTGCGCGAGGCGATGACCGAGCTGCTGCAGCGGGCGCAGCTCGCATACCCACAACCTGCCGGGGCCTACTGGGTGCCGCAGCGGCTGGGCGGCAACGCGCCGACAATGTCCGAGGCCAGGCTGCTCGACGAGGCCGAGCTGGCCGAACGGGCGCGCAAACAGGCGGAACGCGCCCCGCGGGAAACCTAGGCAGACCACGCACCGATGAACCCACCCTCGCTGATCGCCAGCGACGTCGACGGCACACTGCTGAACGACGACGAAAAGGTCACTGGACGCACGCGTGCAGCGGTGCTGGCCGCGATCTCGGGCGGCGCGATGTTCGTGCTGGCCACCGGTCGCCCGCCGCGCTGGATCCCGCCGGTGGTCGACGCACTGGGGTTCGCCCCGATGGCGGTCTGCGCCAACGGCGCCGTCGTGTACGACCCCGCCCAGGACCGCATCCTGTCGGCGCGCACCCTGTCGGTCGACGAGTTGGCCGAGCTGGCCGAGATCGCGACGCGGGCAATTCCCGGGGCCGGGCTCGCCGTGGAGCGGGTCGGTCGCACCGCACACGACGCCGCAACGCCCCAGTTCGTCAGCTCACCGGGCTACGAACACGCGTGGCTGAACCCGGACAACACCGAGGTGTCGCTGGACGATCTGCTCAGCTCGCCCGCGGTGAAGCTGTTGATCCGCAAGGCGGGTGCGCGGAGTTCCGACATGGCCGACGCGCTCGCGATGCACGTCGGCCTGCAGGGCGACATCACCTATTCGACCGACAACGGGCTGGTGGAGATCGTCCCGCTGGGCATCAGCAAGGCCTCCGGCATCGAGGAAGTAGCTCGCCCTGCCGATATCGGTGCCGAGCAGGCCATCGCGTTCGGCGACATGCCGAACGACGTACCGATGCTGACCTGGGCCGCACACGGTGTGGCGATGGGCAATGCGCACCCTCAGGTGCTCGCTGTGGCTGACGAAGTGACCGCGACGAACAACGACGACGGTCTCGCGCGCGTGTTGGAACGATGGTGGTCCTGACGTTCGCCGAAAGAGAGTCAGGGCAGGATTCGGCTGAACCGTTCGATCTGAGCCGGTGGCCCGCTCGCCGACGGTGGTGGCAGCTGGTAGGCGACTCCGTCCCTGACGAGAATCACCTGCGACTTCTCGCGATCGAAGTTCAAGGTGCCGTGCTGAAAGTTCTGCTTCTTCCATTCCGCCTCTTCGATCTCGCCGCTCGTCGGCAGACCGAGGGGGCTGCGCTCGTAGCCCAGCGAAGCCCAGGCGTCATAGATGGCGCCGCCGACCGGGTATGCGCCGACTTCGGGGGACCAGTAGATCGCTCCGTGGTCGAACCGCACATAGCGGGCGTCGCCCTCGGCGGGCGATTCGGGCGACGACGGCGCGCCCAGCCAGCTGTTGACACCGCCCATCGCCTGCCAGCGGGCGTAGATCGCTCCGCCCTGCAGTGTGTCGGCCAGAGTCGGCGGGGTATTGAAGCTTGCCGCCATGTCGCGCAGATGGCCCATCTCGGCGTAGGCGGCGTTGCCCGGGCATTCGGTGATCCCGACGTCGCGGTGGGTGAAGATCGTCGGCAGCGTGATCGGTGCACCAAGCGGGAACTTGGTGAACGAGCCGCCGGCGGACACCAGCGTGACCATGCCCCTTGGGTCGATGCCGTCCATCGCCATCCGCCAGCCGATCAACCGTGCCGCCGTGGTGAGCTGCACGGGTGTCGGCGGAACCACCTCGAAATCACCGATCAGCGCGACGCCCCACGTCTCGGCGTTGAACCCTCCGGTGTGCGACCCGCGGACGGCCCTGTTGATGCCGCCGGCGCGACCCTCGAACACCTGACCGTACTTGTCCACCAACGCGTTGTACGCGATGTCGCACCACCCCAGGGTCCGGGTGTGATACGCGTAGATCGCGCGCACGATTTCGGCCGAGTCCTGCGGCGAGTAGTCATTGCTGCCCGCGGTGTGGTGGACGACGGCCGCGCGAATCCTGTTGTCGTACTGCGTCGGTCCACAGCGCATCGACTCGTCGGCGCCCCACTGGGCACGGCTGATGATGGCAGGCGCCTGTCCTGGCGGCGTGACGGCGGTGGGCAGGCCGGGATCAACAGGCGCCTGCGGCGGGCTGATCAGCACCGCATTGACGTTCGCAGCGACCGGCTGCTCGACGTTCGCCAGCCTGTAGCCGACGCCCGGTTCTCCCGCGCCGGGCTTAGGTGCCGGCGCGGTCACGACCGATTGAGGACGGTTGATCGCGATCTGCACCCGGGTGGTTCGGCCGACGAACACCGGCTCCGTGCCGCTGGGTGCGGCTGCGCCGTCGGGACCCTCGTATTCGAGTGCGTCGGCCCCATACCACGGGCCCCAGCTTCCGTCGGGGCGCTTCGCGCGGACCCGCGTAGTCGCGCCGCGCAGGTCGGCGCCGGTGAGAGCAACCAACGAGAACGGCGTGGCCTGGCTGACCTCACGGATCGTCTCGCCGGACCCGATATCGGCGAGCGGCAGCTGGACGAGGCCGGTCTGCGCCGGCGGGGCGACGGGAGCGGGATTGTCGGTGGGCATATTGCCGACGGCTACCGGCAGGAGCATTACCGTTGCGGCGACGGCCGTGAACAGAAGCTTCTGCGGACGCGAGGAGCAATCTAACTTCTGCACGCGCGAGGAGCAGTCACGCTTCCACGGAGGACGGCGATACGCCACAGAGCGATGTTACGTACGTTACTGGTGTTACCAGTGTTTCAACACACCAACGCACGCTCTTGCTCTTCGCGCGAGCGCTGATCGGGCGGGCAACGGCACCGCAGAGCGAGCCAATTCTCTGCGGTGCCGTTTGGCCGGCGGGTTTACTACGGGACGGGCGGCGGCACCGGAGCCGGCGCGGCTACCGGGGCGGCACCCTTGATCGCCTGCATGATCGACGGCACGACCACACCCTTGAGCAGGTCGATCGCCTGGCTGCCGCCCAGCTGCGACACCGTGTTGCTCAGGTCGCTCAGTAGGCCGCCACTCGGCGCAGGTGCCGCGCTTGGCAGCCCGCCGAGCGAGGGATCACCCAGGATCGGGTACGTGCCGGCCAGCGGATCCGGACCGATCGGCACCTCGCCTGGCGCAGCGGTCAGACCGGGCACCGCACCGGTCGGGCTGGTCAGCGCCGGGTTCAGGCCCGTCGGCGCCGTGGTCAGGCCGGGCGCGGTCGGGGCGGTGGGGGCGGTCAGGCCAGGGATCGTCGGGGCCGCAGGTGTCGTCAGGCCCGGCGTGGCCGGAACCTGAGGAGTGGTCAGGCCCGGCAGGCCTTGCGTCGCCGGCACGGGATTCGGTGCCGGGTTGGTCAGCCCAGGGTTGGCCAGCGCGGGGTCGGTCAGTGCCGCACCCGGATCGACCAGCGCCGGCGCGGTCCCACCCAGCGTCCCCGGGGTCACGCCGGGCGTCGAGGTCAACCCCGGCAAGGCTGCTGGCGCTGCGGTCGATGCGCCGGTGAGCCCTGACGGGACATTGGGCACGACGATGCCGAACTGCGACAGGCTCGACTGCAAGGCCGACATGATCTCGCCGGGCAGGTCGGTGACCATGGCAGCTTGCACGAAGTCGTGCTTTTGCGGTTCAGGCTTTGAGGCGCTCAATTCGGATAGCGCGGATACGGCAAATGGACTTGCGACGGCCATGGCGGCGACTGCGCTCATGGCTGTCGAGAGCCTGCGTCGACGTCGGTTCGGCACGGGAAGTCTCCTCAATCTGGACAACGAATCGTCGGGTAGTCGGGTGCAAATCCGTCGGTACGGGCTGCTCAGCGTCGAGCCGGGGCCACCTGATACCGACGTGTCCGATGGTACTGACGTGATTGGTGAGACCAGAGTGACGAGATGCAATCGTGAGGCAATCGCGATCTTTCGCGTTCTTTCCTCGAGCGCACGGTTATTCGCGGGCTTACTCGCGTTTCGCGTGCAACTTCCGTGCGCCGGGCGGTTCGAGCCGCCTTGAGAACGTGCGCTGACGCAGGAGGGCCGAAAGCTCCGATACCCTAGCTGCCGATGACAGCTCGCGTTGACCTCTTCGTCGTCGGCTCCGGATTCTTCGGTCTGACGATCGCTGAACGGGTGGCAACGCAGTTGGACAAACGGGTTCTCGTCCTCGACCGAAGGCCTCACATTGGCGGTAACGCCTACTCGGAGCCCGACCCGAAGACCGGCATCGAGGTGCACAAATACGGCGCGCACCTGTTCCACACCTCCAACAAGCGGGTGTGGGACTACGTCAGCCAGTTCACTAAGTTCACGGGCTACCAGCATCGCGTGTTCGCGATGCACAACGGGCAGGCCTATCAGTTCCCGATGGGTCTGGGCCTGGTGTCGCAGTTCTTCGGCAAGTACTTCACTCCCGACCAGGCCCGCCAGCTGATCGCCGAACAGTCCGCCGAGATCGACACGGCCGAGGCGCAGAACTTCGAAGAGAAGGCCATCTCGCTCGTCGGCCGCCCGCTCTACGAGGCGTTCATCAAGCACTACACCGCCAAACAGTGGCAGACCGACCCGAAGGACCTTCCCGCCGGCAACATCACCCGGCTCCCCGTGCGGTACACCTTCAACAACCGCTACTTCAACGACACTTACGAGGGTCTGCCGGTCGACGGCTATACCGCATGGCTGGAGAACATGGCCGCTGACGACCGTATCGAGGTGCGACTGAACACCGACTGGTTCGGCGTTCGCGAGCAGCTCCGGGCGGCCAATCCGGACGCCCCCGTCGTCTACACCGGGCCACTGGACCGCTACTTCGAATATTCCGACGGCCGATTAGGTTGGCGCACACTGGATTTCGAGGTCGAGGTGCTACCGACGGGCGACTTCCAGGGCACGCCGGTGATGAACTACAACGACGCCGACGTCCCGTACACGCGCATCCACGAGTTCCGGCACTTCCACCCCGAACGGGACTATCCGACCGACAAGACGGTCATCATGCGCGAGTACTCTCGGTCCGCCGGTGACGACGACGAACCGTACTACCCGATCAACACCGAGGCCGACCGTGCGCTGCTGGCGACCTACCGCGCCCGCGCGAAGGCCGAAACCGCTTCAGCCAAGGTACTTTTCGGAGGTCGTCTGGGTACCTATCAGTACCTCGACATGCACATGGCCATCGCCAGCGCGTTGAACATGTACGACAATGTCTTGGCCCCCCACCTGCGCGACGGTGCGGCGCTGCACGAAGGCGGCGACGAGTGATTTCCAAAGCGGTGAGTCTGCTCGGCCGGATCATCCTGCCGCGCCCCGGTGAGCCCCTGGACGTGCGCAGCCTGTACATCGAGGAGTCCACCACCAATGCGCGCAGGGCTCATGCGGCCACGCGCACCACGCTGCAGATCGGCGCTGAATCCGAAGTGTCGTTCTCGACGTACTTCAACGCGTTTCCCGCGAGCTATTGGCGACGCTGGTCGAGTCTGAAATCGGTGGTATTGCGCGCAGAGTTGACGGGCACCGGCCGCGTGGACGTGTACCGAAGCAAGGCCACCGGGGCGCGGATCTTCATCGAGGGCAGGCCCTTTCGCCACAACGACAACGAACCTGAAGCGGTCGAATTCGAGGTCTCCCTTGATCCTTTCGAGGACGGCGGCTGGATCTGGTTCGACATCACCACCGACAGCGCGGTCACCCTGCAGGACGCGGGCTGGTATGCGCCCGTACCCGCTCCGGGCACCGCGAATGTCGCGGTGGGAATCCCCACATTCAACCGGCCCGGCGACTGCGTCAATGCGCTGCGTGCCCTGACGTCGGATCCGCTGGTCGACGCCGTGATTGGCGCCGTGATCGTGCCCGACCAAGGCACGGCGAAGGTGCGCGACCATCCCGATTTCGCCGAAGCTGCTGCGCCGCTTGGTAATCGGCTGTCGATCCATGACCAACCCAACCTCGGCGGCTCGGGCGGCTACAGCCGCGTCATGTACGAGGCGCTGAAGAACACCGATTGCCAGCAGATCCTGTTTATGGACGACGACATCCGTATCGAGCCGGACTCGATCCTGCGGGCGCTGGCGATGAGCCGATTCGCCAAGACGCCGACGTTGGTCGGCGGGCAGATGCTGAACCTTCAGGATCCGTCGCACCTGCACGTGATGGGCGAGGTGGTCGGCCGCGGCGACTTCATGTGGACCAACGCTCCGCACACCAAGTACGACCATGACTTCGCCCGGAATCCGTTGAACGACCGGTATTCCGACAGCAAGCTTCTGCACCGCCGCATCGACGTCGACTACAACGGCTGGTGGATGTGCATGATCCCGCGCGCGGTTGCCGACGAGCTGGGCCAGCCGCTGCCGCTCTTCATCAAATGGGACGACGCCGACTACGGGCTGCGCGCCGCCGAACACGGGTATCCGACAGTCACCATGCCGGGCACCGCGATCTGGCACATGGCGTGGAGCGACAAGGACGACGCCATCGACTGGCAGGCCTACTTCCACCTACGCAACAGACTGGTCGTCGCGGCCATGCACTGGGACGGCGACATCCGCGGCCTCGTGCGCAGCCATCTCAAGGCGACGCTGAAACATCTTCTTTGCCTCGAGTATTCGACGGTTGCCATTCAGAACAAGGCCATGGACGACTTCCTCGCCGGCCCAGAGCACATATTCTCCATCCTGGAATCGGCGCTGCCGGAAGTTCATCGCATCCGGCGCGACTACCCCGATGCGGTGATCCTGCCGTCGGCAACTCAGCTGCCTCCCCCGTCGGGGATGGTCGGGCGCGTCGGTGAGCCGAAGACCGCTCCAGGCAAGGCAATTCGGCTCGTGCGCGGTGTGCTGCACCATCTCAGTTCGGCCGATCCGGCTCACCATGAACGCCCGCAGATGAATGTGCCGACGCAGGACTCACGGTGGTTTCTGCTGTGCAAGGTCGACGGGGTCACAGTGACCACCGCGGACAACCGCGGTGTGGTCTACCGGCAGCGTGACCGCGCGAAGATGTTCTCGCTGCTGGCCGCGTCCCTGCGCCGACAGCGCAAGCTGGCCAAGCGATTCGACGAGATGCGCCGCGTCTACCGCGGTGCCCTGCCGGTGTTGTCGAGCAAGCAGAAGTGGGAAACGGTGTTGTTGCCGGGTAGCGCGCATGAGTGACAGCGATGAGCCGCTTGCGCGAAGTGGGGGCACCTCCCGCTTGCGGGGGACCGACAACAGAGACGCACCTCACGGGGAGGTGGCCGCACTCGTGCTCGTCCAGTCGGCACTGGCCCGCCGCCCTGGAGTTGTGCCGGCCGCACGGGCAATGTCGCACTTCGGCGAGCACAGCGCAGGGTGGCTCGGCGTGGCCGCGTTGGGCGCCCTGTTGGCGCCGCGGCACCGCCGCGATTGGCTGTTGGCAGGGGCCGGCGCGTTCGTCGCACATGCGGTTGCCGTGCTGATCAAGAGAGTCGTGCGGCGCCGTCGTCCACATCATCCCGCCGTCGACGTCAACGTCGGCACGCCAAGTGAGCTGAGCTTTCCATCGGCACACGCCACCTCGACCACGGCCGCAGCGGTTCTGATGGCCCCGCTGACGGGATTGCCTCTGCCTCTGGTGGTCGTGCCACCAATGGCGTTGTCGCGCTTGATACTTGGCGTGCATTACCCCAGCGACGTAGCGACCGGGGTGGCGGTCGGCGCGCTCGTCGCGCGGCTTGTCCGGAAGATCGGAAAGACGCAGTGACCGAAGAACCCGCAGAGGTGACCAAGGCACCGAGCAACCTGCTCGTCGGTGTCATCAGGGCGATGCGACCTCGTCAATGGGTCAAGAACCTGCTCGTGCTGGCGGCCCCGCTCGCCGCGCTCGGCCGGGGCGTCCACTACGACTACAAGCAAGTGCTGATCCACGTGGCGCTGGCCTTCGTGGTGTTCTGCCTGGCGGCGTCGGCGGTGTATCTGATCAACGACGTCCGCGACGTCGAAGCCGACCGCGCGCACCCCACCAAGCGGTTCCGGCCGATCGCGTCGGGCGTCGTCCCCCCATGGCTGGCGTACACCCTTGCGGCCGTGCTCGGCACGGCGTCCATGGTGATCTCCTATTTTGTAGCGCCGAACCTCGCGGTGGTGATGGCGGTGTACATCATCATGCAGCTGGCCTACTGCTTCGGGTTAAAGCATCAGGCCGTGCTGGACATCTGTATCGTCTCGTCCGCCTACCTGCTACGCGCGATCGCGGGCGGTGCCGCTGCCAATATCCAGCTGTCGCAATGGTTTTTGTTGGTGATGGCGTTTGGCTCGCTGTTCATGGTCGCCGGCAAGCGCTACGCGGAGCTGCAGCTGGCCGAGCGCACCGGCGCGAAGATCCGCAGATCGCTCGAGAGCTACACGCCCACATATCTGCGGTTCGTATGGACGCTGTCGGCGACCGCGGTGGTGTTGTGCTACGGCTCATGGGCCTTCGAACGTGACGCCGAGGCGCACTCCGGTTCCTGGTTCGCGATCTCGATGATCCCGTTCACGCTCGCGATCCTGCGTTACGCGGTCGATGTCGACGGCGGTATGGCCGGCGAGCCAGAAGAGATCGCACTGCGCGACCGCGTGCTGCAGTTGCTCGCGCTGGCATTGATCGGAACAGTCAGTGCGGCCGTCTATTTCGGTTAGCGCCCGCCGCCTCGAGCCGACCGCACAGGTCAGCCTGCTGGTCTCTGCGCTGGTGACCGCCGTGCTGTTCGGGTGGGGCGCCTGGCAGCGTCGCTGGATCGCCGACGACGGGCTGATCGTGCTGCGCACGGTGCGAAACCTGCTGGCGGGCAACGGCCCCGTCTTCAACGCCGGTGAACGGGTTGAGTCCAACACCTCGGCGCTGTGGACGTATCTGGTCACACTCGGGGGGTGGATCGGCGGCCCGGTTCGTCTGGAGTACGTGGCTCTCGTCCTGGCTCTGATCCTCTCGGTGCTGGGCGTGTTGTTCGCGATGTTCGGCGCGGCTCGGCTGTATGCGCCCAGCCTGCTCGGCCGCCGCGCGTTGTTGCTGCCCGCCGGGGCCCTCGTGTACATCGCCATTCCTCCGTCGCGCGACTTCGCGACGTCTGGGCTCGAAAACTGTTTGGTGCTGGCGTATCTCGGCCTGCTGTGGTGGATGATGGTGTGCTGGGCACAGCAACAGCCGAGCCACCGCGGACGCGAGGAGCAAAGGGGGGGCCTCGGATTCATCGCGGCGCTTGCCTTCGTTGCCGGCTTGTCCGTGCTGGTCCGGCCTGAGCTCGCGCTGATAGGCGGCTTGGCCTTGGTGATGATGCTGATCGCCGCTCGCGGTTGGCGCTTTCGCGTGGCCATCGTGGTCGCCGGCGGGTTATTGCCGGTGGCCTATCAGATCTTTCGGATGGGCTACTACGGGCTCGTGGTGCCGGGCACCGCGCTCGCCAAGGACGCCAGCGGCGAGAAGTGGGCACAGGGATTCATTTATCTCGCCAACTTCAATGCTCCGTACGCCTTGTGGGTGCCTGTCGTACTTCTGATCGCGCTCGCTGTGCTGGTGCTGATCGCGCGCAGCCGCCCGTGGTGGATCCGCAGCTCTGCGCGCAGAGACCAGCGCTGGTTCGCGAGACTGGTTCAAAGCCCGGTGGCGGTGGTCGGTTTCATCATCATCAGCGGTGTGCTTCAGGGCATCTATTGGATCCGCCAGGGTGGCGATTTCATGCACGGCCGGGTTTTGCTGACTCCGGTGTTCTGCCTGCTGGCACCGGTCGCGGTGATCCCGGTGGTGCTGCCGAATCGGACCAACCTCTCGCGCGGCACCAGTGCGGCCGTCGCGGGCGCGACGGCCGTGGTGTGGCTGGCCATCGCCGGGTGGGCGCTGTGGGCGGCGACCTCCCCGGGGATGGGTGCCGACGCGACGAAGGTCACGTACTCCGGCATCGTCGACGAGCGCCGGTTCTACGCGCAGGCCACCGGCAACCCGCATCCCGTCACTGCTGCCGATTACCTGGACTACCCGCGGATGCGTGCGGCGATCGAGGCGATCAACAACACCCCCGAGGGGGCCCTGCTCCTGCCATCCGGCAATTACACCCAGTGGGATGTCGTGCCCGCCTTTCCGTCGCCACCGGGCCAGCCTCCGAACCTGAACGGTCCGCATACGGTCTTCTTCACGAATCTCGGCATGCTCAGCATGAATGTCGGACTCAACATCAGAGTGCTCGACCAGATCGGACTAGCTAACCCGGTGGCCGCGCATACGGCACGCCTGGACGACGCCAGGATCGGCCACGACAAGAACCTCTTCCCCGACTGGGTGATAGCGGACGGACCGTGGCTGAACAAGCACCCGTACGTGCCCTCCTACATCGACGAAGACTGGATCGCCGAGGCCAGGGCTGCCCTTGCATGTCCGGCCACCGACTCGATGTTGAAGTCGATCAGGAACCCTCTGACGTGGCGGCAATTCATGTCCAACCTCGGGCACGCGATTGCGTTCACCGGCTATCGGATCGACCGCGTGCCGAAGTACGAGCTCGCTCGCTGCGGCTTGAGCGAGCCGCCATTAAGTGGTACCCCTTACACAGGCTTACCGGTGACGGGGCCCTAGCTGTTCATGCTTTGTTAGCTGGCGGGTCCTGTTCGTGGTAGCCCACTGCAACGGCGCGGTGATAGTTCAATCACAAATGGCGTGAACTGACGGTGAGAACCTTGCGGATTGGTAGGTTGCGCCGCCCTGGTCTGATATCGCCACGGCGGACAGCGCGCGGATCGGCAACACCGGGATGTTCCAGGAGAAATGCACGAATGCCGGGGGATGCAACGGAACAGTTGCAGAGTCTCAAGCCCGACCTGATCTCGAGCGTGAATCGGTGATCGCAAAAGGGCAGGTGAGGGACTCGCGTCAGGTCAACCACATAAAGGTGTGGTTGACTACCCAAGGCACGGCAGCGGGGACGCGCGGTGCCATTCGCATAAAAGATGGGATGGACACACACAATGAAGTTCGTTGAGAAGTTGCGGGGCCCCTGGGCTCGCAGATTGACGGTCGCGGCCATGGCTGCGGCGTTGCTGCCGGGTCTGGTCGGCGTCGTAGGGGGCTCGGCGACTGCGGGGGCGTTCTCTCGGCCGGGTTTGCCGGTTGAGTACCTAGAGGTCCCCTCGGCGGGAATGGGTCGCGATATCAAGATCCAGTTCCAAAGCGGCGGCGCCGGTTCACCTGCCGTCTACATGCTTGACGGGCTGCGCGCCCGCGACGATTTCAACGGCTGGGACATCGAGACCAACGCATTCGAGATGTACTACCAGTCCGGTCTCTCGGTGGTCATGCCGGTCGGCGGCCAGTCCAGCTTCTACAGCGACTGGTACAAGCCGGCGTGCGGCAAGGCCGGCTGCCTGACCTACAAGTGGGAGACATTCCTCACCCAGGAGCTGCCCGCGTACTTGTCAGCCCAGAAGCAGGTGAAGCCCACGGGCAGCGCCGCCGTCGGTCTGTCGATGGCCGGGTCCGCGGCGATGACGCTGGCGATCTACTACCCGCAGCAGTTCCCGTACGCAGCGTCGCTGTCGGGCTTCCTGAACCTCTCTGAGGGCTGGTGGCCGACCCTGGTCGGGACGTCGATGGGCGACGCCGGCGGCTATAAGGCCGCGGACATGTGGGGACCGAAGGAAGATCCGGCGTGGAAGCGCAACGATCCGATGGTCAACATCAGCAAGCTGGTCGCCAATAACACCCGCCTGTGGGTGTACTGCGGCAATGGCAAGCCCAATGAGCTCGGCGGTGGCGATTTCAACGCCAAGTTCCTCGAAGGCTTCACCCTTCGCACCAACAAGACCTTCCAGGACACGTACATCGCGGCAGGCGGCAAGAACGCGGTGTTCAACTTCCCGGAGTCGGGGACCCACAGCTGGGCCTACTGGGGTCAGCAGCTCGGCGCGATGAAGCCTGACATCCAGCGGGTGCTCGGCGCCACGCCGACCAGCTAGGCGCGAACAAATCGACCCGACGGGGGGTGGCCACAGCGATGGGTCGCCCCCGTCGGTCATTTCCCGAGGCTGCACGACCGTCGCGCCTTCGCCCTGTGATGTGATTCACTACGTTGCGTCGATCTGACGCGGCGGCTGTGAGGGGTGGCGATGAAGGTGAGTGCGATATTCCTGCGTGCGGCGGCGGCCGTGATCCTCGGGGCTGGCCTGCTGGCCGCCCCCACCGCGATGCCGGGTATCGCGAACGCTGCCGGTGTCGAAATGCTGATGGTCCCGTCGGGCGCGATGGGCCGTGACATCCCGGTTGCCTTCCAGGCGGGCGGTCCCCACGCCGTCGTTCTGCTGGACGCCTTCAACGCCGGCGACAGCGTCAGTAACTGGGTGACTGCGGGCAATGCGATGAACACGCTCGCCGGCAAGGGCATCTCGGTGGTAGCGCCCGCCAGCGGCGCCTACAGCATGTACACGGACTGGGAGCAGGACGGCAGCCGCCAGTGGGAGACGTTCCTGTCGCAGGAGCTGCCCGACTGGCTGGCGGCGAACAAGGGGCTCGCACCCAGCGGCCACGGAATCGTCGGCGCCGCTCAGGGCGGTTATGGTGCACTGACGCTGGCCGCCTTCCACCCGGACCGGTACCGCTACGCCGGCTCGCTGTCCGGCTTCCTGACCCCGTCCGCGACCACGTTCAACGGCGCGATCACCGAGGGCCTGATGCGCTTCGGCGGTGTCGACTCCCGCAATATGTGGGGCCTGCCCCAGTTGGGGCGGTGGAAGTGGCACGACCCCGATGTGCACGTCTCGCTGCTGGTGCAGAACAACACACGGCTGTGGTTGTTCGCCCCGCAGACGCTCACGTGCAGCGATCCCGCGGCGATGATCGGCTATTGCGATCAGGCGCAGGGCACCAACCGGACGTTCTACCAGCACTACCGCTCCGTCGGCGGGCATAACGGCCACTTCGACTTCCCGCCGGGCGGAAATCACGACTGGTCGACGTGGGGCCCGCAGCTCGGGGCGATGTCGGGCGAGTTGGTCGCCACCATCAAGTAGCCCGGGCACCCGCACGGGTCCCGTGCGCGACGTCGCTCACGCGGGAGCCCACCGATCGCCGGTACCGTGGAAGCGTGCAACGGACGGCAGGCTTGACGGCGGGGTGCTGTACCGCCGTGATGACGACCCTGGTCGCCGCGTTGTCGGGTTGCTCGGCGGGCGATGGGTTCATGTCCAGCGTGACGCTGCCGGCCAGCGAAACCTCGTCCAAACAATCGGCGACGCCCGGCCAGGTGGCGTCGGCGCTTCCGCCGTCTGCGACCGCGGGAACGGGCGGCCGCGGTGTGCTGACGGTGAGTGCGCAGCAACAGGGTTATCTGGATGCGCTGGTGTCGGCGGGCCTGCGCCCGTCAACTGACCTGCTGGCACTGTCGATCGGCTCCTATGTGTGCCAGGCCCGCGCGGCCGGCCAGAGTCAGCAGGCGGTATGGGATTACGTGCACCCGCTGGTATCCAATGACGTGCACGCCGCTCACATGACCGCGAGGGCACCGACAGCGGCCGACGTCGACGCCGCCACCGCGAGCTACATCCGCATCGCCACCGAACGACTCTGCTAGCAGGAGACCATGGAGGACGACACTCGGCGGAAACGCCGTCTCATTCTCGCGCTCGCGGCCGCGGGCGCGGTGTGCGTGCTTGTCGCGATCGTGCTGATCTTCGCCGTCAACTACTTGCGCGGACCTGCAAAGCCGCAGGCGACGTCGTCGAACTCGGCTGCACCACCGTCCGGAGCGCCGCCCACCGGTCCAAGCACGCCGTATACGCCGAAGAAGCCGCGTCCGGAGTTCCAGGACGCCAGTTGTCCTGACGTTCAGGTGGTTTCGGTTCCCGGCACCTGGGAGTCGTCCCCCAAAGACGATCCGCTGAACCCGACGCTGTACCCGAACGCCCTGATGCTCAACGTGACTCGCCCGCTGGCTCAGCAGTTCGACCCGGCCCGGCTGCAGACGTACACGGTCCCCTACACCGCGGAATTTCACCGGCCGTTCGGCACCGACAAAGAGATCTCGTACGACGACAGCCGCAAAGAGGGCTTCGATGCGACCGTCAAGGCGATGACGGACATGAACAATCGGTGTCCGCTCACCAGCTATGTGATCGTCGGATTCTCACAGGGTGCGGTGATCGCCGGAGACGTCGCCGGCGACATCGGCAACGGCAGGGGTCCTGTTGACGAGGATCTCGTGCTCGGTGTCACGTTGATCGCCGATGGGCGGCGCGAACCCGGCGTGGGCAAGGACGTCGGCCCCAACCCGCCCGGCCAGGGCGCCGAGATCACGCTGCAGCACGTGCCGTTGCTGTCGGGCGACACGCTCAAGCCGTTCGGGATCACGATGACCGGCCCGCGTCCAGGGGGCTTCGGGGCTCTCAACGACCGCACCAACCAGATCTGCGCCACAGGCGACCTGATCTGTGCCGCGCCCGAGGAAGCGTTCGACATCACGAACCTTCCGCACACCATTGACGTGCTCACCGGCAGCGCGGGCTCGCCCGTGCACGCCTTGTACAACACCCCGGAGTTCTGGAGCGAGAACGGCCTTCCCGCCCCGGCGTGGACCCGCGACTGGTCCGCGCGGTTGGTCGACGCCGCACCCCATCCCAAGCACGGGTGAGGCGTGGCGCACAAGTTCGGGCGCAATCGCACCATCTGGATTGCCGTCGGCGTTGTCGCCGTGGTGCTCGTTGGTGTCGGATTGGGCTTGTACTTCCACAACAGGCCAGGAGGAAAAGCCCAGAGCGCCGGCTGCCCCGACGTGATGCTGGTTTCGATCCCCGGCACCGCGGAGTCATCTCCGCAGCAGGATCCGCTGAACCCAACGCAGTTCCCAAATGCGTTGCTGCTCAATGTAACTGCGCCCCTTGCCAAACAATTCGACGCGAGCCGCCTGCAGGTGTACACCGTCCCGTACACCGCGCAGTTCCACCGCCCGTTCACCAGTGACGACCAGATGAACTACGACGACAGCCGAACCGAGGGCACCGCGGCCACCAAGAACGCGATGGCCGCCATGGCGGCCAAGTGTCCACTGACCGACTACGTGATCATCGGATTCTCGCAGGGCGCGGTGATCGGCGGTGACATCGCCAGCGACATCGGCAATGGCCGGGGACCCGTTGCCGCGGACCGGGTTCTCGGCACGACCCTTATCGCCGACGGACGCCGCCAGACCGGCGTCGGCCAGGACGTGGGCCCCAATCCCGACGGGGAGGGGGCGGAGATCGTCTTGTACGGCGTTCCGTTCATCCCTTCCGGCATGACGATGACCGGCCCGCGAAACGGAGGCTTTGGCGCACTCAACGACCGCACCAACCAGATCTGTGCGCAAAGCGACCTCATCTGCGCGGCGCCCAAAGACGCCTTCAGCCTCCTCAATCTGCCCGCCACAATCGAGACGCTGGCCGGTGGCGCAGCCCACCCCGTGCACGCGCTGTACAACACTCCGGAGTTCTGGGCCGTCGACGGGCAGCCGGCCACCGCATGGACGGCCAACTGGGCGTCGCAACTGACCAACGGCGCGCCTCACCCGGTGGCGAGATGACAGTTCAGACACGAAGGGTCCCGACGATTTGGCGCCCGACCAGGCGTCCCCTAACATTAAGAAATAACTAAGAGCAGGAGCGGCCGCCCCGTCCAAATCGGCTGGTCAGCAAGGCCCGACGACATCAAGTCCGGGCGCCGGTCCAGGTCACGGGGATGACGCCAGGCCTCTGTACGATCTGTAAGGTTTGGGCTTTTGCGGCGAGAGCGGTCAAAGGTGACGCAAGCCGCGTGGTGTTCGACAGGAAGAGAAGAACGTGCCGATTTGGGTGAATCCGTTCATCGACAAGGCGACAGGACGCATCAAGTTCCCAGAAGGTGCCAGCCTCGTCCGTCACGTGGAACGGTGGGCCCAGATTCGGGGCGAGCATCTTGTGTACCGGTTCCTCGACTTCTCCACCGAACGCGACGGCGTCGAGCGCGATCTGACGTGGTCGCAGTTCAGCCTGCGTAACCGTGCTATCGCAGCGCGCCTTCAGCAGGTCACGCAGCCCGATGACCGGGTCGCAATCCTGTGCCCGCAGAGTCTCGACTACCTGACGGCCTTGTACGGCGCGATGTACTCCAGCCGACTCGCCGTTCCGTTGTTCGACCCGGCCGAGCCCGGTCACGTCGGCCGGCTGCATTCGGTTCTTGACGACTGCACGCCCTCTGTCATCCTGACGACCACCGGTTCTGCAGAGGGAGTTCGGAAGTTCTTCCGTAACCGGCCGGCCAAGGAACGCCCCCGCATCATCGCCGTCGACGCGGTGCCCGACGAGGTCGCCGACACGTGGGTTGAGCCGCCGCCAGCCACCGAAGAGACGGTCGCGTATCTGCAGTACACCTCCGGCTCGACACGCGCGCCCGCCGGTGTGAAGATCACTCACCTCGCGGTGGCCACCAACATCATCCAGGTGATGACCGCGCTGGAGGGAGAAGAGGGCCACCGCGGCGTCAGCTGGCTGCCGTTCTTCCACGACATGGGTCTGATCACGATCATGCTGCCGTCGATCATCGGCAGGTACGCGACGTTCATGACCCCGGCCGCCTTCGTGCGCCGCCCCATTCGGTGGATGCGCGAGCTCGGGGTCAAAGGCAACGACGCCGGGCCGAGCATCTCGGCGGCGCCGAATTTCGCATTCGAGCACGCCGCGCGCCGCGGTCTGCCGAAGGAGGGCGAGCCCGACCTCGACCTGAGCAACGTGAAGTGCATCCTCAACGGCAGCGAGCCGGTGTCCCAGGCGTCGATGCGCAGGTTCTACGAAGCGTTCGCGCCGTACGGACTGTCGGAAAAGGTCATCAAGCCGTCCTACGGGATGGCAGAGGCCACGTTGATGGTGTCCACCACGAAGGCCGATGAGGCGGCGAAGGTCATCCACGTCGACCGCGACGAGCTGGCCAACGACCGGCTGGTCGAACTGCCCGAAGGCGCGCCCAAAGCGGTGCCGCAGGTGGCGTGCGGCGAGATCGGATACGACGAGTGGGCGGCGATCGTCGATCCCGACACCGCCACCGAACTACCCGACGGTCAGATCGGCGAGATCTGGGTGCATGGCAACAACGTCGGCGTCGGCTACTGGAACAAAGAAGAAGAATCCCGCGAGACTTTTCAGAACATCCTCAAGTCGCGGGCCAATCCCTCCCACGCGGAGGGTGCTCCCGACGACGGGACGTGGATGCGCACCGGCGACCTCGGCGCGTACCTCGACGGCGAGTTCTACGTCACCGGCCGGATCAAAGAGCTGGTGATCATCGACGGCCGCAACCACTACCCGCAGGATCTCGAATACACGGCGCAGGAGGCCACGCGTGCGCTGCGGCCCGGGTTCGCGGCAGCGTTCTCGGTGCCGGCTAACCAGTTGCCGCAGGAAGTCTTCGACAACGCGCATGCCGGCCTGACGTACGACGCTGACGACACGTCTGAGCAGTTGGTGATCGTTGGCGAACGCGCCGCCGGTACGCACAAACTCGAGGTGGCACCTGTGGCCGACGACATCCGCGCCGCGGTCGCCGTCCGGCACGGCGTCACGGTACGCGATGTGCTCCTGATGCCGGCGGGCTCGATTCCGCGCACCTCCAGTGGCAAGATCGGCCGCCGGGCATGCAGGGCCGCCTACATCGACGGCAGCCTTCGCCGCGGCACGGCGTCCCCGAACTCCTTCCCCGACGCGGCGGACTGACAACCGCGGCGGGCGATATTTCGAGAAGGCAATGACAGAACACGAGACTGAAGTCACAAGCAATAGCCCCGGCGACATGACCGTCGCCGAGATGCGCACTTGGCTGCGCAATTGGGTGGCCAGCGCCACCGGCCAATCGCCCGACGCGATCGACGAGACCACCCCCATGGTCGAGCTCGGGCTCTCCTCACGCGATGCGGTCGCGATGGCCTCCGACATCGAGGACCTCACCGGCGTGACGCTGTCGGCGACAGTGGCGTTCCAGCACCCCACGATCGAGTCGCTGGCCACGCGGATCGTCGACGGCGAGCCTGTCGTCGAGGACACAGGAGAAGACGAGGACTGGTCGCGCGTTCGCGACGTTGCCGACATCGCGATCGTCGGGTTGGCCACCCGTTTCCCCGGCGACATGAACACGCCCGACGCGACGTGGCAGGCGCTGCTGGCCGGGCGCAGCGGTATCAGCGATCTGCCCGAGGGCCGGTGGACCGAGTTCCTTTCCGAGCCGCGAATCGCCGAGCGGGTCGCGAAGGCGCGCACCCGCGGCGGCTACCTGACGGACATCAAGGGCTTCGACTCCGAGTTCTTCGCCTTGTCCAAGATGGAGGCCGACAACCTCGACCCGCAGCAGCGGCTCGCTCTCGAATTGACCTGGGAGGCACTGGAACACGCACGCATCCCGGCGTCAAGCCTGCGCGGCGGCAGCGTCGGCGTGTTCGTCGGCGCGTCCAACAACGACTACCAGTTCCTTGCGGTGTCCGACCCGACGGTCGCGCACCCATACGCGATCACCGGCACAGCCACCTCGATCATCGCGAACCGGGTGTCGTACTTCTACGACTTCCGGGGACCGTCGTTCGCGGTGGACACGGCCTGCTCCAGCTCGCTCGTCGCGGCGCACCAGGCCGTGCAAGCGCTGCGTTCCGGCGAGTGCGACGTCGCGATCGCGGGTGGCGTCAACGCGCTGATCACGCCGCTGGTGACGATCGGTTTCGACGAAGTCGGCGGCGTGCTTGCCGCCGACGGCCGGATCAAGTCGTTCTCGTCGGACGCCGACGGGTACTCGCGCGCCGAGGGCGGCGGCATGCTCGTGTTCAAGCGTGTCGACGACGCCCGCCGCGACGGCGACCAGATCCTCGCCGTCATCGCGGGAAGCGCGGTCAACCATGACGGCCGCTCCAACGGCCTGCTGGCACCTAACCCCGACGCCCAGGCCGAGGTGCTGCGCCGGGCGTACAAGGACGCCGGCATCGACCCGCGCACCGTCGACTACATCGAGGCGCACGGCACCGGCACGATCCTCGGGGACCCGATCGAGGCCGAAGCCCTCGGCCGGGTGATCGGCAGGGGGCGTCCCGCCGACAAGCCGGCCCTGCTGGGTGCAGTGAAGTCCAACGTCGGCCACCTCGAATCGGCGGCAGGCGCGGCCAGCCTGGCGAAGATGGTTCTGGCGCTGCAGCACGACAAGCTGCCGCCGTCCATCAACTACGCCGGACCCAACCCGTACATCGACTTCGACACGGTGCGACTGAAGGTCGCCGACACCGTCACCGACTGGCCCCGCTACAGCGGGTACGCGATCGCGGGCGTCTCCGGCTTCGGGTTCGGTGGGGCGAACGCCCACGTGGTGGTCCGCGAAGTGCTGCCCCGCGACGTCATCGAGAAGGAACCCGAGCCCGAACCCGTCGTCGAAGACAAGCCCGACGAAGACGCCGGCGCCGCGTTCGTGGGCGGCGTGCGGATGGATGAGTACGGCGAGTTCATCGACCATGAGATTGATGCGGTCGCGCCGTCTGCCTTGGGCGACGTCGAGTACGAACTTCCTGGCCTGACCGATGAGGCGTTGCGGCTCAAAGAGATTGCGCTCGAGGAGCTGGATTCGGAGGAGCCGCCGGCTCCTGCAGTGCCGCTGGCGGTCTCGGCCTTCCTCACCTCACGCAAGAAGGCCGCCGCCGCCGAGCTCGCGGACTGGCTGGAAAGCCCCGAGGGGCAGGCGGCATCGCTCGAGTCGATCGGCCGGGCGCTGTCGCGGCGAAACCACGGCCGCTCGCGCGCGGTGGTGCTCGCCCACGACCACGATGAGGCCATCAAGGGCCTGCGCGCGGTCGCCGAAGGCAAGCAGCGGCCCAACGTGTTCAGCGCCGATGGGCCCGTAACCAACGGACCCGTCTGGGTGCTCGCCGGCTTCGGTGCGCAGCACCGGAAGATGGCCAAAAGCCTGTACCTGCGCAACGACGTGTTCGCCGAGTGGATCAACAAGGTCGACGCACACGTGCAGGACGAACGGGGCTATTCGATCGTCGAGCTGATCCTCGACGACGCGCAGGACTACGGCATCGAGACTACGCAGACCGTGATCTTCGCGATTCAGGTCGCGCTCGGCGAGCTTCTCCGCCACCACGGAGCCAAACCCGGTGCGGTTATCGGCCAGTCGCTCGGCGAAGCCGCCGCCGCGTACTTCTCTGGCGGGCTCTCGTTGGCCGACGCCACCCGCACCATCGCGTCTCGCGCCCATCTCATGGGTGAAGGGGAGGCGATGCTGTTCGGCGAGTACATCCGCCTGATGGCCTTGGTCGAGTACTCGGCCGACGAGATCAAGACGGTGTTCTCCGACTTCCCGGATCTCGAGGTGTGCGTCTACGCCGCGCCCAGCCAGACCGTGATCGGCGGGCCGCCGGAACAGGTGGACGCGATCATCGAGCGCTGCGAGAAGGAAGGCAAGTTCGCCCGCAAATTCCAGACGAAGGGCGCCAGCCACACGCAGCAGATGGACCCGCTGCTGGGCGAGCTGGCCGCCGAGCTGATCGGCATCGAGCCGCGGCCGACGACCATCGGCTACTACTCGACCGTGCACGAGGGCAGCTTCATCCGCCCCGGGCAGGCGATCCACGACGTGGACTACTGGAAGAAGGGCCTGCGGCATTCCGTCTACTTCACCCACGGCATCCGCAACGCCGTCGACAACGGCTACACCACGTTCCTCGAGTTGGCGCCCAACCCGGTTGCGTTGATGCAGGTGGGCTTGACCACCGCCGCCGCAGGCCTGCACGATCCACAGCTGATCGCGACGCTGGCGCGCAAGCAGGACGAGACCGAGTCGATGGTCGCGACGATGGCTCAGCTGTTCGTCCTCGGCCACGACCTCGACGTCCGGACGCTGTTCACGCGGGCGGAACGGCCTGCGGACTACGCAAACATCCCGCCGACCAAGTTCAAGCGCAAGGAGCACTGGCTCGACGCGCGGTTCTCGGGCGACGGATCGGTGATGATGCCGGGCACACACGTCGCGATGCCGGACGGGCGCCACGTCTGGGAGTACGCGCCGCGCGACGCGACCGACCTCGCGGCTTTGGTGAAAACCGCTGCGACGCAGGTGCTTCCGGACGCGGAGGTGACGGCTTCGGAGCAGCGGGCAGTGCCCGGCGACGGCGCGCGGCTGGTGACGACACTGACCCGCCATCCCGGTGGGGCGTCGGTGCAGGTGCACGCCCGTATCGACGAGTCATTCACCCTCGTCTACGACGCGATCGTGACGCGGTCCGGCCAGGTCGCGGCGTTGCCGGCCGCGGTTGCCGTCGGAACCGCAACGGCGCCAACCGAGGTCGTCGCAGCAACGCCTGCCGTCGACGAACAGCCTGATGCTGAAATCCTGCACGACCATCTGACACAAGGCGCCAATCTCGGTGCTGGCTTCGCGAAGTGGTCGCCGGATTCCGCTGAAAGTGTGGGGCAACGGTTGGCGACGATCGTGGCCAGCGCGATGGGTTACGAGCCAGAGGACCTGCCGTGGGAGGTCCCGCTCATCGAGCTCGGGCTCGACTCGCTGATGGCGGTGCGGATCAAGAACCGCGTCGAATACGACTTCGACTTGCCGCCGATCCAGCTGCAGGCCGTCCGTGACGCGAACCTGTACGCCGTCGAGAAGCTGATTCAATACGCGATCGAGCACCGCGACGAAGTCGAGGAACTGCACGAGTACCAGAAGACCAAGACCGCCGACGAGATTGCCGAAGAGCAGGCTCGGATGATGTCCGGCGCGTCGATCGAAACGCTCACTGCGCCTGCGCCCGACCCGCAGGCCGAGCCAGAAACGCAGCAGGCCGACAGTGGTGCCGCGGCCGACGCCGCTCCGCCGCCTGATGTCGCGGCCGACGCCGCTCCGCCGCCACCGCCGTCGAACAACCCTGAGGGTCCCCCGCGCACCGAGAAGCCCGCACTGGCTGCGGCCGCGGCCGTTCTCTCGCAGGAGGCGGTCACCGAGGCGCTCGGCGCCGACGTGCCACCGCGCGACGCGTCGGAGCGGGTGACGTTCGCGACGTGGGCGGTGGTCACCGGCAAGTCGCCCGGCGGCATCTTCAACCCTCTGCCAGACCTCGACGCTGCGACCGCGGAAAAAATGGCGCAGCGGCTGTCTGATCGGGCCGACGGTCCGATCTCGGTCGAGGACGTGACGTCGTCGGCCACCATCGAGGCGCTGGCCGATAAGGTGCGAAACTACTTGGAGGCCGGGCAGATCGACGGATTCGTCCGCATCATCCGGCCCCGCGAAGAAGGTTCGGACAAGGTTCCGGTGTTCGTGTTCCACGCTGCAGGTGGGTCGACCGTGGTGTACGAGCCGCTGCTGAAGCGGCTTCCGCCGGACACTCCGATGTACGGCTTCGAACGTGTCGAGGGCACCATCGAAGAGCGTGCTGCGCAATACATTCCGAAGCTGCGCGAGTTGCAGGGCGACGGCCCGTTCATCCTGGTCGGCTGGTCGCTGGGCGGTGTGCTGGCCTACGCGTGTGCGATCGCGCTCAAGGAGCAGGGCTGCGACGTGCCGTTCGTCGGGCTGATCGACGTGGTGCGCGCGGGCGAGGAAATCCCGCAGACCAAGGAAGAGACACGGAACCGCTGGGAACGGTATGCCCGGTTCGCCGAGCGCACGTTCAACGTGACGATCCCCGAAATCCCTTACGACCACCTGGAGACGCTCGACGACGCGGGCCAGGTGTCGTTCGTACTGGAGGCGGTCAAGCAGAGCGGGGTGCAGATCCCGGGCGGCATCATCGAGCACCAGCGCACGTCCTATCTCGACAACCGCGCGATCGACACCGCACAAGTCCGGCCCTACGACGGGCACGTCACGCTGTACATGGCAGACCGCTACCACGACGACGCGATCATGTTCGAACCGCGCTACGCCACCCGCAAGCCCGACGGCGGGTGGGGCGAGTTCGTCGGCGATCTCGAGGTGGTGCCCATCGGCGGCGAGCACATCCAGGCCATCGACGAGCCGATCATCGCGAAGGTCGGCGCACATATGAGCCAGGCGCTCAACAAGATTGACGCAGAAGCTGTCGGTCTTCGCGCAAGCGGCTCATCCGAAGCCGTCGGTCTTCGCGCAAGCGGCTCATCCGAGAGCAGAGTGGACAACTAGTGACCGACACCACCGCCAAGAAGCTAGCCGACCTGCACGAAAAGCTCGAACTGGCCAAGGAGCCCGGCGGTGAGAAGGCCGTCGCGAAGCGCGAGAAAAAGGGAATCCCCAGCGCCCGCGCGAGAATCCACGCGCTGCTCGACCCAGGCAGCTTCTTGGAGATTGGTGCGCTGTGCAAAACCCCGGGTGATCCCAACGCGTTGTACGGCGACGGCGTCGTGACGGGACACGGCAGGATCAACGGCCGACCCGTCGGTGTGTTCTCACATGACCAAACGGTTTTCCAGGGCTCCGTCGGTGAGATGTTCGGTCGCAAGGTGGCCAAGCTCATGGAGTGGGTCGCAATGGTCGGCTGCCCGATCATCGGCATCAACGACTCCGCAGGCGCCCGCATCCAGGACGCGGTGACCTCGCTGGCCTGGTACGCAGAACTCGGTCGCCGCCACGAGCTGCTCCGCGGCCTTGTACCGGAGATCTCGATCATTCTCGGCAAATGCGCTGGGGGAGCGGTCTATTCGCCAATACAGACAGACCTTGTAATTGCAGTGCGTGACCAGGGGTACATGTTCGTCACCGGACCCGACGTCATCAAGGACGTCACCGGGGAAGACGTCAGCCTTGACGAACTCGGTGGCGCGGATGCTCAGGCGCGCTACGGCAACATTCACCAGGTGGTCGAGTCCGAGGCTGCCGCATTCCAGTACGTGCGCGACTATCTGAGTTTCCTGCCGGGCAACACGTTCGACGATGCTCCGATCGTGAACCCTGGCCTTGAACCCGAGATCACTCCGCACGACCTGGAATTGGATGCGATCGTGCCGGACAACGACAACGCCGCCTACGACATGCATGAGATCCTGATTCGAATCTTCGACGACGGCGACGTGTTCGACGTCGCCGCGCACCGCGGCCCCGCGATGATCACCGCGTTCGCGCGCGTCAACGGGCGTCCCGTCGGTGTGATCGCCAACCAGCCGATGTTCCTTTCCGGTGCGATCGACAACGAAGCGTCCGACAAAGCGGCCGGCTTCATCAGGTTCTGCGACTCCTTCAACCTGCCTTTGGTTTTCGTCGTCGACACCCCGGGCTTCCTGCCAGGCGTCGAGCAAGAAAAGAACGGAATCATCAAGCGCGGCGGCCGCTTCCTCAACGCCGTCGTCGAAGCCGACATCCCGAAGGTGACGATCACGATCCGCAAGTCCTACGGCGGCGCGTACGCGGTGATGGGCTCCAAGCAGCTCTCAGCCGACTTGAACTTCGCATGGCCCACCGCACGCATCGCGGTGATCGGTGCCGACGGAGCCGCGCAGCTGTTGATGAAACGCTTCCCCGACCCGCACGCCCCCGAAGCGCAAGAGGTCAAGCGCTCGTTCATCGAGGGCTACAACGAGAACATTGCCATCCCGTGGATCGCTGCTGAGCGCGGATACATCGACGGGGTGATCGAGCCGCACGAGACGAGGCTGTTGCTGCGCAAGTCGCTTCACCTGTTGAAAGACATTCAGAAGTACGACCGCGTCCAGCGCAAGCACGGTCTCACGCCAATCTAGTTAGCGCCGGCTTTTGGCGCGAGCGTGCGTGTCTGCGGCCGACACGCCGAGCCAGTATTCGATTCTGCGCACGCTCGCAGCGGACGCCGTCAGCCAGCTGGCTCGTACGTCAGCCGCACCAGACCCGAGGTGTACGTCTTCGTCGAGAGCAGACGAAGCGGCATCGGCATCTCGCCGGGCTCGAAAGGCCTGACGCCGCGACCCCACACGTAGGGATGCATCCAAAATCGCACTTCGTCCACAAGATGCTGCCGTGCAAGGTAATTGGCGAGTTCTCCGCACCCGTACAGAATCAAGTCACGGGACGTCCGGGCCGTCAAGGCCGCTACTTTCCTCCCCGACCTCAGCACCGAGGAGCTCCGAATTCCAGGTCAGCGGACCGCTGATCGTCCGCGACGCAAAAAGGGCCTCGTCTGGCGGCACGAGCGTGCGCAGACTCGCTAGCCAATACGGCGTGTCGGCCGCAGACACGCACGCTCGCGCAGAAAACGCCTAGGCCGCCCCGCCTGCTGACTCGGACCGTTCGAGTTCGTCGGCCGTCTCGGCGGCGGCCAGTGCCCCCTGCTGCTGTTGCAGCATCGTCATCGCCTGCCTGGCGTAGATCATTTGGCTGGTGATGGCCATCTGACCGCGGCCCCGGCCCAGGAAGGTGACGAACCACGCGACGATCGTCGTGAACTGATTCTTGAAGCCGACCAGATAGAAAAGATGCAAGACCAGCCACGCCAACCACGCGAAATAGCCGCTGAACTCCAACTTGCCGACCTGTGCAACGGCGCTGTTGCGTGAGATCGTCGCCATGCTGCCTTTGTCGCGGTACTTGAAGGGTTCCCGGGTGGCCGGATCGTCCTGGCCCTTGAGCGACTTCTTGATCAGCTTCGTTGCGTACTTGGCGCCCTGAATCGCGCCTTGCGCCATGCCGGGTACGCCGGGAACGGACATCAGGTCGCCGATCACGAAAACGTACGGGTAGCCCTTGACGCTGAGATCCGGTTCGACGACCACGCGCCCGGCACGGTCGACTTCGGTGCCGTCGGATTGCTCGGCGACCATCTTTCCCAACGCGCTGGCCTGGACGCCTGCGGACCACACCTTGCACGCGCATTCGATGCGCCGCTCGGGTCCGTCCTTGTCCTTCACGGTGATTCCCATGTAGTCGACGTTGGTCACCATCGCGTTGAGCTGCACCTCGACGCCCATCTTCTCCAGGCGCTTCTGGGCCTTACGGCCGAGGTTCTCACCCATCGGCGGTAGCACCATGGGCGCCGCGTCGAGCAGGATCACCCGGCAGTCCTGCGGCTTGATCGTCCGGAACGCCCCCGCGAGAGTGCGCTCCGCGAGCTCGGCGATCTGACCGGCCACTTCGACCCCGGTCGGTCCGGCGCCGACGACCACGAACGTGAGCCGGCGCTGCCGTTCAGCGTGGTCGGTGGACACCTCGGCGGCCTCAAAGGCTCCCAGGATGCGTCCGCGCAATTCCAGCGCGTCGTCGATCGTCTTCATGCCCGGCGCGTACGTCGCGAACTGATCGTTGCCGAAGTACGACTGCTGGGCACCCGCGGCCACGATCAGCATGTCAAAAGGCGCGACCGTTTCCATCGAGATCAACCGCGAGGTAACGGTTTTCGCCGTCAGGTCGATTGCTTCGACGTCACCGAGCAGCACGCGCACATTCTTCTGCTTGCGCAACACCAGACGCGTTGTCGGCGCGATTTCGCCTTCGGACAAGATCCCCGTCGCGACTTGGTAGAGCAACGGCTGGAACAGGTGGGTCGTGGTCCGAGAGATCAATGTGATATCGACGTCGGCCCGCTTGAGGTATCGGGCCGCGCGCAGGCCCCCGAAACCGGACCCGATGATCACGACACGCTTGCGGGTGCCGGTTTCCGACGAGTTGCTCATGGTGCTCCTTAACGGCGACGACACGAGCAACATACTGGTTTCTGATGAATTGCTCTCGACGGGAATGGGTCGAGCGCAAGCCTTGATCTGCGCCTTTCGACGAGCGTGGTGATTACGATGCGGTGGTGCCCGAACTTGCGGACCTGCGCAAGCAGCCCGCCGTACTGGTCGTCGCCGGCGCCGCCGCCACTGTCGCGGGCGGTGCGATGGCGACATACCGGGCCGTCGAAAGCCTTCCGTTGGTCGGCTCCTGGCTGCGTCGTGGGCGCTCCGAGCTGACCAGGCGCGGCGAGGACGCCATCGCGCGCAGCACCGAGCCGATCAAGACACTGATCTCCACCGTAGTGGTCGACATGGTGAAACTTGTTCTGGAGCAACTGGATTTGACGGAGTTGGTGCTCGACGAGCTCGACATGGATGCGGTCATCGGGCGGATTGACCTCGTCGGACTCGCGAACCAGGTCATCGACGGCGTCGACCTTCCCGCGATCATCAGGGAATCGACGAACAGCGTCACAGCCGAGGTGATGACCGACGTCCGCACTCAAGGCGAGCGAGCCGACGACATGGTGTCCGGCTTCGTCGATCGCATCCTCGGACGCGACCCGGACAACCGGTGAGCGAACTGACGCCACAAGTCGAAGAGCGCGCGGCAGGCATCGTCAGCCGAGGCGTGGCTGCCGTCATCGACTTCTTGACCGTCGGCGCAATCCTTGCCGCCCTGTATGTCGGGGTGGTGTTGACGCGGCTGATATTGCACTCGACGGCCTTCACGTTTCCGTCCCTCGATTTCGTCTTCTCGACCACCATCGCATTCGTCGTGTCGGTGCTCTACCTGGTCGCGTGCTGGTCGGTGTCGGGGTGCACCGTGGGAGCTGTGGTGATGGGACTGCGCGTCGTCGGGCGCCGCAAGCCGCGGCTCGGCCCCTTCGTGGCGTTGCTGCGAGCGGTCACCTGCGTGGTGTTTCCGATCGGGCTGCTCTGGGTGGTGGTGGACCGGCGGCGCAGGTCGGTTCAGGACATCGTGTTCGGCAGCAAAGTCGTCTACGCGCGACCCTCATCCTCGCCTTGACCCGAAGGCTGGGTTGGCGCCGTCTGGTGATCCCGTTCTTCGCCGCGTTCGAGTGACAGACACGCACTCTGGGCAATCACCAACGCCGTCGAAACCCCAACCAGTCCCCATGCCAGCCGGGGGCTGATGTGTGCGGTGGGGTCAAGCGTCGACAGCGACATCGATTGCCACACCGCGAACATGATCAAAGCCAGGCTCGAATAGGGCAGACATGTCATCGCAAGATCCATTAGCCGGGCCGGCGTGCCGTCATCCCGCCGTACGCTTCTTCCGCACCACCAGATGACGGCGCAAGCCACAAAAACCGCCAAAGCCAGCCACGGCAACAGGGATTGGGAGCTGTCCCACAACGATCGGCTGCTGGGTGTCCACATTGGTTCAATTGGCCGGTGCGGCAGGGGATTCTGCGGCGGACCTGCCAGCGACAGCGCCAGATCGTCCAGGCTGGACAGCACGAACACCACAATGATTGGCGGTGTTAGGACCGCGACGATGAAACGAATGTGTGCGCCCAGCGCTGCCGCGGAGACCAGCTGCACAGCCGCGAAAAGCAATGTGTAGAGCGCGAAAGCGAACGCCACTCCGGCCAGCACCTCTTCGGACGCCCCCCTGCCGTCGGTGACGACGCAGCCGCGCTCGGCTGAGATCGCTGCGTACAGCACGGTTGCGGCGATGAGTCCGAGAAACGCGCATCCGAAGGCCGCGATACATCTTCGATCCTGGACCAGCTCCTCGGCGATGTCGGCCCGGCCGAGCGCCTCGCGGCGGTGCTGTCGGTTGAGCATGAGCGTGATCGCGATGAACGCGAAACCCGCCAGGACGCTGGTGAGCTGTCCGTACGCGGCCGCGGCGGCCGAGAAATCAAAGTCCTGCCACATGGGGCAATCACCATCGGCCAGCAGGTGAATGCTGCCCATGGCACCTCCTTGGGGCTGCACCGGACGATCAGAACATGGGCCTGCGTCTACCTTGAGGCGACCGGGCCGATCGCATGGCCAATTCAGGGAATTCGTCCCCGCGCTCGTCGCTCCACCGGTGAATTCCGCTACTCATCGTAGCGATTAGGGCGTACCGTGGGCCCGTGACCACCGACCTCACCACCCGGCTCGCGCGCACCGGAGCCGACGGCCGCCATCTGTACACCTGTCCGCTCTGTGAGGCCATGTGCGGCTTGGAGATTCACGTCGAGGGCGGCCAAGTGCGCAGCATCCGCGGCAACCCGGACGACGTGTGGAGCCGCGGGCACCTGTGCCCGAAAGGCGCGTCGCTGGGCGCCGTACACCACGACCCCGACCGCATTCGCCGGCCACTGATCAAGGTCGACGGGCGCTGGCAGGAGGTCGGTTGGGACGCCGCGTTCCGGCGGTGCTCGGAGTTGCTCAAGCCCGTCATCGACAGGTACGGAATCTCCGCGGTCACGGCCTACACCGGCAATCCGCTGGCGCACTCGTTCTCACTCGGGCGCTACATCGGCGTGCTGCTGGGAATGTCGGGAATTCCGGTGAGCTACTCGCCCGGCACGGTCGACCAGTGGCCGAAGAACCTGACGTCGCACCTGATGTACGGCGGGTGGTGGACGTTCCCGGTACCCGACATCGAACGCACCGATCTTCTCGTCGTGATGGGAGCCAACCCGGCCGCGTCACAGGGCTCACTGCTGGCCGCACCTGACGTGATGGGCATCGTCAACCGAATCCGCAAGCGCGGCAAGGTCATCGTCATCGACCCGGTGCGCACGCAGACTGCGGCGCACGCCGACGAATGGCTGCCCGTGACCCCGGGCACGGACGCCGCGCTGCTGCTGGCGGTCGTGCACACCCTGTTCGACGAAGACCTCGTGTCACTAGGGACGGCGGCCCCGCACGTCGACGGCGTCGATGTGGTGCGCCGCGTCGCGGCCGACTACCCACCTGAACGGGTCGCCGACGTCACCGGCATCCGCGCGCAGCGGATCAGGGAACTGGCCCGCGACCTGGCCGCCACACCAAAAGCAGTCGTATACGGGCGAATTGGTCTGTGCAATCAAGAGTTCGGGAGTCTCGCGAGCTGGCTCGTGGACGTCGTCAACATCCTTTCCGGGCACTTCGACACCCCGGGTGGCAGCATGTTCGCCCGCCCTGCGGTCTGGACGTTGACGGGTCAGCCGCAGCCTGGCATGGAGGGCGGCGCCCCCATCTTCGGGCGCTGGCACACCCGCGTCCGTGGGGCGAAGGAGGTGCTGGGCCAAGCCCCGGTGTCGTGTCTGGCCGAGGAGATCGCCACCCCCGGCGACGGCCAGATCAAGGCGTTGATCACGGTCGCAGGCAACCCGGTGCTCTCCAGCCCCGGCGGCGACAAGCTGGACGAGTTGCTGCCCGGGCTGGACGCGATGATCTCCGTCGACAACTGGGTCAATGAGACCACCAGGCATGCCGACGTCATCCTGCCTGGGCAGTCGCCGCTTGAGCAGCCGCACCACGACGACCTGATCCTGGCCTTCGCCGTCAACAGCGTCGCCAACTACTCGGCGCCGGTGTTCGCCCCCGACGATCCCGGCCGCCCAGAAGAGTGGGAGATCTTGATCCGGCTCACCGGCCTGTGCCAGGGCGTGCCGGCCGAGGACGTCGACGTCGCCGCTATCGACGACGGTTTCTTCGACTACATGGCGTTCACACAGGGCCTCGACGGCGCGGCGGTCCGTGCCCACTACAAGCGCGGCGGCCCCGAGCGGATCCTTGACCTGACGCTGCGCACCGGCCCGTTCGGCGACCGGTACGGGGACGTGCCCGATGGTCTGACGCTGGCCGAATTGAAACGGCGGCCCAACGGAGTGAATTTCGGGCCGATGGTGCCGCAGCTGCCGGACATTCTCGAAACGCCGGAAGCCAAGATCCGGCTGGCGCCCCAGTATCTACTTGACGACCTGCCGCGGCTAGACGCACGGCTGGCGCGTGAGCCCGACGACCTCGTGCTGGTCAGCCGCAGGCATCTGCGGTCGAACAACTCGTGGCTGCACAACGTCCCCGCGCTGATGAAGGGCCGCGATCGCTGTACGTTGCTCATGCACCCGGCCGATGCGCATCGGCGCGGCGTCGCGACCGGCGACGTCGTCGAGGTGGTGTCGCCGACCGGCAAGCTGGCGGTGCCGGTGGAGGTGACAGACGCGATCAAAGCCGGCGTGGTGTCGATGCCGCACGGCTGGGGTCACGGAAAGCCCGGCACCAAGATGGCGGTGGCCAACAGCTCGCCCGGCGTCAACTTCAACGTGCTGTCGCCGCCGACGTTCGTCGACGAGCCATCGGGCAATGGAGCGCTGAACGGCATTCCGGTGACCGTGAGCCGCGCCTGAACCGGTCGTCGGGCTAGCCCCCGCGCGCCCCGGCGAGCTCTGCGCTCTCCTCGGTGCCGAATTCAATTCCCTTGCGGTCCTTGCCAATCAGCGTCAGGAAGGCGACGGCGATCAACACCGGGATCACCGTAGCCGCCAAGGCGAACGGGTACCCATGCGAATGAGCGAGTCGCTCCTGGATCGGAAGGTTCAGCGCCGCAAGCAGATTGCCCAGTTGGTACGTCACGCCGGGGTAGAAGCCGCGAATCGTGTCGGGTGACATCTCGGTGAGGTGCGCGGGGATGACGCCCCAGGCGCCTTGGACGGCAACCTGCATGAGGAACGCTCCCAGGCACAGCATCGCCGCGGTCGTCGAGAACGCGAACAACGGCACGATCGGCAGTCCCAGGAGGGCGCAGAAGATGATCGTGTACCGGCGCCCGTACTTCTCCGACAGCCTGCCGAACGTCAATCCGCCGATGATCGCACCGACGTTGTAGATGATGGCGATCCACTTGGCCGTCTCACTGGACAGTCCGGCTCCGCCGTTTTCGGTGGCTTTCAGGAAGGTCGGATACACATCCTGCGTGCCGTGGCTCATCCAGTTGAACGCCGTCATCAGCAGAATCAGATAAATGAACCGACGAATGATCTTGGGATCCTTCGCGAGGTCTTTGAAACTGGTCTTCGTCACCTTCATCCGCTCGCGGGTGGCCTCCCACACCTCGGACTCTTTCACCCGCGATCGGATGATCAGGGAGATCGCGGCGGGGATGATGCTCAGGCCGAACAACCAGCGCCACGACAGGTCCAGCCAGTCGATCACCACGAGCGCGGCAAAGGTGGCAAGCAGATAGCCGCAGGAGTATCCGGCCTGCAGCACGCCGGAGAAGAAGCCGCGACGCTCCCGCGGAATCTTCTCCATCGCGAGCGCGGCGCCCAGGCCCCACTCGCCGCCCATCCCGATTCCGTACAGCATCCGCAAGATCAGCAGCACGGTGAAGTTCGGTGCGAAGGCGCACAGGAAGCCGACGATCGAGTAGAACGTCACGTCGACCATTAGCGGGATTCGCCTGCCGACGCGGTCGGCCCACAGACCGAAAAGCAGGGCGCCGACGGGACGCATCACAAGCGTGGCAGTGGTGAGGAAGGCCACCTCGGTGGTGCTCAAGCCGAAGGTCTTGGCGATGTCGGCGTAGACGAAGACGACGATGAAGTAATCGAACGCGTCCATCGTCCAGCCGAGTTGTGCGGCGATGAACGAGTTGCGCTGATCTGAGGTGAGTCGCTGCTTGGTCGCCATCGCCGTCTCCTTCGCACCGCGTCAGCGAGGGGGTTCCCCAAAAATATGACGCCAATCACTTTGCTGAAGCCGCGAGGCTAGGGCTTGATGCGGATGCGCCCGGGCTTCCACAGCCCGCTGTGAGTGGCCTTCCCCAGGTCGAGTGTCGCGGGCTCGGCCTGCGAGACGGTGTCGAACTTGCGCAAGGAACCCCAGTCGCGGCCCCAGTCATCGGACAGGTAGGTCGACACGACGGACGCGCGCAGCAGCAGATCCGAGACGCCGAGCAAGCCGCCCCACTGGCCGTCCTCCCAGGTGTCGGTGTCGTGGATCTTCGCCTCGTAGTCGGGCGTGATGCGGAACGCCGGGACCTCGGTGACGCCGTAGGTGTGCAGCATCGGATGCTGGCACGGGAAGGCAAGGCCCACAGCCCAGTCCATCAGGACGGGCTGCGACGAGCCCACGTACTGCTGCAGCGTGCGTACCTCGGGCACGCGGGGTGGCGTGACGGCGATCCAGTCGCCCGGCGTCAGCGACTTGTCCTCGGCGATCACCCGCACCGCCACGGCGTCTGCCGGTATCTCGGATCGCGGGTATCGCAGATTCCGCCACGACGGCGCCGGCCCGATGTCGTAGGGCGCCACCCGGCCGGCAGGTAGTGGCACGCCGTCCGGGCCCGGTCGCGCATACTCCAATTCGACTGTCTGCCCGGCACTGTGGCCGTTCAGTACGCTGTTCCCGGTGATCGTGCCCGCTGCGGTGATCACGACCAGTGGGTGAGCCCCGTCATTCGGGCGCAAGCCGTACCACGCCGACGTCAGCGTGGCCTGCTGTTGCGGGCCATTGGCAAAGCTACCGGCGACCGGCACTTTGGCCGGGTCGAGCTTGTACGGCAGCGGCAACGTGGAGCCGTTGACCCCGGGGGTCGACAGCTTCACCGCGGCATCCCAGTCATAGTCGGTGCCCGACTGCGGCAGCGGATTGCGAATGGCCTCCGCGACGATGTGGTCGGGCACGCCGTTGGGCGTGAAGCCCACGGGGCCGACACCACCCAGAGGGCCGAGCGGGCCATAGTCGCCCGGCATCGGGGTCAGAATTCCCGCATTGGCATCCGCTTCGACGAGCACGTCATCGGCCAGCCCGCACCCGCCGACGAAAGCGCGCAGGTTCGACGCCGTGTTCGAGTACGTCGGGTACTGGCGCACCACCGCAAAGAGCATCGACCCGACGAACACCAACACCATGAAGCCCGCAGCGATGGGGATGGGCGCGGTGGTCAACGCTCGTGACAGCCGGCCTTCGCCGCGTCCCGGCGGGACGAAATGCAGCCATGCCGCGTACAGCGCGGTGACCGCGAAGAGCGCGAAAAAGATTGTGCTGATGGTGATCGCGCCGGCGCGCGGCATGCTGCTGTTGTACGGAATGCCGTAGCTCGACACGTACCACCAACCGTTGGTGGTGGCGAAACACAAGGCGAGCACGAACATCAACGCCGCAAGGAACGTCATCCGGTTGCGCGACCACCGAAGTACCGACGGCGACACCAACACCGTCGCCAACGCGGCCATCGCTGCACCGACGGTCGCGAACAGCCCGAAGTGGTGAACCCACTTGGTCGGAGTGAACATCAAGAAGAACATCGTGAGCAAGATGACGCCCATCAACCGCCACACCGGACCACGCGCAACACCTGGAATCCGCTTGCGCCGCAACATGATGAACATCGATGTGAACAGCGACAGCGCGGTGATCAGGAAGCCGAAGCGGCGCGACAGCGACCCGTCGACCGTGGGTAGCAGCAGGTAGTAGTATCGCAGGTTCTCGGTGTACCACGCCTGATTCGGGCCGATGACCGACCGAATCCTGGTGGCCTCCAACACTGTTGCCAAGGTCTGGTCCGCGAACACGACCGTCAGCACCACCGTACCCGCCGCCAGCAGGGGGGCCACCAGCGGCCACGTGCCGATGATCCGGTGCCTGCGCACCAGGATTCGCAGTATCGGCCGACCGCCGGCCAGCAGCGCCGCGACGGCGATGATGCCGGTCGGCTGAACGCCGAGGGTGAACGCCGCCACCAAGACCGCGAGCGCCGCCGGCGTCATGCGGCCGCCGATGATCGCCCGCTCGATCAGCACGTAGGTGATCAGAGCGCCCGTGGCGATGATGCCCTCGGGCCGCAGCCCGTTGTTGAACGGCATCCACGCACCCAGCAACACGAACCCCGCAGCCCACATCGCGGGCTTGCTCGACACCACCGCGGGCCCCAGCCGCGGCAGCACTTCGCGACTCAACAGCACCCAACACACCAGCGCCGCAACGAGATCGGGTAGCCGGATCCAGATGCTGGAGTCGCTCACATGCGTCATCAGAGCCAGCAGGTTGTAATACCAGCCGAACGGGTCCTCGGGACTGCCGAACCACCGGAAGTAGTTCGACATGTAGCCCGCGTGTCCTGCGGTGCGGGCCATCTGCAGGATGTAGCCGTCGTCGGACGAATTGCCTCCGACGATGTGCCACCCCAGAAATCCGCCGACCACGACGACGTCAGTAAGTGTGAACGTGCGCCATCTCGCGGGAATCAACCGCTGCATCCGCCGGCCGTCGACCTGGTCAAGCCGCCACAGCGCCACCAGCGCAACGATCGTTGCCACCATCGCCAGCACCATCGCGAGCAGTTTCAAAACCGTTGGCGACGTGGAGAACCGGGTGTCGATCGTCGCCGAAAGCGACAACCCCGACGGCGCAGGTCCGGTCAGGTCACTGAACACCCCGACGATCTGCGGGCGCAGGTTCGGGTCCGCGAACCCACCGCGCAGCGGCGCTCCCTTGTCGTCGGTGAGCCCGACGAACGCGGCGAATGTGCCGGCTTCCGACGACGTGATCTCGATGCGCTGACATTGCGGCGACATCACCTTCGCGCGCGGTACAGCGGCCACCACGACATTGCGGACGATCACGTCCACCCGGTCGGCGGTGACATTGACCAACATTGCCTGCAGCGCAGCCTGCTTGCCGTCTTTCGGCGCGGTACCAAGCAGCAGGCCACCGTTGGCCGGCATCGAGCGCACCACGTCGCACGGCACCGTGGCCGACATCGATACGGGCGTTTGGGAAATCAGTGGCGCCGTGACGTTTTGAACGATGCCGTGCTGCGGCCAGTTCAGGGTCGCGGTGGTCTGCACCACGGGCAGAAGCGGGGTTGCCACCGACAGCACGAAGCCGATCAGCCCGGCAATAGTGGCCACCCAACGGGCCACCGTGATATTGCGGCGCACCTCATCGGCGCGATCCTGCTGACGCTCGGGATTGGCGAATAAAGCGGTCATGGCAACGCTCGAATCGGGCCGACACGCCGCCAGCCGGGCACGGCTACGGATCCCTGCTCGACAACGGCGTCTGGCGCCTCGCTCTGCGGCACCAGCCGGTCATAGCGTTCGATCGCGCCCCAGTCCCGATACCAGTCATTGCGCAAGTACGTCGGAATCGTGACGCTGCGCAGCAGCGCGGTGGTGAGCAGGAACGGACCCCCAGCGTCGACCGACTCCCACATGTTCGACGACGTCACCGTCTGCTTGTGGTCGGGCATGATCCGGTAGCGGGGAACCTCGGCGATGCCGAGATGTTCGGAAAACGGCCGCTGGCACGGGAAATTGGCCGCTGTCGCGATGTCCAGCAACACCGGCGTCTGCGATCCGATCACCTGCTGCACCGTCTGCAGCACAGGCACCCGCGGCGGCGTAAAGGCGAACCACTGATCGTCGGACAGGTTCGGATCGTCGGCGACGAGGCGGACGACGTTCGCCCCCGGCGGCGCCGACCCCAGGGGGAACCGCAGATTGCGCCACACGTTCTGCGGCCCGATGTCGATCGGATCGAACACACCCAATTCCTGAGTGCGGCCGTCGGGCTGGCGGATACCCCACTGCAAGCGCAGATGCTGCCCGTAGCTGAACTCGCCCTCCTCGTCGTAGGACCAGATGGCACCGGCCGCGGCGACCGCAACGATCGGGCGGTCGGGAGTGCGCGGCGGCAGCTCGTACCACGACGACTCGGCATGTGCGGCAACGGTGTTCTCGCCGTAGCTGCCCATCACCGGTGTGCGGGCGGGGTCGAGGCCGAACGGCAGCGCGGCATTGGACCCGTTGACGCCGACTGGCCCGTAGCCGCCGCGGGTGCCGGCCGTGTCCCCGGCCTCACGGATCGGCTTGTTGGGCGATCCGTCGGAGTTCACCAGGCCCGGCCGCGCGGTCACCGGCTCCGACTCCATCTCGGGGTCGACGCCGGTGGGTGTGAAACCGACAGGCGTCTGCCCACCGAGCGGGCCGTCCTTTCCGAACGTCTGACCGGGCGCGGGCTGCAGCAGGCCGGCGTTGGTGTCGGGTTCGACGAGCACATCGTCGGCCATGCCGCAGCTCGACAAGCCGGAGGTGAGCGCATCGACGTTGGCCTTGGCGGTGGTGTAGGCGGGGTAGCGCTGCGCAGCGGCCTTGGCCAGCGACCCGACCTCGAGGACGACCATAATCGTCGCCACGACAAGGAGCGGCGTGGACGCCAGCACGCGGTTGCGCCGGTTGTCCTTGACTTCGGTGTGCCCCGCGAAGTCCATGCGGAAGTGCAACCAGCCGGCGTACAGCCCCGTCAACACCGCGAGAGTGAGGAACATCGACGTGACCGCCCGGTGGTAGAGCACGGGCTGCTTGTCGAACCACGGCACCCCGAAGTTGCCGACGTAGAACCACGCGTTGATGCCCGAGGTGGCCCACGCCAGCAGGAACAGCAGCGCAGTGACATAGAGCGCGAGGTTGCGTCGGCTGTGCAAGCCGACACGGGAGAACGCAAACGCGGTGAGCCCGCCCAGCGCCCCGGTCAGGCCGGCGAACGCGCCGAATTGGATCGCCCACTTCGTCGGTGTGAAGGTCAGCAGCAGCAGCCCGATCGCGGTGGTGCCGACGAGCCGCCAGACCGGGCCGGTGGCGACCCCGGGCACGTGGCCACGGCGGAGCAACACGATGATCATCCCGAACAGGCAGAGCAGTAGCAGCAGCCCGGCGAACCGGCGCGTCAACGACCCGTCGACGTTGTTCTCGACCGTCAGGAAGTAGTAGCGCAGGAACTCCTGATACCACGAGATCGTCGGCCCGACAGCGTATTTGATGCGTGTCGATTCGGCGACGGTGGCCAGCGTCTGGCTTCGGAATACCACCACGAGGATGACGAAGAACGCGGCGAGGAGCGCGGCCAGCGGCGCCAAAAGACCGTCGACAGGCCTGCGCCGGGCGATCACCCGGGCGATCGCACGTGAGCCCGTGAGCAACGCCGCCACGGCGACCAGTCCCTGCGGCGCCAGCGTCGCCGACAGCATCGCGCTGACGACGGCCAACGCCGCGGGAACCAATCGCCTTGTGGCGATTGCGTTTTCGACGAGCATCCAGGTGATCATCGTGCCGAGCACGATGATCGGCTCAGGTCGCAGCCCGTTGTTGAACGGCAGCCACGCCGAGAGGAACACCGCGCCCGCAGTCCACACCGCGACGCGGTTCTTCGCGACGCCGTGACCCAGCCGGGGCAGCACACATCGGCTGATGATCAGCCACGAGCCGATGCCCGCCAATGTGGCTGGCAGGCGCATCCACACGCTGGCGGTGCTCACTGACGCGAGGTGGCTGAGCACGCCTGCATACCAGTCGAACGGCGCCTCCGTCGTGCCGAAGAAGCGGTAGTAGTTCGCGAAGTAGCCGGCTTGGTGCGATACCCGTGCGATGGTCAGGTTGTAGCCGTCGTCGGAGGAGAGCGCGCCGATCACGTGCCAGATCAGCAGCGTGCCGATGACGCCGCCGTCTGCCAGCCACGTGGCGAGTCCCGCGTTCCACCAGCGGCGGCCCACGCGCCGGGGGCGCATGCTCCAGTAGCGGTCCAGGACCGCGAGCGCGGCAAGTGACAGCGCGACGCAGAGGACGCCCAGCACCATCACCGCTGTCTTCACATGTGTCGGCGACGTGATGAACCGGGTGTCGACGTCCAGCCGCGCGCTCAGCCCTGGAACAGAGGCACCCGTCAAATCGGTGAACAGCCCCGCGACTTGCGGCTTCTTATCGGCCGCCAGCGTTCCGCTGGCCTTGGGAATTCCGGCGAAATCGGCGCCGACACCACCGACGTTCGCCCAGATGTGCAGCGCGGAGCATGCCCCCGAATTCACCGCCTGCCGCGGAGCCGCCGCGGCGACCGAGTCGCGGAACGCGACGAAGACGAGATCGGCGTTGGCGCGGACGAACAACCCGTTCTTGGTGGCCTCGATTCCGGCCGTCGACGGGATCGTCGAGAACACCAGACCGCCGTCCTTGGGCAGCGAACCGATCATCGGGCACGGGATGCTGACGTCCAAGGCCAGCGGCGCACCTGACACCAGGGGCGCGGTCACCTCAACGATCTGTCCGCCCTGCGGCCACTGGATCGTTGCCGTCGTCTGCTTCACCGGCAGCAGAGGGACCAGCGCGCACAGCACGATTCCGGCGATCCCGGCCGCAATAGCGACGAGCCGAGCGATACGCAACCGAGGGGACGGCGGCGCCTCGCTGTCTCCTCTTCCCGCTAGACGGTCATCGGCGCTATCGGGCACGACCGTCGATGGTAGGCGACTCACCTAATGACGCATCGGCGCCGGGCTCCACAGCCCGCTGCGTGTTGCCGAACCGAGATCCAGCCTGGCCGGTGTGGCGTCGGGGTAATAGGGGTCGAGCCGCTGCAGCGACCCCCAGTCGCGCGTCCAATCATTGTTGAGGTAGGTCGCCACGGTCACCGCACGGAACAGCAGTTGACTGATTCCGAGCGGGCCGCCCCCGAAGTTGTCCATCACCGCCGAGTTCGCTTCGTCGCCGTACTTGTCAGGCAGGATCCGCCACTTCGGTACCTCGGTGACCCCGCGGTTGTGGCCGAAGGGCTTCTGGCAGGGGAAATCCAGCCCCACCAGCCAGTCCAGCAGGACGGGGTCTCGCGACCCCACGACGTCTTGCAACGTGCGCAGTTGCGGGATCCTCGGTGGTGTCACCGCAATCCAGTGCCGGGGCGCCAGATCCTCGTCGGTCGCCGTCAGCCGGATCTGCGTGGCACTGGCCGGGATGGAGGACATCGCGAGGCGCAGATTGCGCCAGGCCGGTGGTGCGCCGATGTCGTTGAAGTTGGCGCTGCCTGCCACCTTCCCGTCGTCGCCCGCCCACTGCACTCGCACTTCGCGCGAGTCGAACCGTCCGGCGGCTGAGACCACCAGCAGCGGTCCTGCGGTGTCTCGTGCGGGCAGGCGATACCACGCCGATCGCAAGTTAGCTATCGCCTGGATCCCGGAACGATAGCTGCCGAGCACCGGGGTACGGGCCGGGTCCAGGCCGTACGGCAGCTTTGCGTTGGAGCCGTTGATCCCGCCGGCGTCATTGGTGCCGCCCTTGTTGCCGGGCTCGCCGTTGATCGACTCCTCGTCTCTGTTGCTGACGAATCCGCCGCTCGAATTGTTCAGCAGGGGATCCGGGGTGACGTCGAGCGGGACACCGTTGGGGATGAAGCCTTCGGAGGTGCCGGCGCCTAGCCCATCGGCGACCGGAACACCTATCGGCGTCAGCATGCCCGCGTTCGGGTCCTGCTCCACCATCACGTCGTTGGCGAGGCCGCAGGTCTTGCCGGTGAGCGCTTCGATGTTGGACCGCCCGACGCTCCACGCCGGGTACTGGGCGATCATCGCGCCGGTCAACGACCACACCTCGAACGCCACCAAGAACCACGTCGCAGTCGCCAACGGAGATTCGACGAGCGGGCGCACCAGCCGCCGCCACCGTCCTGCGTGCTTCGGCGTCGAGACATCACGGTTGGAGAAGTGGAACCACGCCGCAACTAGCAACGCCACGACCGTCAGCCCGAGCAGGATCGTGGTCCACCCGTAACCGAAGGCGGGGAACTCATTTGACCACGGCACATGGAAATTCGCGACGTACCAGTAGCCGTTGACGCTCGCGAACGACAGCGCGGTGATGAACAACACCACCGCCCCGAAAATCATGCGGTTGCGCCGCGACTTCATCACGGCTGCGGCCACCGCCACCGCCGCCAGGGCTCCCAGCGACCCGGCCAGGCCCGCGAACACCCCGAAGTGGTGCGTCCACTTCGTCGGCGTGAACATCATCGCGAGGAATGAGATGACCGTGATCCCGACGATGCGCCTGCCGGGCCCGGCGGCCGTTCCGGGAATCCGGCCCTTGCGCAGCGACATCGCGACGGTGACCGCCAGCGCGACGACGAGAGCCAGCACCGGGAATCGGCGGGCAATCGACCCGTCGGGCGTCGGCGACAACAGCCGCTCGTAGCGGATGTGCTCCTCGAACCAACTCAGGCTGGGACCGGCGGCCCGCTTGAGGGAGTTGGCCACGACCTCGCCGACGAGCGTCTGGTCGCGGAAGATCAGTATCAGCGTGACGGTGCACGCCGCCAAGATGGGCGCCAGCAGCGCCAGGTAACCGAATCGGGCCGAGCGGCGGCGCAGGATGGTGCGCAACGGGCCGATCGCCACCAGCAGCGCCCCGATCGACGCGATGCCCGTCGGCCCGGAGAACAAGGTGAGCGCACCGATAATGCACGCCACAGCCAACGGCAGCAGCCTGTTGGTGGCCACCGCGCGTTCCACAGAACACCAGGTCAACAGGATGCCCAGAGCGATGATCGGCTCGGGCCGAAGCCCGTTGTTCAGCGGCAGCCAGAACACCAGGAACATGCCCGCGGCCGTCCATGCCGCCGCGCGGTTGGCCTTCACGGCATGCCCGAGCCGCGGGATCACTTCGCGGCTGATCAGCCACCAGCATGCGAGCGCCATCATCAGCGTGGGCAGCCGGACCCATACGCTTGCCGTCGACACGTGCGTCCACAGCGCGAGCAGGTCGTAGTACCAGCCGAACGGCGCTTCCGGAGTGCCGAACCAGCGGTAGTAGTTGGCCATGTAGCCGGCGTTCTCGGACACCCGCGCCATCGTGAGGATGTAGCCGTCGTCCGATGTGTTCGCGCCGACGAAGTGCCACCACACTAGGACCGCCGTCACCACACCGTCCAGTGGCGTGACCGACCACCATCGCGCGGGCAGGAACCGGCGATGCCGCATGCCGTCGGATGTGTCGAGCACGTGCAGCGCGACCAGCGAGACCGCGGTGACCGCGACGCCGAGCACCATCGCGAGAAGCTTCAGCAGTGTGGGCGTGCTGCTGAACCGGGTGTCGATAGTGGCCGAGAAACTCACACCGGGCGGCGCGGGTCCGCTCAGATCGGTGAACACGCCGACGATCTGCGGGCGGAAGTCGTATCCCGACAACCTGCCTTTCAGTGGCTCACCGGCATCGTCGCGGTCCGGCGGCTTCACCAGACCGACGAACTCCGCGGTCACCTCGTCTGCGTGTGCGGTGAACGTGAGCCGCTGGCAGGCCGGGCCGAGGATCTGGTTCATCGGCGCGACCACGATCGGCACGTTGCGGACGATGACGCGAAGCTCGTCGTTGACCCGCTGGATCAGCAACCCGCGGTCGACGGCTTTGGGCGCCTGTTTCGGCACCGTCGACAACAGCACCGTCTTTCCCGCGTTCTGCGTACCCGCGAGCCCCGCGGCCGCCCGGCACGGGACAGTGATGTCCAGGTCGGTGGCGACATAGGAGATCAGTGGTGCAGTCACGCTGGAGAAGATGCCGTCCTGCGGCCAATTCAACTGCGCGGTGGTCTGTTTCACCGGCAGCAGCGGGGTTGCCAACGCGAGAACGGCACCGAGCAGACCCGCGACGATTGCGACAAGCCGTGCGGTTCGGTAGTCGCCCGCCGCGCTGCCCGTCACGGGGGTAGATCGTAATGCCATCATCGGCCCGCGCCCTTGCGAGTGTGAATCCACTGCGATGCCACGCCAGGGCAACACGCAGAGACTTCACAGCCGCGGCTCATGTGCGGATGGCCAGTGCGAACGGCCCGATCGTGGTTACGGTAAACCGCGGATCGGCGAAGAGCGCCGCGTACAGCGCCACCTGGTAGCGCCGTACGTTGGGTTGGTTCGGGTACACATCGGCGGCCAGCCGAAGTGTGAATGTGTCGTTGGCGCCGTGGCGCATCAAGAAGACGGTCGGTGCTCGCCACGGCAGCTTGTCGAGGGCGGCGATGAACTCGCCAGCTGTCTTCAGCTCCGACCAGCTCTCGATCGCCTTGGCTCGTTTGTCGAACTGCGCCAACGGATTTGCGTAATGCGACGTGAGCCCTTGAAAGCCCCAGTACGGGTAATAGGACAGAAAGCTGTAATCGGCGGTGAGCACGACGATCTCGTCGCGCGGCTTGCCGGTGACCTGGCGGATCTTCGCGTCGATCTCCGCGTAGTACTTCTCGGCACCGGGCGGGCGGCGGTCGGCGCGCTGGCCGTTGCCGTCGGTGTCGGTATAGGCGACAACGAGGTCCGACTTCAACACGTTCGGGATGTCCTGGCTGAACGCCAGTGCGCCGACGAGGCCGAGCGCGCCGGCAGCGACGAGGATGCGTCGGCCGGCTTGCGGGCTTCGCCGCGCGGCGAGCCCCTGTGCGACCTCGACGAAGCCGAACGCGCCGGCCGCGACGAGCAGCACCGTCAACGTCGGCTGCAGCCGAAACGACAGCAGGGTGGTACGCGCCAGGGTGGCCAGCATCGACAACAACGACCACAGGTAGACCGCGACCACGCCGAACGCCAGCGCGGCGGCCCGCGTCGACGGCCGATGAGCCGCTTGCGCGAAGAGCGACAGCGGGAGCCCACGCACCACCAGCCACAGCGTGCCGAGCAGGCACAGCCCGCCCAGCAGCGTGAACTCCAACATCGGGAACGGCAGCTGCGCGCCGTCGGCAGGGAGGTAGTGCCGCGCGGTGCCGGACCCGGCGGACGAGCGGCCGATCGCGGCAAGCAGGTACGGCAGCCAGCCGATCAGCGCGATCGCGGCGGCGATCACCGCGACCACCGCCAAGCGCGCCAAGGGTTCCCACTTCCGTGCCAGCGCGGCCGCCACCGCCGCCATGATCGCGACCGTGAACGACGCGTAGGCCAGGAGCAGTGTGTAGAACAAGGCCGCGAATCCCAGGAAGATGCCGACCGCCACCACGGCCGCCCAGCCACCCGAGCGCGACTGACCCTGTAGGCCCGACCACGCCAGCACCAGAACCGGCGGCAGAAAAATGGTGATGACCGCGGCGTACGGCTCAGCCGACGCGTACGCGAGCGTGGCCGCTGCAGTTGCCACGGTGACGATCACTGCAAGCTCGAAGCGAATCAACTTGGACCACAAGATGAATGCCATCACGATCGCGATCGTGATGGAGGTGACGGCCCACGGTTTGAACATCTCCCAGCCGGGTGTTCCGGTGAGCGCGGCGGCCCGGCCGCCGAGCCAGAACCAGCCTGCCGGGTAGTACGGCGGGAGGTCGGCATACGTCATGTCGTGCAGGCCTGCGGTGTCCGTCAGCCGGGTCAGGTATTCGGTGCGGAACTGCTGGTCGACCGAAATGCCGAAGAGGTAGAGCTTCGTGGCACCCAGCGGCATGCCGAGCGTCGCGATCGAGAACACCGCCAGAGACACCACCGCCACGGCGTGCGCGGCGAAGGGCCGGCTTCGGCGCCACACCCAGCCGGCGGCCAACAGCCCTGCGACGCCGACGAACTGGCCGACAGTCGTGAGCGCGTGCAACTGGTTGGACGAGTTGTAGGCAGGCCACTCGACGTGTGCGATCGCGAACAGCGCCACCGCGGCCAGCGCCCCGGCCGCGAGCGCCGCGACGAGCATGTGGCCGAATGCGACCAGCGCGGGCCGCATCTAGATAGGCAGTTTCCGGAAGATGGGCCGCGGGATGTGGCGCAGCACCATCATCACGTAACGGAAGGGCGGTGGCGCCCAGACGAGTTCCTTGCCTTTGGCTGCCGCCGTCACCGCCAGCTCTGCGACATCCTCCTTGTTGACGGTCAGCGGGGCCTCTTTGCTGCCCGTGGCCTTCCAGTGTTCGGCCGTCGTTGTGGTGCGCACCTGGCCCGGCCGGATCACCAGAACCCGAACCCCGTACTCGCGCAATGCTTCTCCGAGACCGAGGTAGAAGCCGTCGAGCCCGGCCTTCGTCGACCCGTAGACGAAGTTGGACCGGCGAACGCGCTCTCCCGCGGCCGAGCTCATCGCGATGATTTGGCCGAACCCTTGTGCACGCATCTTCTCACCGAGCAGTACACCCACGGATACCGCTGCCGTGTAATTGATCTCGGCAATCTGCACAGCCTTGCGCTGGTTCTGCCACAGTTCCTCGGCGTCACCAAGCAACCCGAATGCCACGATGGCTACGTCTATATCTCTTGCGACGTCCCCGCCTGCAAACGCCTTCTCGATCACCTCGGGATGGGTATCCGTCGCGACGGCGTCGAAATCGATGACCTCGACCGACCTGGCACCGGCGGCTTCCATCTGCGCCACAGCACCGTCCCGGAGAGGATCGCCCGGCACGCACGCCAGGACGATGCGCGCTTTGGCGTTGCGCAGGTACCGCTCGCAGATCGCCAGCCCGATCTCTGAGGTCCCGCCCAGCAGCAGGATCGTCTGCGGATTGCCAACAGCGTCGAACACCATCTAGACCAGCTCCAAGCGTCGGGCCATATCGGAGACGAACACGCCGTGCGGATCTGCCTTACGGCGCAACGCAATCCACTCGTCGACACGGGGGTACATGGCATGGAAGGTCTCTGCGGTGGTGCGTGAGTCCTTCGCGGTGTAGAGGCGCCCGCCGAATTCGAGGACCCGCCGGTCGAGTTCGTTGAGGAATTCGTTGAGGCCGGGGTTGATCTGGAAGTCGACGCACACATTCCAGCCCGGGATCGGGAAGCTCAGCGGCGCCTTGTTGTTCGGGCCGAACAACTTGAACACATTGAGCCACGAGTAGTGCCCCGACTTCTGGATGTCGTACATGATGCCCTTGAACGCCTCGACGGCCTCGGTGGGAACCACGAACTGGTATTGCGCGAATCCGACTGAGCCATAAGCACGGTTCCATTCGCCGACCATGTCCAGCGGATGATAGAACTGCGTCAGGTTCTGGGCCTTGCCGCGGTACGTCTTGCCCAGCCGATACCAGACCTCGGTCATCGGGCCGAAGGTGTACTTGTTGCCAAGACCGTTGGGGAAGATGTCGGGTGTCGTGAAGAACTGCGGCGCATCGAATTTCAGCGGGTCCTTCTGCAGTTTGGCAGGCAGCTGATCGAGTCGCGCCAGCGATCCGCGCGAGATGACCGCACGGCCAAGCTTCGGGGGCGCGCTGATCGCGTCGAACCACGCGCTGGAGTAGGTGTAGTTCGCCTCGCTGCCGTCGCTGTGGAATGCGATCGTCTCGTCGAGACCGCTCGTGACGTCGCCATCGGCGATGAAGTAGGCGGTTTCGGTCGGCGTCATCGCGATCGTCGCGCGCAGGATGATGCCGGTCAGGCCGTTGCCCCCGACGGTGGCCCAGAACAGATCGGACTCGGGGGTCAGATGCTCGACGTCCCCGTCGGCCGTCAGGAGATCGATCGAACGGACGTGGTTTCCGAAGCTGCCCGCACTGTGGTGGTTCTTGCCGTGGATGTCACACGCGATTGCGCCGCCGACGGTGACCTGGCGCGTCCCCGGCAGCACAGGCACCCACAGCCCGCACGGCAGCGCGGCACGCATCAGCTGATCGAGGTTCACGCCCGCGTCGACGTCGACGAGCCGCGTGTCGGCGCTGATCGAGTGGATCCGGTTCAGCGGCGTCATGTCGATCACGAGCCCGCCGCCGTTCTGCGCGTTGTCGCCATACGAGCGGCCGAGCCCGCGTGCGATCACACCGCGGGAGGCGCCGTCGGCGGCCCGCGCGACCGCCTTCGCGATCTCGTCGACGTCGGGGGTGGCGAGTACCTGGGCGACGGTCGGCGCCGTGCGACCCCACCCGGTAAGCCGCTTCGTGGTCAACATCGCCGGTCAGCCTACCGTCCGGCGCGTTTTGTCCAGGTTCAGCGCAGCTTGAAGATCACCGCGCGCTGCACGATGAAGTTGATCACCGTGGCGGTGCCCTGGGCGATCACGAACGCCGCGAGAAGCGCCCAGTTGCGGTACCCGAACAGCGCGAGGCACAGGTGGTTCAGCCCGACTTGGACCGCAAACGTCAACGCGTACAGCACCATGACCGCGACGAACCTGGCCGTACTGGGCGGAGCCTGGAAGGTCCAGCGCCGATTGATCAAGTATGCGGTGATCGTGCCCGCGACGAAGCTGATTGCCTTGGCCGCGTCCACCTGCACACCGGCCACCCGGTAGAGCAGCATGTAAAGCCCGAAATCCACGATCGCCGAGAACCCACCGGTGACGACGAACCGCACCGCCTGCGTCTTCAGGGAAAGCGTCGGGGGCATCAGCGGCTCGGCCACCCGCGCAGCTTAAAGCGTCCGGCCGGTTGCCCTAACGTCGACGGAATTCTGTGCGAGCCTTACCGCTGATGCACACCGAAACCGCGATCACCCTGACCTTCCTGGTGCTGGCGTACGCGGTGGTGTCCGGCCTGGTTCACCGCTGGTACGTCGCGCCGGCGTTGATCTTCGTAGTCTGCGGGATTGCGCTGGGCCCGTCCGGGGCCGGCTGGATCGATGTGAAGAACGACGACTCCGAGAGCTTTACGGTCCTCGCGCAGTTGGCGTTGACTGTCATCCTGTTCAACCAGGCGTCGCGGTTGAACTTGAGCACTGTGCTCCGCCGAGGCCGGTTGACATTGCGCCTGCTCGCAATTGGGATTCCCGCGTCCATCGCACTGGGCACGCTCGCCGCCGTAGCGCTGCTCCCGGTGCTGCCGCTGTGGGAGGCCGTGTGCCTCGCGGTCATCGTGGCACCGACAGAAGTGGCCTTGCTCAGCGCGGTGCTCGACGACACTCGTATTCCGGAACGCGTGCGCAACGCGCTGTCCGCTGAGAGTGGCTTCTACGACGGATTCGCGCTCGCAGCACTTCTGGCCGCACTCGCCGTGGCCTCCGAGGACCGCGATCCCGAGCCCGCCCGTTGGGCATGGTTCGTGTTTCGCACCGAATTCGTCTCTCTCGGGGTCGGACTGGCGATCGGCGCGTTAGGCGCATTCGTCATCGTCAGGTCATCCAACCGGCAGTGGATGAGCGCCACGTGGGCACAACTGTCAACGGTGGCGTTGGCGTTGGCTTGCTTCGTCACCGCCGAGCGCCTGCATGCCAGCGGGTTCGTCGCGGCGTTCGCCGGCGGGCTGGCCTTCACGATGGTGTCGGCGCGGCTGGGTGGACAGGAGGCGACAACGCAGGTCTCGGACGCGATCGGCGAGTTGCTGGAGCTGTTGGTGTTCGCGATGTTTGGCGCCTTCGCGGTGATCGACGGATTTCGCCACGCCGGTTGGCGGGTGGTGGTGTTCGCCCTCGTCGCGTTGTTCGTCGTTCGAATGGCCGCGGTGCTGCTGTCTATGGTGCGTGCCAACCTGCCGCTGTCGAGCACCTTGTTCATGGGTTGGTTCGGGCCCCGCGGAATCGGCACGATGGTGCTCGGCCTCATCGTGGTCGACAGAGGCGACATCGCGCACCGCGGGCTCATCGAGGAGACGGTCGTCATCGTCGTGACGTTGAGTCTCGTGCTGCACAGCCTGACCGCCCCGCTGAGCGTGCGATTCGCTGCGAAGTCCGCCCAGGAGTGAAACCGCCCGAGGAAACCCTTGACCGATAACGATTTCCGACGTGCCTCCAAGCGCGTGCTGTTGGCCCGGGGTTCCTGGGGCGAAACATCGCGCATCTCATCGTTGCTGCGCAAGGAAACTGTCGGCGGCGCACTGCTGCTGGTTGCCGCGGCGGTTGCGCTGATCTGGGCGAACTCGCCGTGGTCGGCGTCCTACCACGCGCTGGTGAACTATCACGTTGGTACGGAACGGTTTTGGCTGCACCTCGACCTGAGCCTGTCAGCATGGGCCGCAGATGGACTGCTGGCCATCTTCTTCTTCGTCGTTGGGCTCGAACTCAAGCGGGAGTTCGTCGCGGGCGACCTGCGGGACCCAGGGCGCGCGGCGCTGCCGATCGCTGCGGCGGTGGGCGGGATGGTGGTGCCCGCTGCCATCTTCCTGACGATCGCTGGGCACGTCGGTGCGGCAAAGGGGTGGGCTATCCCTACCGCGACGGACATCGCATTCGCTGTCGCGGTGCTCGCGATTCTGTCGACCCACCTCCCGTCGGCGCTTCGCACGTTCCTTCTCACGCTGGCGGTCGTCGACGACTTGTTGGCGATCACCGTGATCGCGGTGTTCTACACCGAGACAATCAACCTCGTTGCGCTTGGTCTTGCGCTCGTCCCACTATTGCTATTCGCTCTGTGTGTCCAGCGTCGTGTGGGGTCCTGGTGGCTTTTGATCCCGCTTGCGGTGTCCGCCTGGGCGTTGGTCCACGAGTCCGGTGTACACCCCACGGTCGCTGGGGTCCTGATGGGTTTCATGGTTCCGGTAGCGAAGACGCCGGATGGCCGACCGAGTCTCGCCGACCGATTCGAGCGGCGTATCTACCCGGTGTCCACTGGGTTCGCCGTGCCGGTGTTCGCGTTCTTCGCAGCCGGGGTAACAGTGGGCGGGTCCGGCGGATTGCTTCACGCACTGACAGATCCGGTGGCGCTCGGCGTCATGGCAGGTCTGGTGGTGGGCAAGACCGTCGGCGTCTTCGGCACCGCACGATCACTGTCGGCGCTGACTCGGGCGACTCTGGATCCAGCGCTGCGTTGGATGGACGTCTTCGGACTGTCGCTGCTGGCCGGGATCGGGTTCACGGTCGCGCTGCTCATCGGTGATTTGGCGTTTGGTGAGGGAACCCCGCGGGCGGCCTCGGTCAAGGTCGGCGTCCTGGCGGGCTCGACACTTGCCGCAATTCTCGGGGCGGTGGTCCTGCGTCTGCGGAACCGGCACTACCGAGCGGTTTGCCGCGAAGAATCACTCGACCTCGACCGGGACGGTGTGCCCGATGTGTTCGAGCGCTGACGCATACCGTCGAGGGATGAGCGCGTCGCAGCTCGTCATCGCCGGCGACGTGGTGACCAAGGTGCACAAACCGGGCACCGACCCAGTGGCGCTCGCGGCGCGGCTGCGCGTCGCGGCGGCGGTCGGCGCATTGCTCTCACCGCTCGACACCGAGCCGGAGCTGGCGCAAACACGTTGGCGCACAAGGTGGCCCCGCGTCGAGCCGGTGCCTCCTGATCCGGAGGACGCGCCGTGGGCGGGCGCTCCCCGCTTATCGGGGCTGTCGCGGTGCAGCGGTTGCTCGGACTCTCTTTCTCAACTGCATGATCCGCGCTCCTCCGATGAGGATCGCCACAGCGGCGCCAGCCATCGCTGAAATGAGCACGGTCAGCCCGACCGGGGGCTCCCAGGTCCAGCCCAGAAAATGCAGCGGATAGCCATCAGTGTTCTGCGCTATGAAAACGACGAGAATCAGAAGCAAGAGCACTCCGACGACCAGTCCCCACCAGGCTGCGGCTGTGCGGCTCGCACGACGTCGAGCCGGGTGGTGCGCGGGTGTCGGGCCGCTGTCATGTTGCGGACCGACCGGCGTGGGTGCATTCGGGGCCATCCGCTGTGGGTAGCCGCGATGTCGTGGATCAAACGTGCGTGACCGGTCCCGACGAGCAGCGAATGCAGCCGCCGTCGTCGCTTCTACAGGATTGCTGCATTCCCAAGTCATTTCGGGATTCGCGCTACACCCAGTACGGCACGCGGCTGCGGTACTGCCGCATCGCCAATATGGCCAGCACCCAACCGATCAGGGTCAGCACCAGCACCACGATCCAGTGCCGGGCCTGCTGGTCGGCGCCGAGCAGCGGGGCCCGCACGATGTCGAGGTAGTGGTACAGCGGGTTCAGCTCGACCACCCATCGCCACTGGCCCGCTCCCTGCGCAGTCAACGTCTGGTCGTTCCAGATGATCGGCGTCATGAAGAACAGCAATTGAACGAGGCTGTTCAACAGCGGCCCGATGTCGCGGAAGCGGGTGCCGACGATGCCGAACACCAGCGCCACCCAGATGCAGTTGAGAGCGATCAGGCCAAGTGCCGGAATCACTGCGAGGTCGGTCCATTTCCAGGGCTTGGGGAAGATCATCGCGATGACCACGTAGATGACGATGTTGTGCGCGAACAGGATTGCCTGGCGCCACACAAGCCGGTAGACGTGCACCGACAACGCGGTGGGCAGCTGCTTGATCAGTCCCTCGTTGGCGACGAACACCTCCGCGCCTTCGAGGATCGACGCGCTGATGAGCCCCCAGATGATCAGCCCGAGCGTCACGTACGGCAGGTGCTCGGACAGTTGAAGATGAAACAGCGTCGAATACAGCCCGCCCATGGCCACCGCGGTGGTGCCCATCGCGATGGTGATCCAGATCGGGCCCAGTACGGAGCGGCGATACCGCTGCTTGATGTCCTGCCAGCCCAGATGTAGCCACAGCTGCCGCCGCTGCAGCCCCTCGGCCAGGTCCTGAAAGGCCCGGCGGAACGTCTTGGAATCGGCGGCGTCTTCGACGTCGTGATGCATCGGGTGGATCCGCGAGGTCGTCATCGACCCTCCTTCACAGGCGCACGACTGAACTTCTCGTCGCGCCCGAGCCGTCGCAGCCGGACCCATTCCCACAAGCCGGCCGGGTCGCGGCGGCTGACCAAGAAGTACCAGGCGAATCGCAGCCATTCCTGCGGCAGCAACCGGCGCAGCCCGCGCTGCGAGAGCACATAGCCCCGATTGCGGTATGTGTAGAACCGTTTGACGGGGTCGTCCGGGTACTGCGTGTGCATGCGTCCGCCGAGGATCGGTTTGAACTCCTCGGAGCCCTGCGGGTGCAGATACACCGCGTCCAGACAGGTGCCGAACGGCAGACCCGATCGGACCAGCCGGCGGTGCAGCTCGACCTCGTCGCCGCGCACGAACAGCCGCAGATCCGGGACACCGACGGCCTCCAGCGTGGACGCACGGAACAGGGCGCCGTTGAACAGCGACGCGATGCCGGGCAGCAATTCCGAGCCGCCCTCGGCACGCAGCTCGCTGACGCGCCGCCGCCACACCAGGCCTCGGCGCAACGGAAAGGCAAGGCGCTGCGGGTCGTCCATGTCGCAGACCATCGGCGACACCTCCGCCAGCCCGTGCCGCTCCGCGCACGCCATCAACCTCGCAAGCACCGACGAGTCCGCAGGGCGCCCGTCGTCGTCGGCGCACCACACCCAGTCCGCGCCGAGCGCCAATGCGTGCAGCATGCCCAGCGCGAATCCGCCTGCGCCGCCCAGGTTTCGGCGGGATCCGAGGTACGTGGATGGGACCGGTTGGCCATCGACGAGGTCCTTGACCCGGTCGTCGTTGTCGTTGTCGACGACGACGAGGTGGTCGGGACGGCGAGTCTGGGCACTCAAGGCGTCAAGTGACTTGGCCAGCTCGTCAGGACGCCGGTGCGTGACGAGCACCGCGCACACGAAAATCATGACTCACGCTCAGACTCAGCCAGAATCTCTCGGACGTGACGGGCCGCGTCCTCGCCCTCATAGGCGCGGACAACCTCTTCGATGCCGCCCATCAGCTTGATCGAGCCGTGGTCGATCCAGATCGCGGTCTTGCACAACCGGGCGAGGAATTCGACCGAATGGCTGGCGAACACGAGGATTCCGGAGCGCTCGACGAGCTTCTGCAATCGAGCTTGGGCCTTCTTGAGGAATTCGGCGTCGACGGCACCGATGCCCTCGTCGAGCAACAGGATCTCCGGGTCGATGCTGGTGACCACTCCCATCGCAAGGCGCACTCGCATGCCGGTGGAGTACGTCCGCAGCGGCATCGACAGGTACTCGCCGAGCTCGGTGAACTCGGCGATCTCATCGACCTTGGACAGCATCGCCTTGCGGGACTCCCCTAGGAACAATCCCCGGATGATGATGTTCTCGTAACCGGAGATCTCGGGGTCCATTCCGACGCCGAGATCGAAAATCGGTGCGACGCGGCCGTTTACGATGGCCTTCCCGCGTGTCGGCTCGTAGATTCCCGACATCAGCCGCAGCAGCGTGGATTTGCCCGCGCCGTTGTGTCCGACCAGCCCGACTCGATCACCGGTGTCCAGCGACAGCGTGATGTCACGCAACGCCTCGATCACCAACACGTTGCTCGTGTTGCGCCCGATGGTGCCGCCGGCCTTGCCCAGGAACGTCTTCTTCAGGGACCGCGACTTCGCGTCGAAGATCGGAAACTCCACCCAGGCGCCTTGCGTCCGGATGCTGACGTCGTGAGTCTCTGACTGCACGATCATCGTCTGTCCCCCGCAAGCGGGTGGGGGTACCCCCAGCTCTGCAGGGGGGAGTGCCCCCATTTCGCGCGCGCGCTCATCGCCGCCGGCGGTCGAATCTGTTACGGACACCGCACCTACAAGTACTGCCCGGTGCCGCTGCCGGGTCCGCCCTGCGGCATCTGGCCTGGCGTCAATCCCGGCGGCAGCGCGCCCTGTCGCATGTGCTCGAGCTGGGCGCGCGCGGCCATCTGCTGGGCGAACAGCGCGGTCTGGATGCCGTGGAACAGCCCCTCCAGCCAGCCCACGAGCTGCGCCTGGGCGATGCGCAGCTCCGAGTCCGACGGTGTCGTGTTCTCGGTGAAGGGCAGCGTCAACCGCTCGAGCTCGTCGCGCAGTTCCGGGGCGAGCCCTTCTTCGAGTTCGCGAATGCTGGTGGCGTGGATTTCGCGCAGCTTGTTGCGGCTGGCGTCGTCAAGCGGGGCGGCACGGACCTCCTCAAGCAGCTGCTTGATCATCGTCCCAATCCGCATCACCTTGGCGGGCTTCTCGACGAGGTCCGTCACCGACCGTCCTTCGGAACCGTCCTTGTCGCCCAAGCCGTCGCCGTCGATGATCTCGATGTTGTCGTCGTCGGTGCCGGAAGTCACCCTGCTCACCTCTTCTCCTCGCAGCTACCCGTTGACCCTATCCGCCGCGAATTCAGCTACCGCCGGGCCGCCACTCGTAGATCCGGGCGCCTCCGTTGTCGAAGATCTTCTCCCACGACCGCGACTTGTCCAGCGACGACAGGCCATCGGGCATGACGAACTCGCGAACCACCGGGACGCTCGTCATCACGTACCGAATCCCGAGCGCTTTCACCGCTTCTGCGACTCGCGGGTCGGTGTCCGCGTCGTCGGCATACGCCCAGAAGATGAACCGGTTGTATCCCGGGCCCTGCTGCACCGGATAGTCGTAATGCGTCCACAGTGGCCGAAGTCCGGCGACGGCGTACATCCACGCGGTGCCGTCTGTGTTCGCGTCGCCAATCAGTGCGTCCCGCGCGCCGGGAAGCGTTGCGAGGTAGGCCATCGCCTCGAGGTCCTTGTGGTCGATTACCACCGAGTCGTATTTCTGGCCGACGATGTAGGAGTTCCTGGGGAAGTAGAGGATGGCGTACCCGATGGTCACCGCGAGGACGGCCGCTGCGGTGACGCCTGCCCAGACGGGCCGGCTCACGGGCGCAGAGGTCCATCGGCTGATCAGTCGACGCGCGCCCGCCACGACGAGGGCGCAGAGGGTGAAAGCCGCGATGCCTGCCATCGGCGCCAGCAGCAGCACGATCACGGCGAATATCCGGCGTGGGTCGCTGTAAAACAGGTCGCTGAACTTGGCCACCACCGTTCCGACGATCGTGCCGTAGGGCGCCGACGAGTGCACGACGGCGGCGACGAGCACCAGCCACACCGCCAGCGGCCACCAGATCCTGCGCACGAGCAGGATCAGGAATCCGGCGCCGGCGAGCGCCATCAAGGCCCACTGGACGGGGAAGTCGTTGAGGTGACGGGTCTGCCCGAAGACCGCGTTGAACAGTGCCCTTTTTCGGCCCAAGCCGGTGAGGAACGCATGCCCGACGATGATGTCGGTCAGCTTCAGGATTGCGAGAAACTGCGGCAGCAGCAGGAGTACCGCCGAGATCCCCACCGCGAGAAGCGAAGCCACGTCGGCAAGCCGGCTTCGGACCGGATGCCACACCACATCGCACGCCCACCACGCGGCGACGAACAGGGCGACGATCACGCCGCCCGTGGTGTGCACCGAGAAGACGCCCACCGCGGCCAGGACGGCGGCGGGTATGCGATCGCGGTGCCGCAGCGTCGAGGCGACCAGCACCATGGTCGGGGCGGCGATGCCGTAGGCCGCGAGGTTCGGCATCGACGCGGTATTGAATTCGATGTACGGCACCGCCGTGAACGACGCCGAAATCACCGCCGCGGCGGCGGCGCAGCCGGCGGTTCGCCATTGCGATGTCCGCAAGCGCACCAGCTGCCAGGTCAACGTCGCGGCGCTGACGGGGACCAGCCATACCCCCGCGACGACGGAACTCAGTGTGTAGGCGCTGGTCGCCGAGGCGCCTGTGAGCTGCCCCAGAACAGCCGCCAGCGCGTGAAACGCCGACGGGTAGTACAGGGCCGCATGGGTTTCGACGTTGCGCAGCTCGCCCATGTGCGTGGGCGAGGCCTGGCCGGTGTCGAGGATGTACCGGATCTCGTTCGCATGCCAGACCGCGTCCCAGGTGCTCGGAACCGACTCCCAGTGCACGAGCCCCACGACGACAGCTGCCCCGATCAGCGACGCGCCCAGCACGACGCCGGCCGCGACCGTCAGCGTGGGCCCCTTCGAGGGGCCAAGGGCTTCGGCGTCGCGATCCCGGTACCGCGACAGCACGATGCTCAAGGCGAATACCGCGGCGAGAACGACTGCCAGAGCAAACAGCGCGGTCCATCCGTTCCACGGCCAACCGAGCGCTCCGAACGGAACAATCGCCAGACCTACCACCCCGTAGGTCAACGCCGGACCCACCGCGATCGCGATGGGCCAAGGCAGCCGCGCAGCGAGTCCGACGAGCGCCCCGGGCACTATCAGCAGCAACAGCGCTGGCAGCGCTCCGAGGGCCAAGCTCACTGGACTAGTATGGCTGGCCAGGTGACCCGCTCTGTCAGGGCTCGATGGCGGTCGGGCGCCGCCGGCGAGCGGGTCGGTTAGCCAGAATCAAACGACGCTCTAAGGTGCCTACATGGGTTATGACGTTGCCCGGGTGCGCGGGTTGCACCCCTCGCTGGGCGACGGTTGGGTGCATTTCGACGCGCAGCTGGGAATGCTCGTCCCCGACTCTGTGGCCACCACGGTGTCGACGGCCTTCCGGGGATCGCGGCCCGAAGCAACGGGCCCGCATCCGGGGGCGCGGCGCAGCGCCGCTGTGCTCGAGGCGGCCCGGCAGGCGGTAGGCGATCTGGTCAACGCGGACCCGCGCGGAGTGGTCCTCGGCGCGGACCGCGCGATTCTGCTGAAGGCACTCGCGGACGCGTCGTCGTCGCGGGCCGGGCTCGGCTATGAGGTCGTCGTCTCGCGGCTCGACGACGAGGCGAACATCGCGCCGTGGCTGCGCGCAGCAAACCGCTACGGGGCCAGGATCAAGTGGGCCGAGGTCGACATCGAGACGGGCGACCTGCCCGTGTGGCAATGGGAGAGCCTGATCACCAAGGGCACCCGGCTGGTCGCCATCACCTCGGCGTCGTCGACGCTCGGTGCCGTCACCGACCTGCGCGCGGTCACCAAGTTGGTCCACGACGCGGGCGGGCTGGTGGTTGTCGACCACTCCGCGGCCGCCCCGTACAGGTTGATGGACCTCGACGAAGTGGACGCCGACGTGGTCGCCGTGAATGCAGTCGCCTGGGGCGGCCCGCCCATCGGCGCGCTTGCCTTCCGCGACCCGTCGGCCATCGAGACCTTCGCGTCGATGTCGTTGATCCCCAATGCTTCCGGACCGGCGCGCCTCGAAACCGGGGTTCACCAGTTCGGACTGCTCGCCGGCGTCGTCGCCAGCATCGAGTACCTGGCATCGCTTGATGAGTCCGCCTCCGGCACGCGGCGCCAACGGCTGGCTTACTCGATGCAGTCGGCCGGTCTGTACATGGACCGGGTATTCGATTACCTGCAGACGTCACTGCGGTCGCTGCCCAGGGTGATGGTGCTGGGTTCACCCGAGACGCACATCCCGGTGCTCAGTTTCGTGGTCAGTGATGTGCCCGCCGAGCGCGTGGTCCAGCGTCTGGCCGACAACGGAATCTGCGCAATTTCCAACACCCCGTCACGGGTGCTCGATCTGATCGGCGTCAGCGACATCGGCGGCGCGGTCTCGATCGGGCTTGCGCATTACTCCACGACCGCGGAAGTGGACCAGCTGGTCCGCGCGCTTGCGTCGCTGGGCTAGAAGCTCTCTCGCGAGCACACGCGGAATCGCATTACCCAAGCGCGATTTGTGCGATTTTGCGTCTGCTCGCGCGGTTAGTCGCCTACCCGCAGCACCACTTTCCCGGTCACCTCGCCGGACGAGAGCAGCCGGTGCGCCTCGGCTGCCTGCTCGATGGGCAGCACTGCGCCTACAACGGGCCGCACCCTACCGTCGGCGATCATCGGCCACACATGCGCGACGACCTCGGCGACGATCGGGCCTTTTCCGTCGGGTCCCTCGACCGGCCGACCGCGAAGCGCGGTGGCGATGACGCCGGCGCGCTTGACGAGCAGCTTGCCGAGGTTCAGCTCGCCCTTCGTGCCGCCCTGCATGCCGATCACGATCACCCGACCGCCGGGCGCGAGCGCGTCGATGTTCCGGTCGAGATAGGCGGCACCCATGATGTCGAGAATCACGTCGGCCCCCGCCCCGCCCGTTTCGTCCCGGACGCGCGCGACGAAGTCCTCGTCGCGGTAGTTGATCGTGATGTCGGCGCCGAGAGTGCGCGCCGTCTCGAGCTTCTCCGCAGATCCGGCGGTGACGGCGACCCTGGCGCCAAGCGCCTTCGCGACCTGTATGCCGTGGGTGCCGATGCCGCTGCCGCCGCCGTGGAACAGCACGGTCTGCCCCGGTGTGAGGCCGGCTGTCATCACGATGTTCGACCAGACCGTGCACGCGACTTCTGGCAGGCCGGCCGCCATGACGAGGTCCACGCCCTGCGGCAGAGGCATCAACTGAGGGGCGGGCACCGCGACATACTCCGCATACCCGCCGCCGGCCAGCAAAGCGCAAACTTCTTGTCCCGGCGCCCATTCTGTGACGCCGTCGCCCAGCCCCGCTATCACGCCGGACGCTTCCATTCCAAGAATCTCGCTCGCACCGGGCGGAGGCGGGTAATGGCCGGCCGCCTGTAGCAAATCGGCGCGGTTCACTCCCGCTGCCCGCACTCGCAGCAGCACTTCACCCGACTGCGGGCGCACATCGGGCACCTCATCCCAGGGAAGTCGGTCAGCGGAGTGGGCCACGACAGCACGCATGAGGCCACGGTACAACCCGGCCTCTCACTAGCCCTAGCAACCATTTCTCGCTTACTATGGTCGCCCATGGAGGGGTTGATAGCGGGACGTAGTACCAGTGAGATGCCGGGGTTGGATCTCGCAGAGATGCGATCCTGGCAAAACTTTCTCGAGGTGGCGTTGCGAATGGCGGCAACGCTGAATCGCGGCCTGGTCGACTCGCACAGCCTCACGCTCGTCGACGTGCGTCTGCTGGACATGCTCGACCGATCAGCCACGGGCGCGGCCCGGATGGGCGATCTTGCCGAGGGACTGATGTCGCTGCCGAGCCGGGTCACGCGCCAGATCCGCCGGCTCGAGGCCCAAGGACTGGTGCGCCGCGAGGCCAGCCCGGACGACGGCCGGGGGGTACTCGCGTCGATCACCGACGACGGCCGGATGGCGGTCAAGCAGGCGATGGTCACCTACAGCGAGAGCGTGAAGGCACACTTCCTCAGTCATCTATCGCGTCCCCAAGTGGCCGCGCTGGGGGAGAACTGCCGTCGGATCAACGCGGGATTGAAGGTCTCGCCACGCACGGGGCTGCGACGGGCCTGACGCCCGTCAGTCCGCGCGCAGCGCCGAGATGTACCGGCCCGCTACCCTTGTGCGCGGTGGCGTGGCAGAGCGGCCTAATGCACTCGCCTTGAAAGCGAGAGACGGCTAACACCGTCCGGGGGTTCAAATCCCTCCGCCACCGCCGATCCAATCGCGGTTGCCGTTCACCCATATCAACGCGCTCAGCCAGCGTAGATTCGTCATTCGTGTTTCGCGGACAAGCGACTCTGATGCAAAGAAACCCCAGAATCATGTGGGTGTTCGGCGGAGCGATCGCTCTCGTCGCGATAGCTGTTCCAGTGTTGATACTTCTGCCCGGAAATTCGAAATTTATCGCCGCCACGGTGCTGGGCGTCGCGATGCTCGGCTTTTACCCGATGATGCTCTCCGGCGCGCTCAAGCCCAAGCGTGTCTCGGTCGCCCTCTCCGTGGATCAAAGCGGCGTCTACGCCGACAACGCACCACTTGCACTGCGCGAGAACATCGCTGAGGCGTATATGAGGCCCGCCCTGCAAGCGCAGACCAAGCGCTTCACCAGTTACGGCGGGTCGATGCCAGCCAGCTATTCGGTGGATCTGCCGTCGTTTCCGTTGACGGTCGAGCTCGTGCTGCGCAGAGGCGGCCAGCTGAACATCGATCCAGGCGGCCAAGGGCCCGCCTCTGAAATCCTGACCGCCCTCGGCTTCCCCGTGACGATCTGCGCACCCGACCACAGGCCGAGGACGAGTGGCAGGCAATGGATCATCACTGCGGTGGTGGTGGTGCTGTTCCTTGCCGCGTTGTTCGGCTTTTCCATCTACAAGTCGACCGGCCATTGACCTCGATCCGCCGCGCGCCCACCCCGGCACCCGCCGGTAAGGTCGTATGCACACGTCAACTGACCGACGAGCGGGCTAAATGAATTCCGAACACCGTCAGGCCGCGTGGTTTCGCGCGCCGATAGCACTGCTGGCCATGATCTTGCTGGCGCTCGGTCTGCTGGCTGGCGCGCCGGCAGCCCTCGCCGACCCACCGGTATCGAACATCGACGTAGCGTGCCAGGCCCAGCAGGGCGAGCTCGACTCGGTTCGGGCGGCTATCTCGGCTCACAACGCGCAACCGCACCTGTTCAAGATTCCGCAGGAACAGGCCGCCTTCGACGCATACAACGCCGAAGCGGACGCGCTCGACGCACGCAAGGCCCGAGCTGTCTCGAGCCTCAAATCCTGCGTCGAGGCGTTTCAGCAGGTTTCCGAGGGAGGGCCGCTTCCGAAGCCTTCCCAGGATCGAATCAACAATCTCAACGACGCCAAGAGCAAACTGCCGCCGAACTACGTGCCGCCGACGAACCCACCGACGAGGGGCGGAAGCAACGGGAAGCCCGGCGTGACCACGGTGGATCCGCCGATGAAGCCCCTATTCGACTCCCTGCGGGACCCCAGAGCGGGCAACCAGACCTTGAAACCGGCCCAGCCGATCGGAAAGGTCGGCGATCCCGACCCGTCTCAACCCGGCAAGACGATCCCGCCGATGGGCAATGATCCGACGAAGCCGGCGATCGTCCCGGACCACATCGTTCCGCTGGCTCAGATCGTGTACATGCCAGGCTTCATCAAACTGCCGGTCGAGCAGATGTACATGGTGGCCAACGCGCCGATGAACTTGCAGTGGATGACCAAGAGCGCCAACGCCATGAAGAACTCGGGAAGTGCCGCGCGGGTCGCGGGTGCCGACCCGAAATGGCTGGACGAGCAGCTCGCGCTTGAGGGGAGCACGAAAGAGAAGCTGCAGAAGATCATCGACAAACTGCTTGCGGCGCTGCCACCGGGCTGATGACCGTCGAAACCGCCGAAATCGAAGAGGCGCTCCAGAGGTACCCCCATTCGGAGCCAGTGGTCCTTGGGCCGGGACCGCAGGTGCCGCAGGCCTGGCGCGCGATCGCCGACTCCGACGACCCGGAGGCTCGCCGATTGTCCGCTGTGTCGTTGTGGAACAACGAGTTCCTCGAGATCGTCCCGAACTTCGCTGCAGCCCTGCGCTCCAAACTCGCCGACGTCCGCGTCGGACACATCGGTAATGACGCAGTGTTGGTCTACGCATTCGAGCACTTTGACGCCGGCGGACCCGACCGGTACGTCCTGTGCTGGATCGGTTGGGACCCAGCCTTATTCACGGATGCCGAGGTGCCGCTGTTCGACGCGATACCGCAGCAATTGCAGACGTTTTATCGCGACGTGCATGCCGGCTTCTTGGATCCGGAGTGGCTGTATTACGGCCCGTATCAGCCGCGGTACCTGGAGACGTACGCGAAGTCCGTCGACTTCCCCGAGGGTGTGCCAGGTTGGCCAGAGGAAGACGTGGACTCCACCCGGTTGTTGGTCCTCGCGGCAACAGGCGGCAACGTCTACCTTTGCGTCTCGCCCGATCTCCCGGGCGGACAGGCGCTGACCGTTTACGACGGAGTGGCGGATGAACCGGATGATTTCAGTCGGCTGCTCGATCACACGATGACCGCCTATTTCGTCGACCCTGTCTGAGAGGAACGATGAGCACCCCGTACTACGGTCCCCCGCAGGGCCCCCCGCAAGAGCCTTGGCCAACCCAGCCTTACGGTGCTCTGCCGCCGGCGCCGGTACGACGTCGGCGCCGGGGCTGGTTGATCGCCGCAGTGGCCGTCGTTGTCCTTGGCGTCGCCGGCGGTGCTACCGCGTGGGTACTCCTGGCGCAGTACAAGGACATCGAGCCCGCGAAGATCAGGGCACTGACCGACGATTTCGCCAAGGCCGTCGCGACGGGCAACCCGCAGAAGATCGCCGGCTACATGTGCGCCGACGAGGCCGAACCGTATCTCGAGAACGCCGAGATCCAGGACGGCGATGCCGAGGGTCCTAAGGACTCCGGGTTCGAGATCGGCGACATCACGGTGAAGGGTGACGTCGCGTCGGCCACGCTCAAGTTCAGGGAAAGCGAGTCGCAGCAGCTGTACTTCCGCAAGGAGAACGGGAAGTGGACCGTCTGCGAGCCCGCCAAGAATCAGATGTAGGGCTTCGTCACTCGCCGCGGAATTCGGGCGCACGCTTGGCGAACGTCGCGGTGATGCCCTCAGTCAGATCCTTCGAAGGCAGGAACGCCGCGTTCCATGCGGCGACGTAACGCAGGCTCTCCGAGACACGGGCAATCCGCTGCTGATCCAGCACGTCCTTGATGCCGTGCACCGTCAGCGGCGGGTTCGCCGCGATCTCGGCGGCCGTGGCGTGCGCGGCGGCCAGGCTGGCGTCGGCATCGTCGTAGACGTCGTTGACGAGCCCGATCTTCTCGGCCCGCGCGGCGTCAATGTTCTTGCCCGTCAACGCCAATTCGCGCAAGTGTCCGTCCGAGAGTATCAGCGGCAGCCGCGCCAGGCTGCCCACGTCGGCGACCATCGCCAGCTTCACCTCACGCACGGAGAACTTCGCGTCGGCGCTGGCGTAGCGGATGTCGACCGCCGAGATCAGGTCGACACCGCCGCCGATGCACCAGCCGTGAACCGACGCGATCGTCGGTGTGCGGCAGTCGGCGACCGCGGAGATGGCACCCTGCATCCGCAACACCGTCTTGTGGAAGTCCGCCCGCGGCCGCGCCGACGCGCCGTCGGTCATCACGTCGGCCAGACTCCCGCCCATGGCGGGCAGGTCGAGTCCGTAGCTGAAGTTGCGGCCCGACCCCGTCAGCACGATCGCGCGCACGTCGCGGTCCTCGTCGAGTTTGGCGAAGACCTCCGGCATCTCCTCCCAGAACGCCGGGCCCATCGCGTTGCCCTTGCCCGGCCCTACCAGCGTCACCTGTGCGACGTGGCCGTCGACGTCGACGGTGACGGATTCGTATGCGTCTCCCATAGCTATCGAGGCTAGTCAGGGGGTCGGTGGCGGGTTGTGCGAGGTCGGCGTCGACGTACCGATCAGGTCCGCGACTTTGCTGTCCGGCACGGACTTGCACAACTCCGTGACCATCGGCTCCATCTGTTTGGCTTCCGGTGACCCAGTGTCCGCGGTCGGCTTCGGAGAGAGTTGATTCACGACGTCAACACGCGCAGTTTCATCGAGTTTGGCGTAGTCAGCGCACGTGATCGTCTTGGCGTCCGGCTTGGACGCGGAGGTCCCCCCGCATGCAGCCAGTTCCGTGCACAACACGATGGTGGCCATGATTCGAACCGAAATGGTCATTCGGCAACCCTAGTCGTACCGTTGACTCGTGCCCGCCGACATCCAGCCCACCGACGAACTCGCCAGTGCCGAAGCGACGTTGGCGGAGCTGCAGCAGGTGATCCACCACATCGCCGCCGACGACCTCGGCAAGCAGACACCGTGCCGGGAATTCGATGTGGCCAGTCTCACAGACCACCTGATGAATTCGATCACCACCATCGGCGGGATGGCCGGCGCCGAGATTCCGCCCCGCGACAGTTCGGATTCGGTGGAGCGTCAGATCATCCTCGCGGCGCGGCCGGTGTTGGATGCATGGCACAGACGCGGCCTCGACGGCACCGTCCGCCTCGGGGACAACGAAGCCCCGGCCAAAGTGATGGTAGGTGTTCTGTCTCTCGAATTCCTCATTCACGCTTGGGATTACGCGAAGGCGACCGGTCAGTCGGTGCGGCCCGACCCCGAGGTTGCCGAGTTCGTGTTCGGGCTGGCTCGCAGCATCATCACCCCGCAAGGGCGCTCGAACGTCGGCTTCGACGCACCTGTGGACGTCGCCGACGATGCGCCGGCGTTCGACAAGCTGATCGCATTCACTGGCCGGGCGCCGGCCTAGCCGCCTTCTCGAATCCACCGCTCGGCGAAGCTGATGAATGCGTCGTTCTCGTCAGGCGCGGCGATGGTGACGCGAACACCGTCGTCGCCGTACGGACGCACGATGATCTTGGCCTCGGCCGCGCTCGCAACGAATTCGGCTGTGCGCCTTGGCAAAGGCAACCAGACGAAGTTCGCCTGCGACGGCGGCAGCGTGTAGCCGGCCTTGCGTAGCGCCGCGCTCACCCTGACGCGTTCGGCAACAACGGCGTCGGTGCGCGCGAGAAGCTCGTCGGCCGCTGCCAGTGACGCGATCGCGGCGGCCTGCGAGATGCTTGTCACGCTGAACGGGACATACGCCTTGCCCAGCGCGGTGATCACCCCGGGATCGCCAACCGCGTAGCCGACGCGCAGTCCCGCCAATCCGTATGCCTTTGAGAATGTCCTCAGCACAATGACATTCGAGTGCCTGCGCGCCAATTCCAAAGAGTAAGGCAGCATTCCGTCGCGGATGTATTCGACGTAGGCCTCGTCGATCGCGATCAGCAGATCAGGCGGAGCGGCCTCGACGAATCTCGCCAGCGCCTCGGGGTCGACGACGGTGGATGTCGGGTTGTTGGGGTTGCAGACGAACACCAGCCGGGTGCGGTCGGTGATCGCAGCGGCCATCGCGTCGAGGTCGTAGGTGTGATCCTTGAGCGGCACCTCGACGGGCATGGCGCCGGCGAGCCGGACCTGCAACGGGTACACCTCGAAGCTGCGCCAGCCGTACACGACCTCGTCGCCGACCGTCGAGGTGATCTGGATGAGCTGCTGGCACAGGCTGACCGACCCGCACCCCGCGGCCACCTGCTCGGGCGGGAAATCGACGTGCTTGGCCAGCTGATCCCGCAGCTCGAGATAGCCGTTGTCGGGGTAGCGGTTGGCCGCGCCGGTGGCGTTTTCGATCGCGGCGCGCACGCTGGGCAGCGGCCCGTGCACCGTCTCGTTGCTGGCGATCTTGATCGCTCCGGGCACCGTCTTGCCTGGGGTGTAGGCAGGCAAGGAGGCCAGCTCGGGACGCAGACGGGGTGCCACCCGCCCAGCATAGGTTGCAGCCCCATTTCGCCGAGACTGCTGGGAGATCGCCGATTTGGCCGCAAACGCGATCTCCCAGCAGTCTCGGGGCGGCCGCGGATGGCTTTGCGGTGCGTCATCCGCGCTGTGTACTCTGTGCCTTCGGGTTCAGGAGGCGTGCCAGAGCGGCCGAATGGGGCTCACTGCTAATGAGTTGTCGCCCTCAAAGGCGACCGGAGGTTCAAATCCTCTCGCCTCCGCCGTACAACTACATATAAGCGCCCGTAGCTCAACGGATAGAGCATCTGACTACGGATCAGAAGGTTGGGGGTTCGAATCCCTTCGGGCGCGCAGTGTGATGTCTCGGGACATCGTGCACATGTGTCTTGGGACATCGTTCACGGTTTTGGTTGTGGTTGGTAGTTTTTCGTCGGATCGAGTTGGAGTTCTCGCAGTAGTTGGCCGTCGGTGGTCACGACTC
>NZ_JAVHWM010000072.1:0-11054 GCF_032159765.1 Mycobacterium sp. | reverse complement strand
GCGGGGAGATGAACAGCTGCGCGGCGACCTCCTTGTTCGTCAGGCCCTCGGCAACGAGTTTGACGACGTCGCGTTCGGCGGGCGTGAGCGACTCCCACCCGCTCGACGGGCGCTTGCGCTCCCCGCGGCCGCGCTGTGCGTAGGCGATGGCCTCGTCGATCGTCAACGCGGCGCCCTCACCCCACGCAGTGTCGAACTCCTTCGATGACACGGCTTCCCGAAGCCCAGCGACCGATGCCTCGTACCACGGGTCGTAGACCCTGAACCTGACCATGCCGGTGGTGAGCCGGGCTGATTCAGCAGCGCCGAACATCCGAGCCGCTTCGTCGTTGTTGCCGTTCGTCGCGGTCACGTCGGCCAGGCATTCCAGTATGTCGGGCACGCACATGATTGCCTTGATGTCCGCAGCACACGAAAGCGCTTGGTGGAGATCGCTTTCCGCCGCGTCTGGTTCACGACTTGCGATGGCGACCCGAGCCCTGACCGTCAACGCCATCGCGAGATGCCATCCCCTCGCCAAGGCGATCGACTCGTCGGCCCAGTTGCGTGCTGTGGAAAGGTCGCCGTCGGCGAGCGCGGCGACCGCACCGTTGAAGGCGCGCCCGACCACCGCCAGGCCTGGCTGGACGGCGATGTGCTGCATTGCCGACGCACTTCTCTGGTGCGCAGCGTCCACGTCGCCTTCGGCCAATGCTGCGTACGAAAACACGAGGTGGCCGAACCCGGCGAAGTATTCACTGACTTCGGCTCCCGCTTCGTGAGCCCTGCCGCCAGTTGTCCGCGCAGCGCTGACTTCACCGCGGAAAGCCTGGGCCATACCAAGCCCGCAAAGTGCAGTCACCGTCATGAAGGCGTCGCGGTTCGCTTCGGCATCAGCCGCCACTTCCCCGAATCGAGCGACGGCGTCCGCGGTTGCGCCCTGGGCCAGACGCCCCCAGCCCAGATAGAATCCGCATTCTCGCGACGCTGCACGATCTCCGATTGCGTCGACGAGTTCGCGTCCTTCCGTTGCCAAGGCCTCCGCTGCTATCGGATCGCCGGTGGCGACGGCGATACCTGCCGCCCTGGTCAGGATCTGGCTCAGCCGCCAGCGGTCACCCACCGCACGAGCGAGCTCGATCGCCTCGGCGACGTACTGTTCGGCCGCGGGGTCGTAGCCGTATCCGACGATGAAGAACAACGTCGTTAGAGCCCTTAGAAGGACGGCAGGGTCGTCCGCTTCCCGCGCGATCGCCAATGCACTGTGCGCCTGATCGAAGCTTGCATCTGGGTCGGTCCACATGTCGAGGAAGGCCTTGTCAGCGAGTGCCCTGGCACGGGTGGCAGTCCGAACCGCATGTTCGAGATCATCAGCGAGCGCGGCTTCAAACCAGGCGGCGCCCTCGCGGTGGTGCCCTCGGGTCCACCACAGCGGCAGCAGCGACGACGTCAACGTCAATGCGAGCTCGATGTTGGCGTGCTCGTGGCACCACGCCAATGCCGCACGGAGATTGTCGATTTCGGATTCGGCGCGCGCTAGCTGGCGTTCGTAGTCGGCGACGGCCGGGGAGTCGAGCGCTGCCGCGATCGCGGCGTAGTGATCGCGGTGGCGATCACGGGCATCCGCCGAATCGTCGGCTTCGCCGAGTTTCTCCAGTGCGTACTGCCGCATCGTCTCCAACAGCCGGTAACGGGTCCCGAGTGGGCCGTCTTCGGCGACGACGAGTGACTTCTCGACGAGCAGGGTCAGTTGGTCGAGGACCTGGTAGCGCTCGGATATGTCGCCGCCGGCGACCGTGTGCGCGGCGTCGAGATCGAAGCCGCCGACGAAGACGGCCAACTGCCGGAACATGATTCGCTCGGAGTCGGACAGCAAGGCGTGCGACCAGTCGACCGATGCACGCAGGGTCTGTTGGCGCCGTACCACGGTGCGCGCTCCGCCGGTCAGCAGGCGGAACCGGTCGTGAAGGCTGTCGACGATGTCGTTCACAGAGAGGGCGCGGATGCGGGCCGCGGCCAGTTCGATGGCGAGCGGCAGGCCGTCGAGGCGCCGACAGATCTCGGTGACGGCATAGATGTTGTCGGTTCCGATCTGGAAGCCGGCGCGGGCCCGGCGCGCACGATCGGCAAACAGGTCGATGGCCTCGTCGGCCAGGGAGAGCGACGGCACACCCCACGTCACCTCACCCGCGACGCCGAGGGGTTCGCGACTGGTGGTCAACAGCGTCAAACCCGAGCAATTACTGAGTAACTCGGCGATCAGGTCGGCGGCTGCCCCGATCAGATGCTCGCAATTGTCGAGCACTACGAGCAGTTCGTGGTCATTCAGAAAGCGTTGGAGCGTCTCCATAGTCGATTGGCCGGGTTGATCCGTCAGGCCAAGCACTCGCGCCGCCGTCGTCGGCACCAACCCGGGCACGGAGATCGGCGCCAGGTCGACATACCAAGCGCCATGGGGAAAGTCGCTGGCCAGCTCGGTGGCCACCTGCGCGGCCAGCCGCGTCTTGCCGGTGCCGCCGACGCCCGTCAACGTGACGAGTCGATTGTCGATCAGTAGCCGCCGGACTTCGGCGATCTCCTTCTGGCGTCCGATGAAACTGGTGAGTTGGGCGGGAAGATTATGGGCGGCAATGGCATTGGCGGCGCACAACGGCGGGAAATCATTGGGCAAGTCGGGGTGGCCGAGTTGGATGACCCGTTCGGGGCGGGGCAGATCGCGCAGTGCATGGGTGCCGAGGTCGGACAGCGTGACATCGGGTGGGAGTTGATCGATGACGAGGGGCTCGACAGCACCCGAGAGGAGGGTCTGGCCGCCGTGGGCCAGGTCGCGCAGCCGCGCGGTGCGGTTGATCGTCGGGCCGATGTAGTTGCCTTCGTCGCGTAACCGGATCTCCCCCGTGTGCACGCCGACCCGCAGCTTGATTGGCGCTAGTGGCGCAAGCTGAAGGTCGAGCGCGCAGGCCACCGCATCGGTCGCGCGCGCGAATGCGATGACGAAGCTGTCACCCTCGCCCTGCTCGACCGGGCGCACCCCATCGTGCGCGGCGACCGCGTCAACCAGTGTTTCGTCAAGGCGGGCGACGGCATCCGTCATGGCGTCGGGCTGCGTCTCCCATAGCCGAGTTGAGCCCTCGACATCAGCCAGCAGCAGTGTCACGGTTCCCGTCGGTAAACCGCTCACGCCCAAGTCACCCCAGTTCAGCGGCGATGCGTCCGTGCCTGCGTCGATCTCGATCATGGTATCCACCCTGCTGTGGCGAATAGGTAGGAACATCGGCCAAATGGCCGATGGCACCTGCACCCGCGGTGCACTGGAAGTTGGGCCACCTGGCCGATGAACCACGTGGCGTCCGCAACCGATAGTCGAATCCATGACAACCACTGCGCTCCCGAGCATCTTCGAAACCGCGTTTCCCGCGATCGACTACGGCGACGGCCTCGATCCAGACCTGGCCCACCGAGTCATCCAGGAGGCCCACACGCAGGCCGCGATCGGGGTCGGTCCGTACGGACCGGAGTTGCTCGACTACGAACTGGTGCGCACCGTGCTCCGCGATTCGCGGTTCGCGATGCCGAAGGGAATCGCTCTGGTGGTGCAGGGCATCACGTCGGGGCCGGTGTGGGATCGCATCGGCATGTTGCTCACCGGCGTCGACTCTGCCGAGCATCAGCGGCTTCGCCGACTGGTCGCCAGGGCGTTCACGCCGAGGGCGGCGGACCGGATGTGCGCGGCGTGCGTCTCGGTGATCAACGAGCTGGTGGATCCAATTGCCGCAGTGGGTCATTGCGATTTCGTCGCGGACGTGGCAGACCACTACCCGATTCCGATCATCTGTGAGTTGCTCGGTGCGCCTCGCGAGGATTGGCGACTCTTCTCGGATTGGGCGGCCGACGTCGGCAAGGCCTTCGGTGGCACCGTCGCCGAGAACGAGGTTGCGATCCTCGCGTCGTGGAATGCGCTGGACGGCTACCTCGAGGAGATGATCGACCGTCGACGCCATTCGCTCGGGGGCGACCTGATCTCCGACCTCATCCGAATCGAGGAGGATGGCGAGCGGCTCAGTCACGACAAGATGCGCAACCTCGCACTGCTCCTGCTCATCGCGGGAACCGACACGACGCGCAATCAGCTGGCCGCCGCGGTGCAGACGTTCGCCGACTACCCCGACCAGTGGGCGCTGCTTGCCGAACGGCCCGAGCTCGCGCCCGCCGCCGTCGAGGAGGTGATGCGGCACTCGCCGATCGTCTTGCATGCGATTCGCCAGGCGACCGAAGACGTCGAACTGGCTGGGGTGCTCATCCCCGCTGGTGCGTACGTGATGGCCAGCACGGCCGCGGCCAACCGGGATCCGGCGCGCTACGACGAACCTGAGCGCCTCGACATCACCCGCGCCGAGCCGCCCGCAATGCTGACGTTCGGTGGGGGAGTGCACTATTGCCTCGGCGTGCACCTGGCTAGGGTCGAGCTTGCCGAGGCGTTGACGGTGCTCGCCCGCCGCATGCCCAAGCTGCGGCGCACCGGCCCGGCGCCGTGGAGGTCGATCTTCGAGATATCCGGTCCGACAACGCTTCCCATCGCTTTCGAGGCGGGTCACTGAGTGTCTCACGACGTGCGGGCGGCCGCCTCTTGGGCCAGTTGCACCCGCGAGGCCAGTCCGAGCTTGTTGTACACATGGGTCAGGTGGCTCTGCACCGTCCTATGCGAGACGAAGAGTCGCGCTGCGATGTCCTTGTTGCCCAGGCTTTCACAGACCAACCGGGCGACGTCGAGCTCGGCAGCTGTCAGCGACTCCCACCCGGTCGACACTCGTCTGTGACTGTCCCGGCCGCGCCGCGCGTATGCGACCGCCTCCTCGATCGACAGCGCCGAACCCCTCGGCCCACGCTGCCTCGAAATCATTCGAACCCAGGGCGTCTCGACTCGCGGCGACCGTCGGTTCGATATCGGCATCGAGAGTGGGGAATCGTACGATGCCCATGGTCCGTCGGGCTGCGTCGGCCGCGCCGAACAGACGCGCCGCTGACACGTGATTACCTGCGTCGCCCTGTCACCACGGCGAGGCAGTCGAGAGCGAACGGAACGACGATGTCGCACCCTAGGCCCGCTGCCAAGTCGAGTGCTTCGTTCGCATCGCGTTCCGCGGTGTCGTGTTCGCCCAGGGCGATTTCGACGTACGCGCGTGCCGTCAATGAAGCGATCGACCGCAGCCGTTCGTGACCGCCACGACGTCGTCGGCCCAGCGGCGGGCCGCGACGCACGCAAGCAAAGCCAGCGGCGCCCAGCGGGACGTCGAGGCAATTCGGAGATCAAGGCCGGTGCGATTGCGTGCTGCTTCGAATGCTTCCGACGCCGCGGCGGCATCTCCTGCAGCCAAGTGGACATGAGCGAACGCCGTGTCCACAGATCCTGCGTAGTATTCGAAGAGCTCGGATGCGAGGCCCATTGCTCCCTCTGCTGCCGCGCGGGCACCAGGAACGTCCCCGGCATAGGACAGGTTTACTCCGGAACTGCTCGCTAGCAACCGATTTCGTCATACACACGACGCGAGAAGGCGTTAGTGACGTGGCGGTGAATGCAGCACAAAACTGGGCGGACGAGGTTGGTGCTGGTCAGGTGATCGCTGTCGTGCAAGCGGAACGGCCGAACCGGAGATGAGGAGGTTGATTCATCCGATGCAATATGCAGACTAATTCATGGATAATGACGACTATTCATGAAAAGTGCTGGTTTACAGTGGAACTGAAACCTGCTCCGCATTGCGGTCAGACATGCCGCGCCCAAACAAGATTCGGCCGGACTGCTACCTCCCCGGCTTGCTCCCGCCGCGCACCCGCATCACCGCACCGGCTGCAACTAACGCTCGGCGTACGGCGTTGGGGGAAATACCGAACCGCTCGCCAAGCTGCGCCAACGTCTTGCCACTCCGGTAGAGATTGGCCGCAAGAGGTACGTCTCGATCGGCCAGTCCCTGACCACGCATCTCGACAGCATGTTCATGTAGCAGCTTGATGACACTGCCTTGGCTGACGTCATAGCGTCGCCGCAGCTCCGTTGTTGAAGCCCCGTCCCGATAAGCCTGCACCAGTTCAGCGATTGTCTCGGCAGATACCCGCCGGTCCACTCGCTGGATAGGAGCCAGAGGAGTGGGCGATCGGACCGGTCCGTCCGCTTGTTTGGCCAGCATGTCGACCATCGCCCGTAACTGTGACCCCTGGTATACGGGTTCGAGCCCCGCCCGCCCCACTGAGCAGCCCCACTGAGCAGGGGCCTCGATGTCCTTACTCGAAACCTAATCAGTGGGTGGTGGTCGGTGTCGGAGCATCAGCGGACTACGGAGTTTGTCTGGCCGGTCCCAGTTGTTGAGTCCACCTGGCGCCCCGGGTTGTTCGGAAGGAGTTCTCCGGGGACGCGGGGACGGGTCATGACGTTCAATCAATAGTCCTGACCAACTCAACCACCGGGATGATGCGCCGAGTCATGCGTTGGTAATCGCCGAATTGCGGTTCGAGGGCGCTCTGCTTCGCGTAGACGTCATCGCGTTCGGCTCCCTCAAGCGTCCGCGCTGTAGCCGGGAATGTCGAGGTGCCGAGTTCGACGGTGACGTTCGGGTGGGCTACGAGGTTGCAGTACCAGTCGGGGTTCTTGTCGGAGCCGCCTTTGCTGGCGAAGACGAAGATACGGCCGTCATACAGCAACGGCACCAGTGGCGATATGCGCTCGGTCCCGGACTTCGCACCGATGTGGTGCAGCAGGATCAGGCGCTTACCCGAGAACACACCGCCGGCTTTGCCTCCTGTGGCGCGGAACTCGCTGATCACCGTGCTGTTCATCCGGTCGAATTCGTACTTATCCATGATCGTCCCTATCGATGGGGTGTCCATGCCTTTGTTGCCGGCTTCGTGCAAGCACTTACGGCACCAGTAGCAGCTTGCCAACGGTCTTGCGGTTCTCCATATCGGCGTGGGCCTTCGCCGCATCGGCCATCCGGTACTCGCCGAAGATCCGGACCTCAAGCTCCCCTTCGGCGATCCAGTTGAAGAGTCGTTCCGTGTGGGCCTGCAGTAGTGCTGGCGTAGCTATGTGGTCGAGGAACACCGCGTAGCCGATCTTGATGCTCTTCGGCAGGCTCATGATGTCGATCGGACCGGGTCCGCCGAGGACGGGGCCGTACCAGCAGAACGTGCCCGATCGGCGGAGCACGTCGAGTGACCCTTGGAACGTCGCGGGTCCACAGCCGTCATAGACGACGTGCACGCCGTCGCCATCGGTGAGCCGCAGCGCCTCCTCGGCGAACCGGCCCTCGGTGTCGACGACCACGTGGTCGGCGCCGGCCTCCTTGGCCGCGGGGGCTTTGGCCTCCGAGGAGACGCGGCCGATGACGTGGCCGCCGTGCAGCTTGATGATCTGGGTCAGCAGCAGTCCCAGGCCCCCGGCGGCCGCGTGGACGAACGCGGTGTCTCCGGTCTGCACCGGGTAGAAGTCGGTCGCGAAGTGGCTTGCGGTGAGGCCCTGCATCATCACCGAAGCGGCCACGCGGTCGTCGATCGCGTCGGGGATCGGGACCAGCGACGTGGCCGGAATCGCGATCCGTTCCGCATAGCTTCCGGGCGCGTACACCCAGGCGACGCGCTGGCCGATTGAGATGCCTTGGACGCCCTCGCCCACCGTCAGGACGCGCCCGGCGCCTTCCACTCCGAGGATCTTCGGGTTGGGGATCTCGGTCCACGCCATGCCCTGTCGCACACCGATGTCCATGAAGTTGACGCCCGCGTAGGCGATCTCCACCAGCGCCTCGCCAGGACCTGCCGTGGGGTCGGGGCGCTCTAGGTACTCCAGCATCTCCCGGCCGCCCGTGCCTGTCATCATCACTGCCTTCATGGATCTACTCCCTATCTTGAATGAATATTCTGTAATTGGGTGAAGCCTGGCTATCGAATCGCCCTCAGTGCCATGTCGGCCAGGCTGGTCAGGGTTCCGGGACCCGCGCCGCCGCGCCCAGCGACACGGATGCCGGAGATGTTCGCAATCAGGAACTCGACGATGGCTTCGGGATCGATGTTGACCGCAACATCGCCCTCGCACTGCGCATCGCGGATGCGGGCGGCCACGGCTGCGCGCAGACCAACGCCCAGTGCGTCGCTGATCTCTGTGAGGTCGGGCCGCGACGCGCCGAACTCACAGATCGAGCCAACGCCGAGACACGGCTGATCAGCTGTTTCAACCACCCGACGCAACATCGCATCAATCCCATCGATGGCTCGCGGGCCGCTACGTAGGGCGTCGAGATGGGCAGCGCATTCGCCCATCCCGTAACGCCGCACCGCCGAGCGGTAGAGCTGCCACTTATCGCCGAAGGTCGCGTAGAGGCTCTGCCGCCCGATCCCCATCGCATCCACCAGCATATGGGCCGAACTACCCTCGAATCCATGCTCGCGAAAGACGCTAATCGCGGCGTCGAGCGCAGCGTCCGCGTCGAACTCTCGGGTTCTGGCCATGCTCGAACCCTACTATTTTAGGAACGAACATTCAATAATTTGGCCGAAGCCTGCGTACCGGCGGCGAACTCGAGGGCAATGGCGTCGGACCCGCGGCTCAGTGACCGGCTCCCATGGTGTCGGGGCGGTGCACGGGGGATTCGACATCCTGGTGTCGACGACAGCGTCATCAGGATTCTGCATGGGCACGGCTCGGAGAGGTGTGGCCAGGGGCTCGCCGATGGTGACGTATCGACGGCCGAGCTGCACCGCGCCGGTGCAGTCCTGGCTCAACTTGGCGAAAGGTTCGGTGTCTCCCCGAATACCGTTCGGCGGGCGCTGGTTTCAGCAGGCGTGGCGATGCGGCCGCGCGTATCGACGACCCATTCCTTTCAGATTCTCGGTTTGCCGGCCGTGATGCCTGGCTAGTGTTGACGGATGGCACGGCAATATTCTCTGGGCACCTCGGCACTGGCCACCGTTGCGGCGGCCCGCATCTGCGTGGGTGTTGCAATGATCTTGGTGCCGGGCCGATTCTTTAAGCAGGCCTCGGGTACCGAAACGCTACTCATGCGCACCATAGGGATCCGCGATGTGGTGATCGGGACGGGCGCCTGTGCCGCCTTGGCCGCCGGTGCGGGCGGGGAGTTTCGACGCTGGGCATCGATGGGTCTGCTCAGTGACAACGCCGACGTGATCGCAGGACTCATCAGCAGCAGGTCTCTTCCCGACACCAGAAGTGCGTTGATCGCCATGCTTTCCCCCGCGCCGTTCGTAGCCGCCGGAATCTTCGGGTTCGCCCGCGGCGCCAAGGAACTTTAACGTCGCGGTCGAACGGGCGAGTGGCCTTGGGCCGGTCGTCGTGATCGAGATCTACGCCGGGTCACTGGATCTGTTTCGGACGCTACCCTTTTGGGCCCGGCGACGCGCCTTCCGAGGTTGTGGTGCTGGCCGGCCCGGTCGCCGAGGGAGGCACAGTGGTCGAGTTGCGCACGACGAATGATGTCGGGAACCGAACTTTGCGCGGCGCTCCAGGGACGTTGTGGACCACATCTGCGCGGCCGTGCGACTTTCGTTGACAAACAAGCCGTTCCCTCAACGAGCTCTACCAGTGACCGATCGATGGTCGGTCGGCGCGCCGATCAATCACGCCGTTTCGGGATTTCGACGGGGAAGGGTACGCGGCGACTCGGGGGTGATCGAAAAAGCAGACCGCCTAGCAGATTTCGGGATTCCCGGCCCACAACATGTATTGACTCGAGGAGACCAGTCCATCCGTGACATCTACAGGGAGTCAGACGTTCATCAGCCTTCCCGGTGCGGCGGGTAGTGACCGGCGGGATAATTCTGGGTCGGTCGCGCGGTGCATCGCCCGGATACGGCTCCCATGCGTCGGGGCGCCGAGTGGATGCTTTGTTACCGAGTTTGCCCACCCGTACCAGACTTGCCGGCGCGTCGAGTACGACACGAGCACTGATGAGCGAGGTCTGCTCGGCTCAGGACGAAACCGAGTCGATGACGTCGATATCAAACGACAGGTACACCGCCTTTGCTCGCTGCCAAGCAAGTTCCAGCGCGGTCTCGACGATTCTCTCCACGCCGACGGTCATCACGGTGGTGCCGCGGGCCCGTCCGACCTTCACCCCGGCCCGAGGAGCTTGCTCCGTACTCCCCGGGGAGTTGGGCGGTTGTTCGACTCGCTTAAGTTGTGGGCGTGGCAGCTCGCGCCGTCCTGGTTACCCCGCTGTCGGGGCCGCTGGCCAGATTCGGGAAGGCAGGGGCGAGCGCCCTTGCTCTCTGGGCCGACCGTTCCGGAGTAAGTCTGGAGGTCATCGACGCTTACCCGTCTGCGGCGTCCGCGATCCGGGCCGCCGAAGCTAGCGGGCCCGACGTGGTGTTCGGGCCCTACGGTGCGGGGCCCGCGCTCGCGGCCGCGGCCGCCAGCAAAGGGGTCATGTGGAACCACGGTGGCGCCACCGCCCGGCTGGCGCGGCCGGCGTATCCGAGGGTCGTCAACGGGGAGTCTCCCGCTTACGGCTATCTCGCCGCAGTGCTCGAAACCCTTGTCGCCGAAGGTCTTGGTGAGGGATCGGAGGTGGTGATAATGCACGTCGACACGGGGTTCGGCCGCGAGGTGGCCGAAGGGGCAGCGGAGGCGGCGCGGCGACTCGGTCTCCTGCGGCGGTCAGTCACTTTTCGGCCAGGCCGGGCGAGAGAAGTGCTGGTGCAAGTCCCAGCGGGCGATGTGCTGTTATCGGCCGGTTCCTTCGACGATGACGTCGTCATCGCGCAGTGGGGCAGCGAATACCGTTGGCGTGCAGTTGGATTGGTTGCCGCTGGGGTCGGTGAGCTCCGACACGCCATCGGTGATCTCGTTGAGCGGCTTTACGGACCGTGCCAGTGGTTCGACGACGGGACAGATGATCCCGTGGACGGACCCAACAGCGTGTGGTTCAGCCAGTGTTACCGGGACGCGAACGGTATCGAGCCGCCGTATCCGGCTGCTGCGGCCTTCGCCGCGGGTGTCGTTTGGCAGCGCTGCGTGAAAGAAGCCGGCACTGTTGAATCCTTGCCGGTGCTGGCCGCGTCACAACGACTCG
>NZ_JAVHWM010000056.1:0-9251 GCF_032159765.1 Mycobacterium sp. | reverse complement strand
TTCTGGTCGTTTCCGTCGACCTTGACCGTGGCCTTTCCTGTGCCCACCGACGCGCCCCCGCCCCCGGGCACAGACGCAGACACCGACTGGGTGGCGCTGGCGCTGGCGCTGCTGCTGCCACCGCCTGACTTGTTGCCACCACAGCCGCTCAGCCCTGCAACCACGATGGCCGTACCACCGACGGCGATCACGAACCCACGCTTCACCACTGTTCTCCTTTTGTTTGGCGTGACCCGTCAAGATCAACGGACCCATCGTCAAGCAGTATGGTGTTTCAACTTTTGCAGGTCAGGCGTTTGCCGGAAAAAGCTGACAACCGACATCAAGTCGGGGGTGGTGTGAGAGCGTTCGAAACTACTGACGCTTCAGGCAATCGCGCATCTGCTAACAGTTCACCCTGACCTCGAAGGTGGCATCGGTGCCCTTGTTCGGATCGGCGGTGTCCGCCCCTTTGGCCGTTCCGCTGACCTTGAACGTGGTGCCGATGACAGTGGCCGTCGATTCGCCCATCTGGTTCGTCCACGAGTTGTCTGCCTGCTGGTACTGCCAGGCAGTGCCGGTGAACCCGCCGATGTTGTTGAGCGTCACCGACCTCGCGATGGGCGCCTTTTCGGTGTCGACGACCATCGTCACCCCGGAATCCTTATTGCCGGTCTCGAAGGTGTGGTTCCACCCGTCCTGTGAGCACTTGATCTCGTGCGTCGTCCCGGCGGGCTGCCCGTTCACGATGACCTCCGCTGTGACGATCGGCAGAGAACCCTTCGGCTGGGGTGAATTGGCGGGACCTGACGAGCAGCTCACCAGGCCCAGGGCGCATGACACGGCCCCGACGATAACGACGAATCGGTTCTGCACCGCCCCACCTCGATTCCGCTTGGCATATGACCTGGCAAATCTATCGGCGCCGGACGTTAACGGAAAGTAGATCGCGTGGATTGGTTCAATAAGATCCGTGCTCGGGCAGCAGCGAGATTCCTTCGCCATCACCGCTCGGCTGCCTGACCGGCTGGGACGCTGCGGGGTGATTCACACTCCGCACGGTGACATCCACACCCCCGCATTCATCGCTGTCGGCACCCAGGCGACCGTGAAGGCCGTGTTGCCCGAGGCCATGAAAGAGCTTGGCGCACAGGCGATTCTGGCCAACGCGTATCACCTCTACCTGCAACCCGGCCCTTCCATCGTCGAGGAGGCAGGCGGCCTCGGCGCGTTCATGAACTGGCCGGGACCGACCTTCACCGACAGCGGCGGCTTCCAGGTGCTGTCACTGGGCGCAGGCTTCCGCAAGGTCCTCGCCATGGACACCGACCGGGTGCAGGCCGATGACGTGATCGCGGAGGGCAAAGAGCGACTGGCCGTCGTCGACGACGACGGTGTGACGTTCAGATCGCATCTGGACGGGTCGTCGCACCGGTTCACGCCTGAGCTGTCGATGCGCATCCAGCACCAGCTCGGCGCCGACGTCATCTTCGCGTTCGACGAGCTCACCACTCTCGTCAACACCCGGGCTTATCAGGAGCGCTCGGTGCAGCGCACCCATGAGTGGGCGGTGCGCTGCGTGGCCGAACACGACCGCCTCGGCCGAGGGACCCAGGCGCTGTTCGGAGTGGTGCAGGGCGCACAGTACGAGGATCTGCGCCGGGCCGCCGCACGCGGCCTGACGACGATCACCGGACCTGACGGGCGCGGGTTCGACGGCTACGGCATCGGCGGCGCGTTGGAGAAGCAGAACCTTGCGACGATCGTCGGCTGGGTCACCGAGGAATTGCCCGACGACAAGCCGCGGCATCTGCTCGGGATCAGCGAGCCCGACGACCTCTTCGCGGCGGTCGCCGCCGGCGCCGACACGTTCGACTGTGTCTCGCCGTCACGGGTGGCGCGCAACGCCGCGGTCTACTCGGCAACTGGTCGGTTCAACATCACCGGGTCGCGCTACCGGCGCGACTTCACGCCGATCGACGCCGAATGCGACTGCTACACGTGCGCTCACTACACGCGCGCGTATGTGCACCACTTGTTCAAGAGCAAGGAGATCCTCTCGGCGGTGCTGTGCACGATCCACAACGAGCGGTTCGTGATTCGGCTCGTCGACCAGATCCGTGAATCGATCTACGACGGCCGGTTCGACGACCTGCGTGAGCAGGTCCTCGGCCGGTACTACTCGACGCGGGCAAGATAGAAACCATGACGACGCTCGCGGATTCCCAGGCATTACTGCTTCAGCTGCTCGATCCGTCGGTTCGGGCCGACCCGTACCCGGTGTACGCGCAGTTGCGGGACCGCGGCCCACTGCAACTCCCGGATGCCAATCTGGTGGTGTTCAGCTCGTTCACCGACTGCGACGCGGTGCTGCGCCACCCGGCGTCGGCGAGCGACGGCATGAAATCGACTGTTGCAAAACGAAACATCGCGGCAGGCGTCACGACGCGCCCGTTCGGCAAGCCGGGTTTTCTGTTCCTCGACTCGCCCGATCACACGCGGCTGCGCAAGCTGGCGAGCAAGGCATTCGCGCCGAGAGTGGTCAGGGAGCTTGAGCCGTATATCACCGGGCTGGTGAGCTCCCTGCTCGACGACGTCGAAGGCCGCGGCACCTTCGAGGTGATCTCCGACCTCGCGTATCCGCTCCCGGTGGCGGTGATCTGCCGGCTGCTGGGTGTGCCGATCGAGGACGAACCAGAGTTCAGCCGGGCGTCGGCGCTGTTGGCCCAGTCGCTCGACCCGTTCGTCGCGTTCACCGGCGAGCCCTCGGAGAGTTTCGCTGAGCGGATGGCCGCAGCGTTGTGGATGCGGGAGTACCTCAGGAACCTGGTCGACGAGCGCCGCGGCGATCCTGGGGACGATTTGATGTCAGGCCTGATCGCCGTCGAAGAGGCTGGCGATCAGCTGACCGAGGAAGAGATCGTCGCGACGTGCAACCTCCTGCTCGTCGCGGGGCATGAGACGACGGTCAACCTGATCGCGAACGCGATCCTGGCGCTGCTGCGTCATCCGGCGCAGTGGACAATGTTGACCAGTGATCCGTCGCGCGCGGGCGCAGTGGTCGAGGAGACTCTGCGCTACGACCCTCCCGTGCAGATGATCGGGCGCGTTGCAGCTGAGGAGATGACCATCGGCGACGTGACCGTGCCCAAGGGCGACATGATGATGCTCTTGCTGGCCGCCGCTCAACACGACGCCGATGCCAACGAGCGGCCCGACGAATTCGATCCCGAACGGAAGTCCCTTCGCCACTTGGCATTCGGGCACGGTCCGCACTTCTGCCTCGGCGCTCCACTGGCCCGGCTGGAGGCCGCCGCGGCGTTGACGGCGGTCACCGCGCGCTTCCCCGACGCACGCCTGGCGGGCGAGCCCGAGTACAAGCCGAACGTGACGCTGCGGGGCATGTCGAGCCTCCCGGTCGCCTTTTAGTCCCCCTCGTCGCCGAGACTGCTGGGAGATCGCGAAATCGCGGATAACGACGATCTCCCCGCAGTTTCGGCGGGCGCGATACGGTCGAGCGCATGCGAATCCTGCTGATCGGTGCTGGCGGCGTCGGCTCGGCGTTCTGCGCGATCGCCGCGCGTCGCCCCTTTTTCGACCGCTTGGTGGTCTGCGACTACGACGAGGCGCGAGCCACCGCGGCAGCGGAATCCGTTTCCGACGGCCGGTTTTCGTCGTCCAAGGTCGACGCGTCGTCGGCCGCGTCGGTCGCCGAGCTGGTGCGGACCCACGAGATCACCCATGTGATGAACGCGGTGGACCCGCGGTTCGTGATGCCGATCTTCGACGGCGCGCTCGACGGCGGCGCCGACTACCTCGACATGGCGATGAGCCTTTCGGCGCCCCACCCCGACGAGCCGTACAAGCTCACCGGCGTCAAGCTCGGCGACGACCAGTTTGCGGCCGGCAACCGTTGGACCGATGCGGGCCGGCTGGCGTTGGTCGGAATGGGTGTGGAGCCGGGCTTGTCCGACGTGTTCGCTCGCTACGCGCAGGACCACCTCTTCAGCGAAATCAACGAGCTCGGCACCCGCGACGGCGCCAATCTCCACGTCGAGGGATACGACTTCGCGCCGTCGTTCTCCATCTGGACCACGATCGAGGAGTGCCTGAATCCGCCGTTGATATGGGAGGCCAGCCAAGGTTGGTTCACCACCGAACCGTTCAGCGAGCCTGAGTTTTTCGATTTCCCCGCCGGCATCGGGCCCGTCGAGTGCGTCAACGTCGAGCACGAAGAAGTGGTGCTGATGCCGCGCTGGGTCAAGTGCAAGCGGGTGACGTTCAAGTACGGGTTGGGCGCGGAGTTCATCGACGTGCTCAAGACGCTGCACAAGCTCGGACTGGATCGCACGGAGAAGGTCGACGCCGGCGGCGTGAAGGTGAGCCCGCGCGACGTCGTCGCCGCGTGCCTGCCCAACCCTGCGGACCTGGGGCCGAAGATGCGCGGCAAGACGTGCGCTGGGTTGTGGGTGACCGGCACGGGCATGGATGGCAACCCGCGCTCGACGTACCTGTACAACGTCGTCGACAACGAGTGGTCGATGTCCGAGTATGGCCACCAGTGTGTCGTGTGGCAGACGGCCGTCAATCCCGTTGTCGCGCTTGAACTTCTAGCGACCGGGGTGTGGAGCGGTACTGGCGTGCTCGGGCCGGAGGCGTTTGACTCGCTGCCGTTCCTCGAGTTGCTCGCGGATTACGGGGCGCCATGGGGCATTCAGGAGCTGGCGCCCTGAGGGACAAACGCCAGTGAGCTTGCTGTCAGCGGCCTACCATGTGGTACTCGCTCTTCACTGAAGAAGGGCCAACAGTGGAGTCGCCATGTCAAGATCGTTTCGGCACGCGTTCTCGGCGGCGGCGCTGTGCCTCCTAGCCGCCACGACTTTCGGCCTTTCTGCACCAGCGAATGCTGAGCCTCGCGACGCAGATCCGGCCAACAACGACAAGCTCCTCGCAATCGTGGCCCCGGGGCTCACGGAATGCGTTGTCAGCAAGCTGTATGACGCCGCGATCGCAAGAGTCGGTTGCTCGAAGAGCCCGCCGGGAGGACCCACTGCCGTGATCTATTCCCTGTACGCAAATGCCGACGATATGAACAAGGCGTTCGACTCGCTTACGCGAAGCAGTGATCCGGTTCCCTGCCTGGGATCGATTGATTCAGCACCGACTGCCTGGAACGGCGGAATGGTCTGGTGCGGAACATTCCGCGGGCCAAGCCAGGGCGCACCAACGGTGGTATGGACCAGAACAGCCGACCTCGTCGTGGCGTCGGCGGGCGGCCGCGACCCAGTCGAGTTGTACGGCTGGTGGCTCACGGCGGCCTGATGCCGCGGTAGATCCACGGTTCGTGCGGTAGCCGCGCCGGGTCGAACTCGTCGAGCATCCCATCGACCGTCTGGGCGGTGAACCCGAGCGACGCCGCGATTGCGGCCAACGCCGCATCGACGCCGATTTCGGCCAGCGTCAGGGCGCCGTCGCGCTTGGCCAGCCGTGCGCCGTCTGCATTAAGAACCAGCGGCACGTGCGCATAGGCAGGCTGCGGGTAGCCGAAAACGTCAGCGAGATAAGCCTGCCTCGGCGACGACGCCAGCAGGTCGTCACCGCGTACCAGCTGGTCGACGCCCTGGGCTACGTCGTCGACGACGACCGCGAGGTTGTAGGCCGCCACCCCGTCGCCCCGGCGCACCACGAAGTCGTCGACCACACCTGTGAAATCGCCGTGCAGCAGGTCGTGCACGGTGTACTCAGTGACGTCGGCCCGGAGCCTTAGAGCCGGTGGCCTTCCGATCTGTGCGCGCCGCTGCGACCGCTGCGCCGCAGTCAGGTCACGGCACGTCCCCGGGTAGGCACCCTGCGGTGCGTGCGGCGCTCGCGGAGCTTGCTGGATGTCCCTTCTGCTGCAATAACATTCGTAGAGCAGCCCGCGCTCGTCGAGCTGCGCGACGACGGCGTCGTAGCGGTCCCGATGATCTTTTTGCCATTCCGGCGGCTCGTCCGAAGTAAGACCGATCGCGGCGAGGTCCTCAAGCTGGCGCGCCCCGATCTCGGGGAAGGTGCGATCGTCGAGATCGTCGACGCGAATCAGAAAGCGACGGCCCGTGGACCGCGCGAACAGCCACGCGAGGATCGCGGTGCGAAGGTTGCCGATGTGCAGGTCGGCCGACGGGCTGGGCGCGAAACGACCTGCGGGGTTCATAGGCCGAGGCCCGGCACGATGGCGGCGAGGCTGAACGTGACCGGCTGTTCGAGCTGCTCGTAGGTGCAGGAGTGGGGGTCGCGGTCGGGACGCCAGCGGTTGAACTGAGCGGTGTGGCGGAAGCGTTCACCCTCCATGTGGTCGTAGCACACCTCCACGACCCTCTCCGGTCGCAGCGGGACGAACGACAGATCCTTGCCCGCGTTCCAGCGCGAGCCTTCGTTGCGCCGCGGAGTCCGTTCGCCCGACATATGCGCGGCCCAGTTCCACGGGTGCTGGTCGAAACTCGTTACCAGAGACTGTAATTCGGTGAATAGACGCCGGCGCTCTGCCATCGGGAAGGCACCGATCACACCGACCGATGCGAGGTCGCCGCCGTCCTTGTACAAGCCAAGCAGCAGCGAGCCGATCGCCCCCTCGCCCGACTTGTGAATGCGATAGCCGGCGACGACACAGTCCGCGGTCCGCTCGTGCTTGATCTTGAACATGACGCGCTTGTCCGGCTGATACGTGATCGTAAGCGGCTTGGCGATGATGCCGTCGAGACCGGCTCCTTCGAACTCGTCGAACCAGCGCTGCGCGGTCGCCAGATCGGTGGATGCTGGTGTCACGTGGAACGAGGGACCGACGCGGATGGCGTCGACGAGCGCGGCACGACGCTCGGTGAACGGGCGTGCCGTGAGATCGTCGTCACCGAGGGCGAGTAGGTCGAACGCGATGAACGACGCCGGCGTCCGCTCGGCCAGCATCCGCACCCGGGAGCCCGCCGGGTGGATCCGCTGCTGGAGCGCCTCGAAGTCCAGACCGTGGTCGGTGGCGATGACGATCTCGCCGTCGATGACGCACCTGCGCGGCAGTTCGGCCGTGGCCGCGGCGACGAGTTCGGGGAAGTAGCGGGTCATCGGGCGCTCATTGCGGCTGCCCAGCTCAACCTCGTCGCCGTCACGAAAGCAGATCGATCGGAACCCTTCCCACTTCGGCTCGTAGGAAGCCTCAGGCGGGATGACCCGGACCGACTTGGCCAGCATCGGCGACACCGGCGGCATCACGGGCAGCTTCACCTGCCCATTGTCGCGTTCAGGCGACGGGCAAGTTCGTCCGGCGTCTCGCATCGATTTCTGCACACGGGCTGTTCGATCGCGGTTTTTGCAGCCCTGCTGCAGAATTCGGCGCGGTTTAAGGCGGTACAGCTAGCCGATCAGGTGAATTCGCGGCTGTCGATGTAGAGAGGAAGGATCAGCTCAGGCATCAGTAGCGAGGCAACGAACCACCCCGTCGGCGTACGGAGGCGAAACGCGCCCGTAGAGAACACGATCGGCCTACCGCGGCGCGCATGCGTCCTGGCATCCGAAAAGATCCACGCGGCGATGGCACACACAATGCTCAGGAGCACGACTACCAGAAACACGCCTCCGACCGTGCTGCCGACTATTTGTGGCATCTCGAACTCCTGAAATCGCTCGGTTCCCGCAAACCTAACGGGGATCGTATATCGCCTTCGCCAGCGCCGGGCGTGAACCTGAAGAGTCGCGGAGGCCACGATGACATTGCCCGGCTCGGGCGGTCTACGTGAGTATGGAAATCGTGGACCTCCCCGTGCAGCCACCCGTCGACCCGATGCTCGCGAAGGCCCAGGCGAAGGTGCCCGACGACCCCGGAGTGTGGTCGTTCGAGCCGAAGTGGGACGGGTTCCGGGCGCTGATGTTCCGCGACGGCGACGAGATCGTGCTGCAATCGCGCAACGGCAAGGACCTCGGCCGGTACTTTCCGGAACTGCTCGAGGCGCTTCGCGACGAGACGAGTTCTCGATGTGTGCTCGACGGCGAGATCGTTGTCCCGCGCGAGATCGGCGGCCGCGTCCGGTTGGACTGGGAATCACTGAGCCAGCGCATCCACCCTGCGGAGAGCCGGATCAGGATGCTCGCCGAGCAGACGCCGGCACACTTCATCGGTTTCGACGCGCTGGCGTCCGGCAACACCTCGCTGATGGACGAGCCGTTCCGGGTGCGGCGGGTTGCGCTGTCGGGAGCCGTGCATGAGAAGAAGTGGTGTCATGTCACCCGGACCACCGAAGATCCCGAGCTCGGCGCAAAGTGGCTCAGCACATTCGAGGGCGCGGGCCTTGACGGTGTGATCGCCAAGCGCCTCGACGGGCCGTACATCCCCGGCAAGCGGGAGATGGTGAAGGTCAAGCATGCGCGCGACGCGGACTGCGTGGCGATCGGCTACCGCATCCACAAGTCGGGCGAAGGTGTGGGATCGATTCTGCTCGGCCTGTACCGCGAGGACGGTGAGCTCCAAATGGTCGGCGGCGCCGCCTCTTTCACGGTGAAGGACCGGCTGAAGCTGCTGGCCGATCTCGAGCCATTGCGCGAGGGCGACGAGCTGCGCGACGGCGACCCCAGCCGGTGGAACTCGGCGGCCGACAAGCGATGGATACCGGTGCGGCCGGAGAAGGTCGCAGAGGTGGCCTACGACCAGATGGAGGGCAGCACCGAACACGGCCAACGGTTCAGGCACGCTGTGAAATTCGTTCGATGGCGCCCTGATCGGGAGCCCGGCAGCTGCACGTTCGACCAGCTCGAGGTGCCGCTCAACTACGACCTGTTCGACGTGTTGGAGTCGTAATGGCAACGCCCGCAGAAGAACTCGACGTCGACGGCATTGCCGTCAGGTTGACTAATCCCGACAAGATCTATTTCCCCAAGCTGGGTTCGAAGGGGACGAAGCGCACGTTGGTGGACTACTATCTGGCGGTTGGACGGGGCCCGATGCTGGCGGCGTTGAAGGACCGGCCGACACATCTGCAACGGTTTCCCGACGGCATTGACGGCGAGGAGATCTACCAGAAGCGGGTGCCCCAGCATCATCCCGACTACCTCGAGACCTGCCTCATCACGTTCCCGTCGGGCCGGACGGCCGACGCGCTGAAGGTCACGCACCCGGCGTCGATCGTCTGGGCCGCGCAGATGGGAACGATCACGCTGCACCCGTGGCAGGTGCGATGCCCAGACACCGAGCACCCCGACGAGCTTCGGATCGACTTGGATCCCCAGCCAGGCACAGGATTCAAGGAGGC
>NZ_JAVHWM010000032.1:0-25388 GCF_032159765.1 Mycobacterium sp. | reverse complement strand
GTCCCGTGCGGCACGACCGCCAGGATCGCTTCCGGGTCAACGCGATTCAGGAAGTCGACGATGCGCTCTCGCGTCAGCACCGAAGGGTCGATGTCCTGGAAGCCGCGCCAGCTCTCGCCCATGGGATGCTCAAAGCCAAAGCCGTCCAACACCGTTGCCGATACCTGGAGCAGGAACGCTTTCACCAGCGGCGCCTTCAAGATCTCGGCCAGCGCGGCGTCGTCCTTGCCGATCATGCACACCTGGATGAAGCACGGCGTGATCGCCAGCGGGTCGCGCCCCGCGCGCTCTGCGGAATTGCACACGACAGCAAGCATTTCCGCGTAGTGGTCCGGTGTCCATGCGCCCGCCGGCCACCACCCGTCGGCGTATCGTCCGGCGATGTCCAACATGCGTGGACCACTCGCGCCGATCCAGATCGGCGGGAAACGCCCGTCGTACGGCTCGGTGTCGAGCCGCGCATGGTGCAGCCGATAGAAGCGGCCTTCGAAGTCGACGGGTCCGTCGCTCTCCCACAGCAGGCGGATCACCCGCAGCGCTTCCTCGAAGCGGCTGACCGGTGTCGAGTAGTCGAATCCGTACGGAACGATGTTCTCGCTTTCCCCGCTGCCGAGGCCCAGGATGAAGCGGCCGTTGGCGAGGTGGTCGATCGTGAGCGCGCTCTGCGCGAGTAGTGCCGGGTGCCTGCGCACCGTGTCGACCACGCTGGTCGCGATCGGCACGTTGCGGGTCAGCGCCGCCGCCGCTGCCGCGACCGCCATGCCGTCGAGGTTCCGATGAGGTGACGGGGACGCGGTCGCGAGGTCGGTGAATTCCGGTGTCCAGATCGAGTCGGGCCAGAAGCTGACCATGTGATCAGGGAGCCAGATCGAGTGGTAACGGCCCTCGTCGAGGGTCGCGAGCTGCGAAAGGTCGAGCGGCAGCGTTGTCCGGAAGAACGCCGCCGGCTTGACCTGCATCACCCGCTCCACCTGCACATACGGAAATATCATACTCAACACTGAGAATGCTATTCTCACGGCAGGGCAATCCGAACGGAACGCATGCGAGGGGATGGGGTAACCGGTGTTTTCGGCAATTCTGATCGACAAGGACGACTCCGGGCAGTCGGTGACACGAACGAGCCTTGACGACGCGCAGCTGCCAGACGGTGACGTCACCGTCGATGTGGAGTACTCCACGCTGAACTTCAAGGACGGACTTGCCATCACCGGGAAGTCGCCGGTGGTGCGCAAGTTCCCGATGGTGCCCGGGATCGACCTCGCCGGCGTCGTCAGTGACAGTTCGCACGCGGACTGGTCGAAGGGCGACCGCGTCGTCCTCAACGGATTCGGCGTGGGCGAAACCCATTGGGGCGGTTTCGCTCAACGCGCGCGCCTGTCCGGCGACTGGCTGGTCCCGCTGCCCGCGGAGTTCACGGCGGCCCAGGCGATGGCCATCGGTACCGCCGGCTACACCGCAAGCCTGTGCGTCGACGCGCTGGTTCGCCACGGCGTGGCTCCCGACCAGGGCGAGATCCTTGTCACGGGCGCGACGGGCGGCGTTGGCAGTGTGGCGATCGCGCTGTTGACCAAGGCCGGGTTCACGGTGGCGGCCGCGACCGGGAAATCTTCGGAGGCAACGTATCTCGAGAAGCTCGGCGCTTCGACGGTGCTCGACAGGGCCGAGTTCGCCGAGAAAGGGAAGCCGCTGCAGAAGGAGCGATGGGCGGGCGTCGTCGACACGCTCGGCAGCTTCACACTCGCAAACGCGTGTGCGCAGACCCGCTACGGCGGCGCTGTAGCGGCGTGCGGTCTGGCCCAGGGCATGGACTTTCCCGCGTCGGTGGCTCCGTTTATTCTCCGGGGTGTCTCACTGCTGGGCGTCGACAGCGTGATGGCGCCCAAACCGCCGCGCATCGCGGCGTGGAAGCGGCTGGCGCGGGATCTGGACTCGAGCGCGCTCGACTCGATCGCCACACAGATCCCGCTCGATGACGTCATCGGCGCCGCCGGTGAGCTCATGGACGGGAAGGTGCGCGGTCGCATCGTCGTCGACGTCAACCGCTGATCAGGAGCAAACAATGGCGAGGAAGCCGACCAAAACAACAGTCGAACTGGACCTCTCCGACGTCGATCATCGCGTCGGCAAGCCGATCGGCGGTGGCCAGCTGTGGGATCCCTGCAGTTCCAGCGACATTCGCCGCTGGGTGATGGCGATGGATTATCCCAACCCGCTGCACTGGGACGAGCGTTTCGCCCGCGAGTCGAAGTTCGGTGGGCTCATTGCACCGCAGTCCATCGCTGTGGCACTCGACTACGGGCACGGCGCCGCACCGGCCTGCGTCGGGCACCTCCCGAATAGCCACCTGATCTTCGGCGGCGAGGAGTGGTGGTTTTACGGCTGCCCAATCCGCCCCGGCGACCAACTCTTCCAGGAGCGCCGGTTTCACGACTACAAAGTGACCGAGACGAAATTCGCTGGGCCGACAATGTTTTCGCGCGGCGACACCGTCCACAAGAATCAGCACGGTGTTCTCGTCGCGAAGGAACGCTCGACCGCGATCCGCTACCTCTACGAGGAGGCGACGAAGCGGGGCATGTTCTCCGACCAACTCGGAGAGATCAAGCGCTGGACTCAGAATGAGTTGGAGGCAGTCGAACGGCTGCGCAGGGAGTGGCTGGAATCCAATCGGCTCGGCGTCTCACCGCATTTCGACGAGGTGAAGGTCGGCGACACGCTGCCGCGTCGGGTGCTCGGCCCGCACACCATCGCGAGCTTCACCACCGAGTACCGCGCGTTCCTGTTCAACATCTGGGGCACCTTCCACTGGGTCACGCCGCCCGGCATCGATGATCCGTGGGTCTATCAGGATCCCGGGTGGGGCAAGGACTTTGCGTTCGACGAAGAGGATGCGTTCATCGATCCGCGTAAGCGTGACGGGCTCTACGTCGGCCCGTCTCGCGGGCACATCGATGCCGACCGGGCCAGCGAGGTCGGCATGGCGCGCGCGTACGGCTACGGCGCGACGATGGGTGCCTGGTGCACCGACTATCTCGCGTACTGGGCAGGCCACGACGGGATGGTCCGCCACACCAAGGCCGACTTCCGGGGACCTGCCTTCGAGGGCGACGTCACCTATTTCGACGCCGAGATCGTCGACAAAAGAACGGAGTCGGAGTGGGGTGTGCCGCTCGTCGGAATCAAGCTGCGGCTGACCAACCAGGATGGCACCGTGCTCGTGAGCTGTACCGCCGAGGTGGAGCTGCCCGTCTGAGATGAATCCCGATTCGATCGTCTCCGGACCGCCGCTCGAGACGGAGCCCGGGCTCGGGGCGCTCACACTGCCGGGATTCCTGCGCGAGGTGACCGCGCTTTACCACGGACGCGAGGCACTGGTGCTGCGCACCGGCGACGACGCGGTTCGCTGGACATACGACGAGTTGTGGGATCGCGCAGTCGAAGTGGCGTGCGCGTTGCGCGCCTGCGGCGTGGGCAAGGGCGCCCGGGTGGGCATCCTGATGACGAACCGGCCGGAGTGGATCTCGGCGCTGTTCGGCATCACGATAGCTGGGGGCGTGGCCGTCACGCTCAGCACGTTTTCGACGGCACCGGAGCTCGATCATCTTCTCAAGGCATCCGATGTTTCGGTTCTGCTGTTCGAGCGGCACGTGCTGAAGAAGGACTTCGCGGCGATGCTGACAGAGCTGGAGCCGGCGATCGCCGAGACGGCGACCGGCGCCCTGGAGTCGGTCAGTTACCCGTTCCTGCGCCGGCTGGCCGCGATCGGACCGGCCGCGCCCGGCATTGAGACATGGGAGCACTTTCTGGCCGCGGGCCGCGACGAGCCGCGCGAGACCGTCGAGGCCACCGGAGATGCCGTGCGGCCGGGCGACCCTGCGGCGCTGTTCTTTTCGTCTGGCACCACGAGCAAGCCGAAGGGGATCCTCAACGCGCACCGCGGCATGTGCATCCAGATGTGGCGTTTCAGGCGGATGTACCAGTTCGATCCCGACGATTACGTGCGGGGCTGGTCGGCCAACGGGTTCTTCTGGTCCGGCAACTTCGGAATGTCACTGGGATCGACGTTCGCGGCGGGCGGTTCGCTGGTGCTGCAGCAGACCTTCGCCGCTGCCGAGGCGCTGGACCTGATGGAAGCCGAGCGCGTGAACTTCCCGTTCGCGTGGCCGCACCAGTGGGGGCAACTCGAGAGCGCGCCCAACTGGGGTGATGTCGATCTGAGCAGCATGCGGTTCGTCGACTACCGGACGCCGGTCGCGCACCACCCGACGGTGTCGGCGGTGTGGTACGAGCCGGGCCACGCGTACGGAAATACTGAAACCTTCACAATCACCACGTGTTTCCCGGCAAATACGCCACCGGAGGTGCATGGCGAGAGCAGGGGCGTGCCCCTGCCGGGAGTGACCGTCAAGATCGCGGATCCGCTCACCGGCGCTGTGGTTCCGCTCGGTGAACGGGGCGAGATCCGGGTGAAGGGCCCAACGCTCATGCTCGGTTATGTCGGCACATCGCTGGACGAGACCCTCGACGCCGACGGGTTCCTGTGCACGGGAGACGGCGGCTACCTCGACGACGCGGGGCGGCTCTTCTGGGAGGGCCGCCTCACCGACATCATCAAGACGGGCGGGGCGAATGTCTCCCCGCTCGAGGTCGACGACGTGCTCGTGAGCCATCCGGCCGTGAAGGTGGCCAAGACCGTCGGATTGCCGCACGACACGCTGGGCGAGGTCGTCGTCGCTTGCGTTGTCCCGCACGAAGGTTCGATGCCCTCGCCCGATGAGATCCGCGCGTTCGTCTCGGAGCGCCTGGCCAGTTACAAAGTGCCCCGGCACGTGCTGTTCTTCCGCGACGACGAGATCGAGCTGACCGGGACGGCAAAGATCAAATCCGCCGAGTTACGCGAGCTGGCCGCCAAGCAACTGGCTGCGACATGACTGCCGCTGCTCGCGAGCGGGCCGCGTTGGTCGAGACGTTGCGCGAGGTCGGACCTGACGCCCCGACTCTGTGTGGCAATTGGACCACGCGGGATCTGGCCGCGCACTTGATTCTTCGCGAGCGTCACCCCGTCGCATCCCTTGGCATCATGATCGCGCCGCTGGCCGATCGCACCGCAAGAGCCCAGCAGCGCCTTGCCGAGAGGACGGACTGGGAGCAGCTGGTGGAGTGGGTCGCCGACGGGCCGCCGCTGTATTCGCCGTTCAAGCTGATCGATCCGCTGGTAAATACCGCCGAGATGGTCATCCATCACGAGGACGTGCGGCGTGCAGCACCTGGCTGGGAACCGCGGGCCATCGATGGCGGCACTCTCGGCGCGCTGCGCCGGATGCTGCCGTTTGCCGCGAGGATGAGCCTCGGGCGCGGGCCGGCAAGGGTTACCATTCGGGACGCCGACGGCTCAGTCGTCACTGTGGTTGGAAAGGGCCGTGACGTTGAGATCATCGGCGGCACTGCAGAATTAGTGTTGTTCCTGTCCGGTCGCGACGCGGTACGCCTCGAGTTCCGCGCAAGCCCGGACGACGTCGACGCTGTGCGCGCCGCGCGGCGGAAGCTATGAGGCGGGCAGGTCGAACCGGCTGAGATAGCGCTCGATGAAGGCGTGCGCCTCCTCATGCCCGCGGGTGATGCCGAGGCCCTGTTCCATCGCCAGGATCCGGGCGAGGCTGCCCATGATCATCGCCATCACCACCGGCGGGAATTCCTCCACGTCGACGCCGTTGGCGCGCAGGACAAGGGTAAGCGCCGCTTCCTCCATATCACGGAAACGTTCGGCGTAGGCGCCAAGCTCTGTGCGGATGGCCTTGCGGTGGTTGGCCAATGCCATGAACTCCATGAGGAGCCGACTCGCCTGGGCGCCGTTGAGTTGCCACAGCGTATGCAGCGGCCGCTCATCGGTGAGGGCCTCTCGCTGGCGCTGGAGGTTGGCGTCGCCTCCGGCGCGGAACACCGCGAGGAACAGATCGTCCATGCTCGGGAAGTAGTAGTGCACCAACGCCGGCTTCACCCCGGCCATTGCCGCAACCCGTCGCGATGTCGCCGCGGCGTACCCCTCCTCGAGCATGACTTGGGCAGTTGCTTGTATCAGTGCCTGTCGGGGCGCCGACTCACGGGAGGTTGCTTTCGCAGAGGTCATCTGTCGTCTCCCATGAAATTGCGGTGTGTGATCGGTGTGTTCCTCACTTGACCGCTCACTTTACGGGATGCTAGACATGGCTCGACACAGAGTTTGGGCAGTTGCCCAAATATTTGCAAGCGTGGCTGAAGTAGGGACCATGACAACCAGCACCGTTTACTACGACCCGTACAGCGCGGAGATCGCCGCGAACCCTTACCCGGTGTACGCGCGCCTGCGCGACGAGGCGCCGGTCTATTTCAACGAGCGGCACGACTTCTGGGCGCTTTCGCGTCACTCCGACGTCGAGCAGGCAATCCTGGACTGGGAGACGTTCTCGAACCAGCGAAGCGACATCCTCGAGCTGATGCAGTCGGACTTCGATATGCCCAAGGGCGTCATGATGTTCGAGGATCCGCCGGTACACACGATGCTGCGCGGGTTGATGTCGCGGGTGTTCACGCCGCGGCGGATGGCGGAGATCGAAGACAAGATCCGCGCTTACTGCGTGAACTGCTTGGATCCACTTGTCGGATCGGGCGGATTCGACCTCGTCGCCGAGCTGGCGGCGATGATGCCGATGCGCGTGATCGGCATGCTGCTGGGCATCCCTGAGTCGGAACAAGTCGCGGTCCGCGACGCCAACGATGCCAACCTGCGGACCAAGCGCGGCGAGCCGATGAAGGTGAAGAACGCGGACAAGATCGCCGACGGCAGCATCTACGCCGACTATGTCGAGTGGCGTTCGCATAATCCGTCAGATGATCTGATGACAGCTCTGCTCAACGTCGAGTTCGAGGACGAGGACGGCGTCACCCGCAAGCTGACGCGCAAGGAGATACTGCACTACACGCAAGTTGTTGCGGGCGCGGGCAACGAGACAACCGGTCGGTTAATCGGCTGGCTGGCAAAGGTTTTGGCAGAACACCCGGATCAGCGACGCGAGGTCGCCCAGGATCGCGACCTGTTGTTGCGCGTGGTCGACGAGACGTTGCGCCTGGAGCCGCCCGGCACGAATCTCGCGCGTTATGTGACGCAGGATTTCGAGGCGCACGGCACGACGGTGCCGGCCGGCAGCGCGGTCTTGCTGATGCTGGGCGCAGCGAATCATGACCCGCGCCGGTACGAGAACCCCGACAATTTCGACCTTCACCGGGCCAACATCAGTCATCTCACCTTGGGCAAGGGTGTGCACTACTGTCTCGGCGCGAACCTCGCGCGGCTGGAGGGCAAGGTCGCACTCGATGAGATCCTGAATCGCTTCCCCGAGTGGGACATCGACTACTCGAGCATGCAGCTGGCGTCGACGTCGACGATGCGCGGCTGGGAATCGCTGCGGATAGTGCTGCCCTAGGGTTCGTCGTCGCCGAATCGGCGGTGCAGGTACTGCCTGGATACGCCGAGGATTCGGGCAATCTCGCCCCAGGAGAACCCACTCCTGCGCGCATTACGAACTGCGTCAACGTATTTCGTGCGGGCGCGGGCTAGGTCATCGCGAGCGTTGCCGAGCTCGCGCACGCTATTGCCATTTAAGACGTCTTCGAGAATTTCGTCAGGTTTGTCTTCTTCGTCAGGCTTCTTTGAAGCCCGGGCAATCTCGTCGAGGACGCTTTGCGTTATCGCCCTGATCTCAGAGTCGTCCTGCCACCACAAGCGCTCACTCACCGAGGGACTCTCCTTCTGCGCGGCGTCACCTTTTGTTGACGCGCGCGGGAGGCGTATGACCGATGGCGGCGCATGGGTGTCGTGCCTCAATCCCGCGGCGTCACCTTTTGTTGACGCGCGCGGGAGGCGTATTGGTTCCCTTGAGCAGTTGCGCTACGTGCCCAGTTCCGGCAGCACCGTCGACGCGAACAGCTCGAGCGTCTCGTCGGACGCGCGGTCGTGCGTGAACACGACGATCTGCCGGAAGCCGAGCGCCATCAGTTCGTGAAGGCGGTCGACGACGCCGGATGGCGTGCCGACCAATCCGCCCTCATGCAAGCCGAATGCCGGTATCCCGAACCGCTTTTCGGCCAACTCGCGGACCTTCGGCAGCGACGCGTCGTCCGGCGCCAGCGCCATCACCGCTTCGATGGACAGCACGATCGAGTTGGGATCGCGCCCGATGTCGTCGCACAGGGAGCGAAGCACGGACGTCTTGTGCTCGAGTTCGCCAAGCGCGTACGTCGGGACATTCCACACGTCGGCGTACCGGGCAACCAACGGCAGCGTGTACTTCTCACCGACGCCTCCGACGATGATCGGCGGACGCGGCTGCTGTACCGGTCCCGGGACGATCGGCATGTCCCTCACCGTGTAGTGCGAGCCCGCGAAGTCGATTCGCTGCCCTGCGAACGCCTGCGCGAGGATCTCCAGCGTCTCACCCAACTTCGCTGATCGCTCGGCGAATGTGCCCCACTCCAAACCTGTGCGAGCGTGTTCGTCTTCGATCGATCCGCTGCCCAGTCCGAGCTCGAGCCTTCCACCCGAGATCTGGTCCAGCGTCGTCGCCATCTTGGCCAGCACCACGGGATGACGAAACTGATTGCACAGCACCATGTGTCCCACCCGCAGGCGCTCAGTCCGGGCGAGCAGCGCCGTCGCCAGTGTCCATGCCTCCATCGACGGGATATCGGGTACCCCGGGGCCGTACAGGTGGTCGTACAACCACACCGACCGGATGCCGAGTTCCTCGCAGCGCAGAGCGCGATGAAGCACGTCGTCGTACGTGAACCCCATCTGTGGCACGTACACGCCGATGTCGAGGTCCGTCATGACCGCAACTCCAATCTTCCGTGGCTGATCGTCCTGACTGCGTCGCAGGTCGCCTCGAAGGCAAACGAATTACTGTCGACCGCATAGGCATTCACCGTGAGGTCGGCGCCGAGCCGCGTCGGCGCCGAAAACCTGACCGCCACCCGCGATACCCGCGCGGGATCGTCGACACCGATCAGGCCGAGTACACGATGGGCGCACACCCCCATCGTGTACAGGCCGTGCGTGAAAACGAAGTCGGATCCGCTCGCCTGCGCCGCCCCGACCTCGAAGTGGTGCGCCGCCCAGTCACCGGAGATCTCGGCGTAGCGCTGTGCGGCCTGCTCGTCGATGTGGTGGACCGCCGAACCGACGAGGTGCTCGCGCGCGGCCTCGGGGAAGCGGTGATCGGCAGGCGGCGAACCGAACTCGCTCATCGACTGGACTCCGAGCAGCATCATCGTCCACCACTGCTCGACCGCCACACGGCCGTCGGCGTCGACCTGTTCCAACTTGGCGACGACCTGTGCGCCCGCCCGCACAGTCCGCACAGCCACCACCTGCGACCACGTCTGCAGCGGTTCGCCGGGTATCAGCGGGCGGTGCAACCGGATGTCATGTTCTCCGTGCAGGCCGCCGGTGGCCTGCTGCCACGCCTCTGCTGGGAGGTCGGCGTGTGTGGCGGCCTGCGCGTCGAGCACGAGGACGACGGGGAAGACGGCCGGTATCGCCTGCCCGCGCAGTACCGCGCCGCTGTGATCACCGGTCACGGCTGCATACGCGGCCACCCGCTCGGGGTCGAGACGTCCAGAGAACGGGCCGTGCCGGAGCATGCTAGGTGAGCGCGGACGCGATGCGGCGCCATTGCTCGCGCGGAAAAACGCCCGGATCGGCATCGAGCGCTTGAACGCAGACGTGGTCTGCGCCCGCTGACTGGTGTTCGCCCACCCGACGCAGAATCGCGTCTTCGTCGCCCCACGCGATGACCGCGTCGAAGAGACGATCACTGACGATCGCCAGGTCGTCCGGTGTGAAGCCGAGCCGCAGCAAGTTGTTCGCGTAGTTCGGCAACGCCAGATACGCGCGCAGCCACTCGACGCCGATGTCGCGTGCGGCGTCGCGGCCGTCGCACAAGATCACGGTCTGCTCGGGCAGCAAAAGGGGCCCTTCACCGAGCACCTCACGCGCTTGCGCGGTGTGCTCGGGTGTCACGAGGTACGGGTGTGCGCCGCCGGCGCGAGAGGCGGAGAGCTCCAACATTTTGGGCCCGAGCGCTGCCAGCACGCGTTCCCCCGGCGGCACCGGTAACGCGGTCCCATCCAACTCGTCGAGGAACGCGCGCGTCGCCGCTAGGGGCTTGCGGTATCGGCCCGGCTCTTTCGAGTCGATCAGCGGTGCATGACTCACCCCGATCCCCAGAAGAAACCGGTGTCCATGCTCAGCTGTCAGCGATGCGAAAGAATCCGCGACGTCGGTTGCCGCATGCATCCACAGGTTGAGGATCCCGGTGGCGATCACGGTCGACTTCGTGGACCGCAGCAGGTGCCCGACCGCGTCGAACACCGGTCCGCCGACATCCGGAATCCACAACGCGGTGAACCCCAGATCCTCGAGTTCGGCCGCCGCCTCGGCCGACTCTTGCGCATCGCCATAACGCAGCTGCGCGCTCCACACCCCAACACCGGACAGGTCCATGCTCTGAAGGTAACGTGATTCTCCGGCTATGAGTACCGGGAGTTGTGCCGGCAAAATCGCTTTGGTCACAGGCAGCAGCCGAGGCTTGGGCAAGGCGATCGCCCAGCGCTTGGCAAGCGAAGGCGCGACGGTCGCGCTGACCGCCCGCACGATGCAGCCCGACCCCAAATACCAAGGCTCCCTGCACCAGACGATCGACGAGATCACCGCCGCCGGCGGCACGGCGATCGCCGTCCAGGCCGACCTGTCGAAGCCCGAGGACCGGGAGCGCCTCTTCGGGGAGGTGGTGGAACGCGTCGGCGCGCCGGACATCCTCGTCAACAACGCCGCGGTGACGTTCCTGCGGCCACTCGACGAGTTCCCCGAGCGGCGCGTGCGGCTGATGATCGAGATGCACGTCGTCGCCCCGCTGCATCTCACTCAGTTGGCGATCCCCGCGATGCGCGAACGCCGCCGCGGCTGGGTGCTCAACCTGACGTCCGTCGGCGGCGACCTTCCCGACGGGCCGCCGTTCTCCGAATTCGACCAGACCGCTGGATTCGGGATCTACGGCACAGTGAAGGCAGCATTGAACCGGCTCACGAAAAGCCTTGCGGCCGAACTCTACAAAGACGGCATAGCGGTGAATGCGGCCGCGCCGACGAACCCTGTGGCCACTCCCGGGGCGGGCACGCTCGACTTGGCGAAGACCGCCACCGAGGACATCGAATGGATCACCGAGACGGCACTGACCCTGTGCACGGGGGATCCGACGACGATGACCGGACGGATCGCACACACGCAGGAGTTCCTGCGGGAAATCGGCTGGCTGCGGAGCTAACCGCGAGGGATATTGGCCAGCCTGTCGGCGAACTTCGCCTCCGCCGCGGCTCGCAACCGCAGCAGATGCTCGGACGGAAAGACGTCTGGTGACGGCTCGCGGTCCTTCAGCAACAGTCGAGCCAGCGTCACCTTGTGTACCTCGGTCGGCCCGTCGGCCAGCCCCAGGACGAACGACTCGACCAGATGCTGGACGAACGGCATCTCGTGTGTGGTGCCGAGCGAGCCGTGCAGCTGCAATGCTCGCGCCGACACGTCGTGCAGCACCTTTTGCATCATGGCCTTCACCGCGGAGATATCGGCCCGCACGGCCTGATAATCGTTGTGCTGGTCTATCTTCCACGCCGTCTGCAATGTGAGGAGCCGGAAGGCCTCGATCTCCATCCACGAGTCGGCGACCATCTCCTGCACGAGCTGCTTGTTGCTGAGTAGCTCGCCCTGCGTGAAGCGGGACACCGCACGCTCGCAGAGCATGTCGAAGATCCGGCGCACCAGGCCCACCGTGCGCATCGCGTGGTGGATGCGGCCTCCGCCGAGACGGGTCTGGGCGACGACGAACGCGCCCCCGCGCGGGCCCAGCATGTGATCGGCAGGCACGCGCACGTTCTCGTACCGCACATAACCCTCACGCCCACCGCCGAGGGGCTGGTACCCCAGGCCCACGTCACGCAGCACGTTGATGCCCGGTGTGCCGCCCGGCACGACGAACATCGAATACCGGTGGTACGGCGGCGCGTCAGGATCCGTCATCGCCATGACGATCAAGAACGACGCCATCGAGGCGAACGACGAGAACCACTTCTCGCCGTTGATTACCCAATGGTCGCCATCGGCAACCGCGGTGGTGGTGAACACCTTCGGGTCGGCGCCGCCCTGCGGCTCCGTCATCGAGAAGCACGACACGATCCGGTTGTCGAGCAGGGGCTCGAGATACCGCTTCTTCAGTTCAGGGGTTCCGTAGTGGGCGAGGATCTCGCTGTTGCCGGAGTCGGGTGCCTGCGATCCGAAAACAATTGGCGCGCACTCGGATCGGCCGAGGATCTCGTTGAGCAGGGCCAGCTTCACCTGGCCGTAGCCGGGGCCGCCGAGATGCGGACCGAGATGTGTGGCCCACAGTCCACGTTCCTTGACGATCTTCTGCAGCGGCGGGATGAGCGCCTGGCGGACCGGGTCGTTGAGGTCGTGTGACTCCTTGACGATCAGGTCGATTGGCTCGCATTCGTCACGGACGAACTCGTTCACCCACTTGAGCTGGGCCGCCCACTCGGGATCGGTGGAGAAATCCCACGCCACTAGTCGTCCTTTCGTCGTGCCGCAGCCTGCCGCACCACACCGGCCTCGCACAGCTCGGCGTAGAACCGTGACTCCAACGCGCCCACCGCCATGTGCTTCCCGTCCGCGGTCTCGTAGACCCTGTAGAAGTGGGCGGCGCCGTCGAGGAGGTTCGCGTGTCTGCGGTCGCGCCATGTGCCGGCGGGAACCATGCCGAAGTACGGCGCCATCAACGCCGCGGCGCCGTCGACCATCGCGACGTCGATCACCTGACCCTCACCCGACTGACGCGCCTCCAGGAGCGCGCTCAACAGCCCGAGTGCCAGCAGCATGCCGCCGCCGCCGTAGTCGCCGACGAGGTTGAGCGGCGGGACCGGGGTGCTCTCGCTGCCGCCCATCATCAGGATCCGTACTCCCCGCAGCGGGCCGCTCACTTTTGCGACCACCTCTGTCGTAGCGCCGCCGCCTCGTCGGTGGCATGGCTGAGGACCTGGTTGCGGTTCTCCAACTCCAGCGCTGCAGCCAACCCAGCGGCGTCTGTGTTCACCTGAAGAGCGCGCTTGGTGAGCTGCACGCCCAGCGGAGCGAGTTGCGCTATGGTGCTGGCGATTTCGATCGCGCTGGCGATGAGCTGATCAGGCTCAACGAGCCGGCTGACCAGCCCGCGCCGGTCTGCCTCGTCGGCGGAGACTGTGCGCCCGGTGAGCATCCATTCGGCCGCGACGCTGAACCCGACGATGCGGGGCAGGAAGTAGCTCATTCCCATCTCGGCGCCCGACAAACCGAGGAGGATGGCGGCATTCCCGAATGTCGCTGCCGGCGAACAGATTCTGATGTCGGCGGCCAGGCACATCGCGAGCCCGGCGCCGACGCACGGGCCGTTGACGGCGGTGATCACCGGCTGCGGGAGGGCCGAAAGTGCTTGCGGGAGTGACGCCATCGTCTCTTGGAAGCGCAACCGGTCGATGGCGGGGTCGTTCTCGTCAGGTATCCCGGCTCCGAAGTCGCGCATGTCCAGGCCCGAGCAGAAGCCCCGCCCCGCGCCGGTGAGGACGACGGCGTGGACGCTGTCATCGGCGGCAAGGCTCGCGAACGCCTGCCTGAGCTCCGACAGCATGACCCCGTTGATGGCGTTCAGCCGCTCGGGCCGGTTCAGCCGCACCATGGCCACACCGGCGACGGGCGCGCTGAGTTCGAGCGTCGTCGTCGCGCCAATCCACGCGCTGATGTCGAGCTCCCCTCGTCGCAATCTACGATCACGATATGCGCGGGTCAAAGATCCTCATCACCGGTCCTACTGGTCAGGTCGCTACGCCCATTGCCCGGGCGCTCGCGGCGGACAACGAAGTGTGGGGCATCGCCCGGTTCAGCGACGCCTCGGCCCGTGCAGGCCTGGAGACGGCCGGTATCCGGTGCGAGACGGTGAACCTCGCCCGCGGCGATTTCAGCGCACTGCCCACTGACTTCGACTACGTCCTCAACCTGGCAGTCGCGAAGAGCGGGAACTGGGAAAAGGATCTTGGCGCCAACGCCGAGTCGGTGGGCCTGCTGATGGCGCACTGCCGCACCGCGAAGGCGTTCCTGCATTGCTCGTCGACCGGCGTCTACGACCCGCCGGACGACGAGCCTCGCACCGAGAGCGCCGCGCTCGGCGACAACCACAAGATGATGCTGCCCACCTATTCGATCTCCAAGATCGCGGGCGAGGTGGTCGCCAGGACCATGGCGCGTGCGCTGAATCTGCCCACGACGATTGCCCGCCTCAATGTTCCGTACGGCGATAATGGCGGCTGGCCGTTCTTCCACATGGAGATGATGCTGGCGGGCATCCCGATCCCGATCCCGCCTGGCGGGCCGGCCCGCTACAACCCGATCCACGAAGACGACATCATCGCGACCATCCCGAAGCTGCTCGAGGTGGCATCCGTGCCGGCGACGACGGTGAACTGGGCCGGCGAGGACACCGTCAGCATGCAGGAATGGTGCGCCTACCTCGGCTCGTTGGTCGGACGGGAGCCGACGTTCGAGGAGTCGAATTCGGCGCTGCACGGCGTGCCTACGGATGTGACCCGGATGCACGAACTGATCGGCTCCGCGACCGTCGACTGGCGCGACGGCATGCGCCGCATGGCGGCCAAGTTTCACCCCGAGGCGATGATCCCCTTTCGCGAAGACAGTAAATAGATTGGGCGCGTAAGCGCGAGCACGGCGACGGTTCAGACACGTGCGGATCAAGAGAAAGTATCCGCGTGTCAAAGGAAAATGTATGTAAGGCAACGTTATTACGTCGGTAGTCGCACCTGAAGCAGCGAATTGACGTGTTTCTCGTCCGGTCACGAACCGCTAGCCTCGGCGTCAGGGAAGGACGACAAGGGGGAAAGGAAAGCCGCGATGGCTCTCAGCGATATCCCAGAATGGATGAGCGCCTACAGCGTGCTGTACCCGAGAGACGCGCTCGTCGTCGGATACAACACCGGGGCCAACGGCGAGGCGGGACTTTATACTTCGCCCGAGTCTGTCTTCGTGCAGGGCGGCAATCTCGGAGACAGCGAGCCCCTCGACGGATCAACCCTTTTCGAGATCGGCTCCACAACAAAGCTATTCACAACAGGCATATTCATCCAGCAGCAGAACGTCGAAAACGAGTTCCCCGCGAATAGGCTCGACTCCACATCGGCGACCTGTTCACAAAGCCTGAACCGAAGTCCAATCCGTCGGCGGCATACCGGTCCTCAACCTGGCCAACTACACCTCCGGCCTGTGCCCGGATAACGGGAGTCCGTGCCTGGGCAAACCGGGTTGGCTCTGGCCCCGGTCGGTCTACCAGAACCTGCCGTCGCTGTTTCAGGGGACCGACACCAACGGCCCGGATTGCCAATCCGTGCAGTACTCGCCGCTGAACCTGAGTGTCTATTCCGCGCCGTTTGCCCCAGGGCAGTACTACACGTACTCCAATATGGCGTGGGCGCTGCTGCTGCTGGCCGCCGTCAAGCAGAAGTCAACCGACTGCACCGACTTCTGGAACGCGGCGGCAAGCGCGCTCGAGCGCTATGTGACGGACGTGATCGGCCTCAAGGCGCCGTTCGACACCCAGTGGTATCCGGCGGCGGGAACCTCGTCGTTTCCGTGGAGCAATTTGGCCTGGGGGTGCGGGAGCAACCACGAGCCAGTTCAGGAGAACAAGGCACCCGATCCGATTCCGTGGCTGGGTGCCGGCAGCGTCGTGACAAACGGTCAGGAGATGCAATCGGTCCTGTCCTACTTCATGAACAAGCAACCGTGCGTGCGGTGGTTGGCCCCGCGACAGCGACGACGACGCCGCATTGTGTCTGTTCGGTCCGGTCACCGCGACGCGTCAGCGAAACTTCGCGATGATGTCCTCGGCGAACCGCTCGATCGGCGCCCGGTAACGCTCGGCGTCCGGGCCGGCCGGAGCAGTGAACCACGGCGCGCACATCAGCGCGGTGATCCCGATGTCCTCGGCGCGCTTGTACAAGTCGACGGTCGGCTTGTCCAGCAGCGCGAGCAGAATGTCGAAAGGCTCGTTCTCCCTGCCGTATTCGCGGCGGAACTTTGTCAGCTTCTCGACGTAGGGCACCGCGTCGTCCCAGACGTACGCGAAGCCGACCCAGCCGTCGCACAGCCGCGCCGCGCGCCGCAGCGCCGCCTCCGACTCGCCGCCACACCAGATCGGCACGGGCGACGGTGGGTGCGGCTCGATCATCATCTCAGGCACCTGGTAGTGCGTGCCGCTCCACGACACCCACCCGCCGCGCCAGAGCGCACGCAGCGCGGGGATCATCTCGTCGAGACGTTTGCCGCGGTTGGTGAAGTCCTGGCCGAGTAATTCATATTCTTCACGCATCCAACCGATTCCGGCGGCCAGCGTCACCCGCCCGCCCGATATCACCGACGCGGTCGCCACCTGCTTCGCCACCTCCAGCAAGGGCCGCGACGGTGCGATGTACACGGCGTTGGAGAACCGCAGCCGCTTGGTCACCGCCGCCATCGCGCCGGTGAGCACCCAACAGTCGGGCCACGCGGTCTCGGGAGCCCACAGCGGCTTGCCGGTGGGCGATGGGTACGGCGATCTCAACTCGCGCGGATAGATCAGGTGATCGGAGGTGATGATGCCGTCGAAGCCGGCCTCGTCGAGCATCGTGGACAGTGCGACGGCGTCGGTGGTCTCCAGGAAGGTCGTGCCACCCCAGAACTGCATCGGCCGTCCTCTCGTCCGTCTTCGCGTACCTACCCGGCCACCGTATCGGTCTGCCGCCGGATGAACGCGTTCCAGTCCGACGCCCGTTCGACGAGCACGTCGCGCACCTCCGGATGGGTAAAGAGCATGAAGGTGTCGTCGACGATCGCGTCGGCAACTTGCTCGCCGACCACGTCGGGGGTCAAGACGCCGAACTGGTCGCCGGGTCCGCGGATCGGCGCCTCGGGCCCGAACGTCGGTGGCAGCGACGAGATGATGTTCGTCGCGACGGGGCCAGGGCACAGCACCGTGACGCCGATCCCCATCGGACCCAGATACAGCCGCAGGCCCTCGGATATCTGGATCACGGCAGCCTTGGCGGCCGCGTATGGAAGGCGGTCGTATGAGTAGCTGAACAGTCCGGCGAAGGACGCGGTGTTGACGATGTGTCCGTGCCCCTGCTCGATCAGTAGGGGCAGAAACGTTGCGTTGCTGCGGACCACCGACATCAGGTTCAGCTCGAGCACACGCCGCCATTCGTCAACCGGCAGGTGGTCGGGCAGTCCGCTGGTCAGCCCGCCGACGTTGTTCATCACCACGTCGACAGCACCAAAATGCCGCAGCGCCAGAGACTTCAGCGCGTCGAAGGCGTCATCGGCCCGCACATCACATCCGGCGCCGATCGCCTGTCCGCCTGCGGAGGTGATCTGGGCGGCGGCATCATCCGCGCCGTCGGCGTTGATGTCCGCGACGACGATCCGGGCACCACGGTTGGCCAACGCCGACGCCGTCGCACGGCCGATCCCGCTGGCCGCCCCGGTGATCACCGCGACGGCGTCCCGCAACTCCACTAGCCGAGCACCTCGTTGCCGATGCGACTGGCCGTCGACGCCGCGGGGAAGCCGGCGTAGGCAGCGGCGTGGTAGATCACCTCTTCGAGCTCTTCCCGGGTCACGCCGTTGCGAAGCGCGATGGGAAGGTGCAGCCGTAGTTCGCCTTCGGCGCGCAGGGCGATGAGGATCCCCACCGTCACCAGGCTTCGTGAGCGCCAGTCCAGGCCCGGCCTGGTCCACACGTTGCCGAACACGCAGTCCAGCGTCTGGTTGAGCAGGCCGCTGGCGAACCCGCTGCCCGTGGGCATATTGCCGTCGCTGTCGAACGGCAAGTCCGGCAACAGCTTCCGTAGGACCTCCAGGCCTTCTTCACGGGTATTGCTCATCGATCTCCTCCTTCTGGTTACCTGACGCTCATCGGTAGGCGGTCATCCGGGCGATGAGTGCGATCGCACCGTCGGCACCGATCGCCTGCGCCTCCGCGATGCCGCTGCGGCCGCCTGCCCGCAAAACGCTGGCTGTGTAGCGAGATTCGGCACCGCTCATCAGCCTCCGGAGATAACTCACTCGCAGTGAGGCAGTGTGCACCGGCTCGGTCCCGCGGTCCGCGTTCAACACCGCGGACGCCACCAATTCAAGTGCGGTGGCCGAGATTCCGCCGTGGACGATGCCGATGCTGTTCTGAAGATTGTCGTTGGGCTCCTGGAAAAGCACCGGCGGGTCGAGACCGCCGACACGCAGCGCCATGATGTCGGCCAGCTCGGTCGGGCGCGGACCGGACGCCGGCGGAAACGGATCGGCGGGGATGTCGGCGGGCGCGCGAATGTGAACTGAACGCACCGAACCCACGCCGATGACCGCGTCGCGATGAGTGATCTCACAGATGCCCAGCGAGGTAGCGCCTTTGGGCCCGAAGGGGCGGGCGCGCCCGATGACGGGAACATCGGAATCCGTTGCGATGGAGTCAAACGCGTCGGGGCTCAGATCGAGCGACATCTCGCTGGACACCGTGAATTCGTCAGGTGTGCGGCGATAGTGGTTGACCACGCCTGCAACGAAGTCGACGAGCAGCGCGAGCGGCCCGACGGTCGGCGCTTCGGTGATGGGATTCGTTAGTCCGGTCATGGGAATCGAACCGACGTATAACTCGGCGCTGTCCACCAGCGTCGCCACGCCGAACCGGCCGAGTGGCGTATTCGGCGGATGGACGAGGGTGCTCACTCGGGAATCTCGTTCGCGTCGACAGCTTCGACAATCTTCCCGATAAGCCATTGGACCGCACCGATCGCAGTGCCGTCGTCGAGCTTCCATTCGCGCACCAGCCGCTCGTAGCTCGGCGGGTTCCACAGCACATCCAGAAGGCCTGCGGCGGTTTTCCGCTGACTGTCGGTGAGATGCGGTGCGCGTTCGGTGACTGCACGCATGAGGGCCGCTTGCCGGCGCTCGTTAGCCCCGGGGACGGACCGCCCGCTGGGCACGCTGAAGCTGCCCTCGGCCGCAAACCGGTGCAAGGACGCGAAGACGCGGCCCGTTACATCGGCGACGGTATCCAATTCGACTGCGGCATAATTGATCCCGGCCGCATCTTCGAGGCGGGCCATCACCGCGTCGTGAAGAAGTCGCTCAGTCGAAAAGTTACGGTATACGGTGCGCTCGCTGACTCCTGCGCGGTTGGCGACGGCACGAAAAGTCAGTTGGCTCCAGTCCCACGTCGTGAGCTCGTGCACCAACTCGGCGCCGGCGGCGACGATCCGCTCGCGCGTGGCGGCTGCTTGCTCCCGCCGGGCGGGGCTGTCGTAATTGCGCTTCTCGGGCATTGACAACTCACTCACAATGGTGTCAGTGTACTGACACGGATTCTCGAGCATGGGGTCGAGGTGGCGATATACGACGACGTGTTGGCCGCTGCCGTCGCACGGACCGGTCTGGACGATTTCGGTGACGACTCTTTTCGCGAGGGACTCGAAGTACTGCTGACTGCCCTTCGTGACGAGGCGCGCCTCAACGCCAGGGGCGAGGGGTTCATCTATCCACGCATTGTCGGCCATCTGTCCCAGCGTCTCGCAGTCGAGGACTGGTATCGCAGGCACCCCGACATCGACGATGTGCCGATCCTGCCGCCGCTGATCGGGCTGGGGCTGCCGCGCACCGGTTCGACGGCGCTGTCGATGCTGTTGGCGCAGGACCCCAACGTTCGCTACCTGCGAGGTTGGGAGTCGTCGCAACCGTGCCCGCCGCCGTCGACCGTACAAGGCCCCGATCCCCGGATCCCAGCTCACGCCAAGGTGGTCGTCGGCACGAGGCGCCACGTGCCGACGGGCACCCACGGCCCGATGGAGTGCCTGGACCTGATGGCCCTGGACTTCAAATCCCAGATCTTCCAGGCATTCGCCCAAATTCCCTCGTACTCAACGTGGTTGGTGCACAAGGCCGATCACACGTCGACGTACGCCTACGAACGGCGGGTGATGAAGCTCTTGGCGTGGGGAGAGCCGCCGAGGCCGTGGCGGCTGAAATCACCCGCCCACGTGCTGTTCCTCGGCGACTTGGACAAGGTCTTCCCGGACGCGCGGTTCGTGATGACGCACCGCGACCCTACCGACGTGATGCTTTCGGTCGCCGACGTGTACGCCGACCTGATCGGCGGCTTCACCGACCAGATCGACCGGCCCTACATCGGCAGGCTCAACGTCGAGCAATGGTCTCTTGGCATGGACCGGGCGTTGCGCTTCCGGGAGTCCTGCGCCCACGATCGGTTCTACGACATCGACTTTCGTGCCATGCAGGCCGACCCGATCGGCGAGGTGCGGGGTTTGTACGCATGGCTGGGGGAGCCGGTGGGAGACGAGTTCGAGCACCGGATGCGCAGCTGGTGGGAGTCCAACGAGCGTGAGCCGAGCACCGCCGCAGATCCCACCGACTTCGGGTTGGACTTTGATGCCATCCGGCCTCTGTTCGCGTCCTACGTTGCGTCCTCGCAGGTGTGGACGAAACACGAAAACTAAGGTGACTCATGGCCATTGACCTGACGGGCGGCATCGATCCGGCGCGCGAGCTGGTGTTCGCGCAACGACCGGAGAATCCGGAGATGCGTGACTCAGTGAGCTTCTGGGTCGTCGACGACGCGGGCGCCGTCGGGCTGCCGCGGATCGGAATCGAAGCCGTCGCGGCCAACTGGGATGCCCACGATATCCAGGTCAATATCGCTTTTCCAGACGGACGGGTGTTTCGGCAACGCGAGAACGGGCCGTCGCTGCCCGCGGCCGGGCCCGACGGGCGCCCGACCGTTCTCGGCGCGGGCGGGCTGGCGTTCCGGTGTGTCGAACCCTTCCGGTCATGGACGATGAGCTACGACGGCAAGGCCGTGCAGACGTCGTCGTCGGACCTGATCGCCGGACGCAAGGATGGGCCGTTGGTGGACATCAGATTTCACGTCGAGGCAACGATGGCGGTGCCGCCATGGGTGCAGGGCAGCCTTCGCGCCGACGCGGACGAGACACTGAAGACCTCGGTCGAGGGCGATTACATGGGCGGACCGCGTTACGAGCAGTTGTTCAGGGCCACCGGATCGGTCACCGTGGGCGACGGCGCAGAACACCGGTTCGACGGCACCGGCCTGCGCATCCGCAGACAAGGCGTACGCAAGCTCGCGGGATTCTGGGGCCACAGCTGGCAGTCGGCACTCTTCGGAAGCGGCAGGGCGTTCGGCTACATCGCGTACCCGCCGCGCCCCGACGGCAAGCCCACGTTCAACGAGGGGTACCTCTTCGACGGCGACGGTGATCTGGTGCCAGCGCGCGTCATCGAGGCACCGTGGCTGACGGCGTTGCGGCCGCGCGATGAAGATGCCGGGCTCGTGCTCGAAACAGCAAGTGGCACTGTTCGAATCGACGGTGAGACGATCCTGTCGACCCACGACGTCTACCATGACGACAAGATGTACTCGACCCAAGCGCTCAAGGACGAGATGCCGAGCTTCCCGGCGTTGCAGCAGGCTGCGGTGCGCTACGTATGGGACGGCGAGGAGACACACGGCATGCTGGAACGGTCCAACCCGCTGGACAAGATCTCGCGCGGATGATGGCGGCATGGCCGACGACGAACTCGACGAACTCTATTGGGTCAAACTGGAGGACTTCACCGCGACGCGCACGCGGATAGCGAAGGCGGCCAGGGAGCGCGGAGACGACGAAGCGGCCAAACAGATCTCCGCGTGCCGTAAACCCACCACTGCGGCGTGGGTTGTGAACCGCCTCGCGATCAGCCACACCCAGACGACGCGACGGCTCACTGACTTGCGGGAGAAGCTGCAGGCGGCGCATGCGTCGTCCGACGGCGGTCGCATCCGGGAGTTGACGCGGGTGCAGCGCGAGCTCATCGAGCAACTCGCTGCAGCGGCGTTCGATGCCGCGGAGGTGACGAACCCGTCGGCCGCACTGCGCGACGATGTCTCCGGCACGCTCTCGGCCGCGGTGGCCGACCCGGATGTCACAGCGCGGCTCGGCCGGCTCGCCAAGCCCGAACGCTGGTCGGGCTTCGGTGATTTCGGTGCAGTCGAGCTCGATTCCGCCAGGGACGAGGCGCCTGACGACGAGCCCGACGAGCAACTGGAAAGTGCGAGAACTGCTTTGGCCGCAGCCGAGCAGGCCAAAACCGAGGCCGACGAAGAACTGTCGGATCGGCATGGCGAGCTGCAGGACGCGCGGCGGCAACTGAAGGCGGCGCAGCGCGAGCTCAAACGCGCCGAGGATGCGCATGCGGATGCCGAACAGGTCCGTGACGACGCCGCGGGCGCCGTCAAGACGGCCCGTGCGGAGCTCAAGCGCCTCGGCGGTTAGATCTCGATACGTGAGCCCATCACGACCGTCCGCCCCAGGGGTAGCCCGAAATACTCGGCGGCATCGGCGGTCAGGTAAGACGTCGCGATGAAAAGCCTTTTGCGCCATTGGGGCATCGTGGGCGCGTCTCCCTTGGTCAGTTCCATCTTGGACAGGAAATAGGACGCCTCGTCGACCGAGATCTTGCCTTCCGTATCCTCCGGATCGAGCAAGCCAAGCGTGTGCGGCACATTCGGCATCTCCATGTAGCCGTACCGCGCGTTGACGTGGATGATGCCGTCGCGGCGATAGCCGAGATCGTCAATCTGCGTGCGCTCCTCCTCGGGCACCCGCGGTACAGGCAGCGTCTCCAGCGACAGGATCACGACATGCTTGTGCAGCACGTGATTGTGTTCGACGTTGGCGCGCATTGCCAGCGGCGCGGTTTCGTTGCCGCGGTTGAGGAACACCGCCGTCCCCGGAACCCGCTTCAACGGCGGGTCGTGGTGCGTGACTTCCTCGATGAATTCCTTCAGCGGCCCTTCCACTTTCGCGCGAGCGCGGGTCACGATCCCGCGGCCATGCTGCCACGTCGTCATCACGGTGAATGCGACCAGCCCGATCAACAGGGGTAGCCATGCGCCGTGGGCCAGCTTGGTGAGGTTGGCCGCGAAGAACATCAGATCGACGCTCAGCAGGCAACCCCCGCCTACCAGCACCAGCCACAGTGGCTTGTTCCAGCGGACGTAGGCGAGGTAGAAGAACAGGAACGTGACGATGGTGATGGTCCCGGTGACCGCCATACCGAAGGCGTAAGCCAGTGCCCCCGAGCTGCGGAAGGCGAAGACGAGCGTCAACACCGCCACGGTCAGCATTCCGTTGATCCACGGCACATAGACCTGGCCGATCGCCGATGCGGAGGTGTGCGCTATCCGCAACCGCGGCAGGTAACCGAGCGCGGCGGCCTGCGATGCCACCGAGAAGGCGCCGGTGATCACCGCCTGCGACGCGATGACGGTCGCCGCAGTTGCCAAGAGCACCATCGGGATTCGGCCCCAGTCCGGCGTCAGCAGGAAGAACGGGGCGCTCTTGGAGGCCTCGTCGCCGAGCAACAGGGCGCCCTGCCCGAAATAACTCAGCGTGCAGGCAGGCAAGACCATGAACAACCAGCCGTACACGATCGAGGGCCGCCCGAAATGCCCCATGTCGGCGTAAAGGGCCTCTGCGCCGGTCACTGCGAGCACCACGGCGGCGAGGGCGAAGAAGCCGATGTGGAAATGGTCAATCATGAACGACGCTGCGTAGGTGGGTGACAGCGCCTTGAGGATTTGGGGATGCCTGACGATTCCCATCACCCCGCAGGCGCCGATCGCCGAGAACCAGAGAATCATGACCGGGCCGAAGAATTTTCCGACGATCGCGGTTCCGTGGCGCTGCACCGAGAACAGCAGCACGATGATCACCGCCGTGATCGGGATGATCCACGTTTCGAAGCGCGGCTCGATGACCTTCAGACCCTCGACGGACGACAGGACGGAGATAGCCGGAGTGATCATGCTGTCCCCGAAAAACAGTGCCGCACCGAAGATGCCCACCGTGGCCATCACGAGGGCGGTGCGGTTGTGAGTCTTGCGGCCGAACTTGCGCACCAGCGTGATCAACGCCATGATCCCGCCCTCGCCGTGGTTGTCGGCGCGCATCACCAAGGTCACGTATGTGAACGTCACGATGATCATCACCGACCAGAAGATCAACGACACGATCCCGTAGATGTTCGGCTCGTTGATCGGCACCGGGTGCGGGTCGTGAGGGTTGAAAACGGTCTGAATGGTGTAGATCGGGCTGGTGCCGATGTCGCCGAACACGATCCCCAGCGCGCCGATGACCAGCCCTGTCCGCGCCTTCTGAATCCCATGCGCCGCCTTAGTCTCAGACGGCTGGATCGGGTTGGTGGGCATGGACTACTCGACGCCGATCGCCACTTCGGTGGACTTGATGAAGACGGTGGCCTGCTGGCCGACTTCCAGCCCGAGATCTTGTGCTGCGTCCTTGGTGATCGACGACGTCACGACCTGCTCGCCGCCCTCGAGCCGCACTTTCACGGTGGCCATGACCGTGCCGAGGTTGACCTCAACGATCGTGCCGACCAGTTGGTTACGCGTGGATAGGCGCATAGTCGTCCCTCCTGCCGTTATCGACGTCAAACGTCTCACGCTTAGAGCCGCGGCATGTGTCGATTGGCGAGACTATCGCGTGTGTTTGGCGTGCCAGTTCGCCTGCATCGCCAGCAGACCGATGACCGGGACCTCGGGAGTGCTCGGATCGAGTTCGCGATAACGCTGGTAGACGTTGACCACCAGCCGCTCGGCGTCCAGCCACTCGGCGTACTCGCCGAGATCGAGTGTGTCGGCCGCTTCGCCGAACGAAAGCCCTTGGCGGTGCGCCAGTTCCGCTCGCTCGGAGATGTGGACCAGGTATCCGCGGACTGCCCGGATGCCGTCGGGATCGGTAATCGGGCCGTGGCCGGGCACCACGGTGGGCGCCTCGAGTGCGATCATGGCGTCGCAGGCTGCGATCCAGTTCGCGATCGGCCCCGCCCACACGATGGGTGTGCAGCCGATGAACAGCAGGTCGCCCGCGAACAGGACGCCGGCATCGGGAACGTGCACCACGGTGTCGGCCGCGGTGTGGGCAGGGCCGAGGTCGTAGAGGTCGACCCGCCTGCCCCCGACGTCGACCCGCAGCTCGCCTTCGAACACCTGGTCGGCGTTGCGAAGCGTAATGCCGCTGAAATCGAAGGGCCCGAACCGTTCTCGCGCATACGGCGTACCCGTGGGACCCAGATCCGCGACCTGCGTCATCGCCAGCATCTCCGGCGCCATCCCGTGGGCGACCTCGTCCGCGGTGCC
>NZ_JAVHWM010000015.1:0-27403 GCF_032159765.1 Mycobacterium sp. | reverse complement strand
CATCGCATTGGCCCACGCCAGCTCATCGATACCCAACGCCCAGCCCACGTAGATGGGTTGTTCGGAGTCGTTGACCATATAGGTGCTGATGCCGTCGACATCGGCTGGAGTGAGGCCGGCGTCGGCGATGGCGTCCCGACACGCGGAAACCGCCATTGCCCGGGTGGTGCGGCCGGAGTTGCGGCTGTAGGTCGTGCGTCCGATTCCGACGACGGCACAGGTCATGTCGTTTCTCCGATCGACTTCGGCCCCGGATCGCGCGGCAATCCCAGGATACGTTCGGCGATAAGGTTTCTGACGATTTCCGACGTACCGCCGGCGATCGTCAGACACCGGCTGAACAAGTAGTCGTGAACGACGTCGGGTTCTGAACCGACGAGGATGGCAGGGCCTGCGATACGCAACCCCAACTCCGCCACCCGCTGGGCGTGCTCAGCCCCGAAGAGCTTGGCGATGTTGCCCTCGATGCCAGGCCCGGCGTCAAACACCGCGCGCGCTGCCTGTCGCAGGTTCAGAGCCGCCAGCGTGTACGCCTCGATGAGCAGTTGACCGACCTCGCGTGCCAGGCCGGCGTCCTGTGGACGCCGGCGCTGCAGCAGGTCGATCAGCGTGTCGGCGGTCATGGTCACCGAGCCGCCGCCAATGGAGACCCGCTCGTTGCCGAATGCCGCCATCGCCACACCCCACCCGCCGTTCACCGCGCCGACGACGTCGTGGTCGGGCACGAACACGTCGTCGAAGAACACCTCGTTGAACAAGGTCTCGCCGGTGAGCTCGGTAAGCGGGCGGATCTGCACGGCGGGATCGGCGAGGTCGATGATCATTGCCGTGATGCCCTTGTGTTTGGGCACATCCGGGTCGGTGCGCACGGTGGCCAGCCCACGCTGGCAGATGGCAGCGTCACTGCTCCACACCTTCTGACCGCTGACCACCCAGCCGCCCTCGGCGCGCTTGGCCTTGGTGGCGACCGCGGCCGCGTCCGAACCGGCACCGGGTTCGCTAAACAGCTGGCACCACCGGAGCCGGCCCTCGAGGCTGGGCCACAGCAGGCGGTCGATCTGGTCGGGAGTGCCGTGCTGAAGCAGCGTGGGCACGACCCATTCCCCGAGCCCGAGGCTGGGTTTGTCCAGACCCCGCAACGTGTCTTCGATGATCAGCTGTTCGACGCTATCGGCGGCCCGGCCGTACGGCTTCGGCCAGTGCGGTTGCAAATAGCCGCTGCGCGCCCAAAGCTTCTGACGATCATCGGCTGCCGAGGCCTCCAGTTCGGAACGAAACTCCAGCGCTGCCTTTCGGTACTGCTCGGCACCCTCAGGCAAGTCGATCTTTTGGCCGCGTCGCACTCCGCCACGCTGCAACTCGATAACCTTGTCTCGCAACGCCTCCTGATCACCGGCGAAGGCCTGCAACACCGTGGCGCGTCTGATGTAGAGGTGTGCGTCGTGCTCCCAGGTGTACCCGATGCCGCCGTGAACCTGCACGTTTTGCAATGCCACCCGCTGATATGCGGTCAGGGCATGTCCCGCGGCCATCGTGACGGCGAGCTCAGCCTCGGAGCCCGAGGCGCGGGCGGCGTCCCAGGTTGCCGCCACGGCAAGCTCGGTGTCGACGAGCATGTTTGCGCAATGGTGTTTGACCGCCTGAAACGAACCGATGGGCCTGCCGAACTGCTCGCGGGTGGCGGCGTATGCGGTGGCCATCTCAGTGCATGCAGCGAGGCCGCCGACAGCCTCCGCGCCGGCGAGCACCCGCGTGATCCGTTCTGCGACAACGGCAGCACCGACGAACACGTCGGCAACGGGTGCATCGGACAGCGCAAGGGCGGTGACGGAACGCACCAGCTGGTCCACGGAGTCGACCCGCGTCGCAGAAACGGCGTCGCCCGCCGCCACTAACACCAGGTCCTCTCCCACTGGAATCAGGAAAAGGTCGGCGCTGCGTTCACCCAACGTTGCGATGGGGGCGCCGCTCACAGTCGAATCTCTCAGCTGCGCATTGCTTTCCGTGCCGACGCCTGCAACCACGTCACCCGAGACAAGCGTAGGGAGCCACCGCTGCCGCTGCTCGTCGGTGCCGGCCTCGGCGACCACCGCGGATACCACCACGGTAGGCAGGAACGGTCCGCCGATCGCGGCGCGGCCGAGCTGCTCGACGACGATCGTCAATTCAGGCAGTCCGTAACCTTGGCCGCCGAACCGCTCGTCGATGTGCAGGCCGAGCCAGCCGGTGGAGACGATCTCCTTCCAGAGCGCGTCGTGCTCCCACCACCGGCCGGATTCGTCGGCCCCGAGCAGGATGCGTCGTGCGTTTACCACGCCGCCACGGCCAGTCACCATCGACTTGGCGACGTCGGCCAACTCTCGGTGGTCGTCAGTTATAGCCAAGGACATGAGACAGCCTCCCTGATAGGGGTGGATTGAATCACCAAGCAGTACAGAATTTCTCGCGGCAAGTAACCTCGAGGGCGGGCCGGCGTCGCGGCGATGATCAATTCGCCAGGCCGGCATACGCGTCGCGGATGCATTCGGTGTAGAACTCCATGTCGGGCATCATGTCCCGGTCGGCCACGATCGAGATCGTGAAGTCATCGCAATACGATGTCGCGAGGTGGATGAGCCCCATCCCGTCCTGAATCGGCCCAATCCCATGGCAGGACAGCACCTTGCACCCCAGGAAGTACAACGGCACGCGCGGCCCGGGAACGTTCGTGACGGTGCAGTTGCCTGCCGTGGTGATCTTGGCCTTGGTGGCCAGTTCTGCCGCAGCCCGCAACCCAGTGCCGAGCAACTGGCCTGGGACCACTTCGGACAGTGCAGACAGCTGGCCCGCACTGACTCCTACCCGGACGGTCTTGATGTCCTTGGTGGCGGCCGAGATTGCGCCGAGCCGGTCGACATCGTCGGCGATGTCCGTGCACAGGCTGACCCGGGTGCCGTCGATCTGGTTACCGCCGGCACCCACGTCTGAGTTGGCGCGCGTCGAGATCGGAACGGCCGCTGCCAACGACTTGTCGGGCAACTCGTCGTGCTTGAGCAGATATCGGCGCAGTGCGCCGCCGACAACGGCCAGCGCCACGTCGTTGATCGTCGAACCCGGGACACGCGCACGTGCGGTCTTGAGTGTCGCGAGCGGCACCGTGACGGCGTCGGCCACTCGGTGGGCACTGATCCGTCCGGAGAATCGGCTGAAGGGCACCGAGACCGACTTCGAGTCGTCGGACGGAGTCAACATACCAATTCCTGCGCGCGCCAATGCAGGAACGGCACGTCCTAGCAAATTCGCCGCGGCGAGCGGCCGCTGCGGAAGACTCGCGACGCTGCGCAGGAGCAGATTCCACCGCGACGGCAATGGCCGGGGCGACCACGGCGCGAGCGACGCCGCCGACTCGGAGACGTCGGGATCGACGGTGGTCAGCACGTTGACCAACTGCACGCCCTCCTGGCCGTCGATTGCGGTGTGGTGGATCTTGATGAACAACGCGAAGGAGTCGGTGGGCACGCCGGGAATCGTGTCGAGTCGGTCGATGACGTACATCTCCCATGGCGGACGGGTCAGATCCAACGGGCGTGACGCCAGCCGCGCGATCTGGTCGCACAGCTGCTTCCACCCGCCCGGCTTCGGCAGGCCGATCTGCCGGACGTGGTACTCCAAGTCGAAATCCGGGTCATCGACCCAGTACGGATTGTCCAGCCCCAGAGGGGAAGTCACGAGACGCTGGCGTAGTATCGGCGCCTGCGCCAGCCGTTGGGCCACGCCGTCGTAGATCTCCTCGAACGTCACGGGATCGCCCGACTTGCGGTGCGGCTCACAGATGAGGATGGGACCCATGTGGTTTGGCGTGCGCGCCGAATCGAGCATCAGCATGAGCATGTCGGTGGCACTCAGCTGCCGCATGATCGCACCTCCTCACGGATCTCTCGTCGGGAGTACACCTCGGCGAGGAACTGCCCGACTGCCACCGCGGCGTGCGAGGCGCGCGCCGAGCCCAAGATGTCGAAGGCGTGTTGGGCCATGGGCAGTTCGGCATACACCACAGGCTCCAGGCTGGCCTCGCCAAGCCGCGTGACGAAGCTCCGCGCTTGCTCGACAGGGATGAACGAGTCGTTTCGGCCGTGCAGAACGAAGAAGGGCGGAGCCTTCGGACCGACGTGGGTGATCGGTGACGCGGCGGCGAAAACGTCGAACGCTTCGCGACGTCGCCGTTTGATGACCAAGCGTTCGATGAACGGCACCATGATCGGGTGCAGCGCACGGTCCGTGCGGGTGAAGTCGTACACGCCATAGAACGGGACCGCCGCTTGCACGGAGGTGTCGGCATGCTCGAAGCCGGGCTGAAAGCCAGAGTCGTTGGCGGTGAGGGCAGCCAACGCGGAGAGGTGGCCGCCTGCCGACCCTCCCGTGACGGTGACGAAGTCCGGATCTCCACCGTACTCGGCGATGTTCTGCTTCACCCACGCGATCGCCCGTTTGACGTCGACGATCTGATCGGGCCATGTGTGACGCGGACTGAGTCGGTAGTTGATCGCCACACAGATCCAACCGAGTTCGGTGAGATGGCTCATCAACGGATGTGCTTGCCCGCGCTTATTGCCACTCGTCCATGCACCACCGGGAATCTGCACGAGTACCGGCGCTTGGCCGGCGCGGTCGAGGTCGGGGCGGCGCCAGATGTCGAGGTAGTTCGCCGCGCCGTGTGTCCCATAAGCGATGTCGGCGTCGTGCGCATAGTCGCGGTAGACCCGCATCATGCGCACCAGACCGGGCTGCTTTGCCAGCCCGTCGCTCGACACCGGCCGCTGCCAGAGGCCCGCGGAGTCGGTCCGACGTCGGGCCCCCAGCCCCTGATCCAGGGCTGCAGTCAGCGTCACGTCAGCCCGCCTCCCCACCCGGTTCAGCCCGAGCAATCCCAGACACGAGGCGCCCCAGAGAAGTCCGACGTACCGACGCGCGCTGGGCGGTGTGGTGCGGGCCAGTAGCGCCGCCGCACCCGTCTGGCCGACGAGATTCTGCAGTGGCAACTCCGTCGTGGTGACACCAGAAACGAATGCGAGGACCGAACGGAAGCCGGTGGTGGCCAGCGGCCGATACCCGTTGAGCGTGGCCATCGCCCCGAGCGCGGCCGCCGCGATCGCTACCCAGGGGCGACGAAGGAACCGGAGATTCCTACGGAGGCGGCCGAGTAGCATGATGAACATTTAACTATACATTTAACTATTTTGGAAATTCACTAAGGGCCATTTTCGCCGTCAATGGCCAGCCGCATCGTGGCGATCGAACTCATCTAACATTAGTGTCACTTCTGTAGGAGGTGACGTGACGTCCGAGCGGCTGGTTGTCTGCGCAAGCCACAGCCCTGGCAAGGAACGCGACACTGAGCACGCGTTCGGGCACCGGTTCCGTACGGCGCTCGCGGCCGCGGCCGAACGCGTGCGGCGGTTCGATCCCGACGTCGTCGTCGTCTTCGGCGGCGACCATCGCCGGGCGTTCCGCCACGTGGTACCCGCCTTCGGCGTGGCGCTATCCGCGTCGATCCTCGCCGAAGGCGGCCATCCGCCCGGTGACCTCGACGTCCCGTCAGCGTTGGCACGCGGACTATGCGAACACCTGCTGTCGGCCGGATTCGACGTCGCGGCGTGCCGCGAGATCGAGTTGGACCACGCGTTCGCCCAGCCCGTTCGCGACCTCGTCGGCGAATTGGCGGACAAGCCGGTCATCCCGGTGCCCGTCAACTGCGCGACCGCTCCCCTGCCCGTCGGGCGCCGGGTAGCGGAATTTGGTGCAGAGGTCGGACGGTTCCTCGATGGGCTCCACGAGCGGGTGCTTGTGATCGGGACCGGAGGGCTGTCGCATTCGCCACCGAGTCTGGAGGTCGACACCTACGATCTCAGCGATGAGGATCGGGCGCGGATCATCTCCGAGGGGATGGCAGACGCGCGCAACAAGATTCGGCCGGATTGGGACACTGACGTGTTGAACGCGATGTCGACCTGGAACGTCGCGGAGTTGATTCGGCTGGTCGATGGCGCTCACGCTCGCGCCGGCGCGGGCGCCAACGAGGTCAGGACCTGGCTTGCCGCCGGCGCCGCGGGCGGCGGTCGGGCTGTCACGCCGCTAGCCTACGAACCGGTGCCCGAATGGATCACTGGGATGGCGGTTGCCACGTCGGCGTGACCGAACGGGTAGCCGCAGGCCTGGGCCGCGGCGCAGGCGTCCGCGAGAACAGTGGCGCGGGAACCGGCTGACAGACGCCATCGATTTCGACGAACACGTTGCGCGCCCGCAACTGTGGATCATCCATCGCCTCGGTGATCGTCAGCACGGGGGTGACACATGCGTCGCTCTGCGCGAACACCTGCGCCCAGTGATCACGGGGGTGCCGGCAGAACTTCTCCGACAGTGCAGCCCGCATCACCGGCCAGCCGGCGCGCTCGCGCTGCGGACCCAGCGTGGCCGGATCGATCCCCAGCAGCCGAAGCAGCTCGGCAAAGAACTCCGGCTCGAGCGCACCCACCGCAACATAGCCGCCGTCCGCACATTCGTACGTGCAGTAGAACGGCGCCGATCCGTCGAAGATGTTGGCGCCCCGCTTATCTGACCAGCGGCCGTCAGCGTGCATCGACCAGAGTACGTGTCCCAGCGCCGGGGCGCCGTTGACGATTGCGGCATCGATCACCTGGCCACGACCCGAGGTGCTTCGTTCGACCAACGCGGCAAGCACACCGACGACCGCGAACATCGAGCCACCACCATAGTCGCCGACGAGGTTCAGCGGTGGTGCCGGCGGACGGTCGGGAGCGCCCATCGCGTGCAGCAGCCCAGTGAGCCCGATGTAGTTGATGTCATGCCCAGCTTGGTGAGCACGAGGGCCCGTCTGCCCCCACCCAGTGATGCGCGTGTAGACCAATCCTGGGTTGCGACCGCAACATTCGTCGGGACCGAGGCCGAGTCGCTCAGTGACACCTGGGCGGAAGCCCTCGAGGAGGACGTCAGCGCCGTCGATCAATCCACGCACCAGCTCAAGATCACCTGCGTCCTTGAGGTCGGCCGAGATGATCCGGCGACCGCGTAGCTGTGCGCCACCCGCCCGGCTTGCGGGCCGCTGGACCCGCACCACGTCGGCACCGAGATCGCCAAGCATCATCGCCGCATGCGGACCCGGACCCATTCCCGCAAGTTCGACGACCTTCACTCCGGCCAACGGGCCCAAGGATGCCGGCGGGGAGCCCTCGTTCACGTCGTTAGCCCGAGTTACGTTGCGCGACCATAGAAGCCGCGCCTGATGCAGTTCATCAACAACGCGATGACATCGTCGCCACTCATCGGCTCGGGCAGATCGAGCGCGGCCTGAGGCACCCGCGTCACCAGCGCGCGCAGGATCAGCGCCGACACCACCGGATCGAAGGGGTATGCACTGGGCGAGCTGATCAACATCCTGGCCGCCCCGATGTCCATCAACACCTGCCCGTTCTCGCCGATGCCGAGAATTGTCGGGTCGTCGGTGGTGCCCTCCGCCCACGCGTCGATGCAACCCGAATACCGGTCGTAGAACGTGACGTAGGTGGCCAGCCAGTGCCGCAGCGTGTCACCTTCCGCCAACGGATCGACGTGAGCGATCCGCTCCGCGAATGCCCTTCCGGCCCCATAGATTTCGGCGCCCACGGCGGCAAGCAGATCCTGCTTGTCGCTGAAGTACTTGTAGAACGTGCCACGCGCGACGTCGGCGGCCTCCACAATGTCGTCGACACTGGTGCTGCGATAGCCGCGGGCGCGGAACTGGGAAGCGCCCGCATCTGCCAACGCGGTCACGGTGGCTACGGCCCGCTTACTGAGGTTGGCGGTGCGCTCGGCGATGGACAGCCCGGCGACGTCCGGCTCCTCGGGCACCTGCACGGTGTCCACGTCGGCGACGGGGTTACTGCTGGCGTGCAACCGAAGCGACGTCAACACCGCTGGCGGGGTGTCGGGAAACAACACCAGTTGCAGAAACACCGACAGAGTGTCGACGGTGTCCTTCGCGCTGCGGCCGTACGAGCGGTCGGTGTGCACGAACAGATTCATCCGGTGCACGAGAGCGGTCATCGTCATGGCGGCAACTTCGGGGTCGATACCCTGAAGGCCCGAGGCGGCAAGCCTTTCGGCGACGCGATGGTTGTAGCTGCGCACGAAGCGGGTGATCTCGGGGCGCACCTTGGTGTCCGACGAGGCGATGGCAGTCCACTGGACAAACATCGTGGAGTACTTCTCGAACACCCAACTCCACTCACCCAGCCACCAGTTGAGGTTGTCGAAGCCCACCTCGTCCGGTCCGAGCGGGCCGATGCGCCGCGCGACACGGAACAGGGCGCTGCCGCACTCGTTGAGCAATTCCAGGAAGATCTCGTCCTTGCCCTTGAAGTACTGGTAGAGCGTGGCCCGGGACACGCCTGCGGCCTTGGCGATCGCGTCCACCGAGGTGTCGAAGTATCCGAGGCGGCCAAACAACTCCAGCGAGACCTCGGTGATCTTGCCCCGCGTGCTTGCACCACGGACGCCCACGGCGGGGCTGGAGGGGCCGTAGCTGGCCCGGCGAACGATCGAGGCTTCGGACATAGTGTTTGCAGCCTATGGCCGATCCGGACGACTCGCGTGACGCTCGGTCGCGGTGCGCGGGATGCGGAACTCCGCAGAGCCGGTGATCGCGACGCCGCCCGTCTCTCGGGTAGCGGTCAACTCGACGGTCAGCCGGTCCGCGTCCGATTCCTCGGATACCTCGGTGACGGTCCCCGAACAGGTCAGTACGTCACCCGGCCAGACCTGTTCGCGGAAGCGGACTCCGAAACGGCGTACGTTGCCCGCGCCCAGCCAATCGGTGGCGAATCCGGCGAGCAGCGCCGCCGAGAACATGCCTTGGGCGAAGACCGAGGGGTAACCGGCCGACCGCGCGAGTTCGTCGTCGTAGTGCATCGGGTTGAGGTCGCCGGACGCCCCGGCGTAGCGGACGAACATCTGACGGGTCAGTGGCCCGAACTCGCGAGGCGCCGCCAGCACGCCGGGCCGCAGTTGCGTGGTCGCCGTCATCTTGCGGCCGTCTCGATAAAGGTGGCTTTCGCTTCGGCCACCAACGTGCCTGCGGTGTCCCGGTATTCGGTGACGACGGTGGCAAAGCGCATCACGCCGCCGCGCTTGCCCGGTTTGGAGAATCGCTCAACGACGCGCTCTTGCGCGGTGAGAACGTCGCCCGCAGCGGGCGGGTCACCATGGAACGTGTACTCCTGCTCGCCGTGCAGCAGCCGCTTCCGGTCGAAGCCGACGTCGACACGGACTCCCGGCGGTGCCCAGCGAGCGGCACTGGTCAGAAACGTCGGCGGGACGATCGCGTCCGGCCCGCGGTAGGCGGGATCGTCGCTGAGCATGGCGTCGGCGAACTCGGCGATCTTGCCGCGCTCGACGATCACCTCCCAGGGTTGTCCCTGGGTGAGCGCGGCGTCGCTGTCGGGCGGTGCAGTCATAATGACCAATAGTGTCAGAAAATTGCGAGAACCGAAACCGAAACGGCGCTTCTCCACAAATGGGGAGCTTGTCGAAAGATGACATTGCTGCCAGAATCGGCCCATGATCACGTTGACGGCGAGCTACGTCGAAGGCAAATGGGTGACCGGCACTCACGCCGCGACAGAGGACGTGAGGTCGCCGACGACAGGTGAGCTGCTGGGTACGGTCGGTGTTGCCGGCCGTGACGAGGTGGACGCCGCCGTCGCGGCAGCCCGCCGCGCGCTGCCGTCGTGGGGAGCCACCTCCCCCGCCGACCGCGGCGCCGCACTGGGCCGGCTCGCTGATGTGCTCAGCGCCCGCAAGGGTGAGCTCGCGGACCTGACCACTGCAGAGATCGGGTCGCCGCGATCGTGGAGCACTTTCGGCCAGGTGATCACCGCGGTCGGCGTGCTGAAGTCCTATGCGGACATCACACCCGACCATCCGTTCTCCGCCACCCGCCCCTCGATGACAGGCGGCACGGTACACGTTCACCAGGTTCCCGTCGGCGTTGTAGCAGCGATCGTGCCGTGGAACACGCCCCTATTCGTCGCCGCGCTGAAACTGGCTCCCGCGCTGGCCGCTGGCTGCACGGTGGTCCTCAAACCCGCGCCCGATGCGCCACTCGAATTCGGCGTGCTGATGGAGGCCATCGAGGAGGCGGCTATCCCCGACGGCGTGGTCAACGTCATCAACGGCGGGGCGGCGACAGGCGAAATGCTTACCAACCATCCAGATGTCGACAAGGTCAGCTTCACCGGCTCGACGGCCGTGGGCGCGCGGATCGCTGCCGCCTGTGGAGCCCGCATCTGTCGCAGCAGCCTCGAACTCGGCGGCAAGTCTGCGGCCATCGTGTTGCCCGACGCACCGGTCGAGACCACCGTGCCCGGGCTGGTCGGTGGAGTGATGGGCAACAACGGGCAGCTGTGCGCCGCGCTTACTCGAATTCTGTTACCCCGCAGCCGTTACAACGATTTTATCGGCGCGCTGACCACTGCGATCGGAGCGCTGACCGTCGGTGATCCCGCCGACCGTTCCACGGACATAGGTCCGGTCATCAGCGAGGCCGCGCGCGACAGAGTCGAGGGGTTCCTGTCGCGCGCGCGGGACGAGGGCGCCACGGTGCTCACCGGCGGCAATCGACCCGACCGCCCAGGGTGGTTCGTCGAGCCCGCACTCGTCGAGGCGACTAATGACATGGAAATCGCTCGCGAAGAGGTCTTCGGCCCGGTCGCGGTCGTGATCCCCTACGACGACGCAGGCCCTGACGAAGCGGCCGACGCAGTGTCGATCGCCAACGATTCCCGGTACGGACTCGTCGGTGCGGTGTGGTCAGCCGACGAGGTGCACGCGGCGGTGGTGGCGGCTCGGCTGCAGGTCGGGTCCGTGGCAGTCAACTCGACTGCGGTGCTCGACTTCGGTAGCCCATTCGGCGGCTTCAAGCAGTCCGGCATCGGCCGCGAGGGCGGCCCCGAGGGCATCGCGGGCTTCGTCGAATATCAGGCAATAATCCGGTAATTCGGAAGGGAATTCAATGCAGACGCAGGCAGCGGTCCTGTTCGAACGCAACACGCCATGGTCGGTCGAGACCATCGAGCTCGACCAGCCCAGGGCGACCGAGGTGCTCGTCGAGTTGCACGCCTCTGGCATGTGCCATTCCGACGACCACCTGGTCACTGGTGACATGCCGATCCGGTTGCCCTGCATCGGGGGGCACGAGGGCGCAGGTGTGGTGAAGGCCGCCGGCGACCACGTGTCGTGGCTGGCACCCGGCGACCATGTGGTGTTCAGTTTCATCCCGTCGTGCGGCCGGTGTCCGTCGTGCTCGACGGGTCATCAGAGCCTGTGCGACCTCGGCGCAAAGATTTACTCCGGCATGCAGATTCACGACGGTACCGCGCGCCATCACTTCAACGGCGACGACCTCGCATTGGCCTGCGGTGTCGGCTCGTTCGCGTATCACACCGTCGTGCACGAGGCCAGCTGCGTCAAGATTCCGCAGCACTATCCGTTACAGACGGCCTGCCTCCTCGGCTGCGGATTCATCACAGGGTGGGGGTCGGCGGTGTACGCCGCCGACGTCCGGCCCGGCGACACGGTGGCCGTCGCGGGAGTCGGTGGCATCGGCGCCGCCGCGGTGCAAGGCGCCCGGTTGGCGGGCGCCCGCACTATCACCGTTATCGACCCGTCGGAGTACAAGCGCGCCGAGGCGGTGAAGATGGGCGCCACCCATACCGCGGCCGACTGGAACGAAGCGAAAGGCGTTGTCGCCGAAGCTACCTGGGATCGCGGCGTCGACAAATTCATTTGCGCGATGGGAGTCGGCGACGGCCAACTGGTCGGTCAGGCTCTGGCGATGACGGCCAAGCGCGGCAAGCTGGTGGTCACCAACATCCATCCGATGCTGGAGCGGGAGATACGGGCCAACCTGATGGACCTCACCCTGACCGAGAAGCAGATCATCGGCACCCTGTACGGCTCGGGCAACCCGCGGGCCGACATCCCGAAGATCCTGGAGCTGAGCAGTGCGGGCCAAGTGGACCTCGACGCCATGATCACTCGCACGTACCCGCTGGAGAAGGTCAACGACGGCTATGCAGATATGCACGCAGGTGCCAACATCCGTGGCGTACTGATCTACCCGCCGGCGGAGGCGTCACTCGACTAGCCGCAGCCGAATCTGAACCTATGGGTCACTTTTGGCGGAAATCTCGATCACAAGCTCACTTTCGGCGGGTTCCAGCGCGCTACAGCTGCACGGGCTCCCAGCCGCCGCCCTCGGACGAGCGGTGTGCGGCATCGATCACCGCGAGCGACAGCAGCCCGTCCTCGAAGGTGGCCGCGCCGCTCGGTGCGCCGTCGAACGCAGGCAGCCAGTCCTGCAGCATCAGCGCCATCGCGCGGCTGGCATGGCCCGCCAGCCCGCCTGGCAGCCGTTCCGGGTGCGCGGGCTCGCGTTCATCGACGGTCAGCGGGCTCAACCCGTCGTCGGTGGCGGCACCGAGACTGTATGCCGCAGAACGCAAATCGCCGTCGCCGATGATGGTGCCGTCCGAGCCGAACAACTCGAGGCGGTAGTGGTCGGCGTGAGCGCCCATCACGGACAGGCTCAGGATCACCGTCACCCCGGGTTCCATCCGCATGATCAGGGCCGCGGTGTCGTCGGCGGTTACCGACAGCGTCCCGCCGTCGGGCAATTCGCGGACCGGATCGCTGGTGCGCACCTCCGCGCACACCGAGACGGGGCGGCCGAGCAGGCTGCACAGGAAGTCGAGATCGTGCACCAGCATGCCCGCCAGATATCCGCCGCCCTGCTCGCGGTCGTACATCCAGTGGGCCTGAAGTGGGTGGCTGGGATGCCAGTAGGACGCACTGCGGCTGACCCGTGCGAGGTACTGAGTGCCGAGGAACCCCGAGCGCACCCGGTCGGCAACAGCCAACCAGTCAGGGTTCCAACGGTTCTCGAAGCAGCAGGCAGTGGGCACGTTGGCCTCGGAGGCGGCGCGCACCATGTCGCGGGCAGCGTCGAGGTCGCCGGCAAGCGGCTTCTCGCACAACACGGGCTTTCCTGCCGCAAGCGCGGCCAACGTCATGTCGTGATGGAGCACAGTGGGCGTCGCGACCGAGATGACATCGAGATCGTCGCGCGTGACGAACGACTGCCAATCAGTGGACGTGTCCTCGATGCCCAGCTTGGTGGCCATCCGCTCAAGGCGCTCGGGTGTGCGCGCACAGAGCGCGACTGGTTCGAAGCCCTTGGCCGCCCGGAAACCGGGCACCTGGACGTGAGCGCCCCAACCGACGCCGATGATGCCGACCCGTAACGTCATGCGCCCTCCTCCGGTTCTCACTAGTGACACTAATGTTAGATACCTGCGAAGTTCAAGGCCATGAGATCGGCGCGATGAACCGTATCAGCCGGTACCCCGGCATTGCCTAAAAGTGACAGTAATGCCAGAATCGGGTGTTGTGAGCGCGACCGACCTCGATGAGCAGCAGTTCGCACCGCTGATCGACCTGCGGTGGTGGCAAGAGTGCCCGGGCGACCGGACAGATCTCTACCGCCGCCTGCGTGAGGCCGGCGGCCCGGTGTTCGTGCGCACCAACCGACCCGACTCCCCCCGGGTCCGGGGATTCTGGGCTGTCGGGTCGCACCGCGACGTCGCCGACATCAGCCGCCGACCTGAGGACTTCAGTTCCGGTCAGGGCACCCAGATCTTCGACCAGACCGCAGAGATGCGGGAGTACCGCGGCTCGATCATCGACATGGACGATCCCGAGCACATGCGTCTGCGGAAAATCGTCTCGCGCGGTTTCAGTCCCCGCGTGCTTTCGGAGTTGCGCGGACTGGCCGAGGAAACCACTGCCGAGATCCTCGAGGAGATGCCTCGTTCGGGTGAGTGCGACTTCGTCTCCGCATTCGCGACGCTGTTGCCCCTGCGGATCATTGACAACATGCTCGGCATTCCCCGCGAGCATGAGCAATTCATCCTGCAGGCGACCAACATCGTGCTCGGCGCCTCCGATCCCGAGTACGTGCCTGACCAAACCGTCGCGGGCATCGAAGCGGCGATCACCGACATCAGCGAGCAGTTGATCGACCTGCTCAAGGGCATCGCCGAGGACCGCATCGGCCGGCCCCGCGACGACGTGATCAGCAAGTTGGTCACCTCGGACGAGGAGAACCTGACACCGCAGGAGCTTGCGAAGTTCTTCATCCTGTTGATCGGCGCGGGCAATGAGACGACGCGCAACGCGCTCACCCACGGACTCATGATCCTCAGCGCGCACCCCGAGCAGCGCGACCGGCTGTTGGCGGATTATGACGAGTTGGCGCCGACCGCGGTCGAGGAAATCCTGCGGTACTCCAGCCCGGTGATTCACATGCGCCGCACCGTGACCCGCGACGGTGTGACGCTCACCGACTCGAATGATCAGGTCACCCATACGTTCAACGCGGGTGAGAAGGTCGTCCTCTGGTACCCGGCAGCCAACCGGGACCCCGAAGTCTTCGACGAGCCTGAGGCCTTCGACATCGCACGAAAGCCCAACAACCACATCGCCTTCGGCGGCCCGGGGCCGCACTATTGTCTCGGCGCGCATCTGGCGCGGCTGGAATTGAACGTGGCGTTCCGGATGCTCTACGCGCGCTACCCGGACATCGCGGCCAGTGGCGAACCGGTCATGCTGAGGTCGAACTTCGTCAATGGCATCAAGCACCTGAAGGCCACCTACACGCCATGACTGCGACCGAGACTGTGCTGTCCGACCTGACGAACGGCGTGCTGACCATCACGTTGAACCGGCCCGACTCCGCCAATGCAGTACGGCCCGAGGACCGCGACGCGCTCATCGGGTTGCTGTCGGCAGCCGACGCTGACGAGAAGGTGCGCGTGGTGGTGCTGCGCGCCAACGGCAAACACTTCTGCTCCGGCGCCGACGTGGCCTCGCTGGCCGCGGGACGCGCCAAGGGCGAGAAGCGTGTGCTTGAGCCGACGCAACGCATCATGAACGGTGCCCAGAAGCTGGTGGCCAGCGTGCTCGATTGCAACAAGCCGGTGATCGCCGCGGTTCACGGCGCGGCCACCGGATTGGGCGCGCACCTGGTGTACGCCTCCGACCTGGTCATCGCTACCGAAAACGCTTATTTTGCTGAGTCGTTCGTCAAGCGCGGGCTCGTCGTCGACGGCGGCGGCTGCTACTTGCTGCCCCGGCGCATCGGCATGCAGAAGGCCAAGGAAATGGCGTTCTTTGGTGAAAGGCTCACGGCTGCAGAGGCATTGACGCTCGGTCTGGTGAACCGCGTGGTGAGTGCCGCCGACTTCGACGCCACGGTGGCCGATTTCGCCGGACGACTAGCGGGATCACCCACCAGCGCCATCGCGTTCACCAAGCGGTTGCTCAACGACTCCCCCGACACCGACCGGTCAGGTGCGTTCGTCGCGGAGGCGATGGCGCAAGAAATCCAGTCGTATGCACACGACTCCAAAGAGGGCGTGGCGGCCTTCATGGAGAAACGCCCGACCGAATTCACCGGGTGGTGACGGCAATGGCGCGCGCTGACGTCCCCACCATCGACTCCGCGAGCGCTCCTTACTGGGAAGCCGCGAGGGAGGGTCGGTTGATGATCGCCTCCTGTGGTGCGTGCAGCAAGGTGCACCACTATCCGCGGCCGTTCTGCCCACACTGCTGGAGCGAGGACGTGCACCCGGTTGAAGCCACCGGATCCGGCACGCTGTACACGTATTCGACTGTGTACGTGAACGATCTAGCCCCGTTCAAGGACCGGCTGCCGTACGTGGCGGCGATTGTCGCATTGGACGAGGGCCCCCGGTTGATGACGACGATCGAGGGCGCGGACCCTGGCGACCTCCAGGTCGGGATGCCGGTCACCGCGGCGTTCCGCCCCGTAGACGGAGACGATCCGGACAGCCCGTACCTCACGGTGTTCACCCCAATCAAGGAGCATGCATGACCGGACTGCTCGACGGCAAAGTCGCGTTGGTGACCGGTGCCGGGCACGGCATCGGCCGCGGCCACGCGCTCGAACTGGCCAGGCACGGCGCAACCGTGATCGTCAACGATCTGGGCACCAGCCTGTCCGGGGAGGGCACCGGCAAGGTCGCCGACGAGGTGGTGGCCATCATCGAAAGCCGTGGCGGCGCCGCGGTTTCCGACTTCAGCGATGTCGGCGCTGAAGAGCAGGTCGACCTGGCGGTTGAACGAGCCTACTCGCAGCTCGGCCGGCTGGACATCGTCGTCAACAACGCGGGCATCGTACGCGATAAGGCGATCTGGAACATGACCGTCGACGACTTCGACCTGGTGATACGGGTGCACGTCCGCGGCAGCTGGCTCACCAGCCGTGCGGTCGCGCGCAAGTGGCGGGCGGAATCCAAGGAATCCGGCGGAAAGGTGTACGGCCGCATCATCAACACCACGTCCGGGGCCGGCCTGCACGGCCACTTCGGGCAGACCAACTACAGCGCTGCCAAGGCCGCGATCGTCGGGCTGACCCAGACCCTGAGCCTGGAGTTGGCGTCGATCGGTGCCACCGTGAACGCCATCAGCCCGGGTGGGCGGACCAGGATGTCCGCGTCCATGCCCGGAGCAGAGCCGGCCATCGAGCCCGACGAGCGCGCCGAGGACGACTTCGATCCCAAGGACCCGTCGCTGGGTTCGCCGCTGGTGGCCTGGCTGGCCAGTCCGGAGGCCGGCCACGTCAGCGGTCAGGTGATCCGAGCCATGGGCGAGCACCTCCAGCTGATGAAGGGCTGGCACTCCGTGGCGTCTGTGTCCAACGGCCAAAAGCGCTGGGATGCAAACAAACTCGGTGCGATCATGGCTGCCGATGTGTTCGGCACCCGTAACACCGGACTGCGGCTGGGAGGCTGACGATGGCGGACATTGCAGAGGTCGAACGAGAGTTCCGGCGCTACTTCATGACTGGACCAGTGCTCGAGGACTGGCATGCCTGGGCGCACATGTTCACCGACGACGCGACCTACTTCGACCACTTCTATGGCACCTTCACCGGCCCCGATGAGATCACCAAATTCCTCGAAGGCACCATGGGTGCGTCGCCGCAGGTCTACAGCCCACTCATCTGGTACGTCGTCGACGGCAATCGCGTGGCCTACAAAGTGTTCAACCGCGCCGACAATCCCGAGCCGGGTGCTCCGCCGATCGACTTTCCCTCCTACCAATTCATCGAATACGCCGGCGATGGGAAATGGCGTACCGAGGAGGACGTCTGGGTGTTCGCCGAGATGAAGCAGTTCGCACGGCGTTACGCGGCGGCCGCCGAGGCGCATCCTCAGACGCTGAAACAGAAGCTGCGCCGCGAGGATTGGGGACCGTGGGTGGATTGGGCGCGGCCCGAACCGGGCCACCAGGCCTCACCGTCGTGGTTGGGCAAGGACGGCTTCACGCCGTTCGCCAGCATCCAGGACATCGACTTCGGGGTCCGGTCGCACTAACGCGGTAAATTACCCGGCCGGCGCGAACAGCTTGCCCAATCGATCGGGTGTGCTTCCGTGCAGCACCAATTCGTCGGCCCCAGCCCGTCGGTAGCGTTCGAACATCTCGTGGCAGGACCGCGCCGATCCGATCGCCGCGGTCTCGCGGGTCCATTCCGTGGGCAGCACCGACGCCACCTCGACGAGCTCCTCGCGGGTCAGCACGGAATCCGCTGAGCCCTTGATGCCGGCCAGCAGCGGATGGGATCGCAACCGTGCCAACGGCTCCGGATCCCATCCGTTCACCGCCGCCAAGCGTTCCCCGAAGCCGGGAATCTGGTAGTAGGTCACCGCCCGAGCCCCGACCACCGCGAGCTCCTCTTCGGCGGGCAGCTCGCACGCCACCACGACGGTGGCGTACACGCGCACGCTCCCCGCCGCCCGGCCGGCCGCGCGTTCGGCGCCCCGCACGCACTCCACCGACCGTCGCACCGCGCTGGGCGCCAGAAATGGATGCAGCAGCACACCGTCGAAGTGGTGGCCGGCAAGCTCGAGACTGCGGGGACCGATCGCCGCGAAGACCACCGGCGGCACCGGCTGATCGGGAATGTCGTTGAGCCGCAGCGACGGATACGTACCCGCAGGTCCGTCGTAGCGCACCTTTTCCCCACGACAGAGCCGGCGGAAGATATCGACGTGGTCGATGATCGACGCGTTGGTGGACCTTGGCAGCCCAACGGCCTTCCACATGGCATCCACCGAGCGGCCCACGCCGAGGGTGAATCGGCCGCCCGAGAGCGCCTGAGCCGTCATCGCCAGCGACGCCAGCAGCGCTGGGTGCCGTGACTGTAAATGCGTAATGCCCGAAGCGATTTGGGCCGTCGACGTGACCTGGCTGATAGCGCCTGCGATCACTCCGAGATCCTTGGTGCCCCACCGCTCGCTGAGCCAAACTGTGCGCAATCCATACTGCTCGGCCGCCAGCGCTTGGCCTACCACCGCACCGGGATCGCTGACACGTCCGGGAAGCACGTACGCGCCTAGCGCGATGCCGCTGGGCTGATTGCTATCCATGACGCTATTCTGACAGTAGTGTTCAGGTTTGGGAAGGATACCGATGGCGTACAAGTCCGCACGCGGCGATGTCGGCGACCGAGTGGACGACGTCCTGCATGCCTGGCTGCCTCCGCGGCTGGAGCCGTCCGGAACGACGGCTTTTGACATCTCCGAGTTCACCGCGCCGCCAGCCGGGTACTCAGGCAAGACAGTGTTCTTCAGTGCTGCCTGGACCGACACGGCAGGCGCACACCACGCCGAGGATCTAGTGCTGCGGGCCCAAGCCGAAGATCACCAGTTGTTCACAGTCCCTGACGCTCCCCGCCAGGCCGAGGTCATGCAACGACTTGGTGCACATGGCATTCCGGTGCCCGACATCGTCGGTATCGAACGTGATGCGGCGATTCTTGGGTCGCCGTTCTATCTGATGCGACGGGTGCGGGGCCGGACGCCGCCCGACGTGCCGAGTTGGCACAAGCGAGGCTGGACCGTCGACCTCACGGCGGCGGAGCGGAGCTTGCTGTGCGACAACGGGTTACGCGCGCTCGTGGCGGTACACCGCGTCGACGACGCCGATACGCTGCAGTTTCTCCGTGGACAGTCCGACACGAGTCACACTGCGCTGCAACGCTATCTCGACAAGCTGAGCGGCTGGTATGACTGGTGCCGCGACGACCTGGTGGTCGGTGCGGATACCCTCGCGCGGGCGTGGGAGGCGATCCTCGCATCCGCGCCAGATACCGATGCCGAGACGGTGGTGTGGGGCGACGCCCGCGTCGGGAACATGTGTTTCGGCGAAGACCTGTCGGTGGTCGCACTGTTCGACTGGGAGACCGCGGGCACCGGGCCGCCCGACATTGACCTCGGTTGGTGGTTGATGTTCGAGCGTTTCCTCTGTGAGGCACTGGGATTCACGCGGCTACCCGGCATCCCCGACGACGACGAGTTCGTCAGGCGCTACCTGGAGTTCGGCGGAACTTCGACCGGCGACATCATTTACTACCAGGTGGTCGCCGCCTTCGTGCTGTCCCTGATCAACAACCGGCTCGCCCGACTGCTGGTGCGCGACGGCTTGGACGCCACGACGGCGATGAGCTATCCCCGGACGTCAGTCGCGTTGGTGGAGCAGTACCTCGACCAGATCTGACAACACCGTCACGCCAAGGCGACGGTCGTCAGGATGTCAGGCGTATACGCCTCGCTCGCGGCGGCCCACGGCCCCGCATGCACGGCGTCGAGGGCCGCGCCCAGTTCTGGACGTCGGCGCAGCAACTTGAGCATGCGGCCCCGACGCGCGGCGCGGTCCGGCATTCCGAATCCGGTCAGCAGATCCGTCAGCGCGCTGGCGAACCGCAAGCGGGCCATCCGAGTCCGGCGTTCGTCGGCGTAACCGGACAGTCCCCCCGGTGTCCAATCCGGTACCTCGAGGAGCGCTTCGGCCAGTATCCGCGCGTCCCTCAAGCTGATCGCCAGCCCCTGGGCGGTGACGGGGTTGCTCCAACCCGCGGCGTCGCCGACGAGCGCCACTCCGGGCACCACAGGGTCGTCGACCCAGGCGTCATTCATCGGGAACGTCGCACACGGACCGATAGGTGTGGACTCAGCCAGCGCATCGGACCGCGGAAAGATGTTCGTCCGAAACGATTTCAGGAATTCTGCGACCGCGGTCGGACCCTGTAGTGGTTCTGGGTCTTCCTCGCGGCGGGCAACGTAGAGCCGCAGCCGACTGTCGGCACGCGGGATCACGATGAACTGGTTGCGACCATCCACCGAGATGGCGGTCTCGGCGCGGTCCCACGCACCGCCGTCGTCGACCAGCATTCCGGTCAGCCGCACCCTGGCCTGCGTCGTCGACAAGTGCAGGCCGAGCGCGGTGCGCGTCGCGGACTTCTTGCCGTCCGCACCGACGACCAGCCGGCAGCGCACGGTGTCGGTGCGTCCGTCGACTTCGTAGCGCACCGACGGGCCGTCGCCGGCGTGAACCACCGAGCGTCGCACCCCGCGGATGACTGTCGCCCCCGCCTTGGTCGCGGCGGTGGCCAACGCTTCCCGGAGTTCGGGGTGACCGACGCCGACGACCCCGGGGGAGCCGTCCACGACATCGGACAGTTCACGGGACCGACGTTGGGCCTCCTCGACGCTGAGGGACTCGTCGTAAGGCACCATCCTGGTCATCACCGAGACCCCTTCGGTCTCGAGGATCACGTCCGCGATACCGAGCTGCACTGCCTCCTGGAATCCCCACGGCACCAACGCTTCCCCGCGCACGATGTCTCGATAGAGGCGCTCGCGCTCCAGGACCGTGACGGCAACCCCGGCCCCCGCCAGGCGAACCGCCAACGCGCATCCGGCGATGCCGCCGCCGACGATGACGACTTCCGTCTCCACGGCGGTCTCCCTTCCATCGATCCCATTTACTATGGCATAATGGAATTCCTGGACGCCAGCCCGAAGGGGAGACGATGCCGCGAAGCCGTGGTGGGACGCAGCCGCAGCCCATCTCCATGACCGACGTCGTGGATGCGGCGCTGCGCGTCGTGGCGCAGTCCTCGCTGGATCGCCTGACGGTTCGTGCGGTCGCCGACGAATGCGGCGTCACACCGCCCGCCATCCACTACCACCTCCGCGGCGGAGACGAACTCGCCGACCGTGTGGTCGAGGCCGTCGCCGCACGGATCGACGTCGCGGTCGACCTGAACGCTCCGTGGATCGACAGGTACCTCGCGCTGATCACCGCCATGGACCGGGCGTTCCTCGCCTACCCGGGCACCGGACTGCGGGCGCTCGCCGCGACGGGGCCGTCACCCGGAGCCGCGAGGCTGACGAATACGGCCATGCAGATCCTGCGCGACGCCGGTCTGTCCGAGACCGCCGCGGTGCAGGCCTTCACGACTACGTACTTGATCTTCGTCGGATGGCTCGCCACCCGAAACTTGGCCGAGGGCAACCGGATCCATCCTTCGCTCGCCGCGGCGGGCGCAGGAGGCCTGGCTGACGACGGCGACCAACCCCTTGTCGCGGCGATCCGCCGCGTGTTGACGGCAGCAAAAGGAGACATCGGATGACGAACGACGACTCAGCCTGGCTCAGGCGGTACTACGCGGACTGGGATTCCAGCGATCTCGACGCCATCACGTCCTGGTTCGACGACGACGTCGTGCTCGAAGACGTTCCGACCGGTCACGTCGCGCGCGGGTCGCAGCAGGCTCGCGACTTCGTCAGCGGTGCACTGAAGATGGTGCCAGGAGCGTCCTACGAAGTGATCAGCGTGCTCGCCGACGGCGAGCACTTCGCCGTCGAGTGGGTGATGCAGCCCGCCGGTCTGCACGGAGCGTCGGTCGGGACCGTGCGCAACGGCAAGGTGGCGACCAACCGCGACTTCTGGGACGCCTCCCCGATGAAGAAGTGACAACGCGACTTACCCGTCGAGGTCCAGCGACCCCGCCCGAACGGCGGCCCCCAACAGCCCGAGATCAACCCCTGCTTGAGCCGCGGCTTCGCGGCAGGCGGCGATGTCCTTGCGAAGGAAGGGACCCGCAAGTTCCTCGAATCGATCCATCCCGCCGACGTGGTCAGCATGCGCCGCGACGCGGCTCCCAGCACTGCAGACCTGCAGCGCGGAAAGCAACACGTCCGGGTCAACACCCAGCTGAGTGCCGAGTTGCGTTGCCGCCGCCAAGAGTTGAGCGTTTGCGGCGAACAACAGATTGTTGACCAGCTTGAGCGCCAGCGCGCTGCCCAAGGCACCGGTCGGCACCACCGGATCGGCGTATGCGGCCAGGGTCGGCGTCACTGCGCCGATCGCCTCACTTGGTCCACCGATCAGCACCGTCAGCCTGCCCGCGGCGATGTCCTCAGCGGTGCCGCTGACCGGAGCATCGAGGACGACCGGTCCCCCCGCAGAGTGGTCCCGCAGGGCCTCCAGGGTGGCCACGGTGCCCGTCGTGTGGGACACAAACATCGAGCCCGGCTTCGCGTTGGCGATGAATCCGTCTGGGCCGAACCCGGTTTCACGCAGCTGAGCATCGGAGAACAGGCACGAGATGAGAAGGTCACTCTCGGACGCCAAGTCGGCTACCGAATCGGCCAATGCGGCTCCGCGGCCGTGGAGCCGACGGCGCGCGTCGTCGCGACGGGCGTACACCATCACGTCGTGACCCGCGCCGAGAAGGCGTGCGACCATCGGCTCCCCGAGTTGCCCGGCGCCGAGGAATCCGACGGTGCAGGTCATCACACGTTCACGTCAGCGCCATGTCAGGGGCAGCGAATCCACGCCAAACACCTGGCCGCCGTGTTCGAGGGCCTCGCCCGCGAGCTCGTAGTCCGGGATCCGCTTGTGCCACTCCTCGAGGACAACCGCCATCTCCTGGCGGGCCAAATGCGAGCCGAGGCAACGGTGCGGGCCGCCGCCGAAGGACAGGTGACGCGTGACGCCGCGGTCGAGGTCGACCTTGCGAGCCTCCGGGTAGGCTGCCTCATCCCGGCCGGCGAACGCCAGCGAGAACGACGCCATGTCGCCCGCCTTGACCGGGCACCCGTGGAAGTCCATGTCCTGGTTGGCCTTTCGTGCGGTCTGCACGATCGGATAGACCCGGAGTATCTCCTCGACCGCCTTCGGGATGAGTTCGGGTTCGGCGACGATCCTGGCGCGGTCGGCCGGGTGTGTGGCGAGGTGCACCATCGCGTAGGACAGCTGATTCGACACCGTGTCCAGCCCGGCCATGAACAAGAGCAGCAGACAGTTCAGAAGCTCCATATCGTTGATCGGCTCGCCGTCGATGGTCCAGTCGATCGCCTTGCTTACGATGTCGTCGGTATCGGGGTCTCGGCTTTCTCGGCGTTGTTGAATCAATCCGGAGAAATAGCCCATCACGTGCGTCATGCCCTCGAGCCGGGCAGCGTTGACTTCTTCGCCCACGCCGCTTTGATGCAGGATCATGTCCTCCCAGGCCAGGAATTTCTCGAGGTCCTCGAGGGGCATGCCCATGATGGTCAGAAAGACCGTCGACGGGAAGACGCGCGCGATCCGCGCCACGTAATCGCATCCGCCTTCGCTGACGAGCTTGTCGATGAGTTCCGCTGCCAGCCTCTGCTGCGCGTCGCGCAGGCCCTTGACGCGGCCCGGCGAGAAGTACTCGGCCAACACATGGCGCCATTTGGCATGGTCAGGTGGGTCGATCATGATCGGGATCCACTTGTACGGCGGGTCCGGTTCCGTCGGAACGATAACGCTGCTGGACCAGAGTTCGGGGTGCTGCAATCCATCCAGGATCACGGCGTTGTCGGTGAACACCCAATAGTCCATGCCGGCCTCGGTGTTGCGGAACACCGGCCGGCCCTCGTCCTGACACTCGTCGAGCAGGCGAAAGTGGGTCAGCGCGGGTAAGTCCGGCGTATTCATTGCGATGTCTTTGACGGGACACGTTGCGCCTGCATGACTCTCGCTCATGACGTCCTTCCGTAACGGCCGCGACCAAGCGCGAACTCGAAGCATCCGGGTGCCGCGATACAACGGCAGTCGACTGTCACAATTAAATGAAATGTCGGACCGCCGTTCACCGGCGACTCATCGCACTAGGTTAACTATGTCGATATCTAAGCGCAATAGTCTCACACCCCAGCGGTGGTACGGAATTCCTATCGGACCGCGAACCCGGCGTCGAGCGGCCACGCGATCCCAGTGATGAACTTCGCTTCGTCGGACACCAGGAACGCGACCGCGTTCGCGATGTCCTCGGGCATCAGCACCTGGATGGGCAGGGCGTTCTGCATCGCGGCGAGCGACGGATCATTCGCCTCGAACATCGCCGCCATCACGTCGTTCATCACCATGCCGGTGGCAACCCCGGTCGGGTGAATGGTGTTGACGCGGATCGAATACTGCGCCAAGTTGTTCGCCCAGGTCTGCATCAGTGCCACCAGACCACGCTTGGACGCGCCGTACGCCTGCCCGCCCGCGCGATCGGTATTCGGGGCCTTCAGGCCAGCGCTCGAACTGGTCATTACGATCGACCCGCCGCGACCACCGTCGATGAGGGCCGGGATAACCGCTTCCACGGTGTTCCACACGCCGATCAGATTGACGTCAATGATGTCGCGGAACGTCTGCCGCCGATCACCACCCGGACCGAGTCGGATGACACCCGCGTTCGCGATCACGATGTCGAGGCGGCCGAACTCGGCAAGCCCGTCGGCCACGACCTGCTCGACGGCATCGGCGTCGCGCACGTCGGCCTGCCGGGCGACGATGCGCTGACCCTCCTTCTCGACGAGCCTCACGGTCTCTTCGAGATCGTCGGGGCTCGCGTTGGGGTAGTCGATCGAGTCGATGTTCCGGCAGATGTCGAGCACGATGATGTCCGCGCCGTCCGCCGCCAGTCTGACCGCGTGCGCGCGGCCCTGGCCACGGGCGGCTCCGGTGATGAACGCGACTTGGCCGTTGAGATCTCCCACGTTTCAGCTCCTTGAGTGCTAGTCCGACGCGCTGCCGGTGTGAATGCGGGCCTTGTCAGAACGGTTTCCGTGCCGCGAGCGTGCGTGAAGTCGGATCCGTTTGCGGCGTGTCGCCGTCAGACACGCACGCTCGCGTGAGGCGGCGGCCGGTGACGTTCGATATCTCGGTCGCGCCCAGCGATCAATTCGCGCAGGGCGACCCGGTCCGGCTTGAGCATCGCCGTCAAGGGCAGCTCGTCGACGATGAGCAGTTCGTCGGGTGCCTTGTAGTCGGCTAGTTCGCCCTTCACGTGTGCGCGCAGCTCAGCCAGGGTCGGCGCGGTGCCGTCCGTGGGCACCACGCAGGCGACCCCGACCTCGCCGATCACCGGTGCGGAACGGCCAATCACGGCAACCTGTTTCACGCCAGGGTGGTCCGCGAGCGCGCGCTCGACCTCGCCGGGATGCACGTTGTAGCCACCACGGATGTACATGTCACCGCTGCGTCCGACAAGAGTGAGGTTGCCGTCCTCGCCGAGCACGCCGATGTCACCTGTACGCAGCCAGCCGTCGCGCAACACTTCGTCGGTGAGGTCCGAGTTGCGCCAGTAACCGCGCATCACGCAGGGCCCGCTCACCTCGACGACCCCGTCGGCGTCGACGCGCACCTTCATCCCCGCGGCAGGGTGGCCGACCGTGCGGAACTGCACCTCGGCGGCGTCCGTGGGGTCCGTTCCGCAGATGGTCGGACACTCAGTCATCGCGTATCGCACCACGAGCGGGACGCCGATGCGCTCGGCGACTCGGCGCACCAGTTCTGGCGGCGCCGGCGCGGTGGCGGCAACGCCGATCCGCAAGTGCGGCAGAGCCTCCGGACTCACTCCGTCGACATCGAGAAGCTTGGCCCACTGGGTCGGCACGGCCCCGGCGACGGTGACCCGCTCGTTGCGCAGGATGTCGAACATGTCCTGGGGGGACCATGGCGTCGACGGAACCACGAGGGTGCTGCCCCACACCAGCTGGTCCCACAGCTTGAACATGTAGCCGGCATGGGCAAACGGCGTTGACGTGAGGCGCCGGTCGTACGGCTCGCTCATCACCCCCGCTGCCGCGGCGCCCGCCGCCAGGCGATCGGCATCGAACACCGCACCTTTGGGCGTCCCGGTCGTTCCGCTGGTGAAGACCAACGCAACAGGGTCCCGCCGGGTCAGCTCCACCGCGGGTGGCGCCGATCCGGAGGTGTCAGTGGACAGCGCGGTCCGCGCAAGGAGTCGCGCGTCCGTGGCCGGCAATTCACCGAGCCGCTCGTCGACGATGATCAACGCGGGATCAGCTTGTTGCAGAATGGATTCGATCTCGCGGCGGCCCAACCGCGGGTTGAGGCCCGTGGTGATCGCGCCGATCATCGCCGCCGCGGCGTAGCACGTCGCGTAGTCGATGCCCGACGGCAGCCAGAGCGTCACCACGTCGCCCTTGCTGACGCCCAGGCCGGCGAATTGCGCAGCAACGCAACGGGCCCGGCCGATCCACTGAGCGAACGTGATTCGCGCACGCGGCTCGACGTATGCCTCCCGGCCGCCATGGCGGGCGGCCGCAGACTCCAACATCGACCGGGTGTCGGGAACCTCTGGACTCAGCGGCGCTCCCGGCACCTATGGCTCCTCGGCGCCGAGAATCACCGTGCCACTGGAGCAGAACCAGCCGCCGGTGCCGCTGACACAGGTGATCCTGGCATCGGGTACTTGCCGCGGCCCGCATTCGCCGCGCAGTTGGCGGGTGGCCTCGACGAGGAGGAACAAGCCGCGTTGCCCCGGATGACACGCCGACAGTCCGCCGCCATCGGTGTTTGTGGGAAGCTCGCCCCCGAGGCGCAGCGCCCCTTTCTCGACGAACGCACCGCCTTCCCCCTTCTGGCAGAAGCCGAGATCCTCCAGGGTGAGCAACAGCATGTAGGTAAACGCGTCGTAGAGCTCGGCGACGTCGACATCGGACGGTGAGACGCCGGCGCGGGCGAAGGCCAGCGGCCCGCTGACCGAGGCCGGGCCGACGGTGAGGTCGTCCCATTGCGACGTGAGCATGTGCGAGGTGGTCTCGGCCGCGCCGAGAACCCAGATCGGTTTGCTACGAAGATCCTTCGCGCGCTCCGCGCTGACAAGCACGATCGCGGCCCCGCCGTCACTTCGGATACAGCAATGCAACTTGGTGAACGGGTCAGCGATCATCGGGCCGCTGAGCACGTCGTCGATCGTAATCGGATCGCGGTAATAGGCCTCCGGGTTGCCGCCCGCGTTGAACCGCGCCGACACCGCAACCTCGGCCATCTGCTCGATGGTGGTGCCGTAGTCATGCATGTGCCGCCGCGCGGCCATGGCGTACTTGGAGATCAGCGTATGGCCGTACGGTGCTTCCCATTGCAGCGGACCGCGGGCGCCCCAGTTGATATTGGC
>NZ_JAVHWM010000219.1:0-45691 GCF_032159765.1 Mycobacterium sp. | reverse complement strand
CCGCGTGATCGAAGATGTAGCGCAGCCCTTCGTCGCAATCGTCGATCGCCGCCGGGTACGGCTCTTCGGGGGCCAATCGATACTCAACGCTGATACAGACGCAGGTAAGCGACCGGGACCATTCGGCCAAGCGGGAATCGTCCATGAAGCGGTTGCCGATTACCGTCCCGCCGCCGTGCATCCAGTAGAGGACGGGCAGGTCCTCGACTTGATGCGCGGCATCGCGGGGCCGCAGCATGGTCATAGTGACGGCGCCGTCGGGTCCGGTCGTCAGTTCGGTGCGCTCGATGTCCGGCGCCGCGACTGGCATGAATACCGCGTTCTCCCGCATCATCGGCACCGTCTCGGCCGAGAACACGAACTCGGGAATGTCGCGGACGGCCTCGCGGATTTCAGGGTCGAGCGCTTCTCGACGCAGGTTCATCAACCGCCTCCCAGCATATCCCTGGCCGCACCGACCAGGCCGCCGTCAACGCGGATGTCGCATCCGGAGATGAAGCCCGCGCCGTCGGATTCGAGGAAGGCGACAAGTGCGGCGATCTCGCCCACTCGGCCGGGCAGCGGGCTTTCGGGTCGTTTAACCGGCGTCAGCTCGATCATCTGCGGAATGATGGGCTGTCGCTCGAGCTCCAGCCGACCCATCGCAGTATCGATAAGCCCCGGCGAGATGGCAACGACGCGTCCACCTTTGGCACCCCAGGGCGTGGCCAGCCGTTCGGCCAGTCGCATCACCCCGCGCTTGGCCAGTACGTAAGCCGTCGCGCTGTCCATCGGCTGGTCCAGGGCCTGCTCCAATGTATTGAACAGCCCGTCGGTCAGGGGATCGCAGAGCAATTTCTCGACGGCTGGGTCCACGTCGCTGTAGCCGGCGATCGAGCCGAACAGGATTGCTGAACTCCCGGGCTCGACCACGGGGAATACCGCGTCAGTGACGCGCACGCTGCCGACCAGGTCCACCTGGATTATGGTGCGTGCGTCGGCCATCTCGGGGGAGACCCCCACGGTGTGCACAAGACATCGAAGACGGCCTGAGGCGCGTACTCGGTCAGCGAGAGCGGCGACGTCAGCAGGTGAGGTGACGTCGCACTGCAGTGTGTCGACACTCGCTCCCTGTGCGCTGAGCAGGGAGCGCGCTTCCGCGAGTTGCCCCTCGTCGACGTCGACAAGCAGTAAGTGGCCCCGGTCGGCGAGAGCGCCGGCACAAGCGAACCCCATTCCTCCGGCGCCGCCGGTAATCACGAGCACGTTGGTATCGGCCATCTCAGAGCCTCTCGGTGATGGGTTACTTGCTGGCGTTAATATAGTATGACCGTTGCATCTGACGCAGATAGCGTTCTACTGTTGAGATGCGACGCCTTTCAGAAAGAGATCACATGCTTCCCGATGACGCAAGAATCATCTCCGTTGATGACCATGTCATCGAACATCCACGCGTCTGGCTTGACCGGCTTCCTTCCAGGTACGAGGACATCGCGCCGCGCATCGTGAAGCTCCCCGACGGCAACGACACGTGGCTCTACGAAGGGCGACCGTCGGGCAACTTTGCTCTCAATGCCGTTGCCGGCAAGCACCCGCGCGACTTCGGCATGGACCCACGCAGCTATGACGACATGCTGCCCGGCTGCCACGACATCGAGGACCGCATCAAGGACATGGACATCGAGGGCACGTGGGCCCAATTGTGCTTCCCGAATTTTGGCGGCTTCGCGGGCAGCACGTTTTACGCCGCCGAGGACAAGGACTTTGCGAAGCTGTGCATCAGCGCCTACAACGACTTCATCCTCGACGAGTGGTGCGCTTATGCCCCCGAACGCCAGATCCCGTTGATGATGGTGCCGTTCTGGGACGTCGAGGCGTCCGTCGCCGAGATCGAACGGACTGTCACCAAGGGCGCGAAGTCCATCTCGTTCATCGAGGCGCCGCACAAGCTCGGCCTGCCGTCGTTTCACACCGACCATTGGGATCCGATCCTGCGCATCTGCGAGGAAGCCGAACTGCCGTTGTCGTTACATTTCGGCTCGGGCGGCATGCCGCAGGGGCTGGCACCGGATGGGGATATGTTCATCAGCATCGCGCTGTTCGGGCTGAATTCGATGATCACGACCGTCGATCTGTTGATGTCCGACGTGTTTTACAAGTTCCCCAATCTCAAGGTCGCGCTGTCCGAGGGAGGCATCGGCTGGATGCCGTACCTGCTTGAGCGCGTCGACTACTCCTGGGGCCGGCACAAGTACTGGTGCAACGTCAACGCCGACAAGCTGCCCTCCGAACTGTTCCGGGAGCACATCTACGGATGCTTCATCTCCGACCAGTCCGGTATCGAGCAACGTCACCGAATCGGGATCGACAACATCATGTTCGAAAGCGACTATCCGCATTCGGATTCCAACTGGCCGCACACCCGCAAGCTGCTCGCTGAGCACCTAGTCGACGTGCCGGACGACGAGGCCCGAAAGATTGTCGAGCTGAATGCCCGCACCCTGTACCACTTTTGGGCCTGAGGCGGCCGATGACCGATCTCACGGTGGGAAAACGCCTGCGCAGCAACGTATGTGACACCAAGGTCATGAGGATGCCCTGGTTGGCTGGCGACCCGAGGTCTTACGCGCCGGTCGACTCGGAGTTCACGAAGTGACAGGAGAGACGATGTCGGTAGATGGAACCGATCTGAAGTTCGAGCCGTTCAAGCCCGGTCCGCCCGAGCAGCTGCCGTCGATTTACGCAGAGTTGCGAGACCGCTTTCCCGTCTATCGGACCGGCTCGAACATTTGGGTGATATCTCGGTTCGACGACGTAAAAGCCGTTCAGTCGAGCCCCGAAGTGTTCTCTTCGCGACCCAACCCCTACGAGGGTGACACTCCGCGGGACGCTGAGATGAAACCGGAGGTCATCGAACGCCTCCTGGCGCTCGCAGCGGGGATTCCCGTCGACATGGAAGAGATGGCGACGGCTAAGACCATCGCCGCGGCGGATCCGCCCCAGCATACGAGGATGCGAAGAATTGTCAGCAGGGGATTCACGCCTCCGCGCATCAAGGAGATGGGCGACGCCATCAGCGGGATCGTCGACCGCTGCCTGGCCGGAATCGGTGACCAGCCAAGCTTCGATGTGGTCGAAAGGCTCGCGGTTCCGCTGCCCGTTGAGATGATCTGCCACATTCTTGGCATAGACCGAAGCGAGTACGGGCGCGTCAAACACTGGTCCGATGGGTTCGCCGCGGCCGCCGGCAGGCAGTTCACCAGTGCCGCTGAACGCGACGAACTGATGCTGGCGACGATCAAGGAATTCAGCACCTACTTCGTGCCTCTCATCGAGTCGCGGCGTGCCGAGCCGAAGAACGACCTGGTCAGTGTGATGGTTGCGGCGATCGACAACGAATCCCTGAGCAACGTCGAAACCCTGATGATGTCGATCACGATCATGGTGGCCGGCAACGAAACGTCGACGAACCTCATCGGAAACACCGTGGTCGAACTGCTGTCCAACCCTGACCAACTCAAGATCTTGCTCGACGATCCAGCGCTGCTGCCCAATGCCGTCGACGAAGCTAACCGATTGACGGCTCCGATCCAGTTTGCGTTCCGCGAGGCCATCGAGGAGACCGAGGTCGCCGGCACCACCATCCCCAAGGGCGCCATCGTCGCGCTGCACATGGCGGCCGCCAACCGCGATCCACGCCGGTTCGAGGACCCAGATCGCTTCCTGATCACACGGCCTCCCTCCAAGAATCTCTCCTTCGGCCACGGCATTCACTTCTGTCTGGGTGCCCACCTCGCCGGTCTTGAAGTGCGGACCGCGATCGGCGGGTTGTTGCCGCATCTCGCCCACGTCGAGTTGACCGGCGCTCCGCTGCAACGCAATCCGACGGCATTGCTCAATGGTTGGCAAAAGGTTGAGCTCGCGTGGGTCTCGTGACCTATTGCTGATGGAACGTGACCGGTTGAAACACGTCAGCGTCGCTCGACCTGCCGCCGATTGCGGTCGACTACTGCGTGGTATCGGTCGCCCAGCTCGTCGAAACTCACTTTGTGCGCGTCGGCTATTTCCCGCTCGGCGACCAAGGCGCTATCGGTGACGGACGCCCAGCCGGTCGTATAAATCTCCTTGAGGCTCCGCATGATCGGCGCCGGCACCTCGGCGATCTGGGCGGCCAGATCGCGGGCCCGCCCGATCAGTCGATCGTGTGCAACCACCTCGGTCACCAATCCGATCCGCTGGGCGAGGCCCGCGTCTATTACTTCGCTCGTCATCGACAACCGCCGGGCCATGGCTGCGCCGACGAGTTGGGGCAGCCGAGCCGTCATTCCGGCGCGGGGCAGGATGCCGACTCGGGCGTGGGTGTCGGCGAACACCGCCCGCTCGGAGGCGAGCAGGAAGTCGCAGCCAAGCGCCATCTCCAGGCCGCCGGTAAACGTTGCGCCGTTAATCGCTCCGATGATCGGTGTCTTCATCTGCGCGACTGCGGTGATGCAGCTGTGGGATCGCAACCGCTCGAAATACGCCATGCCGTCGCGCTGGGCTTCCTTGAGGTCTACGCCTGCGCAAAACGCCGGGTCCGCTCCGGTGAGCACCACCGCGCGCACTGACTCCTCGGCGTCGGCATCGGTCAGCGCCGAATACAGAGTGCCGATCAGGTCGCTGCTCAACGCGTTGCGTGCCGCTGGCCGATTCATTGTCAATACCCGCACCGAGCCGTGATCGGTGATGATGACGAGCCGCTCGATCGACATGACGCGAAACTATCGGGTTGTAGTTAGGCGCCGAACACCATTTCCACTGCTCAGCGCGTTGATAGATATGCTCACGTCAGCCACCAGCCACGGGTTCGGCCGTCAAGCACTCTGGGGAGCTAGTCCGAGGAGGCCATACATGTTGCCGCCCATCATTTTTCGGACATCAGCGGCGGGAAAGAGCTCACCCATCTCTTTGGCCCAGTGCAGCGGGTCGGCCATGCCCTCGGGGTGCGGGTAGTCAGAGCCGAACAGGATGTGTTCGGGTGACATGAGGTTCACGAGGTCCTCGATGGAGTCTTCCCAGAACGGGTTGATCCACAGGTTGCGCAGAAATATCTCGCGAGGGTGTTCAGCGAACTCCCGTGGCATCTTCTGGTAGGTCTTCTCCAACGCCTTCAGGCATGAGATCGCCCAACTGCCTCCGTTTTCCACGCTGGCGAGTTTGACGGTCGGGAATCTGCTGAGCATGCCGTGGCAGATCGCAGCGGTGATCGTATCGTTGATCGCCCGACCGGAGGAGACGGCGTCGTAGAACGGATTGGGCTTGAACGCCAGCGTTTCGCGGCTGGTGCCCTCCCAGTCGTTGATGTATCGCTGGTAGCCGGAGTCGGACGCGTGCAGGGTGACCAGCACGCCTGATTCGGCCACCCGGGCCCAGAAGGCATCGAATTCCGGCAGGAACGGAGACCGGGTGCCGCGATAGCCGGCTACCGGTGCCGGGCGCATCAACACGACCTTCGCACCCCGGTCGAGCAGCCAATCAAGCTCGGCGATGCCGCGCTCAGGGACCGAAGGGTTCACGATCGGCGTGGCGAAGATCCGGTCCTGGAAGTTGAACGTCCACTCGTCGTAGAGCCACTGGTTGAACGCGTGGATCACGGTGCAGGTCAGCTCCGGGTCGTCGGCGAGGCGGACCTCGAGCAGGCTGGCCAGCGTTGGGAACATCAGCGCGGCGTCCAGGCCGAGGTCGTCGAGCAACTTCAGGCGCGGCTCGGCGGTGCGAAACTCCTCACCTGTTCGCATCGGCTTTCCAGCCAGCTCACGCAGGGACTTACCTTCGGGGTTATTGCCGGAAAAGTATTCGGCGAACGCCCCCGGCCGCGCGACCACTTCGAAGGTGGGGTTCGGGATGTAGTCGCTGATGACGTTATCCACGGCGATCTTGGTACGGCCATTCACCTGTACGTACTTGAAGAGTCCCTCGTACTTCGTCGGTAGGTGGCGGGTAAACGCGTCCTCGGTTTCGTACAGATGGTTATCTGCGTCGAACACCGGGAAGTCGAGCTTTGCCATGGTTCCTCCTGTTTCGGTCATGATCGATTCCGTGGGACCGCTGCATTGGTTCGCACCTCACGGAAGGGACGGTCCAGGTCTTCGGCACGCTCGCGGGGCATCCCGAGCACGCGTTCGCTGATGATGTTGCGGGTGATCTCGGTGGTTCCGCCGCCGATACACGGTCCTTGCCGGCCGAGGTAGGCGACGCCGAGATCTCCGGTCGGATCATCGTCGTGCCAGGCGGCGGCACGATCGCCGGCGATCTCGATCGCGATGCTGGCCAGTCTCACCCGCATCATCCCGTTGGACAGCCGGGGGATCGATCCGGCCGCCGCCGGTAGTCGGCCGGTTCGAATGGACGTGCCGATGCGCCCGACGAGCGCCGTGTGCACGCGAGTCAGGACACGAGCTTCGCCGACTAGCTGACGCACTCGTGGGTCGTTCGCGCCGCCGGACACCTGCGCGAGTGCAGCGGCACTCACCTGGTCACTTTCGTGGGCCGCCGTGCGCGGCGCCATCGCGTACGGGGAGGAGCCGCTCATGGCTTCGCGCTCGTGCAGCAGCAGGCGGGATGCGACCTTCCACCCGCCGTTGACCTGTCCGAGGACGTGGTCGGCGGGGACGGGGACGTCATCGAAGAATTCCTGGCAGAAGTCGTCGGTGCCGTCGACGTGTTTGATCTGGGTGATGGTGATCCCGGGCTGGTGCACCTTCACGATCAGGACGCTCAAACCCTGGTGTTTGGGAACGTCCCAGTCGGTGCGGGCCACGCACAACGCGTAGTCCGATTTCCACGCGTAGGTGCTCCATATCTTCGAGCCGTTCAGGATGAAGACATCACCGTTGCGTTCCGCCCGGGTCAGCGCTCCCGCGAGGTCGGATCCGCCGGTCGGCTCAGACAGGAACTGAACCCAGAGCTCCTCGCCCCTGAGCGCGGCAGGGATGAAGCGTTGCTTCTGCTCCTCGGTACCGAAGTCCAGGATGGTGGGCAAGATGATGGTGAAGGTGGGGGTGTTGAACAGCCTCGGCAGCTCGTAACCGTAGGTCACGTCGATGAATGCGTTCTGGTATTCCACGGGCAGCCCTCGGCCGCCGTACTCGACCGGGTAGCAGAGTCCCGCGAAACCGGCGTCCCACAGTTTGCGCTGGATCGCCTTGGCCCGCACGACATGGTCGGCGTCGTCGATGGCGTGGCCAAGGTAGGGATCCGCGCCATTGAGGGGTTCAAGATTAGCGGTGACCCATTCCGTGGCCCGCCCCCGGAACGTGTCGAGATCCTCGACCAGGCCGCCGGGTGCCGCAGTTGTCGCACTCATCGTTTTCCTATCTGCCGGCAAGGATGGCCACTTGGTCGCGGTGGTGCATCGGATCGCCGTAGGTCTGCCGATCGGAGACGACTCGCCGCAGATAGAGATGGAGGTCGTGTTCCCAGGTCACGCCGATCCCACCGTGCATCTGGATGCAGTCCTGGATCAACTCCGGACATCGCTCGCCGACGTAGGCCTTGGCGACTCGGGCCACCTCAGCGGCTTCGAGAGCACCAGACTGGACGGCCCTGGTGGCGTCGACCGTGATGGCCTGAGCGGACTCGATCCACAGCTTCATGTCAGCGAAACGGTGTTTGAGAGCTTGATAGGAGGCGATCGCGCGACCAAACGAGGACCGGTCGAACGCGTACTGGACGGTGAAGTCAAAAACGTGGTCGGTCGCGCCGACGATCTCGGCGCACTGAAGCACCAACGCGGTTTGGATCTGGCGCTCGAACGCGGCGGCAGCCCCGCCGACGGCGCCGATCACTGCGGACGCGGGCACTCGCACGTCGTCGAATCGGACCTCGGCGTACCTGCGGACGAGGTCGAGCCCGCGCAGGGCGGTGATCCGCACGCCGGGCGCTGAGGACGGGACCAGGAATTGGGACAGGCCGTCGGGGCCGGTGGCGGTCACGAGCAGCCAGTCCGCTTCAGCACCCGCTTCTACCGGTCGTTTCACCCCGTCGAGGATGAAGTCGTCGCCGTCACGTCGCACCTGCAGTGTCATCCCGTCGGCAGTTACCGGCCGCCCCGGCTCCGCGACACACCAGGCCGCGATCGCCTCGCCAGATAGCAGCCCCGCCAGTACCCGCTCGGCGAGATCATCGGAGGCGTCACAGGACAGGGTCTGCGCGACGATATTGGTCGCAATCAGCGGGCCGGGCGACACCATCACGCCCATCTCCTCAGCGACCAGCGCCAAGTCACGCAGGCCCTCACCGGAGACACTCCCGCCGCCGCGCGCCTCGTCGACCAGCAGCGAGGTCCAACCGAGTTCAGCCCCCTTACGCCACCATCCCCGGTCGAACCCGGCCGGGTTCTCCGCGAGGGCCCTGACCTCTGTCAGAGGCACTGTCGCATTCAGGAATTTGCGGGTCGTGTCCCGCAGCAGCTCCTGATCGGGAGTCAGTTCAAGTTCCATACGCAGCCTCGGTCGCCCCAAAGGCGGATAACACCATCGTCACACCGGCCCCACATCGCCGCAGATCCCAGATAAGGACATTCTAGGAATATCAGTATATCGAGTGCGGTGCAAGAGGATGTAAAGTGCATCTAACGGTAATCATGTTTCCGTCTGCGGCGTCATCCGTCTACGGGGAAGGAGGCGGCCCGTTGGTGCGAGACATCCGCGATGGACCGACCGAGCAGTACTGGGATCGGCTCCGGAACATGATGGGCCCCGATGGCCTCATCACGTATTGGTACCTCGGCCGCGCGTTCAACCAGGGCGAAGACCCCGACACCGTGCGGCTGCGGCGCGACATGCGCAATAGCGCCGGTGGGATCATGGCCGCCCCGCTGGCAATCGCCGCTCCCGAGACCGGCGGCTGGCGTGACCGCGAAGTGGTCCCGGCGCCATTGGCCTACGCGCTGCACATCATCGACGACGCGCGCGACGTCGCGGAGATCCGGGTGTCCCGCAGCACCGTACGGCGGGGAAGCAGGATCGGGTTCAGCCGCTCGGAGATCACTGACGCCGCCGACCCCTCCCGGCTCATCGCGATCACGACCGGAGTCGGCGTCAAGCTCGGCGACGCGCCGCCAGCATTTCGGCCAGTGGATCTGCCGCCAGAAACGCCTGACACCGACGATCTCCCACCGCTGCACGTCGTCTTCGGAGCACAGCGCGACCCGGATGGCTGGCGGCTGCCCGCCCTCACGCCGCGTCTCGCCTCGACCTCGGCATCGCTGCACCTGGGTCCCATTCATGTCGGATTCGAGGCCGCAGCCACCGAACTCGCCGCCGAACTCGCCGCCGCCGACACTGTCCAGGTCGAAGACTGGGACGTGCATTTCGTCGCTCCCGGCCGCGCCGGCCCGTTCCTGGTCCTCACCGACGGGTCGGCAGGCCCGGGTGGGCGAGTGGTGGTCCGCTTCACCCTCGTCGATGAGGGCCGCGACGGAGCAGTGGTCGCGGCCGGTGCCGCGGCGTTCCGCGCATCCAGCGTGGAGGCGGGTACTGACGGTGCGGGCTGATCATCCCAACGCGTATGACCTCGAGCAGCATTGGTACGCATCGGGTGCCTACGGCGGCGTCACGCTGCCCCAAGCCGTCCTGGCTGCGTCGAGCGCCCAACCCGACCTTCGGGTCGTTTTCGCGGGCGCAACGCGCCGCACGGTCCTGTCGCTCGGGGAGCTCGCGGAGCGCGCAGGACGCTGCGCGGCGGCCTTCCGCACGCTGGGTGTAGGGCCCGGCGACGCGGTCGCGGTACAACGACTGCGCCCACTCGCCGGCCCGCCGACCCGCGTCGTCACCGGGTGAACGACCCGAGGAAGCATCGTGAACGAAGCCAAGTTGGCGTGGGCACTCGCGCAGGCCGCCCACCCCTACCTCACAGGGATTGAACGTCACGACGTTTACGTCGCAATCGGTGGCGGCGAAACGTTTTCGGCGATTCGCTGCCTGCTCACGGCGGTTGTGCGCGCACGGCAAGCTCTTCCTCGGGATCTGCTCATGAAGTTCGAAGAATGGCTCGACGCCTATGTCGGTAGTGACGATGAACCGGACCTCCGCAAACTCATCAGCCTGGTGAAGAGTCACCCGCTCGATGAGTCATCGGTTCCTGAAGCGCGCTACCGGTATTTGCCCCTCGCGGCCAGGTACGGCGCTGACCGCCCAGGCGAGGGCATCGTTGAGTGACGACGAACGGCTTCGTTCGGTGACTAGTCGCATGGGTGCCTCCTACCTCTCAGTGAATAGCAGGGATAACAGACAGGTAGTGTTATCCGTGCAAATTAAGTACTCGAACGGTGCTAGATTAGGAAGATAGCGTTCTCGTTTGGAAAGTATGCTAGCGGCGCGCCGCGGCGGTTCGTGAAGTCCGGGAGGCAGTGCTGGAGAACGAGATGCAGTGCTGCAGAGCCGAAGGGGCGCGTGGTCATTCCTTGCGGCAGGGTCGACTGTGAAAGGTGGTACGGGATGCAGCAACTGAGCTGGACCGACGACATCATCCTGCGCTGCGAACGCCCAGAAACACCCATGCACATTCAGATGTTGCTTATCTATGACCCCTCGTCAGCCCCTGGCGGCAAGGTGACTTTCAAAGGCATTCTCGAGGAGATGGATGCCCGGCTGCATCTCGCGCCCACCTTTCGACGTCGGCTAACTGATCTGCCGGGCAGTCTGCATATGCCGTACTGGGTGGATGACCCGAACTTCGATCTTGAGCATCACGTCCGCCATATCGCGCTACCTCAGCCCGGTGACTGGCGCCAGTTGTGTATCCAGGTCGCGAGGATTCATGCGCGACAACTCGACCTACGTCGTCCGCCGTGGGAGATCACCGTCATCGAGGGCCTGAATTCCGTGTCGGGAGTATCCGAAGGTGCGTTCGCGATTTTGCTGAAGCTCCACCACTGTGCGGCGGACGGGATGGCGAGCGTCGAGCTGATGGCCGCCATGCACGACCTTGCCGCCGCTGGCCCGCGCCCCGCTGCGCCCACACATCCCTGGCAGCCCGACGCGCTACCTTCGACAGCAAGCATGCTTTCGCAGACAGCGATCAACGGTGCGCGGTACCCGTTGCGGGCGGCCAAGGTACTGGCGCCCAATGCCGTGAAGATAGTCCGAAAGTTGGCCGGTCTGCCGGCCAAGATCGTCGGCGGTGTCGCGTCCAGTGTGGCCGGGGGTGCCGAGTCTCGGTTCGCGCCCCCGACACGATTTAACGATGCGGTGTCGCCGCACCGCGTGTTCGAGGCCCGCTTCCATGATCTAGCCGACATCAAGCGGATCAAGGCGAGCGTGCCAGGGTCGACGATCAACGACGTGGCATTGGCCTACGTCGGGGGCGCCCTTCGGAACTACCTGGATTGTCACGGTGAGCTGCCAGATCAGACTCTGGTTGCCGGGTGCCCGGTCTCGCTGCGCGGCGAGGTCGACAAGAGCAGCGGCGGGAACAGATTTTTTGCCAGGCTCCAAACCCTCGGGACAGACATCGCTGACCCGGCCGAACGGCTCAGGTCCATCGCGGATGCGACTGCCGCGGTCCGTGATACGCCCGATACGTCGAAGAACAACAACAGGTTGCTGGATCTGGTCGGGGTGCTTCCCACTGCGCTGGTCGGGATGACAGTGAAGGCTGCCAGCGTACTTCCGTTCTCCGGCCCCACGATCGCCAACACGATCGTGAGCAATGTGCCTGGGCCGGCCGAGCCGATCTTTTTCCACGGTGCCCGGCTCGTGCGGGTCACTGGTCTAGCGCCGCTGATTGGCGGACTGAATCTCTTCCACATCGTGGCGAGCTACAACGGAACGTTCTCGATCGGCGTGACCGCCGATCGTAGTGCGTTGCCGGATCCGGCCACCTACGCCGACTGCATGCAGACAGCGTTTCAGGAGTTGCTGGCATCGACACAGTGACCGCACTGAGCTCGCAACTCCCGATGCCTGACTACTGACTTGCTGCGCCCTGACCCGAGAGCCACCGCCGAGGCGAGGGCTTGCCCTCTGCGACAAACGAATCCGATCGCGGACGCGGTCAGTCATCACCAACCAGAAAGGCGAGGGCAACTATGCGCAGAGTAATCCAATTCTCCACTGGCAACGTGGGGCGGCATTCGTTGCGAGCAATCATCGGTAGGCCAGATCTAGAACTGGTCGGCGTACATGCCGCAAGTTCCGCGAAGATCGGTCGGGATGCCGCTGAGCTCTGCGGGCTGGACCAACCGACGGGCATCATCGCCACCGACGATGTCGACGCCCTGGTAGACCTCGGCGCCGATTGCGTGGTCTATACATCTCAAGGCGAGACTCGGCCGATGGAGGCGATCGACCAGATGGCCAAGTTTCTGGCGGCGGGCACCAACGTCGTCGGAACCTCAATGGTCTGGCTAGTCGCTCCGCACCATGCCGACGACTGGTTGCGGGTGCCGTTGGAACGCGCCTGTGAGGCCGGCAACGCCTCCCTCTACATCAACGGAATCGACCCGGGCTTCTCAGGCGATACATTGGTGCACTCTGCACTCAGCTTGAGCACCCGCGTCTCTTCGATCACCGTGCAGGAGATTTTCGACTACGGAAACTATGATGACGCCGAGTTCACAGGGGCCGGAATGGGTTTCGGAATGACTGCGGACGACGAGACGCCGATGCTGTTCCTACCCGGGGTCGTTGTGTCGATGTGGGGCGGTCAGGTGCGCAGTCTGGCGGACAACCTCGGCATCGAACTCGACGAAGTGCGCCAGCGCACCGAACGCTGGTTCACACCGGAGCGCATCGACTGCACCATGATGACGGTGGAGCCGGGACAGATGGCCGCGGTTCGGTTTGCCACCGAGGGCGTCCGCGACGCCAAACCGGTGATCACCCTCGAACACGTTTCTAGGCTCACCTCCGCTGCAGCGCCCGACTGGGAGTTCCCACCCGACGGTCATAGCGGCGTACACCGTGTGGTCGTGGAGGGCGAACCACGAGTGGAGATAAATACTCACGTCTCTCATCCAGTTCTCGATTCCAGTGACGCTGGCTGCATCTCGACGGCGGGCCGGGCGATCAATGCGATCGACTGGGTATGCCGCGCACCCAAAGGATTGATCGCTGTCGAGGAAATTCCCCTGTCAGTGACCATGCGCGGCCTGATGTGGAACGAGCGATCCTTGCTCGTTCCACCTGGCCAGTAACCGCGGTCAGATTACCGAGCCGACGTCGTTGCGCACGATGCGCTCGAGCGCCCGCTCAACCACGGCGGCGATGGTCATTGATGGGTTGCACGCCGCCGTGGTCCCCGGGATCAGCGCGCCGTCGAGCACATAGAGACCGCGGTGCCCGCGCAACCGGCCGTCGAGGTCGCATACGTTGCCCATCGGGGCCCCTCCGAGAGGGTGCCAGGTGCTGTTGTGGAGCCGATTGGTGTCGGTGAGGATGCCGGCCCGGCCGGTGATCCGCTTGGCCCTCGCGTGAATGTCGGCCCAGATGGCGGCGTCACCGTTGCGTGGGAAAGACAGCTTCACCTCGTCGGCGTCCCCGTCGTAGCTGAACCGGCCCCGCGCCCGGCTAGCGCCATAGCCGACCAATAGTGTCGTGCGGATGTCCAACCCTCCGAAGGGCGGGAGGGAAGCCTGAATCAGCGTGTTAGCGCGGTGGGGATCGCCCCAATCCTTGCTGCAGTAGACGACAGGGCCACCCTGCGCCCCGCCGAAGGCGTCGGCCAGGTCAGTCCACACGTATATCCGGTCGCCGTTGGTGCCCCAGTTCTCACCCACGCCGTCGGGCAAGTCAGGGATGTGCCCCAGCGCTCCCGCCCGCACCAGCATGCGGCTGGTGTTGACACTGCCGGCGGCCAGCACCAGCGCCGAGGTGGTCAAGATCTTCGTTTCCCGCCTGCGGCCTTGCATGTCGAGCCGGTCCACCTCAACCCGCCAGTGGCCATCCGGCGCCAGGGCGATGCCGGTGACCTTGTGCAGCGTGTGCAGGGTGACTCGGGCCGTGGCGTGCGCTGCGGCTAGGTAGGTCTTGTCGACCGAGTGCTTGCCGGCGTTGTTCACACCCATGACGCAGTCGCCGTTGCTCAGCGACAGCCGCGCCTCACCTCGCAGCTCGGCCAGCGCGCAGTCCCAGTCGATGGGCATAGGCACCTTTTCGACCGAGTAACCTGCGCGGCGGACCCGCGCAGCGAAGACGCGACTCACTCGGTAGTTGCGGCTGTTGATCAGATCGTCAGGCGCCGTCGCCAGCCGCAACATGCTAGCTACCCGCGGATAGTAAACGCGGTCCATTTCGTCGTAGTCGAGAGCCGACGGCAGGTGCGTCTCGAAGAGCTCCCTGGTGGGCTGCAGGCTCATGCCCTGGTACAGCAGCGACCCGCCGCCAACGCCCACGCCCGCGACCGACGTCACGTTGTCTCCGGAGAAGGCGCTGAGCAACCCTGGGTAGGGGCCACCGAGCAGGGGACGCCCGAACACTGCCGGATTGGAATCGAACCACCACATCCTCTTGTCGAGAGGGTTGCTGAACGGGCGCGGAAACGTGTCCCGCTGATTCGACACTTTCCACTCGACGCCCTGCTCGAGCACGGTGACGGGCACACCCGCCTGGGCCAGACGCAGTGCCGTGACCCCGCCGCCGAAACCCGAGCCGACGACGATCACCCGGTGAGTCTCCCGTGTCACCGGCACCCGGGCTGGCTCCTCGGCAGCGCCATCGTCGTGCACTGACGCGATCCGCCCCCGCCCGCCTCGCGCCAGCCCCAGCACCCAGCTGCCGAACTCAGTCATGCGCTGTCCTTCCAGTCCCGCGATGATTCCGCAGACCCTTGGCGCCGCCACCTTGAGGGCTTAAGGCGACCGGGTCGACGTGGTGCAGAGAGCCGCGCTACCCGACCTGCGCCGCCACGGGGTGAACTGTGATTTGCGACTGACGCATGCAGCGCGGTACTGTAACAAGACTAAGAGTCTACTATAGTGCCACATGGTCAATGACAATAGACGGTAACACAATCTGTTTCGCATTGATGGGTAGCCGTTCGGGAGCCTCAAGCGAGATAGCAGCTACGGGCTAAGCCGTGCGTCTGATTGAGGGGTGACCCGCGTGCTCGACGATGACTACGCCCTGCATGAGGGTGGCGCAGCCAAACGATGACCGCGGCAAGACTTTCTCGGTTGCAGGGTCCTGGTGTCCTCGGGGCAACCACGCCTGGACCGGACTTGCTGGCCGCCGAATACCGGGAGACTGAGTACGTCGCCACTGGTACCGCTAGGGCATTCCGCGCCAAGGAGTTGCCCGCCGATGGGCGGCTGTTGCTGCAGCCGAGCGAGTCGGCCCACTATGTCACGCGGCTGCTGATACGTCGGCCCATATCTGCGGAGGCCTTCAACGGCACCGTTGTCGTGGAATGGTTGAACGTCAGCGGCGGGCAGGACGTTGCCCCCGCGTACACCTATCTGGCGCCCGAGCTGATCCGCAGGGGCTATGTCTGGGCGGGTGTATCGGCGCAGTGGACCGGTGTCGAAGGTGGTCGCGCCGCGGTGGCTGGTCCCGACGACGGCCGCCAAAACGACCGCGGGCTCAAGACGCTGGATCCATCTCGTTATCACAAGCTCACACACCCAGGGGACGCCTACTGCTACGACATCTTCACCCAAGTCACCCGGGCCCTCCGCTCACCAGAAGCTGGCCATCCTTTGCACGGACTGGGGGTGCAGAAGGTTCTGGCCGTCGGCGCGTCGCAGTCAGCCGCAACGCTGAGCACATATTTCAACGGGTTTCAACCGCTGAGCCGACTGTTTGATGGCTTTCTGATCCACAGCCGTGCCGCCGGTGTCGCACCACTGGGGGAGAGCGGAGAGCCGATCGCCATCGAGCAAGTCCTACGCGGCGAGCCGACATTAATCCGCTCGGATCAGCAGGTTCCCGCCCTGGTAGTGCAGACCGAGACTGACCTGGTGGGGGCACTGGGATATGCGCGAGCCCGCCAGCCTGATTCGGCGTTCTTCAGGCTCTGGGAGGTCGCCGGTAGCGCGCACGGAGATAAGGCCCAACTCGGCGAGCTGGAATTGCGGCTGGGCTGTCCCGACCCGGTGAACCGGGGGCAACAACGCTACGTACTCAGGGCAGCGTTGCGTTGCCTGGATGCCTGGTCCCGGGGGATCGAGGCCCCGCGGCCGGCTCCTCGGCTGGCTATCGACGCCATCACACCCGCCACCTTCGTCACCGACTCGCACGGCAATGTCGTGGGTGGGGTTCGCACCCCGTGTGTTGACGCACCGGTCGCCGTTCTGTCCGGGACTGCTCGGCCAGGGGTGTCGGGGATTTGTCAGCTCTTCGGTCGCACCCTGCCGTTCACGCCTGCTCGGCTTCGCGCGCTGTACCTGTCGGTGGACGACTATCTGCAGCAATACCGGTGCGCCGCCGAGGGTGCCATCAGAGCCGGCCACGTGCTCGCTGATGACCGCGACGAGCTGCTCGCCGAAGCCCACCCCGAACTGTTCAGCCGATGACCTTGCCGATCGTCATCGCCAACTGAGAGGAGCGCGAAATGAGTGATAGCGATACCGACAGCCCGGAGTCAGCCAAATGGGACCCCGTCCTGACCGAACGCATCATGGGGTTCCTCCGGCCCATCTGCAAGCGATATTTCCGCTCGGAGGTGCGCGGGCTGGAGTCCTTTCCGCCCGGCCCGGCACTGGTGGTGGCCAATCACTCCGGTGGCATGTGGTCCACGGACGTCCCGGTCTTCGCGGTCGCTTTCTACGACCACTTCGGCTACGAGCGCCCGATCTACACGCTCGTTCACGACCTGATGTTGACCGGCCCAGGCCCACTCGCCAAGTTCACCGAGTTTGTAGTGCGCGCCGGCCTCATCCGCGCCAGTCGCGACAACGCCACGACGGCGCTGCGCGCCGGCGGGGTCGTCGTGGTGTTCCCCGGCGGGGAGTACGACGTGTACCGGCCGACGGCCGCGCAAAACGAGATCGACTTCAACGGCCGAACCGGATACGTCAAAACAGCCCTCGAGGCAGGGGTGCCTATCGTGCCGACGGTGTCAATCGGCGCGCAGGAAAGTCAGTTCTTCTTGTCGCGTGGAACGTGGCTGGCTGAGCGGCTGCAGCTGAAGCGGCGGGCGCGCAGCCAGATCTTGCCGATCTCGTTCGGTTTCCCCTTCGGGTTGAGCGCGATGATCCCGCCCAACCTGCCGTTGCCCACCAAGGTCGTCACCCAGGTGCTCGAGCCGATCGATATCGCGGCCGAATTCGGTGACGACCCCGACGTAGGTGAGGTCGACGCCCATGTCCGCGGGGTGATGCAGACCGCCCTCGACCGGCTGGCGCGCGATCGCCGCCTTCCGGTGCTGGGCTGATGACCCAACCGGCCGACAGCAGATGCGCGAGCTGGCGACGACACCGCCAGCTCGCGACGAACCCAATCCGCTCCGTTGACGAGCGCTGAGAAGGCCGCTGTGCGCGCAGGGAGGAAGCGATGACTTACGTGATCACGCAAAACTGCTGCAAGGACGGTAGCTGTGTGCCGGTGTGTCCGGTCGACTGCATTCGCCCGACCGCAGGGCCCGGGGAGTTCACCACATCGGAGATGCTGTACATCGACCCCGTGGCATGTATCGACTGTGGCGCGTGCCTGGAGGAGTGCCCGGTGGATGCGATCTACGCTGATGAGGATCTGCCGCCCGAGCAGGAGCGATTTCGCGATATCAACGCCGCCTATTTCGAGCGGCACCCGTTGGAGTCTGACATGCTGCCGGCCCGCCCGGTCCACGATCCGGTTGAGCCCGCCTCGCTGCGGGTGGCGATCGTCGGAGCCGGTCCGGCTGCGTGCTATGCGGCCAGCGAGCTGCTGCGCGTCGACGGCGTCGAGGTTGACCTCTTCGACCGGATGCCGACCCCGTTCGGGCTGATCAGGGCGGGGGTGGCCCCAGATCATCAGCACACCAAGTCGGTCGTCGACATCTTCGAGCGCGCCTTCACCGACAGCCGGTTGGGTTGTCACCTCAACGTGGAGGTGGGACGCGACCTCAGCCACGACGAGCTGATGGCGTCTCACCACGCGGTCATGTACGCGGTCGGGGCGTCACAAAGCCGCGATCTCGCCATTCCCGGCAAGGATCTGCCCGGGAATTACGCGGCCGCCGACTTTGTCGCCTGGTACAACGGTCACCCGGACCACGCCGGGGACACGTTTGATCTGTCCACCGAGCGCGCGGTGATCATCGGCAATGGCAACGTCGCGCTGGACGTGGCCCGGGTGCTGCTCAAGTCGCCCGAAGAATTGGCCAAAACCGACATCGCCGATCACGCGCTGACGGCACTGGCGGACAGCAAGATTCGCGAGGTCGTCATTCTGGCGCGACGCAGCCCGCGCCACGCTGCGTTTTCGGTCGGCGAGTTTCACGCACTCGGACAGCTGTCCGGTATCGATGTGATCATCGAGAGCGACGATCTGCAGCCCACCGCCGAAGACGATGTCGAGACGGGGCTCAAGCTCGACATCGCGCGTGCGTTCGCCGAACGTGAGCCCTCGTCGGCTAACAAGCGAATCGTGTTTCGCTTCCTGGTCTCCCCGGCTGAATTCATCGGCGACGGGCATGTCGAGGGATTGCGGATAGCACACAACAGCTTGGCTCCCGACGGCACTGCGGTCTGGGGCGCTTCCGAACGTGCGACCGAGGTGCTCGAAACGTCGCTGATCTTGCGGTCGATTGGCTATGCGGGCAGGCCCGTTGAGGGTGTCCCGTTCGATGCCGCAACCGGTGCGGTGCCCAACCACGAGGGCCGGGTGCTCGACGGGCACGGCCAGCCCATCGCCGGGCTTTATGTGACCGGCTGGATCAAGCGCGGGTCAAGCGGGGTGATCGGCACCAATCGCACATGCGCCGAACAGACCGTAGCTTGGCTGTGGGCGGACTTCGACGAGGGTCGGCTGACCCGCGACGTCAAGGACCGCTCAGCGCTTGAGCAGCTTCTCAGTCAACGCGGCGCCGAGCCCATCGATTGGCGCGGCTGGCGCGCGATCGACGCTGTGGAATGCAAGAAGGGCGAGGACGCATCGCGTCCCCGGGTTAAATTCGTCGATGTCGCTGAGATGGTAGCCGTCACCAAGGGCGGACCGTGAGTTCTGGGAGACCCCGAAATTCCTCACTAATTGCTGTCGGCTCACGATGCCGGAATGCCCACCAGGGGTTCTCCCAGCGTGGCGCGGATGGCTCCCCACGGGTCGGCGTACCGACCAGGGGCGTCACGGTAGGCCGCTCGGCGGTTCAGGAACTGCTTCACCACAGGACGGACGAGCGACAGCGGGTAACGCTTCCAACCCGTATTGGCACGCATCTCTGCCAGCATCTCCGGCCACGAATGCTGCTGGAACGCCAGCGCCTCCTGCGCTCGGGTGGTGTCCATCCAATCGGTGACGAACCAATCGTCGGTGCTGTCCGGATCACCGGGCCGGCCCGTGTCGAACGCGCCCGTTAGCCCCATGGCGTCGCCGATGGCCGCCATAATCTGACCTTGTCTCAACAGGTGCGAATCATCGCCGGCGACCAAAAGGGTTTCGCCGGCGACATCGGCTGTGGTAGCGGCGGCAAAGGCCGCTGCTACGTCGCGGACATCGACCGTGTGGACTCGGCCGTCGGTCGGCAGCGCGCTCTCAAAGAACACACCGACCGAACTGACGGGCATGGCCGTCAGGTCGACGCTGAACACACCTCCTAGCCTCAGCACGACCCACTCCAAATTCGACGAATGCACCTGCTCTTCGGCTCCAAGCTTCGTCGCGCCGTATAAGTCGTATGGTTTCGGCGCGGTGTCCGCGTATTCCAAATCGGTCAGACGGTGTGGGTTGCGGGGGCCGTAGACGGCGTTGCTCGAGGCTTGGACGAATCGTGGGGGATTCGGCTGCCCGGCGGCAGAACGGACCAGCGCCGCGGTGGCGTCCACGTTCACCTTGCGGGCTAGGTTGGCATCGCGGTAGATCAGCGGCGGTATGACGGCGGCCAAATGCACGATCGCTGTGGGTGACACTTCAGAAATCAGGCGATTGACCGCGGCCGGATCCGTCAGATCTGCCCACCGGGCGCACGCACCAGCGGGCAGCGCCGGTGCCGCCTTGCGATGGGCGGGTGTCCCGAAGTCTGTGGCGACCACCCGCCGGCCGTCGGCCGCCAGCCGCTTGACGGTCGCCGACCCGACCAAGCCAAATGCACCCGTGACCAGCACGGTCTTAGACATGGGCTTCCTATCGAAGTCACCGTGCTCAGTTGGCAGCAGTGGCCCCGCTCGCTGACCGACTATGCCGTTCTCTTTTGGCAAGAGTATCATGTCCGTTGGTCGGCCTTGTGCAGACACATGAGGGGGGACGGGTGAACGCGAACGCCGTCGACGGCCCGGAGATCCCGAGTGAGAGTCACGGGTGGTGTGGGAATTGAAGCGACTCAACGGCATGGACGCAATGCTGCTGTACAGCGAGACACCAAACCTGCACACGCACACGATGAAGGTGGCGATCATCAACGCCGCCGATTTCGACGGTGAGTTCAACTTTGATGTGTTCCGCCAGACAGTTCAGCGCCGGCTGCACCTGTTAGATCCGTTGAGGTACAAGCTCGTCGAAATTCCGTTTCGACTACATCACCCGATGTGGCTTCAGAATTGCGGTGTTGACCTCGACTACCACGTACGCAGGGTGCGGGTTCCCAGCCCGGGGGGCCGGCGTGAACTCGACCGGGTCATCGGTGAAATCGCCAGCACCCCGCTGGACCGCAACCGCCCGTTGTGGGAATTCCATTTCGCCGAAGGGATGGCCGACGATCGCTTCGCTCTTATCGGCAAGGTGCACCATGCATTGGCCGACGGAGTCGCTTCGGCGAATCTGCTGGCCCGGCTGATGGATCTGACCGGATCGTCGCAGGATGACGGCGGCGATGACGCCACCTGCACGCCTCCGTCGAAAGGAGAGTTGCTTCGGTCAGCCGGCCGCGATCACCTGCAGCAAATCGGCGCTCTGCCCCGCCTAATCAAGGACGCCGTGGCCGGCGTCTCACGGGTGCGGCGGCGATCTCGGGAACGGCGCGACCACCCGGACGTGGCAAAAGCCTTCAACGCGCCCCCAACATTTCTCAACCACATGGTGTCGCCAGGACGGACCTTTGCCACCGCAGCTCTGTCATTAGCTGAGGTTAAGGAGACCGCCAAACACCTCGGAGTGAAATTCACCGACATCGTGCTGGCGATAGCGGCCGGGGGATTGCGGGAACTGTTACTGCGCTACCACGGTGAGGCCGACCAGCCGATACTTGCCACCGTGCCCGTCAGCACGGAAAACTCACCAGACCGCATCTCCGGCAACCAGATCAGCGGCTTAGTCGTGTCCGTGCCGGTGCACATCGACGACCCGCTGCAGCGGGTCCGGCTGATATCGATGGCCACCGCGAGCGCCAAGGAAGATCACGAGCTGATCGGTCCGACGCTACAAGGCCGGATGATGGATTACCTGCCACCGCCGCTGACTCCGGCCATGTTTCGCTGGCAGTCACAACGCGCCGCACACAACAAGGCCTTCAACGTGGCGGTGTCGACCGTGGCAGGACCACGGCAGCGCGGCCACTTCGGTGGCGCTCCCGTGAGTGAAATCTATTCGGTCGGAGTGCTCTCGCCAGCCAGCGCCTTCAACATGACCGTCTGGAGTTACGTCGACCAAGTCGACATTTCCGTGCTCTCCGACGACCTCACCTTCACTGACGTCCATGAAGCCACCGAAGCGATGGTTCAGTCCTTCGCCGAGCTTCGGCGGTCCGCGGGCTTCTCCGGAGATCCAATCGAACCCGACACGGCGTTAGGCCCTGCGCGCGCAGGCGGTTAGCGTGTCATTGCGAACTGAGCGTGGTGGGTGTGACTGTGGGCCTGCTAGCTGTTGCGGGTCATGACGTTGTAGACGCCGACACGGGTTGAGGTGTCCTGGGGGACGGGTTCTTCGGCGGGAGGATGAGAAACGCCAATCCCTCGTCCACCCGAACCGAAGGAACCCGTCCGTGACCCACGGTAATGCCCCGTTGTCAGTTGAAGGCCGTCGTCGACTCGTCGCTCGGTGTGTTGATCGTCCGATCGCTCATGTCGCCGCTGAGATGGGGATTTCGCGGGCCTGTGCTTCCAAGTGGGTCAACCGATTCCGCCGGTTCGGCGAGATCGGCTTGGTGGACCGCTCCTGTACTCCGCATCGCCAGCCCACAGCAACCGCCGCGGAGGTGGTCGTGAAGATCGAGGCGCTGCGTCGGACGCGGAAGTGGTCGGCCTCTCGGATCGCCTTCGAGTTGGGCGCCGCGGGTGTGATGATCAGCCGCCGGACTGTGAGCAGGCATCTGGTGGCATTGGCTTTGAACCGTCGCCGGTTCATCGACCCGTGCGGGCAGACCAACCGGGCACCGCGACCCATCGTGGCGCGCCGGCCGGGTCACATGGTCCACGTCGATGTGAAGAAGGTCGGCCGGATCCCCGATGGTGGCGGCTGGCGTGTTCACGGCAAAGGAAGCGTCCAGGCTAGAGCGGTCGCCTCGGCCACCAAGGCCGGAACCCGAGCCGGCTATGTGTATCTGCATTCGGCGGTCGACGGATTCTCCCGGCTGGCCTACACCGAAGCTCTTGATGACGAAAGAGCCGTCACCGCAATCGGATTTATGCACCGTGCCCGCGTCTGGTTCACCGCGCACGGCATCAACGGGATCGAGCGGATCATCACCGACAACGGCTCGTGTTATCGGGCCAAGGACTTCGCCCACGTCCTGCACGGGGCGCGCCACCAGTTCATCACGCCCTACACCCCGCGCCACAACGGCAAGGTGGAGCGCTACAACCGGATCCTGGCCGAAGAGTTCCTCTACGCCCGAACCTGGACCTCAGAGACCCAACGCACCGAAGCGTTGAAGGTATGGAACATCCACTTCAACTACCATCGACCGCATTCTGCCGCCGCAGGCCAGCCACCAGCATCACAACTCGCCACCGGCGTCACCAACGTCATGGCCTCATACAGCTAGCCGGTCAGCCGCACTGTTTCACAAATTGAATTTGTCTTGTCTTTGATCTTCGTGCCGATTCTCGTCCTGCCGGGCGGCGTGTATTGCGCCTAGAAAGCCAAAGATCGCGGCGGGCGCTATCGTGCTGCCCGGGCCGGGGTAGGTATGGCCCATGACGCTGGCAGTATTGTTGCCGGCTGCGTACAAGCCGCCGATGATTGTTCCGTCCGTGCGCAGCACCCGGGCATGTTCGTCAGTGACGAGGCCGCCCTTCGTGTTCAGATCACCTGGGTAGATTTTCAGCGCTCTGAATGGAGCTTTTTCGAGAGCACCTAGATTGGGGTTCGGCTTGACTAGCGGATTGCTGTAATATCGATCATAAATTGTGCCGCCTCGTTCAAAATCGCGGTCAATACCTCCGCGCGCAAAGTCGTTGAATCGTTGCACTGTCGCCAGGAATGTTTTCTGGTCGACGTTCATCTTGATAGCCAATTCTTCGAGGCTGCGAGCAGACACAAGTTCATTCATCTCCATCAGCTTTTTCCTCGCACCAGGGATGCCCATTACAGGATTAAGGAAATGGGTCGCGTGCCGACGATCTGTCACAAGCCAAGATGGAATTGCTGGGGTTCTCTTGTGGTGTTCGAGCATGTGATGACCAAAATCGATATATGATTCCGATTCGTTCAGATATCGATTGCCCTCTTGGTCGACGACAATACTCCAAGGAACGGATCGCTCATGCAGGATAAAACCATACTGTTGGCGCCCACCAGGCATCGCGGCGGCAGCACCCCACCAGGCATCATCCATCATTCCGAGCGCGCCACCGACCTTTTCTCCAACTTCAATACCCTGTCCTAATTGACCTTCCGGTGCGCTCGTCCATCCTGGCACCCCGTGGTATTTCTGGCGCCACTGTTGGTTGCGCGCAAAGCCTCCAGCGGCGAGCATCACACCTCTTCGAGCCCGGACATGAACGTTTTTGCCTTCTTTGTCGACGATTCCCCCCACGACCCGGCCATCCTCGACAATCAGTTCCGTGACCGGCGAGTTCAGCCATACGGGGATTTCCTCGCGAAGGACGATATGCATCAGCGAACCTGCGAGCGCACCGCCGATGCCGTATTTTAGCTGTCCCGTCAAAAGACTCCCGAGTGTCCGGCACACAAAGAACGCGCCGCGGATAAACCCGCTTGGCGTCGACCACGCCCGGGACAGCAGCCACACGTCGTCGGTCATGAGCGGAGCCGGAAGACTGATTCGGAGCGTCTTGCGCCATTTCCCGAGCTTGCGCACATTGAAAGGCTTCACCTCGAGACCGCGACCGACACGCCCGCCGGGTAGATCGGGATAATAGTCGGGGTAATCTTTCACCCGTGCCCATTTGACACCTTGCTCGCAGAGCATATCAATGTAATTAGGAATGGCATTCAAGAACGCGAGCTTGCGGTCACGGCTCGTCCATGGGCCGACATCGCCGATCGTTTGCTCCATGTACTCGAGTGCCTCTTCGATCGAGTCTTCGACGCCGGCTTTCACCATGAGCGGATTATGCGGAGCCCATAGCCCGCCGCCCGAGATACCAGTCGTGCCTCCCCATTTGTCCGTGCTTTCGACAATGAGCGTCGGCAGTCCATCGCGTTTCGCAGTAATCGCCGCGCTAAGCCCGGCGACACCCGTACCCGCAACCAAAAAATCTACTTCATAATCCCATGCGCGACTCATGATTTTCCTTTTGCAAGATCAGTCGGCACTTGCGCCAGGTAGGTGTACTCCGACGCAGCGTCGGCCCGCCACTGACGTTTACCACTCTGCGAGCAAAGTGCCATTGAAAACTTCCGCTGAGTTTCGCCTGCGCACCCAAAAACGCGCCGCCGCGCGGGGTGCAAGTTAAATCGTCCGGTCAGCGGGCAACGTTGTGGGGCAGCGAGCCTAGCCGTGACTTCTCCCATCTGGACTCCTCTGTTTCCGAATCACCGGACTTGTTCAGGTCATCCACGTCGCAGACGGCGGACGCTGCCACCGCTGTGTGAGAACGCTTAGTTCGCTAGGACGATAGCTTAGTTGCTCAGCAATGTAATAACATCTGCGTTGAAAGAACATGATCGCTGTCGTACTACGCATAGTCGCTGCTCAGTTCGTGTAGAGCAGTCCGGCCCGCGCCTGCGACCGACCTGGCACAGACGGAGGCAACACAACAGTGGGAGCACGCTGGGACTACGACAGCATTTTCATCGACGGAACATGGACATCTGCGGGCACGGCTGGGGTCATCGAGGTCGTAGACCCCGCAACTGAGGAGGTCATCGGCACGGTTCCTGATGCGGACCCCAAGGCCGCACACGCTGCGATCGCGGCCGCTCGCCGGGCGTTCGACGACGGACCCTGGCCGACGATGTCACCCCGTCAGCGCGCGTCAGTGCTGCGGCGATTCGCCGAAGCCCTCGACGAGAACCACGACACGCTCAAACAGCTGGTCGTGGCCGAGACGGGCTCGGTCGGATTCCTTGCCGACATGATCCAGGTGCGCGGCACCATCGACATCGCGCAATGGATCGCCGAAGCGATGGAGTACACGGTCCAGTGGACGGAGGTATCGCCTCCCTCAGGTGGTCCGACCGCGATGGCGGGGCACGCCGTCGTCCGCGAGCCGGTCGGCGTGGTAGCAGCGATCACGCCATTCAACTTTCCGTTCTTCCTGAACATCGTCAAAGTGCTGCCGGCGCTGGCAGCGGGCTGCACCGTTGTTCTCAAGCCGCACCAGTGGACGCCGCTGGACGCTTTCGAGATCGCCAAAGCGGCCGAGGCCGCGGGCGTCCCGCCCGGCGTCCTCAACGTCATCGCCGGCGGTCCCGAGGTGGGCGAGGAGATGACCGCGCATCCGCTGGTAGACATGGTCACGTTCACCGGATCCACCGCTACCGGGCGGGCGATCATGGCCGCGGCGGCACCCACGGTGAAGCGACTGCAATTGGAGCTCGGCGGCAAGAGCGCCTCGATCGTCCTGGACGACGTACCCGAAGAGCACGTTGCGGGGATGGGGGTGCTTACCTCGATGATCCACGCGGGTCAGGGCTGTGCGTTGCAAACGCGGGTTCTTTTGCCTGAGCATCTGCTCGATCCCTACGTCGAAGGCGCCAAGAAGTCCCTGTCCTTCCTCAAAGTGGGTGACCCCAGGGAATCCGACACGCTTATCGGCCCTCTTATCCGTGAGCAGCAGCGGCAGCGGGTCGAGGCCTACGTCGCTTCGGGGATCGACGAGGGAGCCGAGCTCGTGTTCGGCGGCAAACGCCCAGCGCACCTCACCAAGGGGTTCTTCTACGAGCCCACCCTTTTCATCAATGCTCGCAACGACATGCGGATCGCCCAGGAGGAGATCTTCGGGCCAGTACTGACCGTCATTACGTACAGCAGCGAGGATGAGGCAATCCGCATCGCCAACGATTCGATCTATGGGTTGGGCGGCGGAGTTGTCACCGCGAACACCGCGCGCGGATTCAACGTCGCCCGACAGATCCGTGCCGGCAATGTGTCGGTTCAAACCGTCGGAGCAGCGGTGAGCAATTTTGACACGCTGGGCGGCTCGGGCCCGGGTTGGTCGGCAGACCAGTCAAACGGCGTCGGCATCACCGGTGTCTTCGGTGGATACAAACAAAGCGGAGTCGGCAGAGAGTGGGGCCACCACGGCATCGAGGAGTTCACCGAACTCAAGGCGATTGCGTGGGGTTGACGTTCATCCCGCGGGATGGGCCCCCAATCTGACGCGAACCTATTCCGTCTGCGCTGTCCTGATGCTGGCTCAACTAGCGTGTTATTCTCAATGGCGGCAACTCAAAGTACCGCAACGGTAGAACAAGAGGAGCGAGCAGAGAGACCTTCGCCGACGTCATCGGAATCGATTGGGTGAACGGCGGCGCTGGCGCGCTCGGTATCTGACTTTGAAAGAGAATGGCATTGTCGCTCGAGGGACGTGATGACTGAGCGCGCCGGTGGCAGCTTCCGGGCGATGTACGAGCGTGATGGACTCAGCCTCGGGTATTCCTTGGTGGGCGATGGGCAGCCTATTTTGTTTGTCCACGGCGCGACTGCGACTGGCGAATTCGAATGGGGCCAACTGGCGGCCAGGCTGTCGCCTTCCTATCGCTGCGTGCTGCCCGACTTGCGCGGACACGGCCGATCGGGCTTTCGGGCGTCGGACAATACCGGTGACGAGATCTGCGCGGATCTGCTACACCTCGTCGCCCACCTGAAACTCAACAGGCCGCACATCGTGGGCTTCTCCTACGGTTCCGAAATCGCACTCATGCTCGAACTGGCGAAGCCTGGCACTGCACGGTCGCTCGTGCTCATCAGTCCGGGGACCGGACGTCCAAGTGACTACCGCGTTCCCCGACTCGAATATCTTCATCGCAGTTGGCCGTTTGCTCTGCGACGCCTGCACGAATCCCACCACGGACCGGAGCACTGGCGTGTGCTTGTGACTGCTCTACACGAGGACAGCGTCAGCCGACCCGAACTTTCGCCGGAAACGTTGGCCGGGATTGGGTGCCCAGTATTGCTGCTCGCCGGGGACCGCGACGAACCGACACGTCAGTCTCAGGGACGGCGGTTCGCCGAGGTCAAGGCGCATGCACGCTACGTTGAGATCGGCGGCGCTGCCCACGCCGCCCACCAGGAGTGCCCGGACAGGGTTACGGAGGTCATCGAGGACTTCCTCGCCGAAGTCGATCTTGAGAGAACGGGAGCGCCATGGCGCGGCAAAAATCAGCTCAGCTGAAACCGAACGGCCAAACGCCGGTCGAGGACTACGTACCCAGCTGGCAGAAGGGCAGCGTCGATCGCTCGCTGCGGAATGCGCGGGCGCGCGCACAGCAGCGTAGCGACCGCTTCGTCGGGGCTGCCGTTGAGCTTCTCAGCGAGCGCGATGAGAGCGATTTCACCATCCAGGATGTCGTCGATCGTTCCGCCATGTCACAGCGCACCTTTTATACGTTCTTCGACGGCAAAGACAGCTTGATGCTGGCCGTCTACGAGACAATCCTGCGCACCACGGCGGTGCCGTTGTTGCGGGAGCGCTGCGCGGGCATCGAAGATCCCGTGCTGCGGCTGCGGACCTTGATTGAAGCGTTGTCCGAGAGCACCGCGATGCCAGCCCCGCTGTCGCGGGGATTGAGCATTCTTCACTTGCGGCTCACAGAAACTCGACCGATCGATCTCGCGCATGCCCTCGAACCTTTGCATCAACTCATCGTCGAGCTTTTAGCCGATGTCGAGAAGGCGGGCCAGCTTCGGGAGGACGTCGGACTGACCACCCAGGCGGCGCTGCTGCAGGAATTGCTGCTGGCCTCGGCGCACTCCGCGGTGCTGGCCGGCGGCCGTCAGACGAGCAGCGTGGACGACATGTGGGCGTTCTGCTCGGCGGCTATCCTGCGTCGCGACTAAAGAAGCCGGCCGGCTCCTCAGGTGACGGCGCCGGAAACCTTGAGGTCGATCAGCTCATCGTCGGACTTGCCGAGTCCGCGCAGGATCTCATCGGTGTGTTCAGCGAATTGCGGCGCCCGGGTGAGTCGCACGGGCTTCTCATCGAATTGCACGGGGTTGGCGACGAGTTCACGGCGCGTGCCCTCGGTGTCGATCACGTCAGCCACCAATCCATTGGCCCGCAGCGCAGGATCCTGGCCCACTTCCCACGGGTCCTGCGCGATCGCCCACTGGCCTTCCATACCGTCGAACCGCGATGTCCATTCGGTAAGCGTCCTGGTGGCAAGGACCTCCTGAACGATCTGCGCCGCCGCCGCCGCATTCGCCATGAGGACCTCGACCGTGGCGAACCGATCGTCGGTGACGAGGTCCTCACGTCCGATGCGTTGACAGAACTCCGGCCAATATCGCCCCGGCTGAAGCATCGCCAACACGAGCCAACGATCGTCGCCCGTGCGGTAATTACCTACCAGGGGATTTGTCTTCGCCGAACTGCCCGGTGCCCGCCGCGGCGGCGGCCCACCCTCCAACAGTGCGAAGCCGACCGACAAAGCCGTCGCCCAGGCGCCGACACCCAGCAACGAGACGTCGACGACTGAGGTCTCGCCGGTGCGTGCTCGCGCGAAGAGCGCGGCGGCGATACCCCCGGCAATCGTCATTCCACCCATCGAGTCCCCGTACGCGCCAGCCGGCATCGTGCACAGACCGTCATAGTCCACCGGCGTTGTGCCCAGCGCACTGCCGCCCCGGGCCCAGAATGCCGTGCTGTCGTAGCCGCCCTTCTCACTGTCCGGGCCGGCGCGGCCGAACGCCGAGCCCCGCACGTAAATGATGTCGGGATTGATCTTGCGGACGTCGTCCAATTCGATGCCGAGCCTGCAGCGTGCCCGGGGTAGAAAGTTTGTCAGGAACACGTCGCTGGAGCGGATCAGTTCGTGCAGCACGTCTAGCGCATCAGGCTGCTCAAGCGCCAGGCCGATGCTGCGCTTTCCGCGGTTGGGATGCTCCATGAGAGGCGCGAAGGATCCGCTGCCGACAGGCATGTCCATGAGGCGGCTCAGGCCGCGCTGGGCGTCACCGGTTTCGGCGTGCTCGACCTTGATCACGTCGGCACCCCAATCCGCGAGGACCGCGCCTGCGGCCGGGACGAACGTGAACTGCGCCACCTCAAGCACGCGCACGCCCTCCATCGGTCGGATCACAACGCTCTCCTGTTCTGGTTCAGTTCGCTTGGCGCCGAAGCCAATCGCGGTCAGCTACTCGCCGGGCGGACGTGGACCACGTCCATCATCAATTCTCGCGGTCGGGTGAGAACATCATGAAGGGCGTCGGCCACCGTCGCCGCGAGGAGCAGTTCGGTTCCGCTCATCCGGGTCAGATAGCCATCGGCCTCCCAGACCGGCATTGCTCGATCGAGGTCCGCTTGCGTGAAATTCTCGTGTATTCCGGTGCCGCCGACGGCTCCGAGGATGACCAGCGTGACCCGGATGGATTCGCGTCGCAGCTCTTTGGTCATCGCCTCGGTGAAGCCGTTGAGACCGCGCTTGCTGGCGGCGTAAAGGCTCATCATCGGCAGGTGGTCGAGCGTGATTTCCGAGGAGATGTTCATGATGTCGCCGCCGCCGGCCGCCCGTAGCAGCGGGATGGCCGCGCGCGTGGTGTAAATCGGTGCCAGCAGATTGGTGTTCACCGTGACGGCGATGTCCTCGTCGCTGGCCTCTTCAATGAGCCGGATGCGGCTGGCGCCGGCTGAGTTCACCAGCACGTCGATGCGGCCGAACTGCACGGCGACCTGCTCGAACGCGGCGCGGACCTGGGTGCTGCAGGTGACGTCGGTGGCGATCGGCACCGCATTCGGGCCGATCGCTTCCGCGATCTCGTCGAGTAGCACCTTGCGGCGGGCCAGCAGCACGACCGTCGCACCGTCTTGAGCGAACCGCTCTGCGGTTGCTTTACCGACACCCAGCGAGGCCCCTGAGACCACGACGACCTTGCCGTCCATGCTGTTCGACATCGTGAGCCTCCGCGTTCTTTTTTCTTGCCGAACAAAATATGCTGGCTAGGGTGTACCTAAAGGGTAGTGTGGCTTGCATCGCATGCAAATATCGTTCTACCATGACGCGCACGTGATGGTCATCACTGGGACCAGAACTCGTGCCGACAATCGTGTTCGGAAGGACGATCGGAGGGACTACTTGTGGTCACAGGTGTCACAGGTAAGGAAGCCAAGGACTGGGCCGCCGAGCATCTGCGGGGCAACTGCAGCTCGCTGTACACCCCGTTTGCGGGTCTGGACGGCGACGACATCGACTACGAGGCGCTGCGCGCCCTCGTGCGCTATTGCCTGGTGGATCTCGACCAGGACGGGATCTGGCTGACCGGCGGGATCGCCGAGTTTTGGTCGCTGACCACCGACGAACTCAAAGAGGTCGTGCGGGTGGCTGTGGAGGAGGCACGCAAAGTCAAGCCAGGGGCGCTCGTTCAGGTGATGTCCAGTACCGACACCGCCAAGCAGTGCGTCGAGCTCACCCTGCACGCTCAGGAGCTGGGTGTGGACATCTGCTACATCCTGACTCCCTACTTCGAATGCTCTGGCAAGCCAGGAGTCTTGGAATACGTGCGCTATGTCGCCGACCGCACCGATATGCCGCTGGGGTTCTTCAACTCACACTCCACCGGCCTGGTACTCACTCCCGGCGAGTGCGTGGAGTTGTACCGCGAGATCCCCGCGCTGTGCGGGCTGAAAAACGGGATGCTGGACGCCCAGCACAGCCTCGAGGTCCACAAATTGGCGCCGGAGATGGTGCTGTGGGAGGCCAGCGATGAAGCGGGCATCCGATTGGGCATACCTCATCCCGGGGCGCTGGGTTCCGCCCTGTATCTCTACGAAAAACCTGGCCTCAAACTTTTTTCCGAGTGGCGTGAGCTGCTCGTGGCGGGCGACTTCGACCGCGCTGACTCGTTTGCGGCCGAGACCGGTCTGGCCGCCATGCGCGAAGCGAGTCGTCGTTATCAGGCGCACCCCGCACGGCCGGGGACCTTCACGCACTGGGGTGCGGGGTTCAAGTTCGGGGCCTCGCTCCTTGGCCTGCCGGTCGGTGACTATCCGCACTCCCGGCCACCGCAGACCACGTTCCCCGAGGACCTGAAGGGCCCCATTCGGGAGGCCTACGTCGCATCCGGGTTCGTTGCGCCCTAACAGAACGGAGCTGTGCTTTGGAGGTCGCCGAGTTCCGTGACGGCGTGCGGGCCTGGATCGACCGACGTGGCGAAGACCTCGTCTCCGCGGTGGAGGATGACAGCGTCGATGCTCAGCTTGATCACCAGCGCCGCATCCAGCGGATGCTGTTCGACGAGGACTGGATGCGATGGGGCTGGCCGAAACGCCTTGGCGGGCTGGGTGGCTCGCCGATTCTTCGCGCGGTGCTTGGCGAGGAGCTCACCAGCCGCGCACTGGTGCACACCACGTCCTGGTCGATGCACGAGGTTCTGGGTCCGGCGGTCGCCGAATTCGGTCAGCCCGAGATGGTGGACGAGATCTTTCCGCGATTGCTGCGCGGCGATGAGTTTTGGTGCCAAGGGTTCTCCGAGCCCGACGCTGGTAGTGACCTCGGATCGCTGCGGACGACCGCACGCGCGCACGGTGACGACTGGCTGATCAACGGCGAGAAGCTGTGGACCAGCTTCGCACAGCACGCCACCCGTTGCGTTGTGCTGGCCAGGACCGGCGAACCGGGATCCCGCGGTGTCAGTGCGTTTCTCGTGGACATGGGCGCCCCAGGTGTCACCGCGAGCCCGTTGCGCACAATGGGAGGGGTCGACGAGTTCTGCTCGACGTCGTTCGTCGACGTCCAGGTGCCCGTACACCGCCTGCTCGGTGAGGTCAACGGAGGCTGGCGGGTTGCCCAACATATCCTGTCGTGTGAACGCGGACCGATCTTCTGGCAGCGCGGCGCGTGGCTCAGCCAGCACCTCGGCATGCTTCTTGGCGACGTGCTCGACGCGGAGTCCGAGGCCGCGGTCGGCCATGCCTTCCAGCTGCTATGGGCATTCAGGGCGAGGTCGAAGACCACCCAGAATCGCATCGCCAGCGGGGATCTGCCCGGACCGGAGGCCTCCGTGGACAAGATCATGATCGCCGCCGCGGATCAGGCGATTTTCGACGCTGCTCGCGAGTTGATGCCCGGCGTGATCGAAACCGACGACACCCCGGCAGGCCAGTGGTGGCGGCGCGAATGGGCGTACTCGCGTGCCGCGACCATCTACGGGGGCACCAGTGAGATCCAGAAGGACATTGTGGCAACGCGCCTGCTCGGATTGCCGCGGAGCGCCTGATGGCTGAGCCGGTAGCGGCCACCGAGCACGATCTGATGGCCGACACGCTGCGCCGGTTGGCCGAAGGGTTCGACGGTGAGGCGCTGTCAAAGGCACTCGATGATTTCGGGTTCGCTGAACTTCTTGCCGAGGCCCCCCGCGGCGCGGTGTCGGCGCTTTTCGACGCCCTCGGCCGCGCTGGCTCGATGTCAGCGGCGATCCAGGATGTGCTGTTACTGCCCTTGGCCGCCGTCCTGCCCGACGGCACCGATGGCCACTGCGTGGTGCTACCCACGATCGGCGCGACGGTAGTTGGCGCGGGTGACGAAAAGGCGGTGACGCTCAGGGGCCTGCTCCTCGGTCAGCGGCCGGGCCGCGCACTGCTGGCTCCCGTCGCGATGAGTGGTGGAACAGTCTGGGTCCAGATAAAAGACCCGGGCCGACTGTCAACGAGAGTGGTCTCGGGCCTAGATCCTGCACTGGGGATGACAGAGGTCACCGCCGACGGCATCGCGGCGACTGTCGTGGCTGATGGTCAGCAGGCTAGGACCCTCGGGGACGCCGTGGTCACGGCGGGACGGCTGGCATTGGGATACCAGATCGTCGGAGCGGTCGGAAAAATGATCGATCTCGCGATCACACACGCGCGCGATCGCGTGCAGTTCGGCCGCCCGATCGGTTCGTTCCAGGGCGTGCGCAACCGTCTCGCCGACGCCTACGTCGCGCGGGAGGCGGCGGTCAGCGCGCTCGATATGGCCTGGGAGGCCGACGACCCATATCTAGCGGGCATGCTGGCGAAATCCCTGGCGGGACGGTCGGCGCGGATCGCGGCAACGCACTGTCAGCAGGTGCTCGCAGGCATCGGCTTCACCGCAGAACACCCCTTCCACCGCTACCTGGCTCGTGCGCTCGTTCTCGATTCAGTGTTGGGCTCGGCCATCGAACTGCGCAGAGCGATTGGGGCATATGCGATTTCGACCGGGAACATTCCGCGGCTGGTCGAGCTGTGAGCGGCGACGACCGTTCCGCGATGCTCACCGACCCCGCCGTGCGGGTGACGCGCGAGGGACCAGTGGCGGTGGTGATACTTGCCCGGCCGGCGAAGGCCAATGCGATGGACAGCGAGATCACTTATGCCCTGCTCCAGGTAATTCAGGCGCTATGCGACGCCGGCGACGTCCGATCCGTGGTGCTTACCGGTGAGGGTGATGCGTTCAGTGCGGGCGGCGACATCGAGACGATCCGAGAGATGAGAGACAACCGCGGTGTTCGCGAGGCGATTCTCGACGCGCACCAGGAGTTGTTCTGGGCCATGGCCCGGTTGCCGTTCCCGAGCGTCGCGGCCGTCAATGGCGCCGCAGTCGGGGCAGGTGTCACGGTCGCTCTGCTGTGCGATCTAGTTGTCATGGCTCAAGACGCGTACCTGGCCGATCCGCGCGTCTCACTCGGCCTGCTCGACGGTGCCGGCGGAATTGTGCTGTGGCCCTTGCTCACCAGCCTATCGGCGGCAAAGGAGCACCTGTTGCTCGGCGATCGGGTTGACAGCGCCGAAGCTTTTCGGTTGGGATTAGCGAATCGTGTGGTCCCGACGTCCGAGACGTTGCCGCAGGCGTCGCGCCTCGCACACCGCCTCGCGGCGCTGCCACCGCAGGCAGCAGGGGCGGCTAAGCGCTTACTGAACTCCCATATCGAGCGAGCCGCCCCGGTGTTGTCCGAGTGTGCGCGCGCCGAGAGCGCGTGCTTCGACACCGAGGAGCACAGCGTTGCGCTGGAGCGGCTGAGCGCGCGGTTGGTCGCGCGGCACTCGGGGGAGTCGTCGTGATCGCAGGCACGCGTGTCGCACTCGTGACCGGCGGCACCAGGGGGATCGGCCGCGCCGTGACCGAAAGGTTGGCCGATTCCGGGGTCGCCGTGGCCGCCGCATACGCCACCGATTCCGTTGCGGCAGAGTCGGTCCGGGACCGATGCGAGAAGGCGGGTGCCTGTGTGACCCTGCACCGAACGGATGTCGGTGACCCGGACTCCTGCCGGCGCCTCGTCGACGAGGTCATCGACCGGTACGGACGGCTCGACTACCTAGTCAACAACGCGGGCACGGTCACCGAGCAGCGCTGGGGCGACATAACGACCGACGACTGGCAACGGCACCTGGCGGTCAACCTCTCGGCCGCGTTCCACTTGACGCAGTCGGCCATGGGCACCATGATCGAGCACCGCTTCGGACGCATCGTGAACATCGGATCGGTGTCCGCCACGATGGGAAGCCCTGTGCAGATCCCTTACGCCACAGCCAAATCGGGGCTCATCGGCTTGACCAGGTCGACCGCACGCGTCGTCGCCCGCAAGGGGATCACGGTGAACTGTGTGATCCCGGGCAGCTTCGACACCGACCTGTCCGACTCGCTGGCGTTCACCGCCCGCGACGTCGTGACATCCATGATCCCGATCGGGCGGTGGGGACGGCCCGAGGAACTCGCGCACGCGGTCAGCTTCCTGCTCGACGACCTGGCCTCCTACGTCACCGGGGCGGTCCTGACTGTAGACGGCGGAATGAGCATGGGCGGATGAGCCCGACTCCGCTGACGGCCGCGCGCGTCGTCGCCCCCGGCGTACCGGAGGAGCGGCAGGACGAGTACCGGAGGATGGGCTACGTCAGCGACATGACGATATGCGCTTCTGTGAGGCGGGCTGCCCGGCAGTGGGGCTCTCGTCCGGCCCTCGTCGAGGCGGCAAATGAGCTGACCTACCAGGAGTTGCTTGTGCGTGTCGAACGCACCGCCGGATGGCTGACCGCGGCTGGGATCCAACCAGGCGATGTGGTGTGTTGGCAGACGCCGAACTGGTGGGAGGCCCATGTGCTGGGCCTGGCTATCTGGCACGTGGGCGCGGTCAGCGCCCCGATCGCTCCGTTCTACCGAGAGCATGAGCTGCGACAGGTGATCGAGGAGGTGCGGCCCGCGGCCGTCGTCACGGCAGCGTCGTTCCGCGGTTTTGCCCACGCCGAAGCGTTCGATGATTTGCTGCGCGACGCCGGTCTCGGCGCGATTCCCAAGGTCGTGCTTCGCGGTTGCCGCTCCGGGTGGACCCCGTTCGAGGATGTCGTCGCCCACGACCGGCGCCCGGACCCGTCCACAATCGGGGCCGGAGAGCCCTGCCTGGTTCTGTTCACGTCGGGCACCACGTCGCGCGCCAAGGCCGCGGTGCACTCCTCGCGGACGTTGTTGGCAGAGACCCGACAGCTCGCTGATGCGTGGGGACTGGGCTGGGAGGACGTCGCTTACATGGCCGCGCCGCTGCAGCACATCACCGGAATACTCAACGCAATGACAATCCCATTGCTGGTGGGGGCCTGCGCGGTTCTCGCCGAGCGCTGGGACGCTCACCAGGCGGTGGCCGACATGACCCGTCATCGGGTGACCTACTCGGCCGGCGCGACGGTATTCCTGCAGGAGCTCACCGACGCTGCAAGAGATGCCCGGGTCCAATTGCCGCTGAGGATGTTTGCCTGTGGGGGAGCCTCGGTGCCGCGCGCGGTGATGGAGCGCAGCGAGGAGCAGGGCATCCCCGCGGCGCGGGTGTACGGCATGACCGAGCTGCCGACCGTGACGGTCATGAACCGTGCGGACCCGTTCGATCTGCGCGCGACGACCGACGGCGCTGTGGCGCCCGGGGTCGAGGTGCAAGTACTCGACGACGACTGTGAGCCGCTGCCAACGGGTTTCGCCGGTGAGCTTGCGGTGCGAGGACCCGAGCGGATGCTCGGCTATCTGGACCCCGAAGCCAACAAAGCCGCACTCGACGACGCTGGCTGGTTCCGAACCGGCGACGTCGGCATCCTCGACGGAAATGGGTTCCTCACGATCACCGGCCGCATCAAGGACGTCATCAACCGCGGTGGCGAGAAGTTCTCCGCTCGAGACATCGAGGACCTTCTCGCGGCGCACCCCGCCGTGCGCCAGGCCGCTGTCGTCCCGGGTCCCGACGCACGGTTCGGCGAGATACCGGTCGCGTTCGTCGTCCTCCACGACGGCGGCCACGCCTCGGTCGGCGAGCTTGCAGCACACCTGCGCACCGTGGGTCTGGCCCGCCAGAAGACCCCTACCGCATGGCATTTCGTGGACTCACTGCCGATGACGCCCTCCGGCAAGGTCAAGAAGTTCGAGCTGGCCGCCACCGCCCTGGCAGCAAGGAGCACAGGATGAACATCGATCAATTCCGCGCGATGCTCGACCTTCGCCAGGGCCGCGACGCCCGCACTGTTCTTCCGGTGGCTCACGAGGGTGCGGAGCGGATTTTCGGCGGACAGATCCTGGCCCAGTTGGTGGCGGCCGTGTCGCCCGACCGCACGGTGAAATCGCTGCATGTGGCGTTCCCGCGCGAGGGGCGCCCGCGCGACCCCTTGTATTTGGACCTCGAAAACACCCACGACGGCCGCACGCTCGGAGTGCGCCGCGCAGTCGTCTACCAGGACACCGAACGCGCCGGGGAGCGCCGCATCGTTGCCACCGGCACAGTCCTCGTCGATCGCGCCGACGACGGGTACGACTATCAATTCAACGCTCCGGTCCGCGCAGATCCGTTGGCGGCCAAGCCGGTCGACTTCCCCGTGGTACCAGGTGAGACCAGACTCATCAGCGACACCGGGCTGGACGATGCCACCGCGGTGCCCGCCGAACTTGCGTTCTGGATGCGCTGCGGCGACTTCACCGACACCACACTGGCGGGGCCGGTGCTCGCATACGTCTCGGACTGGCCGGTGATAGGCACGCTGCTCAAAGCCGTACCGGATATCAGCCAGCAGGACGCCCACGTCCGGCTGCAGACCGGCGTGGTCACCCAGTCGATCTGGTTTCATCGACCGTTCGACGTCTCGGAATGGCTGCGGGTGGAGGTTCGCGGGGAGCGTCTGGTGGGCGGCCGCGGCTTCGGCACCGGAGCCGTATACACCGAGGCGGGTTGTCTGGTGGCGTCGTTCGCTCAGGAGAGCGTGATCAGAAGTTTCGGATAAGGGAGAGTCATGGAGTCAGAACATTTCGTCCGCCTCGAGAACGACGGTCCGGTAGCGGTGATCACTTTGGACCGGCCGAACGCCGCAAATGCGCAGACGGCAGGTGTCTTAAAGGATCTCGACGATGCATGGCGGCGCGCCGACGAGGACCCTGACGTCCGCGTGATCGTGTTTAAGACGACCGGCAAGCACTTCTCCGCCGGGCACGACATGTCGGGCAAAGATCCCTCGGCGGATGGGCGGCACCTCGGCCCCCGACGCGATGCCGACGGCAAGCTGGTAGCAGAGCAATACTACGACTGGGAGACTCGCGGCTACCTCGACTACGCCAAACGGTGGCGCGACATCCCCAAACCGACGATTGCGGCCGTGCAGGGTAAGTGCATCGCGGCGGGCCTGATGTTGTGCTGGCCCTGCGATCTCATTGTCGCCGCCGACAACGCACAGTTTTCTGATCCGGTGGCCCTGATGGGCATCATGGGTGTCGAATATCACGCTCACACTTGGGAATTCGGTGCTCGTAAGGCTAAGGAAATGCTGTTCACCGCTAGGGCGGTGAGTGCGCAGGAGGCTCTGCAGACGGGGATGGTCAACCACGTGGTGCCTCTTGAAGAGCTGTCAGACTTCACGATGGATCTGGCCCAGCGCATCGCCAAGACTGATCCGTGGGCGCTGCGGATGGCCAAGCGGGCGGTCAACCACACCCTTGACACGATGGGCTTCTCGACGGCGATAGCGTCATGCTTCGACATGCACCACCTCGGCCACGCCCGGGCGCTCGCGGCCACCGGCGGGCGCACTGTCGTGCTAGCGGACCTGGACCGGATGAAGACCGCAGGCCGTTCCGGCTGACCTCAAGCCTGAATCTCAGGCGCTGGGAACGGAACTGGCGTCCTCGGATTGGAAAAACAACATTACCTTAAGGGTGCAGGGCTGACGGTGAACGGGGATCGTCGCGATGTCTTAAGACGGAGTGACGTGCAGATGGAGTTGCTCGTGCCTGCGGACCAGCAGGCTGTCCACCCACTGTGGGGCATGGTCGGGGTCGAGTGTGAAGTTTCGGGTCTGCTCGAGGAGCTCGGTGAGCACGGCGCGGGCTTCTATCCGGGCGAGTGCGGCTCCCACGCAGAAGTGGATGCCGTGCCCAAAGGCCAAGTGACGCTTTGGGGATTCCCGCGTCAAGTCCACGCGGTCGGGCTCGTCGAATTGGGCGGGGTCCCGGTTGCCTGCGGCGAACAGCAGCAGCGCCGTAGAACCCGCCTCGATGTCGGTGCCCCCGAGTGTGGTGTCGTGCGGAACGCTGCGCATCATCTGCCGGAAGGGCGATTCGAGTCGCAGCGCCTCTTCCACGAAAGCGTCGATGTCTTCGGGATGATCGCGTAGACGCTGCTGCAATTCGGGGTCCTCGGCAAGCATCCGGACGGCGTTGCCGAGCAGGCTGGTCGTCGACTCTCCGCCTGCGCTGAGCAGCGTGTGCAGGATGGTCTGCACCTCGCCCATCTGCAAGGTGCCCGCGTCCAGAGCCCGCCGGACCGCCAGCAGGATTGTGTCGTCATCGCCGTCACCTGTGGCCCAAACCTGGTCGGCGATCCACTCCTGGATGACACCGATGCGCGTCACGAGGTCGTTGAGCCGATCCAGCGGCATGGTGCCGCCGACCATCGTGGTGGACTCGAACGCCGCCCGCAGCAGTTGCATCGGGTTGGTGTCGCGGAAGCCGATCAGCTTGGCGACCACAGTGATCGGCACGATGTTGCCCATCGTGGCCATGAAGTCGAAGTTGTTGTGGCGCAGGGCCGAAGCGACGGTCGCTGCCGACAGTGCACGGATGTGATCTTCCAGGGCGCGCATCCGCCGCGCCACCAACTCGGGAAACACTGCCCGCCGGTGGGTGGTGTGCAGCGGGGGATCGGCGGCGGCCAAAGTGGGCAGCGCCGCGTCGCCGAAGTCGAGGCGGGCAGGCAGCCCGTCCTCGTCGCGGTAGATCAGACATTGCATCGTGGACGAGAAATCCTCCGGGCGTGCGACGGCCTCCGATAGCAGGTCGAAGGTGCTGATGACGACGACGTCGGTGCCGGGCACCGGCCAGACGGGTGCCTGCTCGCGCAGCGTCCGATAGAAGTCGTACGGGTCGGCGAGGACTGAGGGGTCCAGCAGCATCGACCTGCTCAGCGTGGTCATGGGCGCTTGGTGATTTGGTCGAACAAGCTCGTCATGTCGCTGTAAACCCACGACTCGTACACCTTGCCGTCAGCGACGGCATAGATCTCGCAACTCTCCACATCGATCTCACGATGAGTCGGCGCGATGCCGCCGTATTCACCGATGTGCACGCCTCGCAGCGTCCAGCGCGCACACACGAAACCCCGTGCGCCGAACAGCAGATCCTCGTCCAGGTGCAGGCGGTCGAACGCGTCGTTCAGCTGGGTGAGGTTCGCCCGGATGTCGCTGATCGTGAGCGGCGTGTCCAGCCCGCTCACCCACCGCGGGGCGTCCGGCAAGAACCCGGCCAGATATCCCTCGACATCGCCGGCGTTGAGAGCGGCGACCGCGCGACGAATCAGCTCCTCTTCAGGTGTTGCGGGATCTGTGGACATTCGTCCACTTTGATGGATGAATGTCCACAAATCAAGACCAACCGGGTTTATGGTGGGCTTGTGACTGACACGGCTCGCGCAGAGTTGCGCAGCCAGCGGCGCGCTGCCCGACGCGCGGAGAACAGAGGCGCGATTCTCGACGCTGCGGAACGGGTCTTCAGCGAAGACGGGCTCCGGACCGGCTCGCTCCGTCGCATCGCCGAGCTGTCGGGCTACTCAACGGCGGCGATCTACAAGTTCTTCGACAGCAAGCAACATCTCGTCGCCGAGGTACTCACCCGGCGAGGCGACGAATATCTCGGTGAGCTCAGAAAGGCTGCGCATTCCGAGGGAACGCCGTTGGACCGCCTGCATCTCATCGTCGACACGGCGGCCGAATACTTCAGTGCGCGTGAACACTTCCGGTCGGTGCTGCGCCAGATGCAAGGAGGCTCAGCGATTCTCGGCCCGATACTTGAGGCGCTCGCCGAGGACGTCTACGGCCGCTACGCCGACGCGATGAAGCTGATGACCGACCTCATCCGCGAAGGACAGCAAGCGGGAGAAATCCGGGCCGGGGATGCCGGCGGTCTGGCGCACCTGGCGTCGGTACTGACCAATGAATACGCATTGGCTGATGTCGCACTGGCGCCCTCGGAGTTTCACGCAGTATTCGACGGCGCCCTGCGCGCGGACCCGGCATGTTGATGCCATCAACACCGACCGCGTATCCGCAGGTCGTTTCGCGTACTTCCGCGTTGTTTCGCGTAGCGAGATCCAGCATTTCCGCAGGTCAGTTAGATTTCTGTACCGGTTTCGATTCCCGGCAGCTCCACAGTTAAAGGCCCAGGTCAGAGAAACATCTCGAGCCTGGGCCTGGCTGCCTCAACAGTTACGTCAACAATCAGGGCTCCGATCATCGGTCATGGCGTCGCTGCGCACCCGCGGCCGCAAGGACAGGACCACGTCCAGCGCCAAACGTCCGACGGATCAGCCGTTGGAGACGACGTTCTCCTTGCCCAGGAGGAACCGCGAGGTGAGGTGCCGGCCACTGGAGCAGGCGATGGAGCTGACCAGAATCCGACCTCGCTTCAGCCGGTGGCCGCTCGGGCAGTGCAGCGGTGGTCGGACCATCCAGTCGCCATCGGTGGAGCGGACCAGATCGCCGACTGCGGGCACGGCCTCTACGTTAAGGGCGTAGACTCCCTGGTGAGTGGGGTTGATCGGCGAACCTGATCTGGTGGCTCCTAATGGAAGCCCAGCCGCAACCCCACCCTCAACTTTCCACCGCTTCCGGTTCGCGCTGTTGACGACGGTTGAAAACCGTCGTCAACAGGCGCACCCGTGTGGCCCGAGCCGGTCACCAGCGCCGAGCTGCCGAGGACCAAACTCACCAACACCAGCAGCCACAAGCCACTAGGGCCGCCCGCCCCAAAAGTCACCAGAGTCGTAGCCAACTCGAGCCGCAGTGCCTATCCGGAGTCGGGTCGCCGCCCGGGCGGCGGTGTTCGGATGCGTGCAGGATGAAGTCCTGCACGGCACACGCGAGAAGGGGGAAACCTATCCGATGGCTGAACTCGACGCACTCGTCGACGAGACTGCCGAAACGCTGCTGAACGCGATCAAGGCGTCCGCCGAGAAGACAAGTGTTCCGAGGCACCTGTTGAGTCTTGCGCAGGCGTACGCGCTCGTAGTTGCTCCGGGATCCGCGCTAGCGCCGGCCGAAACCGACGACTCGGATTGATCCGACTGGCGAGCCCTTCACGCAACGACAGGCTCGGACGGATGAGGCACCTGTCCCACGTAGCAGTCGGGCCGCCACCCGAGCAGGATGACGGGGAAGGTTAACGGGCACTTTAAGCCTCGATGCGCATCACATTTCGGCGCGGGAGCGCACCTCACGCCTCAGCTCGATTACCTGCTTCTCCAGGTCAATCACGCCCTTGACGCACATCGCGGTCAGAGCGATGAGCTTCACGATCGCGGACCAACTCTTGTTCTTGCCTGTGAAGGATTCGTCAAGCTGCTCGAACTTGTCGACAAGCTCCCTACCGACCACGGATTCGGGATCGAGATCTATCCGTCTGATTCTGCTGAACGGCGAGAAATCGTGGATTTCTTTGGGCTCGGGCGCCATATTGCGAGCTTAGCCCGGTCGATGGGGCACCTGTTACTCAATGTAGACGTCGGGCCCGCCACCCAAGCAGGATGACCGGCCCGACGTACGACGGGAGGAACCGAGCGCGGCCGAGCCGCTTGTGTGACGTACCTACGAGCTGTGGTGTGTGACCCTGCGATGTCATGCGGTCACACTCCCGGGCAGGTGGCCACTGCGGAGACTCCAGTACTTTTCACCCGCGCAGTATTTTCGAAACTAAGCTGTCAAATCTTGCCTTGACTAGCGGTTGGTCCACCACCGAAAGAAGAACCCATGACCGACACGCCCGAAGACCCGCCGTCGCCCGACGAGTTCCAGACGGAGATGGCCCAAGTCGACCGCGAGTTCGCCGATGCACGCCGGTATCTGTCGGCGTTGTGCGCCGAAGACAATCAGGCGCTCGGGGCGCTGATGGTGGAGATCCACCGCAGCGGACGGGCCATGAAGGTCCTGGCAGCGATGGCTGTACAGGCCCTCGACTTCGCCCGCCTGTCCGCAGACCGCCTCGGAGGCGATGTCCAGAAGTGGCTCGACGACGCGGAGATGGCCCAGGACACCGCCAAGATCGAGCGGCACAACACCGAACTCGGCGGCGAGGGATAACCTTCGCTGCCGTACCTGCCCCAAGGCATCGGCCCCGGCTGATCGGTGTCCTTTGCAAGGCGACGATAACCGGCACTCGTGGCGAACTTTCAGCAGGAGAGATCTACTCGCAGCCGGACGCTCTTGACTGCTCCCGCGTCACCGGGATCGCCGCTCCCGTGGTCCATGGGTGGTCTCCGCGAAGTGCTCGGCGATTCGAAGAAGCAGCGGCGCGTTTTAGGATTCATGTCATTGGTCACGTCGACCTCGCCGCCGGGTCGCAGGTGCGGATCGAATGGCACTTCGATCACACCTGGTCGCGACTGGCGAATTACTGCGCCAGGATGGTGCGAGTCCGTTGGTTGGCGTGCCCATCGGAGTCGTCGAGCACCAAGACAGTTCGGTGAAGTAGACCCGTCATCCCGTGATTGGCCAGCCACTCCATGGTCTGCGCGGCGGCTGATGCGCCGTCCACCCACGGTGAGGCACGCTGCAGACGTGAGCACCTGCGCGAGCTCCCGCACCGGAAGAAGATGCTGACCCTGCTCACCGCGACGAAGGACATCGACATCAGCGAGGCCGCCCTCCTGGCCAAACTAGTACTCAGCTGACGGTTTCGGGCGCACAATTGAGGTGTCCGTGTAGAACCTGGGAGCCGCGATGAGCGAGCAAAGGTACGACTTTTTCGGCAAGATCTTCCAGCGGTACTTCAGACCCGCCATTGGCGCACATCCGCGAGTAGGTGGAGCACTCGTCGAAAGTTTGCTCACGCTGACTGACGACGTCCCGGATCGATTGGCGGAGACCCGGCGGGCGGCCATCGCATGGGGCAAAGCTGAGACCCCGAACGCCAGGATCACCTCGGAACTCTTCGTGATCACCCAAAACGGACTTATGTATGCCGCCGGGTTGAACGAGTCGCGCGGGGCACTGTATTACCTCGCCACGCCGCCGGCGTTGTTCGATCCGTTCGTCGATCAGGTAGAGACAGCCGAACTGCGTGAGGGCGCGGTGGTCATGGTGGACAGCCGGTTCGGCCGCGACCTCGCATCCGCTCATCCGATGGACGCCGCGCTGCGCCGGATACTCGATGAGCACCTGGCGCTGCGGGTGGATCTGCCCGCTTAGCTATCTCTTCGCCGCCTCAGTTCAATGTTTGCTGGGCGATCCGCGGGGTCCGCCAGTCCGCAACAGAGTTTCTGCTGGCTTGCCGGAACAAACGCAACCAACCGAACGAACCGCGAATTTCGGTCCGAGTAGCCTGAGCACATTCCCATCCAAGGTGAGGCTGACGGCCCGATCCGAGTCGCCGTGCTCTCGCCGATCGCGTGGAGGACACCACCGCGTCACTACGGGCCGTGGGAGCAGTTCGCCTCGTTGCTCACGGAGGGGCTGGTGGCGGCTGGCCATCACGTCACGCTGTTCGCCACTGCAGACTCGATCACCGCCGCCAGCCTCCACGCAACCGCGGCTTGTGGCTGGTCTGAGGATGCGACGATCGACGCCAAGGTCGCAGAGTGCCTGCACATAGCCTCGGTGTTCGAGCGCGCTAGTGAGTTCGACATCATCCACAACGGATTCGACTTCCTGCCGCTCACATACAGCGATCTCGTCGCGACACCGGTGGTCACCACGATCCACGGGTTCTCGTCCGATCGGATCGTTCCTGTCTACGAGCGCTACGACAGCACCACGGCGTACGTGTCGATCAGCGACGCCGATCGACACCCGAATCTGCACTACGCGGCGACCATCCATCACGGCATCGAAATCGACCAATTCGCAATCCATCCGAGTCCCGGCGAGCACCTGCTGTTCTTCGGACGGATCCACCCCGACAAGGGCACCGCCCACGCGATCGAGGTCGCCAGGCGCTGTGGTCGCCGGCTCGATATCGCCGGAATCATTCAGGACGAGCAGTACTTTCGGGACGAGGTCGCGCCGCACGTCGACGGCGAGCAGGTGCGCTACCTCGGTGCCGTCGACACCTCCGCGCGTGCCGAGGTACTGGCTGGTGCGCACGCGCTGCTCCACTTGATCGACTTCGACGAGCCTTTCGGCTACAGCGTTGTCGAGGGGATGGCCTGTGGCACACCGGTCATCGCCAACTCGCGAGGATCGATGGGCGAGCTAATCATGCACGGGCGCACCGGCTTTCTGGTTGACGACATCGATTCGGCGGTGGCCACGGTCGCCAAAGCTGGCGAGCTCAACCGGCGCGAGATCGCCCGGCTCGCCGCCGAACGCTTCACGGTGAGCACCATGATCGACAAGTACGTGAAGGTGTATTGCGACGTTATTGGCAATCGGACGTGACACTGGCCCAACGGGATTGGTGGAAGTCTGCTGTCGTCTACCAGATCTATCCGCGCAGCTTCGCCGACTCGAACGGCGACGGGTTCGGGGATCTGGGTGGAATCATCGGGCGGCTCGACTATCTGCGCACGCTCGGGGTCGACGTGATCTGGTTATCGCCGATTTACCGATCACCGCAGGCAGACAACGGCTACGACATCAGTGACTACCGCGACATCGATCCGTTGTTCGGCACTCTGGCCGAATTCGACGCGCTGTTGGCCA
>NZ_JAVHWM010000210.1:0-21498 GCF_032159765.1 Mycobacterium sp. | reverse complement strand
GCTCGGGCTTTTCGACGCCGCAGGGGCCGGGTTGCCAGATGACCCGCACGCCGTGATCGACACGGAGAGGACTGCCATGACGGCAAAAGTGATGTATCGCATAGTTTTCAAGGTGGAGGCCGTGTCTGACTTGGCCCCGATCACGGTGGGAACCTGCTGAGGAAGCGCGGAGCGAGGCTTGTCCGAGCGACCATCTGCCGGTGACCTAAACGTCGGCGGTTCGGTCCTGGCCCAACGGCCCGCAACGGATGTCGAACCTGTCGCGGACTGTGTCAAGAACGCGCCGCGCGTGCTCGAGCGTCTCGCGCCGAGTGCGCAGGAACTGCACGGTGTTCCACAACCGGCGCGGCAGCGGATACCAGGCATCGAAATCCAGCTTGTTTTCGGTGAAGACCCGACTCGGCACGTTGTCATAGACGAGGCATAGATTGTGCCGAACGAGCGCAATCAGCGCGTACGGAAAGACGTTGTCGGACTTCCTGCGCAGCTCAAATAAATCCAGCTCGTACAGCGGCAGGTCCGTCAACTTGCCCAGGAACATCAAATGAGCGAGGTAGTACCCCATAAAGGCCGGCAAATGCAGCACGGCAGAGCGCGGCTGGATCGAGACCACTGCTCCGCTGGCCGAGACGTACGGCTCGTACGTCGAAGGATCGAACGAATATGAGGTGTCGAGGCGGATATATCCGGTGCAGTTGACGATCCAGCTATCGGGTTGGATCGTTTTCGTCGACCCGCTTCGGAACACCAATTCGGTAGTGCCGTTGGAGTCGATCGCGTTGACGAAGTAGTCCATCACCACGTCGTTGAGGCCGGCCGCGATCTTGGTGGTCTCGGCCTCGGACAAGACCCCCAACACGAAGTTGTCGGCGCTGGGGGTCACAAAGGTGCCGTATGTGGAGCGGAACCAGTCCTGGACCTGTGCCTCGTTGGTTCCGTCGAATCGCTGTGCCAGCTGATTGGCGAGGGTCGCGCTCGTCGTGCCACCCCACCAACGTCGCGACCCGGAAGGAAGAATTCGGTCGCGGCTGAAGAAGAACGTGCCGCGGCCGGCCACGAGGTTCACCTCGCGTCCGGGGTATTCGGTGATCAGCGTGTGAGCGGTGTCCATCGCGGTCTTGCCGCCGCCGATGATCCAGACCGGCGCGTCGCTCGCCCGCATGTCGCCCATTCGCACGTCGCACGAATCGGGTGACACCGATCGCACGCGCGAACTCGACACGCTGAGCGGTTCGTTCGGCATGATTCCGAAGCCGTAGGCCTTGATCAATCGTTTCGTCTCTACCACCAGGACTCGGCCATCGCGCGATCGGCAGGACACGCGGACGATGCCATCAGCTTCCTCGGCTGATTCGAAATCCCAGCCGAGGTACTCGTCGACGCGCACCTGTTGCCTGACGACGTCGACGCAATGGGCGAAGTGGTCGAGCACCTCGTCCTTCGTGGCCAGGTAGGCGCGAGGCTTGCCCAGGGTCCACTCGATGTTCCCCGCGGTGAACATGGGGTGAGGCTGGTGCAGGCGCACGTATGGGTAGGTGTCCACCCACATCCCACCCACCCGCGGTCGGCGGTCGATCAGGACCACCCTCTGGTTCCGAGACAGGTACCGGCTGGCGACGAACAAGGCGTTGAGTCCGGCGATGCCGGCGCCGACGATGCAGACGTCGCACGTCTCAACTTGCGTCGCAGCCCTGGAGGGTTCGGATTCGGGCATCGACTGCACCTCCCATCACAAGTCCGCCCATTATGGCCCACCGCTGGCAAGCCGTCGGGCATTCGACAACTCCCGTTCTTGATGACGGGCGTCGTCGTAATGCAGATTTGGAGCGTCGTCTGTCGATAGGGTGAATCATGCGCAAGGCGTTCGCGGTTGCTCTCGCTCTCGTCACACTCAGTGCTGCGGGCTGTTCGGAAGACAAGGCTTCCAACACGTACAACGCCGACCCCAAAGTGCTCAGCATCGTCATGGGATCCGAGCAGCACCTGGTGTTCGACCAGATCGTCCGGCCATGGTGCGAGAAGAACGGACTTACTTGCAACGCAAAGGAACTCGGTTCGGTCGACCAGGCCAACCTGTTGAGTGAGGACTGCAAGAACCTCCCGCCCTACGACCTTTTCTGGTTCGCCTCCACGGTCTTCGAGCAGATCGGCAACGAACATTGCAACAGCCTGGTGGATTCCAAACCGATGTTCTCGTCGCCGCTGGTCTTTGCTGGGTGGAAGCATGTGATGGATGGCATCGGCTTCACGCCCGGCAGCAACACCTCCATCCAGCAGATTCTGGATGCGATCGAATCCGGCAAGGCCAAGGTATGGATCACCAACCCCACGCAGTCCAACTCGGGGGCGACCGTGTTCTTCGCATTCCTCAACTACTTCGCGGGCAATCCGCCGGGTAAGGCGCTGACGCAGGAACAACTGGATTCGGAGCCGGTCCGCAACGGGATCACCCGGTTCCTGAGCAAATTCACCCACACACCCCCGTCAACGAAAACGATGATGGACGAGTGCGTCGCGTCCCCTGACCGCTGCGATGCAGTGTTCACCTACGAGGCGCTTGTCATCGAACAGAACCAAGACCGGGCTGCCAAGGGTCTGGAGCCGATGACGGTGGTGTACCCGCAGGGTTCTCTGGCGTTCGCTGACTCACCACTCGGGTTCCTGCCGCACGGCGACAACGCCGAGAAGAAGGCCAACTTCGAGAAGCTGCAAAGTTATTTGCTGAATCCCGAGGCGCAGCAGGCGCTCCTGAAAATCGGCCGCCGGCCGGTCAACAGCACCGGTCTGCTGATGCCCAATGTGCCGAAGGACATCTTGGACAACGTCTTCCGGGCGGACTGGGGAATTTTGACCGACCGCCAGGAGCAGCCGATCCGGTTCCCGTCGGCGTCGGTGATCGAGAGCGCGCTTTACAACTACAACACCCTCTACCGGCAGCCAGGCAACTTCGTGTACTGCCTCGACGGGTCGGGGAGCATGGAGGGCGACGGCTGGAACGGCATCAAGAAAGCCGCGGATGTACTTTTCGATCCCGACGTCGCCAGAAAGTACATGTTGCTTGCCCATCCCCGCGACAGCACGACAGTATTCATCTTCGATGACGACATCAAAGGTGGTCCGTGGACGGTGAACGGCAACAAGAAGGAGGATCTGCTCGACCTCCGAAAGAAGATCACCGACAGCAGTCCCGGCGGCGGCACGAACCTGCGCGGTTGTCTGTCACGGGCAGCGGACGTCTTCCGCGGTTACGGCAACGACGACCGCAAGAAGGCCGTCGTTCTGATGACCGACGGCCGCGACGGCGCTCACGAAGACGGCCCGATCGATCAACTCGCCGCGATGAACATTCCGGTGATCGCGATCGGGTTCGGCGATGTCGACGACCACGATCTCAAGGACGTGATTGCCGCGAAAACCGGTGGTACGTATATCCACAAGGACGACGTCGTGGCCTCGTTGCGCGACGCCGCAGGTTTCAGGTGAGGCAATGACGCCATCGCAACGGACCATACTCATCGCGCTGGCGGCCGGCGCCGTCGGATTCGTCGTGCTGTTCGCGCTTTCCGTCCCGTGGCCGATAGCCGCCGTGCTCGGGGTGGTGCTCGCCGGGTCGGTCTGGTTCACGCTGAATTACCTGACGCCGACGGACAAGCAGAGCGAACTCGAGAGCAACTTCCGCGAGATCGACAAGGCCAGCGCCAAAATCCGGGCGCTCAGCCATCGCGTTGCCGACCGCGACACCGCGGCCTCGCTGCAGGCCGGTTGCGATGCGGTGCCGCGAATGGTCGAAATCATCCGCAGCCGCGATGTGCGCGTTGCGCTTCCGTTGTCGCAGCGAACTCTGGCCTACCTGACTGATGTCGCGAGCACCGTGGAGGATTACATCGACGTCCAGGACAGCGGCGATCCCGAATACATCAAGATGGGGCAAGACGAACTGAAACGGTTCGCCGCGTTCACGTCCCAGCCCGACAAGGATCTGTCCGCTCAGCGGATGGACGACTACATCAATTCGCTCACGGCGCTCAATCTGAACCCGCCACCGGAACTCTCGTGAACGGCAGGCGTCGATGAGCCTCGTGGGCGAAGAGGATTGGTGATGAGGAAGTCCAAAGGTCTCTTCTACGCCGGGATCGCCGGCATCGTCCTCGTGGTCGTCGTCGCGGTCGTGTTGATCATGATGAGCAATGGGTCCGATGGAGGCGGCACCTCGTCGGGCAACGGGCCCACGAAGGTCACCTGCTATGGCGGCTCGGAGAAGGAAGACTTCATCAATGACCCTGAGGTGAAGAAGATCCTGCAGGACAAATTCGGCATCGAGGTCAACTTCATCGCAAAGGGCTCCTACAACCAGGTGCAGATTCCCGTCGATGAGCTCAAGTCAAACAAGGTCGACTGCCTGTGGCCGTCGTCTGCGAGCGCGCAAGCGATCTTCGAGGGATCGGGCAACAGCAAGGCGTTCGGCAACACCTACGAGGCCGCATCCGTCCTGCAGTCACCGGAGGTGCTGTACGCGAATGTCGAGGCCGCCGACGGTCTCAAGCGCTCCGGCATCGTCCAGATTCGCGACAATTCCTACTTCATCGTCGATTTCAAGAGGCTCTTGGAGGAGTACGTTCTGCCGGGCAAGTTCTGGGGAGACCTCGGTGTCGGCCTGCCTGCCGGACCGGTGCTGATCAACAGCAGTGATCCGGCGAAATCGAACTCCGGCATGACGTTGGCACAGCTCGAATTGGCCACTGTTGCGACCGGCAATCCCTACCAGCCTCCGACGCCCGAGCAGGCCCGGGCGTCGCTGCGAAAGGTGAAGGCGCTCGTAGAAGCGCAAGGGCTGATGCGCACAGGGTCAGACAGTGCCTTCGAGCAATGGGTCATTCAGCAGACCGGCGGTCTGCTGGCCGGGTATGAAAACCAGCTGCTGCAGTGGATCACGATCAGGAACCGCGGAGTGGTTCCGCCGGGCATCGTGACGCTGTATCCCGAGCCGACGATCTTCAACGACCACCCGGTACTGGCGCTCACCGACGCCGGAAAGAAGCTGATCCCGGCGCTCGAGGACGACGCGATCCAGGACATCGCCTGGAAGCGCTACGGTTTCCGGTCGGGAACCCGGGTCCTGGAGCAGGTGTTCGAGGGTGTCAACGTGCCGCCCACGCATGTGCTCAAGAAGACACAGGCGCCGGGATATGCGGTCACGAAGCTGCTGCTGGACTGCTTCGTCAACAACCAATGCTGACGAGCGTGGGCGCGATCTAAGCCACGCTGGTTTGCGTGCGGCTGCCGTTTCCGGCTTTCATGGCTAAATGCCAGACATGGATCGACGCCAGATGATGCTGATGACAGGTATAGGCGCGCTGGCTGCCGCGTTGCCTGCCCCGACGGCCGGGGCGCACCCCATCAGGCCTGACGCGCCCCAGCCCAGCGCCCCAGCTCCCACATATGTCTTCCAGGACGAATTCGACGGTCCGGCCGGCTCGGCTCCCAACTACTCGAAGTGGCAGGTGCTGAAAGCCCGCGAGACGATCAAGGACCCGACGTACTGGGAGCTGCCCGAACACATCGGGCAGTACCGCGACGATCGTCAGAACGTCTTCCTCGACGGCAACTCCAACCTCGTCATCCGTGCCGCGAAAGACGGCAACACGTACTACGGCGGCAAACTCCTCAGCCCGTGGGAGGGCGGCGTGGGCCACACCTGGGAAGCTCGGATCAAACTCGACTGCCTGACTGCCGGTGCGTGGCCCGCCTTCTGGCTGGGCAATGCGAGTGACGGCGAAATCGACATCCTCGAGTGGTACGGCAACGGCAACTGGCCCTCTGCCACCACCGTGCACGCCAAGTCGAACGGCGGCGAGTGGAAGACGCAGAACATCACTGTGGACAGCGGTTGGCATACCTGGCGGACCCAGTGGGATCAGGCAGGTATCCGGTTCTGGAAGGACTACACCGACGGCGCGAAACCCTACTTCGACGTGCCCGCGAGTTCGCTGCCGGATTGGCCGTTCAATGCCCCCGGCTACACGATGTTTCCGGTGTTGAATCTCGCGGTCGCCGGTTCCGGCGGCGGCGATCCCGGGCCGGGGAAATACCCGGCGACGATGCTGGTCGACTACGTTCGGGTCTGGTGACGGGTATTCCTCGCTGCAAGCGCGTCGCCCAGCGCCCAGACCGAAATCCCAGCAGCGCAACATAGATTCGCGTAACGCTTTGCGCTCCCGCGCACACCACTACCAGAAGGAGCGCTCATGACGGATGCGGACCTCGACTTCAGCGGCCTGCGAGCGCTGTTCATCAACTGCACGCTGAAACGTTCGCCCGAGATCAGCAACACCCAAGGCCTGGTCGACATCAGCCGCCACATCATGGAAAAGCACGGTGTCGCTGTCGATGTGGTCCGCGCCGTCGACCACGACATCGCCTTCGGCGTCTGGCCCGACATGACGGAGCACGGCTGGGCAACTGACGACTGGCCCGCGATGTTCGAGAAAGTGCTCGCCGCGGACATTTTGGTGCTTGCCGGCCCAATCTGGCTGGGCGACAACAGCTCCGTGATGAAGCAAGTGCACGAACGTCTGTACGGCGGGTCGCACCTGCTCAACGACGCCGGCCAGTACTTGTACTACGGCCGCGTCGGAGGCTGTCTGATCACCGGCAACGAGGACGGGATCAAGCACTGCGCACAGAACGTGCTCTATACGCTGCAGCACATCGGCTACACCATTCCGCCGCAGGCCGACGCCGGCTGGATCGGCGAAGCCGGTCCTGGTCCGTCGTACTTGGATCCAGGATCAGGTGGCCCAGAGAACGACTTCACGAACCGCAACACGACGTTCATGACGTGGAATCTGATGCATTTGGCGCGGATGCTGCGCGCTGCGGGCGGCGTGCCCGCCTACGGAAATATTCGAGCAGGGTGGGATGCGGGATGCCGCTACGACTTCGAGAATCCGGAACATCGCTAAGCGGGCCGACGAATCGGTTGAGGGAACATGGTCGCAGCCGCTAGCGTTCACATCACTATGGCAACACGAAACATCACCACTGCCGAGTTCAACGACACCGTCAACGACAACGAGATCGTGCTGGTGGACTTCTGGGCATCGTGGTGCGGCCCGTGTCGGGCCTTCGCGCCCACGTACGAGGCGTCGTCTGAGAAGCACCCCAACATCGTTTACGCAAAGGTCGACACCGAGGCAGAGCAGCAACTCGCTGCGGCGGCCGGCATTCAGGGAATTCCCACACTGATGGCCTTCAAGAAGGGCAATCTGGTGTTCAACGAGGCCGGTGCTCTACCCCCGGCGGCGCTGGAGAACCTCGTGGAGCAGGTCGAAGCGCTCGATGTCGAGGCCGCTATCGCCGCCCAGAGCAACGGCGAACAGGCCTGACTGCTCGCACGCGATAGCGTGCAACCGTGAACAACAGCTTCGTCCTCGTCGATCGCCCGCGCCCGCATGTAGCGCTGGTCACACTGAACCGGCCTGAGCGGATGAACTCGATGGCGTTCGACGTGATGGTGCCGTTGAAGCGTGTCGTCGAGGAGATCACCTACGACAACGACGTTCGCGTCGTCGTCCTGACCGGTGCCGGACGTGGATTCTCGTCCGGCGCCGATCACAAGTCCGCCGGGTCCGTACCGCACATCGACGGACTGACTCGGCCGACGTTCGCGCTGCGGTCGATGCAGGTGCTCGACGACGTGATCCTCGGGCTGCGCCGCATGCACCAGCCGGTCATCGCGGCGGTCAACGGCGCAGCGATCGGCGGCGGTTTGTGTCTGGCGCTGGCAGCCGACATCAGGATCGCGTCCACCGACGCATACTTCCGCGCCGCGGGCATCAACAACGGCCTCACCGCAAGCGAGCTCGGCCTGAGCTACCTGCTGCCGCGCGCGATCGGATCATCGCGTGCCTTCGAGATCATGCTCACCGGACGGGATGTTGACGCCGATGAGGCCGAGCGCATCGGCCTGGTCTCGCGGACGGTTCCGGGGGACGAACTTCTGCAGACCTGCTACCAGGTCGCCGAACAGATCGCCGCGTTCTCCCGGCCGGGAACAGAGTTGACCAAGCGCACACTGTGGAGTGGGCTCGACGCCAGTACCCTGGAGGGACACATGCAGGCCGAGGGCCTTGGGCAGCTCTTCGTTCGCCTGCTCACCACAAACTTCGAAGAGGCCGTCGCTGCGCGTGCCGAGAAGCGGTCCCCGGTCTTCACCGACGATCGTGACTGATAGAGGAGCATTCGCGTGATCACCGCAACGGACCTCGAGGTCCGCGCCGGCGCGCGCATCCTGCTGTCCTCCGACGGCGCTGCGCTGCGGGTGCAGCCCGGCGACCGGATCGGGCTTGTCGGCCGCAACGGTGCCGGCAAGACCACCACCATGCGGATCCTTGCCGGCGAGGCCGACCCGTACGCGGGCAGTATCGCGCGCAAGGGCGAAATCGGTTACCTGCCACAGGATCCCAGAGAAGGCAACCTCGACGTCGTTGCCCGCGACCGGGTGCTCTCGGCGCGCGGTCTTGACACGTTGATGGCCGAGCTGGAGAAGCAGCAGGCGGTGATGGCCGAGGTCGTCGACGAGACCGAGCGCGACCGCGCCGTCCGCCGATACGGTCAGCTCGAAGAGCGCTTCGCCGCACTCGGTGGATACCTCGCCGAGAGCGAGGCCTCTCGCATCTGTTCCAGCCTGGGACTGCCGGACCGCGTTCTCACGCAGCAACTTCGCACACTCTCCGGCGGCCAGCGCCGCCGAGTCGAACTGGCAAGGATTCTTTTCGCGGCGTCCGACAGCGGTTCCGGCTCGTCTACGACACTTCTGCTCGACGAACCCACCAACCACCTCGACGCGGACTCGCTCGGCTGGCTGCGGGCTTTTCTCCAATCGCACACCGGCGGCCTGATAGTGATCAGCCACAACGTCGATCTGCTCGCCGACGTGGTGAACCGGGTGTGGTTCCTCGACGCGGTCCGTGGTCAGGTCGACGTCTACAACATGACGTGGCAGAAATACCTCGACGCCCGCGCCACCGACGAGCAGCGCCGTCGTCGCGAACGCGCGAACGCAGAGCGGAAGGCGGCTGCCTTGCGGGCGCAGGCCGCCAAACTGGGCGCCAAGGCCACGAAAGCTGTTGCTGCGCAGAATATGCTGCGCCGCGCCGACCGAATGATGGCGTCATTGGACGAGGAGCGTGTTGCCGACAAGGTCGCCCGGATCAAGTTCCCGACGCCAGCACCGTGCGGTCGCACGCCGCTGACCGCCACGGGGCTGTCCAAGAACTACGGCTCCCTCGAGGTGTTCAGCGGCGTCGACCTGGCGATCGACCGGGGCTCGCGCGTCGCGGTGCTCGGTCTCAACGGCGCGGGGAAGACCACACTGCTGCGGCTGCTCGCCGGGGCCGAGACCGCCGACGCCGGTGTCGTCGAGCCCGGACACGGCTGCAAGATCGGCTATTTCGCGCAGGAACACGACACTCTCGACGACGTCGCAACCGTGTGGGAGAACATCCGGCACGCCGCACCCGACACCGGCGAGCAGGAGCTGCGCGGGTTGCTCGGCGCGTTCATGTTCAGCGGAGCCCAGCTCGACCAGCAGGCAGCCACGCTGTCGGGCGGTGAGAAAACCCGGCTCGCTCTTGCGGGCCTCGTGGCGTCAACGGCCAACGTGCTGCTGCTCGACGAGCCGACCAACAACCTCGATCCCGCGTCACGCGAGCAGGTTCTCGACGCGCTGCGCTCCTACGTCGGCGCGGTGGTGCTGGTGACCCACGACCCGGGGGCAGCGGAGGCGCTCGGGCCGCAGCGGGTGGTGTTGCTTCCGGACGGCACGGAGGATTTCTGGTCCGAGGACTACCGCGACCTGATCGAGCTCGCCTGATCTTTCAAGCGATTTCGCCAAATGGCCACAACCTCGCAGCGCTTTCCTTACCCTCGATTCGCGGGGTGCTAACAAGCGGGGAGACAGGGATGAGAAACCAGGACAAGGGTCGAGACGAACTTCTGCACCAGTTGAAAGATCAATACGAACACGGCGCGAGTATCCGATCGCTGGTCGCGGCGACCGGCCGCTCGTATGGATCAATTCATAGCATGCTGCGCGAGTCGGGCACGACGATGCGCAGCCGCGGCGGCCCGAACCACACTCGTAGACGTCTCGGCTGATCCACCGACACCGCCGACGTCCGTAGTCCGCCTAACGATTTCGCACTGATTCCTCAACCAGATCGAGGACCGCGGAAAGCCGCGCCGGGTTGTCTCCCGAGGCGAGGCGGGCCACCAGGCCGTCGAGCACAAGATCGAGATAGCACTGAAGCACGTCCGGGGGCACATCGTCGCGCAGGCGCCCGGCCGCGCGCTGCCGTCTCAACCGGTCAGCGGTAGCGTCCGACAATTCGGCCGACCGCTGCGCCCAGCCTCGATGAAACGCAGGATCGTTGCGAAGCTTCCTAGCGATCTCCAATCGAGTTGCCAACCAGTCGAATTGGTCCGGCGTAGCCAGCATCTCGCGCATCACCTGGATCAGCCCCTCGCGGGACGCGACGTCGGCCATCCGCTCGGCATCCTCGTGAGCCAGTTCGAAGAACAGCGCGTCCTTGTCCCGGAAGTGATGGAAGATCGCTCCGCGCGACAATCCAATCGTCTGCTCGAGCCGACGGACTGTCGCGCGGTCGTAACCGTATTGGGCGAAGCAGCGGCGGGCGCCGTCGAGAATCTGACGGCGCCGCGCCGCGACGTGCTCCTCGCTGACCCGGGGCATGACCGGCGCGTCAGGACTGCAGCATGTTGCGCAGCACGTACTGCAAAATGCCGCCGTTGCGGTAGTAGTCCGCCTCGCCCGGCGTGTCGATGCGAACCACCGCGTCGAACTCGATGTCGTCGCCGCCGTCCTTGCTCGCCTTGACGTGCACCGTGCGCGGCGTCTCGCCGTCACCCTTCCCGTCGCTGCGCTCGCCCTGGACATTGAGCTTCTCGATGCCGGTGATGTCGAATACCTCTGTTCCGTCGAGGTTCAGCGACTCTGCCGACTCGCCCTCAGGGAACTGCAACGGGATCACGCCCATGCCGATCAAATTCGACCGGTGAATGCGCTCGAATGATTCTGTGATCACCGCCCGCACCCCAAGCAGGCTCGTGCCCTTGGCCGCCCAGTCCCGCGACGATCCCGAGCCGTACTCCTTCCCGCCGAGGACGACGAGTGGAATACCTTGCTCCGCATAGTTTTGCGCAGCGTCGTAGATGAACGCCTGCGGTCCGTCGTCTTGGGTGAAGTCGCGGGTGTATCCGCCGGAGACGTCGTCGAGAAGCTGGTTACGCAGCCGGATGTTGGCGAACGTGCCGCGGATCATCACCTCGTGGTTGCCGCGGCGCGAGCCGTAGGAGTTGTAGTCGTTCTTGTCGACGCCGTGCTCGTCCAGATACTGCGCGGCGGGTGTGCCCGGTTTGATGCTGCCGGCCGGGGAGATGTGGTCGGTGGTGACCGAGTCACCGAGCAGCGCCAGCACTCTGGCTCCCTTGATATCGGACACGGGCTCGGGCTCCGGCGGCATGCCCTCGAAGTACGGAGGCTTGCGCACATACGTCGAATCCGCGTCCCACTCAAAGGTGTTGCCTTCGGGTGTGGGCAGATTTCGCCACCGCTCGTCGCCCTTGAACACGTCGGCATAGTTCTTCGTGAACATCTCCTGGCTGATCGATGATTCGATCGTTGCGAAGATCTCGTCGCGTGAGGGCCAGATGTCTTTCAAGAAGACGTCCTTGCCGTCCTTGTCGAGGCCGAGCGAGTCGTCGTCGAAGTCGAAGTCCATGGTTCCGGCCAGCGCGTAGGCGATCACCAGCGGTGGGGACGCCAGATAGTTCATCTTCACGTCCGGGTTGATGCGGCCCTCGAAGTTCCGGTTGCCCGACAGCACCGCGGTAACGGCCAGGTCGTTGTCGTTGACAGCCTTGCTGATCTCGTCCGGCAGCGGTCCTGAATTGCCGATGCACGTCGTGCAGCCATAGCCGACGAGATAGAAGCCGAGCTTCTCCAAATACGGTGTGAGGCCTGCCCGTTCGTAGTAGGCGGTGACGACCTGTGAACCCGGCGCAAGCGACGTCTTCACCCACGGCTTGGACGCCAGCCCCTTGTCCACTGCGTTCTTGGCCAGCAACGCTGCCCCGATCATCACCTCGGGGTTGGAGGTGTTGGTGCACGACGTGATCGCCGCAATCACCACCGCGCCGTGGTCCAGCGTGCAATCGCCGCGCTCGTCGGAGCTCACCTTGACCGGATTGGACGGTCGGCCCTCGGATCGATTGGCGGCCGACCGCACGTCGGCCTCCCCGTTGTTGGCGTACACGAGATCGGGCGGGTCGCTCGCGGGGAACGATTCGTCGGATGCTTCGTCGACCTTCGAGTAGTCCTCCGACTCCCCGTCGTCGCCAACATAGGCCTTGATGTCCCGGCGGAAGGCAGCCTGCGCTTCGCTCAACGAGATTCGGTCCTGGGGGCGCTTCGGCCCGGCGATCGACGGCTCCACGGTGGCAAGGTCCAGTTCGATGTACTCGGAGAACTTCGGCTCCGTGTCCGGCTCATGCCACATGCCCTGTTCCTTGGCGTAGGCCTCGACCAGCGCAATCTGCTCGTCGTTGCGGCCGGTGAACCGCAGGTACTCGACGGTGACCTCATCGATCGGGAAAATCGCTGCGGTGGAACCGAATTCGGGGCTCATGTTGCCCAGCGTGGCGCGGTTCGCCAGCGGCACTTCGGCCACCCCGGCGCCGTAGAACTCGACGAATTTGCCGACGACGCCGTGTTTGCGCAGCATCTGCGTGACCGTCAGCACCACGTCGGTGGCGGTCACGCCCGGCTTGATCTCACCGGTCAGCTTGAACCCGACGACGCGGGGGATGAGCATCGACACCGGCTGGCCGAGCATCGCGGCCTCGGCCTCGATGCCGCCGACGCCCCAGCCCAGCACCCCGAGCCCGTTGACCATCGTCGTGTGCGAGTCGGTGCCCACGCAGGTGTCGGGGTAGACCACTCCGTCGCGCTCCATCACAACGCTGGCGAGATACTCGATGTTCACCTGGTGCACGATGCCGGTGCCAGGGGGGACCACCTTGAAGTCACTGAAAGCGCCTTGGCCCCAACGTAAGAACTGGTAGCGCTCGCCGTTGCGCTCGTACTCGATCTCCACGTTGCGCTCGAACGCGTCGGCTGAGCCGAACAGATCCGCGATCACGGAGTGGTCGATGACGAGATCGGCGGGCGCAAGAGGATTTACCTTGTCCGGGTCGCCACCCAGGTCGCCGATCGCTTCGCGCATGGTGGCCAGGTCGACGATGCAGGGCACGCCGGTGAAGTCCTGCATGATGACTCGTGCTGGCGTGTACTGGATCTCGATGCTGGGCTCAGCCTCCGGGTCCCAGTTCGCGATGGCTTCGATGTGGTCCTTGGTGATATTGGCGCCGTCTTCGTTGCGAAGAAGGTTCTCCGCGAGGACTTTCAGGGAGTAGGGGAGTTTTTCGGTGCCTTTGACGGCGTCGAGGCGGTAGATCTCGTAGCTGTTGTCGCCGACCTTCAAAGTGTCGCGGGCCTCAAATGAGTTCACAGCCGAATTCTCCGTGTTATCGCTGCTCACATCTGCTCCTAGTTAAGTTGTCGACCGTCGCGGGCTGTGCTCCGATCGTGTCCGATTTTAACAGTACGCTTGTCCTTTTTAAACCTTGGCCCGGGATCCGGTTGTCGCCAATGTGGAAGTGCCGGGCGCGCGTTCGTCGTGGTGTGTACCGGGCCCGCGGTACGGTCATGGCCGTGACGTTCGCGTTCGTGCCACAGGAGATCCCCGTCGAGTTGTGCTCTAGCGTCGGAGCGCCGCCGAACACACCGATCGGTGAGTGCCTCAACCAGGTCATCATCGACGTCGGTGACGACGGCGTGGCCGCTCCGAAGGGCGAGGACATCGCGGGCCTTCGCCAGGTGGTGGCCGACTCGAAGCAGAAGGGCACCGACCTCAAGATCGTCGTGCTTCCGGTGAGTCCGCGGATCGAGGCACACCTTCGCGACGTCGCGTGGGAGGTCGGCCATGCTTATCCAGGTTCCACCGTCTTGGTGTTGAGCCCGGGAATGGCCGGTACATACAGCCAGCAGTACGACCGGGTGACGCTGGAAAACGGGCAGGACGTCGCGAAGCTGCCGGGCGGATTCGTCCACAGCGCCAGGAGTTTCGCCGACGAGCTGCAGAAGCCCGAATTTCCGTGGTCTGTGTTGACAATTGCTCTCGTGCTGGTGGTCGCGGTCGGGGTGGTGATGGCGCGGGTGCTGCAGGTGCGAGGCAGGCGTGCCGCCGCGAAATCGGAGGAGTCAGATCCGTCGCCGTCTGTGGCATCGGAGTAGCCGGCGCGCGTCGGTCCTCGTTGGGTACTGACGTCCCAGAGGACACCCGCCGATAACCAAGTGGTCACGATCGGCTCAATTACAGCTTTGTAGTTTGTGACCAAAGTTTCTTTAGAGTCAAAAGTGACTTACGGTGCGTATGACCACTTGTGTTGCAAATGTTCCCAGTGTTGCTGGAGAAGACTGACATCGCTGAGCGCTGGCCTGTGGAGACGCACACGACGGAGACGGGAGGCGGATGACACGCACCCGCCATTCGGCATGCGCAGCCGCGATGGCCTTCGCGTTGTTGCTCGCGACTCCGGGACTCGGCAGCGCAGAACCGGGCACACCGGACACGATCGCCGCGCTGATCGCAAACGTTGCCGACGTCAATCAGAAGCTGCAGGATCTCGGCGCAGCTGTGCAATCCCGCCAGGAGGCGGTCAATAAGGCGATCGTCGACGTACAGACCGCGCGCGATGCAGTCGACACCGCCAACGCGGAACTCGCCGATAGCCAACGCGGGGTTGACGACTCCAGCGCCGCGATAGCCGCTGCACAGCACAGCTTCGACGCGTACGCCGCCCAGGCATACATGACCGGGCCGTCGAGCTCCTATCTGATGGCCACCAGCCCCGACGACCTGATCGCCACTGCCACCGCAGACCACACCTTCGCGCTCAGCGCACAAAAGACGCTTTCGGATCTTCAGCGTGCGCGCACCGAACAACTGAACAGAAAGTCCGCCGCGCAGACCGCCAAGGAGAAGGCCGACCAGGCCGCGGCCGATTCGCGCCGCAGCCAAGACGACGCCGTCACCGCTCTGACCGACGCCCAGAAGCAGTTCGGTGACCAGCGGGCCGAACTCGACCGTCTGGTCGCAGAACGACACGCCGCCCAGGACAGGCTGAATGCCGCCCAGGCGACGTGGTCGACGTCGGCTGGCCGGCTCCCTGCCCCGGCCCCAGCGCCCATGCCGGCGCCGGGTGCGGATCGGTGGACTGCGCCGGGGGCGAATTCAGCTGCGCCGCAAAGTAATACCGGCAAGTGGGACGGGCCGTTGTGGGACCCGACGCTGCCCGCGATACCCAGCGCGTTCGTCAGCGGCGATCCGGTCGCGATCATCAACTCGCTGTTGGGCATCTCGGCCACCTCGTCTCAGGTGACCGCGAACATGGGCAAGCAGTTCCTCACGTCAATGGGCATCCTCAAGCCCGGAGACACCGGCATCAACAACGGCCGCATCCCGCGGGTGTACGGGCGACAGGCGTCCGAGTACGTGATCCGCCGGGCCGGGTCGCAGATGGGGGTGCCGTATTCCTGGGGCGGCGGGAACGCGGCGGGGCCGAGCCGGGGCATCGACGACGGCGCGGGCACCGTCGGATTCGACTGCTCCGGCCTGATCCTGTACGCGTTCGCGGGCGTCGGCATCAAGCTGCCGCACTACTCGGGATCGCAGTACAACATGGGCCGCAAGATCCCGGCCTCGCAGATGCGTCGCGGTGACGTCATCTTCTACGGCCCCGGCGGCAGCCAGCACGTGACCCTCTACCTCGGCAACGGCCAGATGCTCGAAGCCCCGTACACGGGTTCGACCGTCAAGGTCTCGCCGGTCCGCACCAGCGGCATGACGCCGTTTGTCGTCCGCTACATCGAGTACTGACCAGGTGGTGAAGCTTTTGCGTTCGCGGAATCTGCTCCGGATCGTCGTCCTCGCGGTCGCGCCTCTGCTGATCGCAGTGGCGCCTACCGCTGGTGCCGACCCGCAAGGCGGGGGATGGGACCCGACGCTGCCGCAGATCATCAGCGCCGGTGCGCCCGGCGACCCGGTGGCGATCGCCAACGCGTCGTTGCAAGCCAGTACGCAGGCCGCACAGACGACGATGGACCTGGGGCGCAGCTTTCTCAGTAGCGTCGGCATTCTTCCCAAGAACGCCCCCCCAACGGCGGCGCTGCCGGGTGGGCGAGTCCGAGGCCCCCAGGCGATCGAATACGTGATCCGCCGAGGGGGTTCGCAGATGGGGGTGCCGTACTCGTGGGGCGGCGGCAGCCTGACCGGGCCGAGCACCGGAGTCGGCGACGGTGCGAACATCAACGGGTTCGACTGCTCGGGCCTGATGCGCTACATGTTCGCCGGAGTCGGGGTGCTGATTCCGCGGTTCTCGGGCGACCAGTACAACGCTGGCCGGCACATTCCGCCGTCGCAGGCCAAGCGCGGCGATCTGATCTTCTACGGCCCCGGCGGCGGCCAGCACGTGACGATGTACCTCGGTAACGGCCAGATGCTGGAGGCCTCATCTATTGCAGGCAAGGTCACGGTCAGCCCGGTTCGCACTTCGGGCATGACCCCCTACCTGACCCGCATCATCGAAAGCTGACGCGACCACGCTGGACACAGCTCACAGCGGCTCGCCAGCGCAACCTACGTCGACGGATTTCCAGACGCCTGGAATAGTTGACTGCGATACACCGCATCGACAGCGTGGAAGGACCCTTAATGAGTTCACCAGGTGGGCCAACGCACGGCCCCGGAGGCTTCTCGGGCCCAGGTCCGGGGTCCGGCCCGGGCGGGGGACCCGGTCATGCCGGCCCGCCGACCGCGCCGGCAGGTGGTCCGCCGCCAGAACGCAACGGCGGCCTCGCGTCAGAGATTCACACCTTGGAGCGCGCGGTCTACGAGGTCAAGCGGATCATCGTCGGTCAGGATCTGCTGGTCGAAAGGATGCTGGTCGGTCTGCTGGCCAAGGGTCACATGCTGCTTGAAGGTGTGCCCGGGGTGGCGAAGACGCTGGCCGTCGAGACGTTCGCCAAGGTGGTCGGCGGCACGTTCGCCCGCATCCAGTTCACCCCCGATCTGGTGCCCACCGACATCGTCGGAACCCGGATCTACCGCATGGGCAGGGAGGAGTTCGACATCGAGCTCGGCCCGGTAGTGGCGAATTTCCTGCTCGCCGACGAGATCAACCGCGCGCCGGCAAAGGTGCAGTCCGCCCTGCTCGAGGTGATGGCAGAACGCAAGATCTCGATCGGCGGCAAGACGTTCCCGTTGCCTGCTCCCTTCCTGGTGATGGCCACCCAGAACCCGATTGAGCAAGAGGGTGTCTATGCCCTGCCCGAGGCGCAGCGCGACCGCTTTCTGTTCAAGATCAACATCGACTATCCGTCGCCGGAGGAAGAGCGGGAGATCATCTACCGGATGGGCGTGACGCCGCCCCAGCCGAAGCAGGTACTCGCGCCCGGTGACTTGCTGCGCCTGCAAGACGTGGCCGCTAACAACTTCGTCCACCACGCGCTCGTCGACTATGTGGTCCGTGTCGTCACCGCGACCCGGCGGCCTGAGCAGTTCGGGATGCCCGACGCGAGGGCATGGATCGCGTACGGCGCGTCACCGCGCGCGTCGCTCGGCATCATCGCGGCTTCCCGGGGGCTCGCGCTGGTTCGTGGTCGTGACTACGTGATCCCGCAGGACGTCATCGAAGTCATCCCGGATGTGCTGCGGCACCGGCTCGTGCTGACCTACGACGCGATGGCCGACGAGATCTCACCCGAGACGGTGATCAACCGGATTCTGCAGACCGTGGCCCTCCCGCAGGTGAATGCTGTTCCGCAGCAAGGGCATTCGCTGCATCCAGTAGTGCCGGCCGCAGCGGCGGCTAGCGGTCGGTGAGCTCGAACGCGGGTCGCACCGTCGACCTACCGTCGCTGGAACGCGGGGAGATCCGGGATCCTGAACTCAGCGCGGCGCTGCGCAAGCTGGAGCTGACGATCCGGCGGAAGCTCGACGGCGTGCTGCACGGCGACCATCTCGGGCTTCTTCCCGGACCGGGTACCGAGGCGGGCGAGTCGCGGCTCTACCAGCCCGGCGACGACGTCAGGCGGATGGACTGGGCCGTCACCGCCCGCACTACCAACCCCCACGTACGGGAGATGATCGCCGACCGTGAGCTGGAGACGTGGCTCGTGGTCGACATGTCGGCCAGCTTGGATTTCGGGACCACCGGGTGCGAAAAGCGCGACCTCGCAGTCGCCGCGGCAGCCGCGATCGCGTTCCTCAACAGCGGTGGTGGTAACCGGCTGGGTGCGATAATCGCCAACGGCGAGAACGTCATTCGGGTGCCGGCATTGTCAGGCCGGATGCATGAGCACGAGTTGCTGCGCGCGATCGCGACGTCGCCGCGGGCGACGCTTGGCGTGCGGGGCGACCTGGCGGCAGCGATCGAGGCGCTGCGCCGCCCGGAACGGCGCCGCGGCATGGCAGTGATTATCAGCGACTTCCTCGGCCCCATCAACTGGATGCGACCGCTGCGCGCCATCGCAAGTCGGCACGAGGTTCTGGGAATCGAGGTTCTCGACCCGCGCGATGTGGAGCTACCTGATATCGGCGACGTCATCCTGCAGGACGCCGAGACCGGCGCCACCCGGGAGTTCACCATCGACCACAAACTGCGAGACGACTTCGGCAGGGCCGCGGCAGCACACCGCGAGGAGGTGGCCCGCACTCTTCGGCGATGCGGCGCACCGCTGTTGAGCCTGCGCACGGACCGGGACTGGATCAACGACGTCGTGCGATTCGTCACCCAGCGGCGCAGGGGAGCGCTCGCTGGACGGTAGAGATGGGCCACTTGGGCGAGCAGAGCAGCAGACCACATCAACGAAATGACATCACTGAAATGACAAGCCGTAATCACACGCGTGAAATGACACGAGTCGGATCCTCATGAACGTTTGGCTGTTGGGTCCGATGTCGCTGTCAGGCTTTGTGCACGCATGGCTTTTCTTTCTGCTCATCGTGCCACTGGCCCTTGCGGTGCTGTATGTATTGTCGCAGATCGCGCGCAGACGCAGGGTACTTCGATTTGCGAACATGGAATTATTGGAAAGCGTTGCGCCGCAACGGCCCAACCGCTTTCGCCACATTCCCGCGATACTGCTAGTGATCGCACTTGTGCTGTTCACGATCGCGATCGCCGGGCCGACGCGCGACGTGCGGATCCCCCGCAACCGGGCGGTGGTGATGCTCGTCATCGACGTGTCGCAGTCGATGAAGGCCGACGACGTGCCACCCAACCGGCTGGCCGCCGCGCAGGAGGCGGCCAAGCAATTCGCCGATGAGCTGACCCCGGGAATCAATCTCGGCCTGATTTCCTATGCGGGCACGGCGACGGTGCTGGTACCGCCGACCACGAACCGCGATGCCACCAAGCGTGCGATCGGCACCTTGAAAACCGCCGACCGCACCGCCACGGGCGAGGCCATATTCACCGCATTACAGGCGATCGCGACTGTGGGCGCGGTGATCGGTGGCGGTGACAAGCCGCCGCCGGCGCGGATCGTGCTGTTCTCCGACGGCAAGGAGACGGTCCCGTCGAACCCCGACAACCCCAAGGGCGCCTACACCGCAGCCCGCTCGGCCAAGCAGCAAGGGGTGCCGATTTCGACGATTTCGTTCGGCACCAAAGAGGGCTATGTCGAGATCAACGACCAGCGTCAACCGGTGCCTGTCGACGACGAGACGATGAAGGAGGTCGCCGACTTGTCCGGCGGCCAATCGTTCAGCGCCTCTAACCTCTCAGAGCTCAAGGATGTCTACGCGACCCTGCAGGAGCAGATCGGGTTCGAGACCATCCCTGGTGATGCCAGCACAGGGTGGCTGCGACTGGGTGCGTTGGTGCTGGCGGTGGCCGCACTTCTCGCGCTCGTGGTCAACCGGAGGCTGCCGAGCTAGTACCGCGGCAGGCGATTTCGGGCGGTTGAAGCGCACGCGTTAAGTTGGCGGGACGGCTGCGGACGCGAGGAGCGAAAAATTACTGTGACGGACAATCCCGCCGACGCTGCGGGTCAGGCCGCGGCGGGCCGGCCGCCGTTCGTTTCCCGCTCGGTGCTGGTCACCGGCGGAAACCGCGGAATCGGCCTGGCTATCGCGCGGCGGTTGGCCGCTGACGGGCACAAGGTGGCCGTTACCCACCGCGGCTCGGGTGCTCCCGAAGGGCTGTTCGGGGTCGAGTGCGACGTCACCGACACCGACGCTGTCGATCGGGCCTTCAAGGAGGTCGAGGAGCATCAGGGTGCGGTGGAGGTGCTGGTATCCAACGCCGGCATCTCCGCGGACGCGTTCCTCATAAGGATGACCGAGGAGAGATTCGAGAAGGTCATCGACGCGAACCTCACTGGGGCGTTCCGGGTTGCCCAGCGTGCATCGCGCAGCATGCAGCGCAACCGCTTTGGCCGGATGATCTTCGTGGGTTCGGTCTCCGGCAGCTGGGGCATCGGGAACCAGTCCAACTACGCGGCCTCCAAGGCCGGTCTGATCGGCATGGCCCGCTCGATCTCGAGGGAGCTGTCGAAGGCGGGGGTGACCGCGAACGTGGTGGCCCCCGGCTACATCGACACCGAGATGACGCGCGCGCTGGACGATCGGATTCAGGCGGGGGCGCTGGACTTCATCCCAGCGAAGCGAATCGGCACCGCGGAGGAAGTCGCCGGGGCGGTCAGTTTCCTGGCGTCCGAGGATGCGAGCTACATTGCCGGCGCAGTGATCCCGGTCGACGGCGGCATGGGCATGGGTCACTGAGAGGGTTTGAATATGCAAAAGCTGCTTGAGGGCAAGCGAATTCTCGTCACGGGAATCATCACCGATGCGTCGATCGCTTTCCACATCGCCAAGGTCGCGCAGGAAGCCGGCGCGGAGCTGGTGCTCACCGGGTTTGACCGGCTGCGGCTGATCCAACGGATCGCTGACCGGTTGCCTGAGAAGGCGCCGCTGCTGGAACTCGATGTGCAGAACGAGGAGCATCTGGCGACGCTCGCCGACCGGGTCGCTGACATCATCGGAGAGGGAAACAAGCTCGACGGTGTGGTGCATTCGATCGGTTACATGCCGCAGACCGGCATGGGAATCAATCCGTTCTTCGACGCCCCGTACGAGGATGTCGCCAAAGGCATTCACATTTCCGCGTTCTCGTATGCATCCCTGGCCAAGGCGCTGCTTCCGATCATGAACCCAGGCGGCGGCATTGTCGGCATGGATTTCGATCCGACCCGCGCGATGCCGGCATATAACTGGATGACGGTTGCCAAAAGCGCGCTGGAATCGGTCAACCGGTTCGTTGCGCGCGAGGCAGGCAAGTTCGGTGTGCGCTCTA
>NZ_JAVHWM010000200.1:0-77574 GCF_032159765.1 Mycobacterium sp. | reverse complement strand
TCACCGAGATCGACCCGATCAACGCGCTGCAGGCACTGATGGACGGCTTCGAGGTCAAGACCGTCGAAGAGGCCATCGGGTGGGCCGACATCGTCATCACCGCCACCGGCAACCAGGGCATCATCACCCTCGAGCACATGAAGGCGATGAAGCACCAGGCGATCCTGGGCAACATCGGGCACTTCGACGACGAGATCGAGATGGCGCGCCTGGAGCGCGATCCGAAGGTCCGGCGGATCAACATCAAGCCGCAGGTCGACGAGTTCATCTTCGAGGACGGCCATTCGATCATCGTGCTGTCCGAAGGGCGGCTGCTGAACCTGGGCAACGCGACCGGACACCCGTCGTTCGTGATGAGCAACAGCTTCTCCAACCAGGTGATCGCGCAGATCGAGCTGTGGACCAAGAACGACGAGTACGACAACGAGGTCTACCGGCTGCCCAAACACCTTGACGAGAAGGTGGCCCGCATCCACGTCGAGGCGCTCGGCGGCCAGCTGACCAAGCTGACGAAGGAGCAGGCCGACTACATCGGCGTCGACGTCGAGGGCCCGTACAAGTCGGACCACTACCGGTACTGAGCGCGGTTGGGCCCGAGCGCCGAGACTGCTGTGAGATCGCATAAATAGCGAATTTCGCGATCTGGCAGCAGTCTCGGCGTCGTCGTCTAGCGTTTCGTGGATGCGAAGCGTCGGAACGACCCTTATGTTCGACATGCGCGCGCCGGAGTGGGCGACGCCGACGAGCGATCTGTATCGCGCGGCAATCGAGATGGCGGGCTTCGCCGACGACATCGGCGTTGCCGTCATCAACCTGATGGAGCACCACGCATCGGAGGACGGCTATCTACCGCAGCCGTTCACGCTCGCGGCCGCCATGGCAGCGGTGACCACGAACGTCCGCTTCCGTCTCGGCGCAGTCCTGCTGCCCCTGCACGAGCCGCTGATGCTCGCGGAGCAGATCGCGGTGACCGACCTCATCAGCAACGGCCGCCTTGAGGTGATCTTCGGTGCGGGATACGTGCCGTTCGAGTTCGCGATGTTCGGCAAGTCGCTGAAAACCCGTGGCAAAGCAATGGATTCGGGACTCGACACCATCCTGCGGGCGCTGCGCGGCGAGCGGTTCGAGGTGGACGGACGGCCGGTGTACATCAGGCCGCTGCCGGTGCAGAAGCCCGAGGACATCGTGATGGTGGGCGGGGGAGTGCCGGCATCGGCGAAGAGGGCCGCTCGCTTCGGCGTCGGCTTCGGCCCGATCAATCCTGACCTGATCGACGTCTACCTCGAAGAGTGCCGCAACCTCGACCAGGCGCCCGGCAGGTACTTCCGGCCGGGTCCCACGCCCATTTCCATCCATCTGTGCGAAGACAAGGACGAGGGCTGGGCAGCGATCGAGCGCCACGCCATTCACGTCATCACGGAGTACGCGAAATGGGCTGGTGAAGAAGGAGATTCGTCGACATCGCCGTTCAAGGGCCTGGCGGACCCGGCCGCGCTACGTCAGGCCGGGCTGTTCGCCGCGTGGACACCCGACGAGCTGCTGGCGATTGTGCCGCAGATGCCGCCCCACTCGACCTTCCCGTTCCAGCCGCTCCTTGGCGGCCTGTCTCCCGAGGAAGGCTGGAAGAGCCTGGAGCTGCTCAAGGAGACCATGCCGGAGCTGAAGGCAGCAATCGCGGCGCTCGACTAAGTTCGGGACCTGTGCCGGGACTGCTGATCGCAATCGAGGGCGTCGACGGCGCAGGCAAGCGCACACTGTGCGACGGGCTGCGCGCGGCGTTCGAGGGCGACCACAAGTCGGTGGCCAGTCTGGCCTTTCCGCGGTACGGCCATTCGGTGCCCGCTGACCTCGCCGCCGAGGCACTGCATGGCGAGCACGGCGAGCTCGGCGCGTCGGTGCACGCGATGGCGGTGCTGTTCGCGCTGGACCGGGCCGGCGCGCGCGAAGAGATCGGTCACCTGCTCGCGGCGTACGACGTGCTGCTCCTCGACCGCTACGTCGCCTCGAATGCCGCCTACAGTGCAGCGCGCCTGCACCAGGACGCGACCGGGGAGGCGGTCGCCTGGGTGCATGCCCTCGAGTTCGAGCGGCTGCAGCTGCCGCTGCCCGACTGGCAGGTGCTCCTTGACGTCTCCGCCGAGCTGGCCGCCGACCGCGCCGCCAAGCGCGAATCCGAGGACGCGAGCCGCCGTCGCGACAGCTACGAGCGCGACGACGGACTGCAACGGCGCACCAGCGCGGTGTACGCGGGGCTCGCCGCCGAGGGCTTCGGCGGTCGCTGGCAGATTGTGGCTCCAGACGTCGATCCGGTGGCGCTGGCTGGCGTTCTCGGCCGTTAACGCGCAAAACACCCAGCGTGGTAGCAGCGTTTTATCCCAATGTGGTGACACCATGGACTCCATGAGGCAAAGGATTCTTGTTGTCGACGACGACCCATCGCTCGCCGAAATGCTGACGATCGTGTTGCGGGGGGAGGGCTTCGACACCGCGGTGGTCGGCGACGGCAGTCAGGCGCTCACCGCGGTGCGCGAACTGCGTCCCGACCTGGTGCTGCTGGACCTCATGCTGCCCGGCATGAACGGCATCGACGTGTGCCGTGTGCTGCGTGCGGACTCCGGCGTGCCGATCGTGATGCTGACCGCCAAGACCGATACCGTCGACGTGGTGCTCGGCCTCGAGTCCGGCGCCGACGACTACGTGATGAAGCCGTTCAAGCCGAAGGAACTGGTCGCCCGGGTGCGCGCTCGGCTGCGTCGCAACGACGACGAGCCCGCCGAGATGCTGTCGATCAACGACGTCGACATCGACGTCCCTGCGCACAAGGTGACCCGGCAGGGTGAGCAGATCTCGCTGACGCCGCTGGAATTCGACCTGCTCGTGGCGTTGGCGCGCAAACCGCGCCAGGTGTTTACTCGTGATGTGCTGCTCGAACAGGTGTGGGGCTACCGGCATCCCGCCGACACCCGTTTGGTGAACGTGCATGTCCAGCGGCTGAGGGCCAAGGTCGAGAAGGATCCGGAGAACCCGCAGGTGGTGCTGACCGTTCGAGGAGTGGGATACAAGGCCGGACCTCCGTGACCCCGGCGGAGCGCCGCCCGTGATCTGGGGCTCGAGGCGGCGCATCCAGCGCTCTGCCCCTTTACTGCGCGGACTGCGCGCCTTGAGTCGAGCCGTCGGGCTGGCCTGGCGTCGATCACTGCAGCTGCGGGTGGTCTCCCTTACCCTCGGGCTGTCCCTGCTCGTCATCATGGTCCTCGGCTTTGTGCTGACCAGCCAAATCACCGACCGCGTGCTCGACGCCAAAGTGCGTGCGGCAACGGAGGAGATCGACCGGGCGCGCGCCACCGTCAGCGGCATCGTCGGCGGTGAAGAGAGCCGCTCGTTGGACAGCAGCCTGCAGCTGGCGCGCAACACCATCACCGACCGCAAGACCGAGCCGGCTGCCGGAAACGGATTGGCCGGCGCGTTCGACGCGGTGCTGGTCGTGCCGGGCGACGGTCCCCGGGCGGCGACGTCCGCGGGCCCGATGACGCAGATCCCGGAATCGCTGCGCGACTTCGTCAAAGCCGGGCAGGTCAGCTACCAGTACGCCACTGTGCATACCGACGGCTTCACCGGCAGGGCGCTGATCATCGGCAGCCCGACGACGGGCCCCGTGTCGGCGCTGGAGCTGTACCTGATCTACCCGCTGTCCAGCGAAGAGAGCACGATTTCGCTGGTCCGCGGGACGATGCTGACCGGCGGCGCAGTCCTGTTGGTGCTGCTGGCAGCGATTTCGCTGGTGGTTGCCCGGCAGGTGGTGCAGCCGTTGCGCTCGGCGTCGCGCATCGCCGAGCGGTTCGCCGAGGGACATCTCACCGAGCGCATGCCGGTGCGCGGCGAGGACGACATGGCGCGCCTGGCCGTCTCGTTCAACGACATGGCTGAAAGCCTGTCGCGCCAGATCACCCAGCTCGAGGAGTTCGGCAGTCTCCAGCGCCGCTTCACTTCCGACGTGAGCCACGAGCTGCGCACCCCGCTGACCACCGTCCGGATGGCCGCGGACCTGATCTACGACCACAGCGACGACCTCGACCCGGCCCTGCGCCGCTCCACCGAGCTCATGGTCAACGAACTCGACCGCTTCGAGACGCTGCTGGCCGACCTGCTCGAAATTTCCCGCCACGACGCCGGCGTGGCTGAGCTGTCCGTCGAACAGGTGGACTTGCGCGACACCGTGCGCAGCGCCTTGGAGAACGTCGGGCACCTGGCCGGCGACGCCAACGTCGACGTGCAGGAGGAGCTGCCCGACGAGGAGGTGATCGCCGAGGTCGACCCGCGCCGCGTCGAGCGCATCCTTCGCAACCTGATCGCCAACGCGATCGACCACGCCGAGCACAAGCCGGTGCAGATCAACATGGCCGCCGACGAGGACACCGTGGCCGTCACCGTCCGCGACTTCGGCGTCGGCCTGCGCCCCGGCGAGGAGAAGCTGGTGTTCAGCCGGTTCTGGCGCTCGGATCCGTCCCGGGTGCGTCGGTCCGGTGGCACCGGTCTCGGGCTCGCGATCAGCATCGAAGACGCCCGGCTACACCAGGGTCGACTGGAGGCGTGGGGCGAGCCGGGCAACGGGGCATGCTTCCGGCTGACCCTGCCGCTCGTGCGCGGGCACAAGGTGACCACGAGCCCACTGCCGCTCAAGCCCGTCGCCCAACCAGTTGTCGAGCATAAGGACCGCCGCAGCCCGCGCCAGCGGGAGCCGGCGGAAAGCCGGTGAGACGGCTGGGGGCACTGGCCTGCCCGGTGCTCGCCATGGCGCTGGCCGTCTCGGGGTGCGCGGGCGTGCCGTCGTCGTCCTCGCCGCAGGCCATCGGAACCGTCGAACGCTCGGCCCCGCCGAGCCTGCCCAAGCCAACCCCGGCCATGGATCCCGACGTCCTGCTGCGCGAGTTCCTCAAGGCCACCGCTGACCCGGCCAGCAGGCACCTGGCCGCGCGGCAATTCCTGACCGACTCCGCGTCGCGAGGATGGGACGACGCCGGCAGCTCGTTGCTGATCGACAACGTGGTGTTCGTCGAAACCCGCAGTGCCGAGCGGGTTTCGGTGAACATGCGGGCCGACATCTTGGGATCGCTTTCCGACATCGGGGTGTTCGAGACGGGCGAAGGCGCACTGCCGGACCCAGGGCCCATCGAGCTTGTCAAGACCAGCGGCGGCTGGCGCATCGACCGGCTCCCCAACGGGGTGTTCCTGGACTGGCAGCAGTTCCAGGCCACCTACAAGCGCAACACCCTCTACTTCGCCGACCCGACCGGCAAGACCGTGGTGCCCGATCCCCGGTATGTCGCGGTGTCCGATCCCGACCAGCTGCCAACGGAATTGATGAGCAAGCTGATCGCCGGGCAGCGCCCGGAGATGGCACGGTCAGTGCGCAACCTGCTTGCGTCGCCGCTGCGACTGCGCGGGCCGGTGACCCGCGCTGACGGTGGCAAGACCGGGATCGGACGCGGCTACGGCGGAGCGCGCGTCGAGCTGGAAGGACTGTCGACCACCGACCCGCACAGCCGGCAATTGGTTGCGGCTCAAATCATTTGGACGTTCGCGCGGGCCGGGATCTCCGGACCGTACGTGATCAACGCCGACGGCGCCGCGCTCGACGACAGATTCGCCAACGGCTGGGAGGCCACCGACGTGGCGTCCACCGATCCCGGTGCCGACGACGGCGCCGCGGCCGGTTTGCACGGCTTGATCGGCGGGTCGTTGGTGTCGGTCGAGGGCGAGAACGCGCCGCGCGTGCCGGGTTCGTTCGGCCAGATGCCCGACCAGCGGGCCGCGACGCTGTCGCGCACCGGCCGCGATATGGCATCGGTGGTATCGCTGCGCGGCGGTCAACCCGACGCGGCGGCGTCGCTGTGGATCGGGCCCACCGGCGGCGTCGCGGTCGAGGCCACCGACGGCCGGATGGTCAGCCGCCCGAGCTGGTCGCTGGACAACGCAGTCTGGGTGGTGATCGACGGCGTCAACGTGGTGCGGGTGATACAGGAAGCCGCCTCGGGTCAGCCGGCCCGCATCCCCGTCGACGCGGCCGCGGTCGCCGCCAAGTTCCCGGGTCCGATCGCCGAGATGGCGCTGTCCCGGGACGGCACGCGGGCGGCCATGGCGATCAACGGCCAAGTCATCCTCGCGACCGTCGAGCAGACACCCGCGGGGGAGAACGCGTTGACCTACCCCCGCCGCCTCGGGTTCGGACTTGGCTCATCGGTGGTGTCGCTGTGCTGGCGCACCGGCGACGACATCGTGGTCGGGCGCAACGACCCCGCGCACCCGGTGTCCTACGTCAACCTCGACGGGGTGAACTCCGATGCCCCGAACCAGAACGTCGCTTCGCCTGTGTCGACGGTCGCGGCCAACCCCTCGATGGTCTACGTGGCCGATCAGCGCGGCGTGCTGCAGCTGTCGAGCAGTGCGGCCGAAAACCAGCAGAAGTGGGTTGACGTGCGCGTGCTGATGACTCCCGGCGCGATCCCGGTCCTGCCGGGCTGACGCCGGCTGGCGCCGAATTCGTGTCGGGTGCACCGCGCAGCCGTCGGTAGGCTCAGAGCAAACTCCCCGAGCCAAGTGAGATCACCTTGAGCGATCCTTCGAACTTGCGCGCCTCCCCCGAGGAGCTTCTGCGCGTATCCGAGATGCTCAGCCACGGCGCGGAGAACTACAGCGAGGGCCTTAAGGCCATGGACGCCGAGGCTTCGAACGCGCTCGACGGGTGGCGCGGCGCGTCCGGTGCGGCCTACGAGGACCTCTGGCGGCAGTGGCACAGCGGTGCCGGCAAGGTGCATCTTGGCCTGTCGACGCTGGCCGAGCTGCTCGGCCAAGCCGCTCACGACTACGCGTCGCAGGAACAGGCGTCGGCTGCTGCGGTGCGGAGCGTGCCCAGGTGAGCAACGCTTTCCGGGTCGACCCCGAGGCCCTGGCTGACGCGGTGGCCAGGATGTCGGCGTTCGAGCAGCACGTCGAGTCGATGCTCGCCGAGGTCGATTCGCTCGTGGCGAATCTGCACGTCCAGTGGAGCGGCCAAGGTGCCGCCGCGCACGCCGAGGCACATCAGCGCTGGACCGAGGGCGCCAAGATGATGCGAGAGGCGCTGGGCCGACTGCGCAACGCCGGCGACCGTGCGCACCACAACTACACCGGCGCGATTTCGGCGAACGCGTCGATGTGGTCATAACACCGCTCTATGGCCCCGCTCGCAGTCGACCCGATCGCACTTGACGGCGCCGGAACGTCGCTGCTTGGCTCGGGAAAGGACCTGGCCGCCGCGCGCGCCGCGCTCGCGGGGGCGCTGAGCGCCTGCGCGGGCATGTGCGGCAATGACCCGGCTGGGGTCGTGCACGGGCGGCAGTACGACGCCTCGGCCAAGTCGTTGATCGAGTCGATGGTCGATTTGACCAACGGCGCCAACCGAATTGGTGACGGCATCCGGACGAGCGCGTCGAACTACTCGAAGGCCGAGGTCGCCTCGAACGTCAACGGAGCACCATCGTCCCCGCTGCCGACGCCGGCGGCGACCACACCCACGAGCGCGAAGCTGCCCCCGTCGGCGCAAGGAGGCACCAGCGCGTCGGCGCCGCCCGGATGGTTTCTGATCCAGCCTCTGGTCGGAATGGTCTGGCCCAACGGGGATTCGGCGCGGCTGCGCGCGGCGGCGCTGGCCTGGACATCAGCAGGCAGCGCGTTTCTCGGCATGGAAGGAAGCGAGTTCGGCGCACTGTCGACGGTGGCGGCCCAGCAGATGCCCGAAGCCGCCCAGATCACCTCCGGGATCGGCAGCACTGCAAGTAACTCGACGGTGCTGTTCAACCAGACCGTCATGATGGCGTCGAACCTGGTCAGCTATGCAAACCAGATCGACGCCGTGCACGCCGCGATCATCGACCTGCTGTCGCGGGTGATGAACCCGATGACGCCGCTGAACGAACTGTGGGACCTGATCACCGGTGCCGACGAGGACGAACTGCAGAAGATCGCCAACGACATCCGCGTCATCCTGAACAACTTCATGCAGGAAGTGGCGGCGCTGGCGACGTTGCTGGCGCCGATCATCTCCGCCGCCCAGATGGTCGCGCAGGCGATGGGCCGCTGGGCCGCTATGGAGCTGCAGCAATTCGGCGACGCCGCGTACAACGTGCTGGCAGACGTCGTGAACGCGGGCGCGAGCATCGGCAATGCGGCGCTGCATCATCCTCTCGACGTGGCGGCGATCGCCGGTGGAGCGCTGCTGATGGACGCCGGAGCGGGGATGTTCGGCGGCGGTGTGATCGCGGACGCCACAGGGGTCGGCGCGATCGTCGGCGTGCCCGCCAACGCCGCCGGGGCGCTGATGTTCGCGGGCGGGGCAGTGCTCACGGGCGGCGGCGCGATCGATCTGGCCCAGGACGCGGCAGGCGAGAACGGCGTCGTGGTCATGCAGGCGCGCACGGGGTATCCAGGCGAGGGCGTCAACCGCGGCGACAATCGCGACAGCGGCGGAAAGTTCACCGGGCAGAACGGCTTTGGGTACGGACGCAACGCCGAAGCGCAAGGCATCAAACAGTACGAAAACGCGAACCCGGGCCGCTGGGTGACCACCGAGCAGCGGCGGGCGTCCGTCAGCGGTGCCCCCAACGGTAGGTTTTACGACGGATTGGCCCGACTGCCCGACCGTACGTATGAAGGCATCGAGATCAAGTCCGGGACGGCATCCCTGTCGCCCGGGCAGCGAGTGTTCGACGCCCAGGTGTCGCCCCAGAACCCCGCATACGCGACCATCGTCAACGAACAAGGAGTCGTCGAAACAGTGAAGATCACCCAAGTGACCATCAGGACGGTGCCAGGCGGATGAGGCTCGACCGACCCACCCACGTGGCCGAGAACAACCGTTCCAGCGGGTGGATGAGCAACTTCACCGAGGAGATTCCCGGCCAGCTGGCGGCGATCATCAACAGGCTCGGCGACGGCGAGTACGAGTACTACCTCATTTATCCGCTGCCCGCCGATGCCGAGTACGACGAAGTGGTGCATCCGACCGAATGGCTCCAGACGGCCGGCAGCGCCGAGCGGCTGACCGTGGAGATCAAGCGTCTCGACGACGACGGAGTGCACCGGCTGTACACGGTCGGCCGCGCGGATGCGGCCAACGAATCCAACGCATCTGAGGCGGTTCGCCGTGGCGACGTGGAGTACGCCGTACGGCCGTCGGAGGTGCTGACCGCAGCCGACGCGCTGACCTTGTTCCAGCACTACTACGACCATCACGAGATTCCCCAGGGGTGGCACCTGCGCGAGCAGGCCGAATTCACCGACACCGCAATGCAAGCCGACGCCGCGGCACAGGACGCCGGGGTGTCAGCCGACCTGCTCGACGCGCAACCCAGCGAGACCGCCGCGGCATCAGGCAGCCCGTCGGCCGAGTCGCAACAGCCCGTGGACTCCGGCGAGGAAGCCGCATCACCAGAAGGGGAGCAGCGGGGCAAACCGGCAGAGTAGTCGGTCGTCGTCCCCATACTTGCGGTGTGCTCGACCTCGTCCTTCCACTGGAGTGCGGCGGCTGCGGTGCGCCGTCCACCCGCTGGTGTGACGCATGCGCGGCTGAACTGTCGCTGCGGCCCGACGACCCGCGACTGATCCACCCGCGCGTCGATCCGGGCCTGCCGGTGTTCTCGTTGGGCCGCTACGCCGGGCCGCGCCGCGCCGCGATCGTCGCCGTCAAAGAGCGTGGTCGCGGCGATCTGATCGGCCCGCTGGCGACGGCCCTTGGTGCAGGGCTCGACAGGCTGATCGCGTGGGGAGTCGTCGAGCCGCCTTTGGCGCTGGTGCCGGCTCCCACCCGCCGCACGGCGGCCCGGCGGCGCGGTGGTGATCCGGTCGCTCGCGTGGCTTCCGCGATCGGCCGCAGTCGCGAGGGCGTCGGCGTGGTCTCGGCGCTGAGGATGCGGGCGATGACGCGCGACTCCGTCGGGCTTTCCACCGCCGCGCGGCAGGCCAACGTCTCCGGCCGAGTGCGCCTCGTCCGTGGCATCGTCGGCCGCCGGGAGGTCCTCCTGCTCGACGACATCGTGACCACCGGCGCCACGGCAACCGAATCCGTCCGGGTCCTGCAGGCCGCAGGCGCGCGTGTTGCCGGCGTGATGGCGATTGCGCACGCTTGACGCTCACGGCAGTTTCTCCGGTGTCAAACAGATGTGAAGAACTGGCAACAGGTCCGCCAAATGAGTGGCACGCAATGGTTAACACGGACTACCGTCGGGGCAAAGCAATCCGTGATCCATCACGGCGGCCGCCTCTCTCGTCAGGGGCGCCACTTATACCGAGAGCGGTAGGAGGTGAGTAGACCGACCTCTGGCCCAGCGGGGTGGCAGCACCGACGTTGCATTGCAGCTCCCGGCCCACTGGCGCCGTACTGACCATCACGCACGCCGACCGCGTGCGACGCCGCGACAGAAACGAGTTGCCCAGCATGACAATCCGATCCGTGGAATCTGAGCAGGCTTTAGCCCCCGACTACGTCGACGACCCGGCCGAGCCGATGGCGACCGCCGAAATCGTGGTCAAAGGCCGCAACGTCGAGATACCCGACCATTTCCGCATCTACGTGTCGCAGAAGCTGGCCCGCCTCGAGCGCTTTGACCGCACCATCTACCTCTTCGACGTCGAACTCGATCACGAGCGCAACCGGCGTCAGCGCAAGAACTGTCAGCACGTCGAGATCACCGCGCGCGGTCGCGGCCCCGTGGTTCGCGGCGAGGCCTGCGCCGACAGCTTCTACGCCGCCCTCGAATCCGCGGTGTGCAAGCTCGAAGGCAGGCTGCGGCGCAGCAAAGACCGCCGCAAGATTCACTACGGCGACAAGACGCCCGTGTCGCTGGCCGAGGCCACCGCTGTCGTTGCTCCCTGGCCGGAGCTACGTGAGCCCGTGGCCGGCGAAGCCGCGCAGCTGGACGGTATCGAGGCGGACAGTCATGAGCCCGGGCGCGTCGTGCGCACCAAGGAACACCCGTCGACCCCCATGACCGTGGACGACGCGCTGTACGAAATGGAACTGGTCGGCCACGACTTTTTCCTCTTCCACGACAAGGACAGCGACCGGCCGTGCGTGGTGTATCGGCGTCACGCGTACGACTATGGGTTGATCCGGCTCGCCTGACGCTCGCCAGGAGAAACCGCGGGGCCTCACCCTTCCCGTCGCTTCGCTCGCCCCTTGTTCCTTCCCGTCGCTTCGCTCCCCCCTTGCGGCCCGTCGCCTACCATGGGGTACGCCGAAGTCTGAAAAGAAATTAGGGGACGTATCCGTGCTGTCGAAGTTGTTGCGCCTTGGTGAAGGTCGCATGGTCAAACGCCTCAAGGGCGTGGCGGACTACGTCGGCACGTTGTCCGACGATATCGAGAAGCTGACCGACGCGGAGCTGCGCGCCAAGACTGACGAGTTCAAGAAGCGCCACGCCGATGGCGAATCCCTCGATGACCTGCTGCCCGAAGCGTTCGCGATCGCGCGGGAAGCGGCTTGGCGGGTGCTGGATCAGCGGCCCTTCGACGTGCAGGTGATGGGCGCCGCGGCGCTGCACTTCGGCAACGTGGCCGAGATGAAGACCGGTGAGGGCAAGACCCTGACCTCGGTGCTGCCGGCCTACCTCAACGGGATCGGCGGCAAGGGCGTCCACATTGTCACGGTCAACGACTACCTCGCCAAACGCGACAGCGAGTGGATGGGCCGCGTGCACCGCTTCCTTGGTCTCGACGTCGGAGTGATCCTGGCGCAGATGGGCCCCGATGAGCGGCGCGTCGCCTACGCCGCCGACATCACCTACGGCACCAACAACGAGTTCGGGTTCGATTACCTGCGCGACAACATGGCCCACCGGATCGAAGATCTGGTGCAGCGGGGCCACAACTTCGCGATCGTCGACGAGGTGGACTCGATCCTGATCGACGAGGCCCGCACCCCGCTGATCATCTCCGGGCCCGCCGACGGTGCGTCGAACTGGTACACCGAGTTCGCGCGGCTGGCGCCGTTGATGGAGAAGGACACCCACTACGAGGTCGACCTGCGCAAGCGCACGATCGGTGTGCACGAGCTGGGCGTGGAGTTCGTCGAGGACCAGCTCGGCATCGACAACCTCTTCGAGGCCGCGAACTCTCCGCTGGTCAGCTACCTCAACAACTCCATCAAGGCCAAGGAGCTGTTCTCGCGCGACAAGGACTACATCGTCCGCAACGGCGAGGTGCTGATCGTCGACGAGTTCACCGGCCGCGTGCTGATCGGCCGCCGCTACAACGAGGGCATGCACCAGGCCATCGAGGCGAAGGAAAACGTCGAGATCAAGGCCGAGAACCAGACGTTGGCCACGATCACGCTGCAGAACTACTTCCGGCTCTACGACAAGTTGTCCGGCATGACGGGCACGGCCGAGACAGAGGCCGCTGAGCTGCACGAGATCTACAAGCTGGGCGTGGTGACGATCCCGACGAACAAGCCGATGATCCGCACCGACAGGTCCGACCTCATCTACAAGACTGAGGAAGCCAAGTACATCGCGGTCGTCGACGACGTCGTCGAGAGGTACGAGAAGGGCCAGCCGGTGCTCATCGGCACCACCAGCGTCGAGCGCTCCGAGTACCTGTCGCGGCAGTTCCAGAAGCGCCGCGTGCCGCACAACGTGCTGAATGCGAAGTATCACGAGCAAGAGGCCAACATCATCGCCGAGGCCGGCAGACGCAGCGCGATCACCGTCGCGACGAACATGGCGGGCCGCGGCACGGACATCGTGCTGGGCGGCAACGTCGACTTCCTGGCCGACAAGCGGCTGCGTGAGCGTGGCCTCGACCCCATCGAAACCGCCGAGGAATACGAGGCGGCGTGGCACGAGGAACTGCTCAAGGTCAAAGACGAGGCCAGGGCCGAAGCCGAAGAGGTGATCGAGGCCGGCGGACTGTACGTGCTGGGCACCGAGCGACACGAGTCGCGGCGCATCGACAATCAGCTGCGGGGCCGGTCGGCTCGCCAGGGTGACCCAGGCGAGTCGCGGTTCTACCTCTCGCTTGGCGACGAGCTGATGCGGCGGTTCAACGGCGAGACGCTGGAGGCGTTGCTGAATCGGCTGAACCTGCCCGATGACGTGCCGATCGAGGCGAAGATGGTCACCCGCGCGATCAAGAGTGCCCAAACTCAAGTCGAGCAGCAGAACTTCGAGGTCCGCAAGAACGTCCTGAAGTACGACGAGGTGATGAACCAGCAACGCAAGGTGATCTACGCCGAGCGCAAGCGCATCCTTGAGGGCGAGAACCTCAAAGACCAAGCGCTGGACATGGTTCGCGATGTCATCAAGGCGTACGTCGCCGGCGCGACCGCCGAGGGCTACGCCGAGGACTGGGACCTCGAGCAGCTGTGGACGGCGTTGAAGCAGCTGTACCCGGTCGGCCTTGATTACAAGAACCTGACCCATGAGCACGACGACATGGACGACCTGACCAGCGAGGAGTTGCTGGACGCGCTGCTGGAGGACGTCGAGCAGGCCTACGAGAAGCGCGAGGCCGAGATCGCCGAACTGGCCGGCGAAGGAGCGATGCGCCAACTCGAGCGCAATGTTCTTCTCAATGTCCTGGATCGCAAGTGGCGCGAACACCTTTACGAGATGGACTATCTCAAGGAGGGCATCGGGCTGCGCGCGATGGCGCAGCGCGACCCGTTGGTCGAGTACCAGCGTGAGGGTTATGACATGTTCATCGGCATGCTGGACGGGCTGAAGGAAGAGTCCGTCGGCTTCCTGTTCAACGTTGCCGTGGAACCGGTGCAGGCGCCGGCTGTCGCGCCGGTGGCTGCGCCTCAGGGCCTGGCCGCGTTCGCTGCGGCTGCCGCGGCGGCGGGCGCTCAGGAGGGTTCGGTGGCCACCAAGGAGCGCGCGGACTCCCCGCCGACGGCGTTGCGCGCCAAGGGAATTGACGATGGGGAGCAGCAGCTCACCTATACTGGTCCGTCCGAGGACGGGTCGGCCCAGGTGCAGCGGCGCAACGGCGGCGGTGAGCCCGCCGGCGTGACCTCCGGCGGTACGCGGCGTGAGCGCCGGGAAGCCGCACGCCGGCAGGCGCGCGGATCAAAGCAGCCGAAGTCGCGCCGGACATAGAGAGGGGATCGCATGACTCAGGAGCCGTATCGGGTGGATCCGTCCAAGGATCCGACCCCTGGTGTGCCCGGGCACGCGTTGCCCGACGACGCCAGCGGGCCGCACCCGTTGGCCGACCCGGCCAACGATCCCACCCCGGGTGCCCCCGGGCATGCTCTACCGGACGACGAGGACACCACGCCCGGCGAGTGACCGCGGGCTCCGGCCGCTTTAGAACGGCGGCTCGTCTGGAGTCGGAGGTTCGGGTGGCGGCAGCCAATCCGGCGGAAGTTCTTCGGGTTCTTCCGGCTCGTTGACCCATGTGCAGAACGGGCTGGTGCTGGGTGCGCCTTTGAACAGAAACAGCTGGCGGCGCAAGTGGTTTCGGAATTTTCTGGCGCCGATCTCGTGTTTGCGGGCGAAGATCATGCGACGATGCTCCTTATTCAGCGGCCGGACGGCGCTGTTGCGTTTGCGCACCCGAGTGATTCGTGCAGCGCGATCGCGAGAATGGTTGCGGTGTGAAGGCTTCGGCGCCTGGCACGCCGGTGCCCGCAGTCCGGCGAACAGATCGGCGCCTCCCGGGGTGGTTCGGTGCACCTCGTCGGTCGGCGAAGTCCAGATAACTGTGCCGTCGCCAAGCTGTCTTTCACGCCACCCGTCCGGGCCGCCGCCGAACGTTTTGAGCCGATGATGTTGACGGCATAGGCATTTCAGGTTCGACGCGACGGTCATGCCGCCGGCGGCCGGGTTGTCGTGGTTGAACGGGATCGTGTGATCGATGTCGCAATACTGCGCGGACACATCGCATCCCGGGAACCGGCACGTCAGGTCGCGGCATCGCACGAAACGCTCCAGTGCTGCCGAGGGCTGATAGGTCAGTGCCGCGGCCTCGTCGATCGTCGGGTCCAGCATTCGTTGCGACGCATTGTCGGCCAGCTCACGGACGTGGTCGGCGTCGATCACGCCGTAGCCGGCCAGATAACCGGGCTGCTGACTGCAGCCGGTGATCGTGTCTTGACTCGCAACGACATTGATCACCACCTGCGTGCCGCCCGCCGGCCGCGGCGCGCGATCTCGTTGTGGGCACCCGGGCCCGCCGCACATGCATGCCAGCTCGTCGCCAGCAGCCAGCGCGTCCACCGCATCGGCGCGTCGCTGGGTGATGGTGCGGGGATCGTCGGCGCACACGGCGGTGGCCATCTGTGAGAGTCGCGCATCGAAGGCCGCGGCCGCTTCGGCGGCGACCGTGCCGCTGATCCTGGCCATGCCGTAGGGCAACGGGGTGACCCCGATACGGCGATCATGATGCTCGGCGGCCTGGCGGCGTTCCCTTGCGCCGTCGGGATCAGCGGCGTACACCATCGCATCCACGGCGTTGATCACACGGCGCCGCGACCAGGACCGCCACACCGACACCCGCGCGGCGAACGCCTCGTCGAGTGCGTCGATGAACGCTCCGCCGACCAGCTCGCTTCGCTCGATCACCAATTCCACCGTGCGCCAATCGGTCCTGCCGTCGGCAAGCACGGCGGCGGTCTTGGGCAGCCGCAATGCAAGGTTCTCGGCGTGTGCTACCAGCGTGCTGGCCTCGCGCGGTGACAGGGTCAACGCCGCAGCTACCTCCGCAGCGGTGCGCTGAAACCCAGTGATCGTGCGGTGGTCAGGATCGGGATCGACATCGAACTCATAGATTCGATGCCACAACAAGGCGACGATCGCGGTCAGCTTGCGCGCCGTCTGACGCGACTGCTCGGCGTGAGCCTCGCCGATCACATCCACAAGTTTGGAAGGAGCGAGGTTGTCAACTGATTCGAACATACATTCGATTATAGTAGACGCCACCGACACGCCGGAGCCTACTTCTCGAGCAACTCCGCGATCCGTTCCAGCGTCGCCTGCATGCCCTCCTCGGCCTGCCGCGGCATCGCACCGAGCTTCAGGAACCACCGCTGCTTGTCTTGCGAGAGGTCCCAGGTTTCGCGGACCAACGTGCCGTCCTCCACGGGTTCGAGGTCGTAGCGCCAGATCCGCCCGCCGGCCAGGCCGCCGCCAAACGTCGTCTTCCAAGCGATGCGCCGGTCCTGCTCAAACTCGATCACAGTGTTGGTCGACCGGTACGGCAGCCCCGCCTTCATCGCCATCCCGAACTTCGATCCCTTCTTCAGGGGAACCGATTCGGCCGTCGCGTGCTGCACCCGCCCCGATCCGTCGATGCTGGCGTGCTTTCCGGCGTCGGCCACGAGAGCAAAGATGTCCCCGGCCGGCGCTTTGATGACGCGTTCGACGCTGAGCGTGTTGCCGTCCATGGCGACCAACGCTAGCCCACATGCAGCGCGACCAGCCGCCACCGTCGACGTCCGCGAACGTCGGCACATTCGACCCGGCCCGCGATCGCGCGCACCCGATCGCCACGGCAATACGTCGCGAAGACCTCGGCGACGTCGCCGTCGCGGTCCACGATGCGCAGCCGCACGTGGCGAAGCTGTGCAGCAGACAGACCCGCGCCGGGACGCGAACGGGCCAGGCCGACGACCGTGTCGGCGAGTCCGTGGCCGAGCAGCGGAGCTATCTGCGCGAACGGACGCCGCCCGTCGACGACTTCGAGCACTGCGCGCAGCGCTGTGTCCGCGAATGTCGCGGCGGCATGGGGCGCGGTCTGGGACGCCACCGGCGGCACCGCCGTCAGCCGCCGATGCGACGTGCGGCGCAGCGCGCCCAACGGCGACACCCGGCGCGGCGCACCGATCGGCGGTTCGAAGTCCACAACGGGCACGACAGGGGAGTCCTGGGTCATGTCTGACAGACGCAGGCGCTGGCGCGTTTCGTTCCATCGAGCGCGCGACGCGCCCGTCGTGCGTGGTACAAGGTTGTCCGGCTACCGTGGCGGGGGGCTGAGGACCGGAGGGGAGGTCGCTTCGCGATGGTCACACGCTTGTCGGCGACGGACGCAGCGTTCTACCACCTTGAAAACACTGCGACCCCGATGTACGTCGGCTCTCTGTCGATCCTGCGCCGCCCGAAGGCCGGATTGTCCTACGAGACGCTGCTTACCACGGTGGAGCGGCGACTTCCCCAAATTCCTCGCTACCGACAGAAGGTGCGCGAGGTGACATTGGGACTCGCGCGACCGGTGTGGGTCGACGATCCGGATTTCGACATCACCTATCACGTCCGGCGTTCTGCCCTGCCGTCCCCGGGCAGCGACGATCAGTTACACGAGCTCATAGCGCGGCTGGCGTCGCGACCGCTGGACAGAGCACGGCCGCTGTGGGAGATGTACCTGGTAGAGGGTCTTTCGAAGAACCGGCTCGCGCTCTATATCAAGTCGCACCAGGCGCTGGTCAACGGAATGCCCGCGCTCGAGATCGGGCATGTGATCGCCGATCGCACGCAACGTCAGCCCGACTTCGGGGAGGACATCTGGATTGCGGCTCACGAGCCGTCGTCGATGGAGCTGATGCTGGGTGCAATCGGCGAATGGGTGGCGCGGCCAACCACGCACCTAGAGGCGGTGCGCTCGACGATCAGCGACGTCGCCGCGAACGCGGGCTACCTCGCCGACTTCGGACGTAACGTCGTCCACACGGCACGCACGGTGCTGCGCGGCACGGCGCCGGACAGCCCGCTGAACAGCGAGGTCTCGCGCAATCGCCGATTCACCGTCGCCTCCGCCCGGCTCGAGGACTACCGGAAGCTGCGGGCCCGCTACGACTGCGACGTCAACGACGTCGTGCTGGCCGTCATCACGGGGGCCCTGCGCAACTGGCTGCTCTCCCGCGGCGAGCCCGTCATGACTCCGGTGAGTGTGCGCGCCATGGCGCCGATGTCGGTGTACCCCGAAGCCGACCTCGAAACCAATGCCGGTCCGGGCCAAGCCATCAGCGAGGTGTCACCGTTTCTGGTGGATCTTCCGGTCGGCGAGGGCAACCCGGTGGTGCGGTTGTCGCAGATCGCCCACGCCACCGAATCGCATCCCACCGCGCCGAGCCTGGTGGACGCCCGGACGATCATCACGCTGTCGGGGTTCGCACCACCGACCCTGCACGCCATGGGAATCCGGGTCGCCACCCACTACGCGACGCGGGTGTTCAACCTTCTCATCACGAATGTTCCCGGCCCTCAATCGCAGATGTACATCGCCGGAGCGAAACTCCTCGAGACCTATGCGGTGCCGCCACTGCTGTACAACCAGGTGCTCGCCATCGGGGTGACGTCATATTGTGGCGAGCTGTATTTCGGCATCAACGCCGACCGTGACGCGATGAGCGACGTCGAGTTGCTGCCATCGTTGTTGCGTGAGTCGCTCGACGAGCTGCTCGAGACAGCGCAGTAGCGTTACTGTTTCGGCATGCGGGTTTATGTCCCAACGACTTTGGCCATGCTGCAGCGGCTCGTGACCGAGGGTGCAGTGAACCCGGTGAACGGCACCGCCTTTGCGGTCACCCCGACGCTGCGTGAGGCCTACGCCGAGGGCGACGACGACGAACTTGCGGAGGTGGCGCTGCGCGAGGCGGCCCTGGCGTCGCTGCGGCTGCTGAGCAGTGATGCGTCGGAGCTGCCACGGCGGCGGGCGGTGCTGGTGGCCGACGTGGACAACGTGACGCCGCTTCCACTGCTCGACGATGCGGTAGTGCGCCTCGTCGGCCCGGTCTCTATGGACCGGGTGGTCTGTGCACACGTCGACAATTCGGCCGCCGAGCGTGACGTCGAGGCGGCGATCGAGGTGGTCGACGAGGCTGACCTCGGCGACGAGGACGCCGAACTGATTGTCGGCGATGCGCAGGACCATGATCTGGCCTGGTACGCGCCCCAGGAGCTGCCGTTTCTCCTCGAATTGCTGTGACGTCGTGTTGTTACGAAGGCGTAGGTTACGGTACCGTAGGTTCTATGGGTTCGAGGGTTCATAAGCCCACCGCGGTGGTGGTTAACACCCGCCCGCCGACGGTCTCGGGCACCGCTGGGAGAAATCCCATCTGGAAGACACTTCGCGCCGTCGTGGGACGAATTACCACGCCGCTGCTTCCTGACGACTATTTGCAGCTGGCCAATCCGCTGTGGTCGGCGCGCGAGCTGCGCGGCCGGATTCTCGAGGTCCGACGCGAAACGGTGGACTCGGCGACGCTGGTGATCAAGCCGGGCTGGGGGTTCGAGTTCAACCATGAGCCCGGCCAGTACATCGGCATCGGCCTGCTGGTCGACGGCAGGTGGCGGTGGCGGTCGTACTCGCTGACGTCGGCGCCCTCCACGTCGGAGGCGACCATCACGATCACGGTCAAGGCGATGCCGGAGGGATTCCTGTCGACGCACCTGGTCGGCGGTGTCGCACCGGGGACGATCGTGCGGCTGGCTGCGCCACAAGGCAACTTCGTGATGCCCGACCCTGCGCCGTCGTCGGTGTTGTTCCTCACAGCAGGTTCCGGCATCACACCCGTGATGTCGATGCTGCGCACGCTGGCTCGCCGCGGTCAGGTCACCGATATTCGTCATGTTCATTCTGCGCCAACCGAATCCGACATGATGTTCACTTCAGAGCTGGCCGACCTTGGTCAAGCCCACGCAAGCTATCGACTACAGACGCGGGCCACGCGCACACACGGCCGGCTGGATCTGTCCAGGTTGTCCGACGATGTGCCGGACTGGCGTGAGCGCGAGACGTGGGCGTGCGGACCGCAGGGAATGCTGGAGGCGGCTGGGCGCGCCTGGGCCGACGCGGGCATCGCCGACAAACTGCATATCGAGCGGTTCGCCGTATCCAAGGCAGCGCCGCACGGCCAGGGCGGCACCGTGACCTACGCGCGCAGCGGAAAGACGGTCACCGCCGATGCCGCGACATCGCTGATGGATGCGGGTGAAAACGCCGGCGTGCAAATGCCTTTCGGCTGCAGGATGGGCATCTGCCAGTCCTGCGTCGTCGACCTGCTCGACGGCCATGTCCGCGATCTGCGCACCGGCGCCGAGCGCGAAGCGGGCAGCCGCGTGCAGACCTGTATTTCGGCGGCGTCAGGAGATTGCGTGGTCGACATCTAGGCATTACCGGCTGGTAACCTACGGGACCGTAGGTTACGATAACGTAGGCAGAGACCGAAGGAAGGAGAATGCGATGGCAATAACGGACGTCCCCGCGTTCGCTCACCTCACGGACGCCGACATCGAGAGTCTGGCCGTCGAGCTCGATGCGATTCGACAGGACATCGAGGACTCCCGTGGTGAGCGCGATAGACGCTACATCCGCCGCACGATCGCGGCGCAACGCGGCCTAGAGATCGCCGGCCGGGTAATCCTGGCGGCCAGCTCGAAGCGCTCAGCGTGGTGGGCGGGCAGCGCCACCCTGGGCGTGGCCAAGATCGTCGAGAACATGGAGATCAGCCACAACGTCATGCACGGCCAGTGGGATTGGATGAACGATCCCGAGATTCATTCCTCGTCATGGGAATGGGACATGGGCGGTCCGTCCAAGCACTGGCGGTTCACTCACAACTTCCAGCACCACAAGTACACAAACATCCTCGGGATGGACGACGACGTCGGCTACGGCATGCTGCGCGTCACCCGCGATCAGCGCTGGAAGAAGTTCAACTTCTTCAATCTGCTGTGGAACACGATCCTGGCGATCGGGTTCGAGTGGGGAGTTGCGCTGCAGCACTTGGAGATCGGCAAGCTGTTCAAAGGCAAGGCGAAGCGCGACGCAACCAAGATCCGGCTGCGCGAGGCCGGTGTAAAGGTCGGTAGCCAGCTGTTCAAGGACTACGCCGCCTTTCCCGCGATCACGTCGGTGTCGCCGGGCGCGACGTTCAAATCCACCGCGACCGCGAACGCGTTCGCCAATGTCATCCGCAACGTATGGGCCAACGCCGTGATCTTCTGCGGCCACTTCCCGGACGGCGCTGAAAAATTCACCAAGACCGACATGGCGGGTGAAACCAAGGGCGAGTGGTACCTGCGGCAGATGCTCGGCAGCGCCAACTTCGATTCCGGGCCTGCACTGGGGTTCATGAGTGGCAACCTGTCGTATCAGATTGAGCATCACCTATACCCCGACCTGCCGAGCAATCGGCTCGCGGAGATCTCCGTGCGGGTGCGCCAGGTGTGCGACAAGTACGACCTGCCTTACACCACAGGGCCTTTCCTGGTTCAGTACGGCAAGACGTGGCGCACCATCGCTAAGTTGTCGCTGCCGGACAAGTACCTGAGCGCGACCAAAGACGACGCGCCGGAAACCTGCAGTGAGCAGATGTTCGCGGAGCTCGAACCGGGCTTCGCGGGCACCGACCCGGCGACGGGCCGCCGGCGCGGCCTCAAGTCGGCAATCGCAGCAGTGCGCGACTGGCGGCAGAACCGCCACGAGATCCGCCGCGCCGCCTGACGCCTATCCCAGTGCGGCGGAATGCAACTCCGCATACGAGCGCTCGATGGCCGCGGCCAGTTCCGCGACGTCGGGTAGCGCCAACGGGTCGACGCATAGGCCGATGCCGACATCGGACGCGCAGGAGATCGCCGAGATACGCAAAGCGTGATGCATTGCCGGCTCTGACGACGAGAACAGATGCGTCACACCGCGTTGCGCGACGGCGATCGGCGCCGCCGGTCCCGGCACGTTGGAGATCGCCACGCTGAATTCCTGTGCGCTCGAGGCGAATCGCCGTGCGGCATCGCCGATGGCGCGCACTCGACCCAGCGCATGGAACAGGTCGTAGAGCTCCTTCGCGTCGCCACGGGACTTAGACGCCCTCGTCTGGTCGCTGATGGCGTCGAGTCGCGCGAGCGGATCATCCACGGCCAGCGGCAGATCGACGTTGATGAACGAATCCCGGTTGCCGAGGTTGCTGGCCTTCTCGTCGCGGTGATGGAGACTTACCGGGATCTGTGCGCGCAGCCGTCGGGTGCTCGCCCCACCCGTCGCCCGCCACGTCCGCAACCCGCCGGTGATCACAGCCAGCAGGACGTCGTTCACGGTGGCGTGACGCGGGCGCGAACCACCGATCGCCTTCATCTCGGCCAACGGCGCAACGGTGAACGCCAGCTCGCGCGCAGCGGTGACGGGCAGGTCGAACGGTGATCGCGCGCGGTGCCCCAGTTCCCGCGCAACAACTTCGGGCATCCGCCACATCTCGGTCAGCGTGCCGGTGCGGACCGTCGGCCCCGCGCCCGCACGCGCGGGTGCAACCGGGTGGGCATCCCACAACACCGCGTCGAGGAAACGAACCGCCGCGATCCCGTCGCACATCGCGTGGTGGATGCGGGCCGCGATCGCCTCCCTGCCGTCGGCGAACGGACCGATGACGTCGAACGTCCACAGCGGCCGGGCCCGGTCGAGATGGTTTGACATCAGGCCCCCGACGACTCGCCACATGTCTTCGCGCGTAACGCATTCCGTAGTCGGCACCCGCCTGACATGACTGCGGATGTCGAAGTTGGCTGCCTCTACCCAGCGCGGTTGTGAGGTGGACGTGTCGACGAGTTGCGTCGCGCGTGGCTGGCTCGGCAATCGTTGTGCCACTTCTGCGCGCAGCGCATCGACGTCGAGGGCCTGATCTGACGGCTCCAGGATCATCAACTTGAGGGTGTGACCGAATATCGCCGCTGATTCGACGGCGAGCAGATGGGCGTCGTCGCCGGAAAGCCGGTCAGAATCCCCCGCTGTCACGACGATCAGTCTAGGGCGGGGCACGCTCGCGGAGAGACTCGCTACAACGAGCGCAGTACCTCCGCCACCGCCTCGGGCGTCTCCCATGCAGGCGTGTGGCCAGCGTCAGCGACAGTGACGACGTCCGCTTGCGTGGAGGCGTACCCGCCGAGGGAAGCGAACTCGATCCGCTGGTCCAGCGCGCCGAACACGACCGTCGTCGGCAGGCCGAGCGACCGAACGCGATCGTAGAGAGACTTCTCACCCACAAACGCGTCGACCGCACCGGTGCCGTCGACGAACGTGCGCCACTTCAGCAGGCGCATGTCGTCGACGAAGAACTCGGGAATCTTGTACCCGGGCGCGAATGCCGAACGCAACCCATCGCGGGCGGCGCTGCGCGGCATCGTATGCCAGACGATCGACCCTAAAACCGGTGTGCGAAGGACCTTTTCGCCGCCACGGGATGCGACGCGGCGCGCCTCGACAGACGGTGGTGAGTTGACGAGAACCAGGTGAGTCACGAGGTCGGGGCGGCGCTCGGCGATCGCGGTGGCGGTGCTCCCGCCGAGCGAGTGGCCGACGAGAATCGCCGGCCGCGGTATCTCGGGGATGACGGCGGCCGCGATCTCGTCGACGGTGCGCTTGCCGGGCTGCCCGGCGCGGCTTCCGTGGCCGGGCAGGTCGATTGTGCTGACGTCGAGTCCGTCAAGCAGCGGAACGAGCCGGTCGAATGCGCGTGACGAGTTGGTCAGGCCGTGCAGCAGGACGACGCGCATGGGTCGAAATCTAGTCGCCTCGCGCCAAGAGGGGAGCCGCTACGTTTCGGTCAGCACACGCAACAGCCGGCGTGCCGCCGCGACCCGACGGGCCGCCGGCCCGTCAAGTGTGTCGAGCGCGCATTCGGGATCAGCGGGCGGCCCGAGGTGGCCGCAGCCCCGCGGGCAGGCCTGGATCACCTCGGCGAGGTCGGAGAATGACTGCAGCACATCGTCGGGCTCGATGTGCGCCAGCCCGAACGAGCGGATCCCGGGTGTGTCGATCACCCACCCCGATTCGCCGAACGGAAACGCCACCGACTGCGAGGACGTATGCCGCCCTCTGCCCATCCCCGTGACCGCGCCAGTGGTCCGATCCGCTTCCGGCACAAGCCGATTCACCAACGTCGATTTGCCTACGCCCGAATGACCCAGCAGCACGGTCACTTTGCCCTTCAGCAGCGGTGCGACTGCGTCGAGGGGATCGTCGCGGCCCGCGATCGTCACCGTCAGGTCCAGGTCGGCGAACTCCGCCGCGAACGGCTCGGGCGGTGCGAGGTCCGTCTTGGTCAGGCACAGGATCGGCGTGAGCCCGCCGGTGTAGGCAGCGATCAGTGCGCGGTCGACCAGCCCAGTCCGCGGAGGGGGGTCGGCCAGCGCGATGACCATCAGCAGCTGATCTGCGTTCGCCACCACTACGCGTTCGGTCGGGTCGGTGTCATCTGCGGTGCGCCGCAACACCGTTCGCCGCTCACCGCGCCGCACGATTCGCGCCAACGCGTCCGTGCGCCCTGAGAGGTCGCCGACGATATCGACGTCGTCTCCGACCACGATCGGGGTGCGCCCCAGCTCCCGGGCCCGCATCGCGGTGACCGGTTGTGCGGGGTCACGGTCCAAAACGCATCCCCAGCGGCCGCGGTCGACGGTCACCACCATGGCCGCGCGGGCGTCGGCGTGCTCCGGCCGAGTCTTCGTTCGCGCCCGGGAACCGCGCCCTGCGCGGACCCGGACGTCGGACTCGTCGTAATCGCCGGGCCTCAAGACCCGGGATCCTTGGTCAGCATCTCGGTCCACATCTGCGGGAAGTCCGGCAGCGTCTTGGCGGTGGTCTCGATGTCCTCGACGGCCACATCGGGCACGCGCAGCCCGACGATGGCTCCGGCCGTCGCCATCCGGTGATCGGCATACGAGTGCCATGTGCCGCCGTGCATCGCCGTGGCGGTGATCACGAGCCCGTCGTCGGTCTCGTCGCATGAGCCACCCAGCTCGTTGATCTCGGTGCTCAGCGCCGCCAACCTGTCCGTCTCGTGGCCCCGCAGATGCGCGACGCCTGTCAACCGCGACACCGATCCATGGTCGGCCAGGGCCGCCAGCGCCGCGACCGCCGGGGTCAGTTCGCCGACGTCACGCAGATCGGCGTCAATGCCCCCGTACCCGGCGGGCCCCTGCACCTCGAGATACGAATCAGAGTGCAATACAGCGCAATCCAGCTTGCGTAGCAGGTCGAGGATGTGGTCGGCAGGTTGTGTGCTGACGGCGGGCCACCCGGTTATCCGCACGGCTCCGCCCGTCACCGCGGCGGCGGCGAGGAACGGTACCGCGTTCGACAGGTCCGGCTCGATCCGCCACGTGCGCGCGGCGACGTTCCCCGGCGCGACGTGCCAGCGGTTCTGCCCGGAGTCGACGTCCACACCGGCGTCGCGCAGCATCGCCACGGTCATCGCGATGTGCGGCGCCGAAGGGAGGCTCGCACCGGTGTGGACGACGGTCAGGCCGTTGGCGAAGGCCGCACCCGCGAGCAACAGGCCCGAGACGAACTGCGACGACCCGGACGCGTCGATCTCGACCGTGCCACCGGCCACCGACCCGGCGCCGTGTACGACGAACGGCAGCGCCGAACCGTCGACATCCACGCCCAGTGTGCGCAGCGCGTCCAGCAGTGGCGCGATGGGCCGAACGCGCGCCTGCTCGTCACCGTCGAACCCGACCGCGGTGAGACCGAGCGCGGCAAGCGGCGGCACGAACCTCAGCACTGTGCCGGCAAGACCACAGTCAACGATGGCGCCGGCGCGCGGATCGATCCGCCCGCCGACCCTGACCTCGGTCGCTTCGCCGCCGACATCGAGGCCGAGCGTGCGCAGCGCGCCGATCATCAAATCGGTATCGCGGCTGCATAGCGCGCCGCTGACCGTCGAAGGCCCGTCGCCGAGCGCCGCGAGAACAAGAGCGCGGTTGGTCTGCGACTTCGAGCCCGGAACCGTGACCGTGGCACGCACGGGCGCCATGGCGGTGGGTGCCGGCCACGCTTTATCTTGCTCCTCGCGTCCGCAGGCGTACATGCTCACCGGTCAATCATCGCGTGTCGGCTGCGGATGCCACCATGGAGGCATGTGTGGGCGTTTCGCGGTGACCACCGATCCCAAGTTGCTGGCCGAGAAGATCCAGGCGATCGATGAGGCCACCTCGGCGAAAAAGGATGTGGCAGGCGCTAACTACAACGTTGCGCCTACGACGACGATCAGCGCCGTGGTGCGCCGTCACAGCGAGCCTGACGACGACCCGTCGCGGCGGGTGCGGTTGATGCGGTGGGGACTGGTGCCGCCGTGGGCCAAGGAAGGCGCCGACGGCGCGCCGGAAGGCAAGGGTCCGCTGCTGATCAATGCGCGCGCCGAGAAGGTCACCTCCTCGCCTGCCTTTCGCTCGTCGGCGAAGAGCAAGCGCTGCCTGATCCCGATGGACGGCTGGTACGAATGGCGCCCCAACGGCCAGACCGCTTCGGGGAAGAAGGCGCCCAAGACGCCGTTCTACATGTATGGCTCCGACGGCGAGCTGTTGTTCATGGCCGGGTTGTGGTCGACATGGCGGCCGCAGCTATCTTCTCTTCGCGCAAGCGGCTCATCGCCAGACGCCCCGAAAGACACTGCGCCGCTGCTGAGTTGCACGATCATCACCACGGACGCCGCCGGTCCACTTGCCGACATCCACGACAGGATGCCGCTGACAGTCAGCGCGCCCGATTGGGATCGCTGGCTGGACCCCGATGCGCCCATTGATGAGGGCCTCCTGCGCGGGCACGGCGACCTCGACAGGATCGAGATCCGCGAAGTGTCCAGACTCGTCAACAACATCCGCAACAACGGCCCCGAGCTCATCGAGCCCGCCGGACCCGAACTCGAACAAGCCACGCTGCTATAAGGAATGATCGTTCACATCGAGGCGCGGGTCGGGCTATCCGAGCATGAAACCACGCGAAATGGCCGTCCCACGCCAGAATCATCGTTAACATAACCGGGCATGCGAAAACTCATGGGACTCCAGATGACCATCGCTGAATGGGTCGGAACCGCCGTCATGTTGGCCGTTCCGTATCTCGCGGTGGGGGTGGTGTGGGCGTTGTTCCACACCGAGCACCTGAGAGCCGCCAGCGGATTCCACCAGGCTGTGCTCATCGCAGGAACGATCGCTTCGTGGCCGACACTGCTCATCTCCGGCACGCACTTCGTGTGATGACGGGCACCAACAGAATTCAGATCCGCCGGCGCACTGCGCGCTGGGACACCCCATCGCCTGTCACCGCGTCGGAGGCGCTCGACTTCTGGTCGTTCGCCGCGGGACCGGCGAACGTGGTGATGCAATTGTCGTGGCCCGAGGTGGGATACGGGGTCGCCGAGAGCAAGGTGGACTCGGGCAGCCTGCTCAAACACCCGTGGAAGCGGGCCCGAACGACGCTGCAGTATGTGGCGGTTGCGGTGCTCGGCCGCCCCGAGGACCGGGACGCGCTGCGCGAGGCGGTGAACGGCTCGCACAAGCACGTCAAGTCAGGCCCCGACAGCCCCGTGCCCTACAACGCGTTCGACCGCGAGCTTCAAATGTGGGTAGCGGCATGCCTTTTCGTCGGGCTGGAAGACACCTATCAGCAGCTGCGCGGTGAGATGACGCCAGAGCAGGCCGAGCAGTTCTACCGGTCCGCCTGGACCCTGGGCACCACCCTGCAGGTCACTGAGGACCAGTGGCCGCGCACTCGCGCCGACTTCGACGCGTACTGGGACAACGCGTGTCAGCGGGTGTCGATCGACGACGCAGTCCGCGCCTACCTGCTGAACATGCTGAACCTACGGATGATCAACCCGCTGTTCGGCCTGCCGTTTCGGCCGCTGGTGAAGTTTCTCACCACAGGCTTTCTCGCTCCGGTGTTCCGGGACGCAATGGGGTTGCGGTGGAGCAACTTTCGCCAACGCCAGTTCGAGCGGCTTTTCTTGCTCGTGGCGTTCGCGAATAGGTTCCTGCCGGTGTTCGTCCGTCAGGGCGGCAGCTATCTGCTCCTGGCCGACGTCCGCCGACGGGTGCGCACTCACCGGGCCCTGGTCTGAGGGAGGTGCCGTGCTGCGCCGGGTGCTGGGCTTTCGGGTGAGTGTCGAAGCGATGATCGAGGCCGCTGTGTGGGTCGTGGCCGTCTACGTCATCGTTGGGCTGACGTGGGCGTTCTTCCACGACGAACAAATGCGGTTGCTCCAGACTGGACTGGAGACCAGGCTGCCTGCCGGCTCGGATATCGCGGCGTTTCTGACGATCGGGGCGCTGTGGCCCTGGGAGGTGCTCGGCCTTCAGCTCGCCGTGTAGCCCGGAGGGTAGGGGCTCTCGACCCAGAAGTCCACGCCGAGCTGCGAGCCCGGCACGCAGTCGTAGACCGACAGGTCGGTGACACCCGAGTCCACCAGCACGTCCTCGCAGAGCAGGGTGTTGCCGGTGAATTCGCGGGCTGGCGTGTTCAGCACAACATAGGCGGAATCGGCGTAGACCTCCGGCTTGCGCGACCGGGCCATCGACTCGTCACCGCCGAGCAGGTTCTGCACCGCGGCGGTAGCCACCATCGTGCGCGGCCACAGCGTGTTGGACGCGACTCCCTCGCTGCGCAGCTCCTCGGCGATCCCGAGCGCGCACAGCGTCATCCCGTACTTGGCCATCATGTACGGGGTCGGCTTCAGCCACTTCTTCTCCAGCAGGACCGGCGGAGACAACGTGAGGATGTGCGGGTTGGCCCGGCCGATCATGTGAGGAATGCACGCCTGGGATACGGCGTAGGTGCCGCGCACCTGGATGCCGTTCATGAGGTCGAAGCGCTTCATCGGCACCTCGGTGATCGAACCGAGGTTGATCGCCGACGCGTTGTTCACGCACATGTCGATCCCACCGAACTGCTGCACTGCCTTGGCTACAGAGGCGACGACGAGGTCGGGGTCACGGATGTCGCCGACGATCGGCAGCGCCTGGCCACCGACCTCCTCGATCTCCTTGGCCGCGGTGTAGATCGTGCCCGGGAGCTTGGGATGGGGTTCCGCGGTCTTAGCGATCAGCGCGATATTCGCACCGTCCGCCGCCGCCCGTTTGGCGATCGCGAGGCCGATTCCGCGACTGGCACCGGAGATGAACATGGTTTTGCCGGATAAAGACATGCGTTGACACTAACCGTGGGGAACAACGGGCTGATCGTGTGGTGTTGTTGCATGCAGTCGGATACTTGTCAGTCCGCGGTTCTACGATTGCTGAAGGAGTCTGAGTGGCGACGACGTGCCTTGAACGGCCGGTGTCCATGCCGGCGGTGCACATCGACGGCGCATGGGAAAGGACCGCAATGACCGACCTCGACGGTTGGGGAGCGTCCGACGGCGCTGCGGACGGCGCTGCCGCGCCGGAGCAGGAGCCCCGCCAGGAGAGCGACGCTGAGCTGACCGCGCGCTTTGAACGCGACGCGATCCCGTTGATCGACCAGCTCTACGGCGGCGCGCTGCGGATGACCCGCAACCCCGCTGATGCCGAAGATCTGCTGCAGGAAACCATGGTCAAGGCCTACGCAGGGTTCCGGTCCTTCAAAGAGGGCACCAACCTCAAGGCGTGGCTGTACCGGATCCTGACCAACACCTATATCAACAGCTATCGCAAGCGGCAGCGCCAGCCTGCGGAGTATCCCACCGAGGAGATCACCGACTGGCAGCTGGCGGCCAACGCCGAGCATTCGTCGACCGGGCTGCGCTCCGCGGAGGTCGAGGCGCTCGAGGGGCTGCCCGACACCGAAATCAAGGCGGCTTTGCAGGCCCTGCCGGAGGAGTTCCGGATGGCCGTGTACTACGCGGACGTCGAGGGCTTTCCGTACAAAGAGATCGCCGAGATCATGGATACTCCCATCGGGACCGTGATGTCCCGGTTGCACCGCGGGCGTCGCCAATTGCGCGACTTGCTTTCGGATGTGGCCAGGGAACGCGGATTCGTGCGTGGGAAAGCCGCAGAGGAGGTGTCGTCGTGACAGGCGATGACCGTTCTCCCGCAGAGCAGCAGAACAGCGAATTTCGCCCGCCGGTAGGCCCGGTGGATCCCGAACACCCCGAGTGCGCTGCCGTGATGGCCGAGGTATGGACGCTGCTGGACGGCGAATGCACCGCCGAGACGCGCGACAAACTGCAACACCACCTCGACGAGTGCCCGGGGTGTCTGCGTTACTACGGCGTCGAAGAGAAGATCAAGGTGCTTATCGCCCGCAAGTGCGGCGGCGAGAAGGCGCCCGAAAGCCTGCGTCAGCGGCTCATGCTGGAAATCAGCCGAACGACCATCATCAAATACTGAGGAGCGCTACTTCTTGGCTCCGGCGTTGGGCCGTTTGCCGTGGTTTGCCTTCGAGTACTTGCGGTCGCGCTTCTTACGGCCACGCTTGGCCATGTCTTCCTCCTTGGGACTCGCGTCCATCCTCTCATGACGGTTTGTGGTTCGATGAAGGGCAAAGCTAACGAACGGGGTAGTGATGGCCGAGGACGTTCGCGCGGAGATCGTCGCCAGCGTGCTGGAGGTCGTTGTGAACGAGGGCGATCACGTCGGCGAGGGTGACACCCTGGTGCTGCTCGAGTCCATGAAGATGGAAATCCCCGTGCACGCCGAGAAGGCAGGCACTGTCACCCAGGTGAAGGTCGCCGTCGGCGACGTGATCAAGGCCGGCGACCTGATCGCCGTCATAGACTAACCGTCCCACGCGATGTCCACTCTCGGTGAACTCCTCGCCGAGCACACTGTCCTGCCGGGCGAGGCCGTCGACCACCTGCATGCGCTCGTCGGGGAGTGGCAGTTGCTCGCCGACCTGTCGTTCGCCGACTACCTGATGTGGGTCCGCCGTGATGACGACGTGGTCGTCTGCGTCGCGCAGTGCCGCCCCAACACATCGCCGACGGTCCTGGCCAGCGATGCGGTCGGGACCATCGCCGCGCCGCACCAGCGGCAGTTGCTCGCCGCCGCGTTCGAGTCGGGAACGATCGGCAACACCGATCTGTCCGAAGGGATCCAGGCGGTTCCGGTGCGCCACGCCGACGCGGTGGTCGCGGTGCTGACGCATCAGACCGCGGTGGCCCGCCTCAACTCGAGCCCGCTCGAGGCCGCGTACCTGGACTGTGCGGGCGACCTTCTGCAGATGCTCTCGGAGGGCACGTTTCCCAACGTCGGCGATCTTCCGGTGTCGCGCTCTAGCCCGCGGGTAGGGGACGGCTTCATCAGGCTGGACGTCAAAGGCAACGTGGTGTTCGCCAGCCCGAACGCGATCTCGGCCTACCACCGGATGGGCCTGGCGTCCGAGCTGGAGGGCCACAACCTCGTCATGGTGACGCGGCCGCTGATCTCCGACCCGTTCGAGGCGCACGAGCTGGCCGAACACGTCCGCGACTCGCTCACGGGTGGCTCGAGCATGCGGTTGGAGGTCGACGCCGGCGGGGCGGCCGTTTTGCTGCGGACGCTTCCGCTCGGGGTGCGGGGCGAGTCGGTGGGCGCGGTGGTGCTGATCCGCGACGTGACGGAAATCAAGCGCCGCGACCGCGCGCTGCTGTCCAAGGATGCGACGATCCGCGAAATCCACCACCGGGTGAAGAACAACCTGCAGACGGTAGCCGCGTTGCTGCGGCTACAGGCCCGCCGAACCGCCAATCCCGAAGGTCACCTTGCACTGATCGAATCGGTGCGACGGGTGTCCTCCATCGCGTTGGTTCACGACGCGCTGTCGATGTCGGTGGACGAAGAGGTCAACCTCGACGAGGTCGTGGACCGGATCCTGCCGATCATGAGCGACCTGGCAGGCGTGGACACCCATGTCCGCGTCACGAGGGTCGGGACGCTCGGTGTGCTCGACTCCGACCGTGCGACCGCGCTGATCATGGTGATCACCGAGCTGGTGCAGAACGCGATCGAGCATGCCTTCGGCTCGCCGGGAAGCCACGGAAGCGTGACGATCCGCGCTGAACGCTCTGCGCGATGGCTCGACGTGGTGGTGCATGACGACGGCCGCGGCCTACCACCGGAGTTCAGCCTGGAAAGCTCCGACCGACTCGGATTACAGATCGTCAGGACCCTGGTGTCGACGGAATTGGACGGCTCCCTGACCATGCTCGACGCCGACGGCGGTGGCACTGACGTGGTGTTACGCGTACCGATCGGGAGACGCGTACGGAGCGCACAGTAAGCGGGCGTGAGGAACCCGGCGCGAAATTGCCGCGCCCGCGCCTATAGAACCGTCAGACCGAGCTGCGGGCCCGTGTCCGCGCATTGCGCCGCTTGAGCGCGCGACGTTCGTCCTCGCTCATGCCGCCCCAGACACCGGCATCCTGACCGGAATCCAGAGCCCACCCCAGGCACTCGGTGGTGACGGGGCAGCGGTTGCAGACCAATTTCGCCTCCGCGATCTGGGCAAGCGCAGGCCCGCTGTTCCCCACGGGGAAGAACAGCTCCGGATCCTCGTCGCGACAGACCGCCTTGTGGCGCCAATCCATGTAACTACTCCTTGCTGCGTGCGCGCGCAGGCGCACAGGTTTCTTCGGCTGTTAATGCGTGCCGCAAAATGTTTCGGCACTGTTGCAATCGATCGTTTCATAGGCTCAACAGATGTCAAGGGTCCTCGTTAACTGGTGGGCAATCTCACTCGTCGAATCCGTTCTCAGAACCTCTACCCGTTTGTACTAAACTCGAACAACCCGCACCCAAAATTTACACACCGACGCCTGTCGCTGCTGGTCAGCGACCTTTTGGTGGGGGAGCGACCACGGCCAAGGCGTTTGGGACAGCGGTGAACGTCATTTCGCGGCGTGGTCCTGCGTAATCCCCGTCGATCTGGCAGGCGATAGGTGTGTTCGAGGTCACACGCACCCATGGGACGTCGTCCTCGCGGATCAGGTGCTTGAACTGCAACCGGGGTCGTTTGGAGAACATCTGGCGGACCAGCCGCAGGTTGGCGATCACGTTCATGCTGGTGGTCGCGAACACGCCGATACCGGTTTCGAAGGTCGTGGTCGGGTTGGTCCAGATCGGGCGCTTACCGGCGTACGTCCACGGGCTCGCGTTCGAGACGGACACCAGATGGACGCCCTCGATCGGCTCCCGTCCCGGGAGTTGCAGCGTCATCGCCGGATCTCGCCGTGCGCCTCGCACCACCACCGGTACCGCGGTGCGGATATAGCGGCCCGAGGTCACCTTGCGGCCCTTCTCGCGCTGAGCTTCGACCGCGGCCACCACCTCGCCGTCCGCGCCCATTCCCGCGGTGAACACCGCCCAGCGTTCGCTGCAATCCATCAGGCCGATTCGTCGCCAATTCCCGTGGCGCTGATGCGCCCCGAGCAGGTCGACGAGCTGGTTTGTGGCTTCGACGGGATCAGGGCTGATTCCGAGGGAGCGCGCGAACACGTTGGCCGACCCGCCGGGGACCACCCCGACGGCCGGTGCTTCCCTGCCGACGGGTAGCTCCGGTGCGCCGAGCAGTCCGTTGACCACCTCGTTCACCGTGCCGTCGCCGCCGTGCACGATCACCACCTCCACGCCGGCCATGGCAGCTGCCCGTGCGATTTCGATCGCGTGCCCGCGGTGGTTGGTGTGCTCCACCGTGAGGTGAGTGCGGCTTTCCAGCGCGTGCGCCAGGAGATCGCGCCCCGCCGGTGTGGTTGAGGTCGCGTTCGGGTTGACGATCAGCACCGCGCGCACGAGGCAAGAGCCTATCGGCGCGTGTCTACGCTGTGGCTGTGCCCGGTCCAATCCCACCCGTTGTGCGCGGCTCCGGGGTGGTGGTGCTCCTCGAAGGGGTCCTTGCGATCCTGTACGCGATCGCACTGGTGATCGCCGGCATCCGCGGCGCCGATGCCAAGGTCGCCTACGGCACGGCCGGGTTGCTGTTGCTTGTCGGCGCGGTGGTTTCGGCCGCGGGCAGGGCGCTATGGCAAGGCAAGCACTGGGGACGCGGTGTCGCGGTGTTCACTCAGCTGCTGCTGCTGCCGATCGCGTACTACATGTTCTCCGGCTCGCACCGTCCGGAGCTCGGCGTGCCACTGGGCGCGGTCGCGGTGCTGACGCTTGCACTGCTTTTCAGCCCGCCGGCGCTCAGATGGGCTTCCGGTCAACCGGATTCGGCTCAACCCGATTCAGCGAAGTCGGACAGCGCCGACCCCGATATCCGGTAACTGATCCAATCGGACAACGGCTTGCCGCCGACTGCGTCGTAGAGTCCGATCGCGTCAGCGTTCCAATCCAGGACGGCCCACGTCAGCCGGGTATAGCCGGCGGCGACACACTCTGCGGCCAGCGTCCTGAGCAGCTCCCTCGCGAGTCCGCGGCGCCGAAATGCCGGACGTACGAACAGATCCTCGAGGTAGATCCCGGGGACACCTTCCCAGGTCGAGAAGCTGAGGAACCACACGGCGCCAGCCGCGAACTGCCCGTCCACTTCGGCAACATGCGCGTATGCGGTGGGTTGAGGATCGAAAAGCGCTGTGCGCATCTGGTTTTCGGTGACAGTGCAGTGCTCTACGGCGCGCTCGAACGTCGCGAGTTCGTAGATCATTGCCGTCAACTCGACCTCGTCGCCGGGACGTGCCCGCCTGATGACCGTCATATCGGAACCCCCAACGCATGAAGGATTGTCTTGAACTTGGTTGTCGTCTCTGCGATTTCGTCGCTCACGTCGGAGTCGGCGACGATTCCGCCGCCCGAGTAGACGCGCGCGCGAAGGCGGTCGGCCGACAGCTCGGCGCAACGAATCGATACCACCCAGCGGCCGTCCCCGTTGCGGTCGCACCATCCGGTGGCGCCCGCGTAGAACCCGCGGTCGCCCTCCAGGGCCGCGATCATCGCCGCGGCGGCGTCGCCGGGAACGCCCCCCACCGCAGGGGTGGGATGCAGCGCCAACGCCAGGTCCAGTGCCGTTGTCGATGTGTCACGCAACGACCCGACGATCGGTGTGCTCAAGTGCCAGAGCGCGGCAGTGCTGTCCAACTGCGGTACGGACGCGACGTGAAGGTCGGCGCAGAACCCGTCGAGAACCGCCGACATCTCGTCGACCACGAGTGCGTGCTCGAGCCGGTTCTTGGTCGATTCGAGCAGCGCCGCGCCGTTGGCCTGATCGGTCGCCGGGTCGGCCGAGCGCGGCGCCGACCCCGCGAACGGTTGGCAAGTCACCTTGTCACCGGTGCGTGAGACCAGCAGCTCGGGCGTTGCTCCCACCAGCGCCCGTCCCGCGTACCCGCCGCCTGCCGCTGTCAGGTCGGCGAGGTAGCTGTATGCGGCCGGGTCAGCGGCCGCAAGCCGGCCTAGCACCGTGGTGGCATCGAGCGGTCCGTCGAATGCCACGTCGAGCGCCCGGGCAAGCACCACCTTGCGCAGACCGCCGCCCGGATCGCGCAGCGCGGCAAGTGCGCGCGCTATTCGTTCGCCGTGCTCGTCCGGCGTCGGGACCGTCGCTGCGATTCGGGCCGACGGCAATGCCTGGCGCGGCAGGTGGGGCAGCGCGTCACTGAACCCGTATGCCTGCGGCGTCATCAGCGCCGACGGACTCGACACGTCGAAAGGCAAGGCGCCCAATATGATTGGTTCCTCACCCGACGCGAGCGCGGCACGGGCGGCGTCGATGCCGGGGTAGGCGGCCCGCAGGCCGTGCGCAACGAGCGTTCCGCCGGGACCACTGAGTACGAACGACGGTGCGTCGCTCATGTCGCGCGCGGATGCCCTGTGATTCCCAACCCGGTGATCTGGCGGATGCCGTGCTCGAAACCGCACATCGCGATCGCCGCCGCCGGCATGGCGAACCGTATCCCTTCGTACACGGGCAGCTCGACCCAGCGCGTCAACACCGTGCGCGAGAAATGGCCGTGGCCGACGAAGATGACGTCGCGGGATTCCATGTGCTGCAACGCGATTGCGATAGCACGATCGGCACGCTGAAGTACGTCGGCAGTGGTTTCGCCACCCGGGCAGCCGTGCGTCCATACCAGCCAGTTGGGCACGGTCTTGCGGATTTCCTCGGTGGTCTTGCCCTCGTAGTCTCCGTAGTCCCATTCCGTGATCAGCGGCGAGACCTCGTCGACGGACAGCCCCGCAAGCTCGGCGGTCACCTGAGCGCGTTTGCGCGGGCTGGACATCACGTAGGGGTTGTTCAGCTTCAGGTCCGCCAGCGTCTCGCCCGCGGCCTTGGCCTGTTCGCGCCCGTTCTCGGTGAGGTCGAGCTCGGTACGGCTGGTGTGCTTCCCCGACAACGACCACTCGGTTTCGCCGTGCCGCACCAACAGCAATCGATGCTGGGTCAGACTCACCGGGATGATTCTGCCTCACAAGGCCTCGGGCGAGTACTCGCGCGTGTTTGGATAGCCACGTGACCCGAGTGCTGGTGGTGGCTAATCAGAAAGGCGGGGTCGCCAAGACGACGACGGTCGCGTCGTTGGGGGCGGCGATGGTGGAGAAGGGCAAGCGCGTCTTGCTCGTCGATCTCGACCCGCAGGGATGCCTGACGTTCTCGCTCGGCCACGATCCCGACAAGCTGCCGATGTCTGTGCATGACGTGCTGCTCGGGGACGTGGAGCCCGCCTCGGCGCTTGTGGACACCGACGAGGGCATGACGCTGATGCCCGCGAACATCGACCTGGCCGGAGCCGAGGCGATGTTGCTGATGCGCGCCGGGCGCGAATACGCGCTGCGAAGGGCGCTGGCAAAAGTTCGAGACGAGTTTGACGTCGTGATCATCGACTGCCCGCCGTCGTTGGGTGTGCTCACCTTGAACGGTCTGACCGCGGCCGACGACGTGATTGTGCCGCTGCAGTGTGAAACGCTCGCACACCGCGGCGTCGGGCAGTTCCTGCGCACAGTCAACGACGTTCAGCAGATCACCAACCCCAGCCTGACGTTGTTGGGCGCGCTGCCCACGCTCTACGACTCGCGGACCACACACAGCCGCGACGTGCTGCTCGATGTGGCCGACCGGTACGAACTGGCGGTGCTCGGGCCGCCGATACCGCGCACGGTTCGCTTCGCCGAGGCCAGCGCGTCGGGAGCATCGGTGCTCGCCGGCCGCAAGAACAAGGGCTCGGTGGCCTACCGCGACCTGGCCGCGAACCTGCTCAAGCACTGGAAGTCCGGCAAGCCGCTTGCCAGCTTCAGCCCCGAGATCTAAGGGGCGTCCCCAAGCGCGACGATGGTGCCGCCGCGCTGCTCGATGACTGTGGTGCCGATGACGTCCGGGGTGATCGGTCCTGCCGTGGTCGGGCGCTCGACCGGAATCAGGCGCTCGAAGGCGCCGGTGGCCGGCTCGTATACCCCGATGCCGCCGGTGACGGGAATCAACAGCCGCCCGGCCATCGTGTCGCCGGGGCCCAGCGGCGCTTGGGCTGCCGCGGCGATCGTGTATCGCATCGCGAGCGTGGTGCCGTCGAGAACATCGACCCGGTCACCAGTCCATACGGTGATCAGGTTGCCTGTGTGCGAAACCCGGACGTCGGGCACTGTCGGCGCGGCAACGGGTGTTTCCGAAACCTGTTGTCCTGTCTCGTCGTACACCACGACGCGCGGTTGCGGGGTCGGGAGATAGACCGCTGTGCGCAGGTCCGAGACCGCGAGCACCTTGGCACCCGATGCCGCGGTTACACCCGGCTGTTGCACATACTTGACCTCGGGTTCGACATCTTCCTTCGACACCTTGAGCAGGGTGAGCCTGGAATCGGGAAACGAGCTGCAGGTCTCAAGCACAGCCGCAGCAGACGAGCTGGCGGCCGTCGAGAGGAACTGGCACGGCGGTCGCGGGGGCACCGGCGGGTTGAGCGGGGCGTCGATGTCGCCGTAGGCCAATGTGCGCACCATGTCGGTCCGCCACATTTCGAGGCGTGTCGGGCCGGCGGCCAACACAGTGGTGCCGTCGGTCGACAGAGTGATCCGCTTGTCGGCGAACGCGGTGCGGGTGGGCCCGCGGGTGCCGGCCGCGGCGACCACCGTGCTCACCTGACCGCAGCCGCGCGGGTCCGGGTACACCGCGACGGCCAGGTCGTACACCCACGTCACCCCGCACAGATCGCGGTCACGCGCGAAACTCCAACGCTGCGCTCCCGATCTGGGATCGCGCCCGATGACCTCGCGCCCGTCCCCGGTCACCACGACGTCGGAGACGATCACCGGCTCGGCGGTGCGCGAGCTCGGCGCCGACCACAGCTGCTGCAGCTTTGTGGGCACCGCCCTCGCGGCGTTGATCTTGGGTGGAGGGCCCGCGGCGGGATGGCTCGTGGTCGCGCGTGCGTCGCTCTGCCACCAGATCAGCGCGATGAAAACCGCGACGACCGCGACGATCGCCGCAGCGGCCAGGACGTCGCCTTTGGTGCGGCGTTCGGGCTTGACCACCGGAGGATGCTAGCTGGTTGTCGATGAGCCGCTTGCGCGAAGAGCAGCAGCTGTCGTGGCCTGGCCGGGACGACGGCGCCTGCGCCGCCGCGCTGGACGGGCAGCGTCCGCCGTGGCGGGCTCCGATTCCGGCTGGCCCTGGTCGGGCTGCGCGTCGACGTGGCCAGTGGCCGCATTGCCGCCGCGGGTGCGTTGACGCGGGCGGCTGCGGCGGGCAGGTTTCGCGCCGTTGGTGTCACCGCGGTCGGGCGCACGCCTGGCGGCCTTGCGCGCGGGGCCGATCTGACCAGTAACGTCGGTCGGGATGTCGAGCTCGGCGTACAGATGCGGTGAGCTCGAGTACGTCTCGGCGGGGCTCGGGCAGTCTAGATTCAGCGCTGTGTTAATCAACGTCCAGCGAGGAAGCTCGTCCCAGTCGACCAGCGTCACGGCGATGCCCGTCTTTCCCGCCCGGCCGGTGCGACCGATGCGGTGCACGTAGGCCTGATCGTCGTCGGGGCACTGGTAGTTGATGACGTGGGTGATGTCGTCGATGTCGATCCCGCGAGCCGCCACGTCGGTGGCCACGAGGACGTCGATCTCGCCGCCGCGGAACGCCTTCAGCGCCTTCTCGCGTGCGATCTGGCCGAGGTCGCCGTGCACGGCGCCGACCTTGAAGCCCCGCTCGGCCAGGTCGTCGGCGACCTTCTGCGCGGTCCGCTTGGTGCGGGTGAAGACCATCGTCGCGCCCCGCCCCCGGGCCTGCAGCACCCGGCTGACCAGCTCGACCTTGTCGAGGGCGTGCGCGCGGTAGACGAACTGCTCGGTGGTGGCGTGCACAGCAGACGAGTGCGGCGCTTCGGCACGGATGTGGGTCGGCCGCGTCATGAATGTGCGGGCCAGCGTGATGATCGGATCCGGCATCGTCGCCGAGAAGAGCATGGCCTGACGCTTGGCGGGGATCTGGTTGAGGATGCGCTCGATGTCGGGCAGGAACCCGAGGTCCAGCATCTCGTCGGCCTCGTCGAGCACGAGCACCGACAGGCTGCCCAGTTGCAGGTGACCCTGTTGGGCCAGGTCGAGTAGACGCCCTGGGGTGCCCACGACCACGTCGGCACCGGCCTGCAGTGCCTCGATCTGCGGCTCGTAGGGGCGGCCGCCGTAAATCGGGACCACGCTCAGAGGGCGATCACCGGCCGTCAGGTACTTGGCTGCATGGGACAGGTCGCCGTAGACCTGCAGACAGAGCTCGCGGGTGGGAACGACGATCAGCGCGCGAGGGACTCCCGACAGTTCGCGGTCCTCGTCGGTGGTAATGCGGTGCAGCAACGGCGCACCGAAGGCAAGGGTCTTGCCCATGCCGGTTCTGGCTTGGCCGATCAGGTCGTCGCCGGCAAGCGCCAGCGGCAGGGTCAGTTCTTGGATGGCGAAGGGATGTTCGATGCCGTTCTCGGCTAGTGCACGGACGATTTCGTCCCGGACGCCGAGCTTGGCGAAGGTTGGATTGAGGGCTGTCATATGGCCTTTCGTGCCTTTTCTCTCTCGCGGCGTTTCTCCCGTGTGGGATCTCGCGTTGTTCTCTGCTTCGCGCGCACGAGTTCGAAAGGATCACGTCGGGCCGGCACCACAGGGATGCCGATTCGCAGGCCTTGCACTCATCGGGAGGCCGGCCAACTGCGTGCACGCACATTGCCAGGCAGGGGTTTGTCGAAGAAACGTCGCCGCCGCCTGACGACCATCATACCGGGCTAGGGTGGGGACATGAGTTCCACGCAGCCCTCGGCTGCTTCGTTTGGTCTTCGCGCAAGCGGCTCATCCGCTTCGTCTGGTCTTCGCGCAAGCGGCTCATCCACTTCGTCTGGTCTTCGCGCAAGCGGCTCATCCACCGCTGAACAGCTTGCCGAGCCCGCAGGACCGCTCATCGGTGCTGACCATCCGGGCGTCAACAAGCTCTTCGCTCTGCTGGCCTACGGCGAGGTGGCGGCGTTCTATCGGCTGACCGACGAAGCGCGGATGGCGCCCAGCCTGCGCGGACGGATCGCGATGGCGAGCATGGCGGCCGCCGAGATGGGCCACTACGAGATGCTGCGCGACGCATTGTCGATGAGGGGAATCGACGTCGAGCAGGCGATGGCCAAGTACGTCTCGGCGCTCGAGAACTATCACCGGCTCACCACGCCGAGCACCTGGCTCGAGGCCCTTGTCAAGACCTACATCGGGGACGCCCTGGCCGCCGACTTCTACCGCGAGATCGCCGACGTTTTGGCCGACGAGGTCGCCGACGTGGTGCGCGGCGTGCTCGCCGAGACGGGCCATTCGCAGTTCGTGGTCGCCGAGGTGCGCGCCGCCGTCGCGTCCAGCGGCAAGCAGCGCAACCGGCTCACGCTGTGGGCGCGGCGCCTGCTCGGTGAGGCGATCACGCAGGCCCAGTACGTGATGGCCGAGCACGACGAGCTGACGGACCTGGTGCTGTCGGGCACCGGCGGCCTGGGCAGAATTACCGACTTCTTTGATCGGCTGCAGCGCACCCACGTCGAGCGGATGGCCGAACTCGGCCTCGCCTGAAGCGGATGAGCGCTTGCGCAAAGACCAGATGGGATAGTCCACTAGCCTGCTCTCCGGAGAAGTACGACGAAAGGGTGCACCAGCGTGGAGGTCAAGATCGGCATCGCGGAGAGCTCGCGCGAGTTGGTTGTCAATAGCGCGGAGTTACCCGAAGTGGTCGAAGAGAAAGTCCGCGCGGCACTTGAGAAGGGCGCGCCGGTGCTCGAGCTGACCGACGAGCGTGGCCGCAGGTTGTTGGTGCAGACCGCCAAAATCGCGTATGTGGAGATCGGCGTGGCGGACATGCGACGGGTGGGGTTCGGCGGCGGATGAGCGCTTGCGCGAAGACCAGACAGTACGGATGAGCGCTTGCGCGAAGACCAGACAGCACGGATGAGCGCTTGCGCGAAGACCAGGCAGTACGGCTAGGACCGCGTGAGCGGCACGTGCGAAAGGCCGCCCCACGCAAACTGCACGGTGCCCTCGACGGCGTCGTCCTTGGAGATCGGCCGCTCGGCGTCCAGCCAATAGCGGGCGCAGTCCACGCTGATGCCAACGAGCCCGACTGCGATCATCCGCGCACGATGCGCCTCCAGACCGGAGTCGCGGCTGATCAGGTCGAAGACGGCGTCGGTGCACGCGTCTGTCGCGACCTTGACCTGGGCGGCGACCTGGGGCTCGGAGACGTAATCGTTCTCGAAGATCATCCGGTAGCCCTGGCTGTCGTGCTCGATGAAGTCAAAGAACGCCTGGACGGCGGCGCGCAGCCGCTGCCGGTTGTCGGTGGTTGTCCGAAGTGCCTGACGGACCCCCGAAACGAGATTGTCGACGTGGCGTGCCAGGACGGCGAGATACAGCTCAAGTTTGCTAGAGAAATGCTGATAGAGAACGGGTTTGCTGACTCCGGCGCGGTCTGCGATCTCGTCCATGCCGGCCGCGTGATAGCCGCGGTCGACGAAAACCTCACTGGCGGAGGCGAGTAGCTGGCCGCGCCGCTCGCCACGGGGGAGCCGATTGCCGCGCCGATTGCCACCTGAGGGGGCGGCAGGCTCGTCGTCGCCGTCGGCGAATCCGTTGCCGCGCCTCTCGGCGGTGTTGGCGAGATCGCTCATCCACAATCCTCAACTTGACTACGTTCGAAAGGACGACACTACTACCGGGCCCCGCGGTGCGCCGGGAAGTGAGACCTGTAACAACTGTGACATTCTGGGTCGGTGACCTACGAGCCGGGGCATCGCGGCGACGGAAGTCGTGTGCCGGTGCTGCGCAGCGAATGGCGCGAGCCGCTGCGCGCCCAGCGCGACCCGGTCGGCGGAGACTTCGGTCGTCCCCGGGCCAACCGGGAGGGGCGGCAGCGCTGGCGCAAGCGCACGCGGCTGGGCAGGTTCGTCGCGACCTACGGCTGGCGCGCGTACGCGTTGCCGGTACTCGTCGTCATCACGGCCGTCGTGTTGTACCAGGAGGTCAGTGGCTCGCGCCCGGACGTGCAGTCGGCCAGCGAGGGGAAGGTCGAGGGGCCGGCCCAGGGTGCGCCCACGACGGTGATCGGTACGGAGATCATCGGCGCCCCGCCCAAGGGGCTCACCCAGTTCGACGCGAATCTGCCGACGGGCGTGCTGCCCGAAGGCGGCCCGTTCACCGAGGCGGGGGCCAAGGCGTGGCACATCGTGCCCGGAACGGAACCGAAGGTCGGTCAGGCCAATAACGTGTTCACCTACACCGTTGAGGTGGAGGACGGCGTCGACACCGCGCCGTACGGCGGAGACGAAAGCTTCGCGCGGATGGTCAGCCAGACGCTCGACAACAAGAAGAGCTGGACGCATGACGCGCGGTTCGCCTTCCAGCGCGTCGATGCGACCTTCCAGGGCACCCCGAACTTCCGGGTGTCGCTGACGTCACCGATGACGGTTCGCGAGGGCTGCGGCTACGAGATCCCGCTGGAGGCGTCCTGCTACAACCCGGCCTTTGGGCCGCAGACGGAGCCGCGCGTGTTCATCAACGAGGCGCGCTGGGTCCGCGGCGCGGTGCCGTTTCAGGGCGACATCGGGTCGTACCGGCAGTACCTGACCAATCACGAGATCGGGCACGCCATCGGCTACCGGCAGCACGAGCCGTGTCTGGAGAACGGCGCACTGGCGCCGGTGATGATGCAGCAGACGTTCACGACCAGCAACAACGACGAGGCCAAGTTCGACCCCGACACGGTCAAACCGGACGGCCTGGTGTGCAAGCCCAATCCGTGGCCGTATCCGATCGCGTGAGCGATCGGCAAAGTCCCACGGAGTCGATCGCGTGAGCGATCGGCAAAGTCCCACGGAGTCGATCGCGTGAGCGATCGGCAAGGCCTCGGGGTCGATCGCTTGACGGGCCCCGGGAAGTCCACAGCGCGATTCGTCGTTGTTGGACTTGCATATTGTGAGGGTGTGAACCGCTGATCGAGGAGATACGGGTGTCGACATCGTTGCCGCCGCTGGTAGAGCCAGCAGCCGAACTGACCCGTGAAGAGGTCGCGCGTTATAGCCGGCATCTGATCATCCCCGACCTGGGTGTCGACGGGCAGAAGCGCCTGAAGAATGCGAAGGTGCTGGTGATCGGCGCGGGTGGGCTGGGATCGCCTGCGCTGCTGTACCTGGCCGCTGCGGGTGTGGGCACGATCGGGATCGTCGAGTTCGACGAGGTCGACGAGTCGAACCTGCAGCGTCAGATCATTCACGGTCAGTCGGATATCGGCAGGTCGAAGGCCGAGAGCGCGCGCGACTCGATTCGCGAGATCAATCCGTTCGTCAACGTGCAGCTGCACGAGCTGCGGCTCGAGCCGGAAAACGCGGTGGAGATCTTCGAGCACTACGACCTGATCCTGGACGGGACCGACAACTTCGCCACCCGCTACCTGGTCAACGACGCCGCGGTGCTGGCGGGCAAGCCGTACGTGTGGGGGTCCATCTACCGCTTCGAGGGCCAGGTGTCGGTGTTCTGGGAGGACGCGCCCGATGGGCGCGGGTTGAACTATCGCGACCTGTACCCGGAGCCTCCGCCGCCGGGGATGGTGCCGTCATGTGCGGAGGGCGGAGTGCTGGGCATCCTGTGCGCGTCGATCGCATCGGTGATGGGCACCGAGGCCCTCAAGCTGATCACCGGCATCGGCGAGCCGCTGCTGGGCCGGCTGATGGTGTACGACGCGCTCGAGATGAGCTACCGCACCATCAAGATTCGCAAGGATCCCGAAACGCCGAAGATCACGGAGCTGATCGACTACGACGATTTCTGCGGTGTCGTGTCCGAGGATGCGGCGCAAGCCACCGCGGGTTCCACGGTGACTCCGAGTGAGCTGCGCGCGTTGCTCGACGGGGACAAAGTGGCACTGATCGACGTCCGCGAGCCGGTCGAGTGGGACATCAACCGCATCACCGGCGCTCAGCTCGTGCCGAAGTCGACACTCGAGTCCGGAGAGGGGCTGTCAAAGCTGCCTCATGATCGAATCCCGGTGCTGTACTGCAAAACCGGGGTCCGTTCCGCCGAGGCATTGGCCGCCGTGAAGAAAGCCGGCTTCTCTGAGGCGAAGCACCTCCAGGGCGGCATCGTTGCATGGGCGCGTCAGCTCGAACCCGACATGGTGATGTACTGACGGCATAGGGGCCGTAACGACATCCGACACGTTGCGTCAGGGCGCCGGAGGTGCGCCTTTGCCCAGGTAACCTGGCGAGATGACCGTCGACCGTCCGCCGGAACATGTGTTGGCGGCCTTCGGATTGGCGGGAATTCGCCCGAAAGAGTTGGGTGGCGGTTGGGAAGGCGGATGGCGCTGCGGCGAGGTCGTGCTGTCGATGATCGCCGATCATGCGCGCGCGGCGTGGTCGGCGAAGGTACGCGAGACGTTGTTCGTGGACGGTGTGAGGCTCGCTCGCCCGGTTCGCTCCACCGACGGCCGATATGTCGTATCAAGCTGGCGCGCTGACACTTACGTGTCCGGTACCCCGGAGCCGCGCCACGACGAGGTGGTGTCGGCAGGCGTGCGGTTGCACGAAGCGACGGCCAAACTCGAGCGGCCGCGTTTCCTCACACAACCACCGGTCGCGCCGTGGGGTGACGTCGATGTCTTCGTTGCCGCCGATCGCGCGGCGTGGGAGGAGCGCCCGCTTCATGGCTGGCCGTCGGGGGCGAAGGTGGCGCCCGGCTCGTCTGACGCACGCAAGTCACTCGAGCTGATCCAACAGCTGGCGGGGCTGCGCCGACCAGTCAAGAGTGCCAGTCAGCTGGTGCACGGCGACCTTTACGGCACAGTGCTTTTCACGGGTACCGCCGCCCCTGGGATCACCGACATCACCCCGTACTGGCGGCCGGCTGCGTGGGCGGCCGGCGTGGTGGTCGTCGATGCATTATCGTGGGGCGATGCCGACGACGGGCTCATCGAGCGGTGGGCGTCGCTGCCCGAATGGCCGCAGATGCTGTTGCGCGCGTTGATCTTTCGTCTCGCTGTCCACGCATTGCACCCGCGGTCCACGGCCGCGGCGTTTCCTGGCCTGGCCCGCACGGCGGCGCTCGTGCGCCTGACCATCTAGCTCACCGCCGTCATGGGCTGCGGTGTGAGCAGGTTGTAGCAAGCCGGTCATCGCGTGCAGTCTTGCCGCAACAAGGCTTTCCTACCGTGGCCGCATGCCTCTGCTCACGCGCAATCACACCATCGACGACTGGGACGCCGAGGACGTCGACGCCTGGAACAACGGCGGTGCCAAAATCGCCCGGCGCAACCTGATCTGGTCGATCTTCGCCGAGCACGTCGGCTTCTCGGTCTGGTCGATTTGGTCGGTCATGGTTCTGTTCATGCCGCAGAACGTGTATCACATCGACGCGGCGGGCAAGTTCTTCCTCGTCGCGATGCCGACGCTGGTCGGGGCGGTTCTGCGGCTGCCCTACACCTTCGCGACGGCCACGTTCGGCGGCCGCAACTGGACGGTGTTCTCGGCGTTCGTGCTTGCTGTTCCGACCGTGCTGACGCTGTATTTCATGGCGCACCCCGGCACGTCGTACACCACGTTCATGATCGTGGCCGCGTTTGCCGGTTTCGGCGGCGGCAACTTCGCGTCGTCGATGACCAACATCAACGCGTTCTACCCGCAGCGACTCAAGGGGTGGGCGCTGGGACTGAACGCCGGCGGCGGGAACATCGGGGTGGCGATGATCCAGATCGTCGGCCTGCTGGTGATCGCTGTCGCCGGCAACCGGTCTCCGCACTGGGTGTGCGCGGTGTATCTGGTGCTGCTGGCGTTCGCGGGAATCGGTGCGGCGTTGTTCATGGACAACCTCACCAACCAGCGCACCAACGGCCGCTCGATGATCGACGTGATGGCCTACCGCGATTCGTGGCTGATCGCGCTGCTCTACATCGGTACCTTCGGGTCGTTCATCGGGTTCTCGTTCGCATTCGGCCAGGTGCTGCAGATCAACTTCCTGGCCGGCTTGTCGCATGGCGGTGCGGTGACCCCCGCGATGACCGCCGCGGCGTCGCTGCACGCCGCTCAGATCGCCTTCGTCGGGCCGCTTTTGGGCTCGATCTCCCGCCCGCCCGGCGGTTGGCTCTCCGACCGCATCGGAGGCGGCAAGATCACGTTGTACACGTTTGCCGCAATGATTGCCGCCGCAGGGTTGTTGGTGGTCGCCGGGCGTCTCGACGACGCGACGCCCGGCGCACCATCAGGCGCCATCATGACCTCCTACGTGATCGGCTTCATCCTGCTGTTCATCTTGTCGGGCATCGGGAACGGCTCTGTGTACAAGATGATTCCGTCGATCTTCGACGCGAAGGCTCAAAGCATGGACAACCTCGGCCGAGCCGAGAAGACTGACTGGTCGCGGCGGATGTCCGGCGCGTTGATCGGAATCGCAGGTGCCATCGGCGCTCTCGGCGGCGTGGGCATCAACGTGGTGCTGCGGGCGTCGTACTCATCGGCGGCGAAGTCGGCCACGATGGCGTTCTGGGTGTTCCTCGCCTTCTACGTGTTGTGTGCGGTGATCACGTGGTTCGCGTATGTGCGCAGGCCCACGAAGGCGCCCGCGACCGAGACGCCGGCACCGGTGGAGGCGGCCGCGCAGGCATGAGTGCGCCGAAGGCCGTCGTGACTGCGGACGCGAGGAGCAACGTAGTCGTTGTCGGCCATGGCATGGTCGGGCACAGGTTCGTCGAGGCGCTGCGCGACCGTGACCGCGACCGGCAGTGGCGAGTGACGGTGCTGTGCGAGGAGTCGGATCCGGCCTACGACCGCGTCGCGTTGTCGTCATACGTCGACGGCTGGGACCGCAGTGCCTTGGCGATGGCCGGAAATGACTACGCCGGTGACGATCTTGTGACGCTCCGGATCGGGGAACGGGCCAGCGCGATCGACCGGGATGCGCGCACGGTCACCACATCTTCCGGCGCGACCCTCGGTTACGACGCGCTCGTGCTCGCGACGGGTTCGTACCCGTTCGTGCCGCCGATCCCGGGCAAGGATCTGAAGCGCTGCTTCGTGTACCGCACACTCGACGACCTTGACGCGATCCGCGCCGCGGCGCAGGCGGCGGGACCGGGTGCGGCAGGCATCGTCGTCGGCGGTGGGCTGCTGGGCTTGGAGGCGGCGAATGCGTTGCGGCTGATGGGATTGACGCCGCACGTTGTGGAGCTGGCACCGAGGTTGATGCCGATCCAGGTCGACGACGGCGGCGGTGCCGTGCTTGCAGGCATCGTCACGCAGATGGGCCTGCACGTGCACACGGGTGTGTCGACCACAGCGATTCGGGAGCATGGCGACGGACTGCGGGCCACGCTGTCCGACGGACAGACCATCGACGCCGCGGTGCTGGTGTTCTCGGCAGGTGTACGGCCACGCGACGAGTTGGCCCGCGCCTGCGGTCTGGACATCGGGGAACGTGGCGGTGTTGTCACCGACATGGCCTGCCGCACCAGCGATCCGGCCGTCTACGCGATCGGCGAAGTGGCGGCGATCGAGGGGTGCTGCTACGGGCTCGTCGCGCCGGGCTATGCCACCTCCGAGGTGGTGGCGGACAGGTTGCTCGGCGGGACAGCCGAATTCCCCGGTGCGGACTTGTCGACCAAGCTCAAACTCCTCGGCGTCGACGTCGCCAGTTTCGGGGATGCGCACGCTGCGGCCGACGGTGCGCTCGAGGTCGTCCTCAACGACCCGACGAAAGGCACCTACGCCAAACTTGTTGTTACCGACGACGCTTCGACGCTGCTGGGCGGCATCCTCATCGGCGACGCAAGCTCCTACGGCACACTGCGCCCGCTCGTCGGGCAGCGACTGCCCGCCGATCCCGCATCGTTGATCGCGCCTGCCGCGGCGGAGATCGGCGTAGGCGCGCTGCCCGACGAAGTGCAGATCTGTTCGTGCAACGCGGTGACGAAAGGCGCGATCGTCTGCGCCATTTCAGAGGGCGCCTGCGACGTGCCGGCGATCAAAGGCGTGACGGCGGCCGGAACCTCCTGCGGCAGTTGCGTTCCGATGCTCAAGCGGATTCTGGCGGCGCAGGGCGTCGAGCAGAGCAAGGCGCTGTGCGAACACTTCTCACAGTCGCGCGTAGAACTCTTCCAGATCGTCGCGGCCACCGGAATCCGAACCTTTTCGGGCCTGATTGCCAAGCACGGCACTGGAAGCGGTTGTGACATCTGCAAGCCGGCCGTCGCGTCGATCCTCGCGTCGACCTCGTCGGAGCACATCCTCGACGGCGAATCCGCTTCGCTTCAGGACACGAACGACCATTTCTTGGCCAACATGCAACGCAACGGCACGTACTCGGTGGTGCCACGGCTGCCGGGCGGTGAGATCACCCCCGAGAAGCTGATCGCGATCGGTGAGGTGGCGCGGGATTTCGGGCTGTACACCAAGATCACGGGCGGGCAGCGCATCGACCTGTTTGGTGCACGCGTCGAAGAACTGCCGCGAATCTGGAAGCGGCTCATCGACGCCGGCATGGAGTCCGGGCACGCATACGGCAAGGCGCTGCGCACGGTGAAGAGCTGTGTCGGCTCGACGTGGTGCCGGTACGGCGTGCAGGACTCCGTGGCAATGGCAGTCGATCTCGAGTTGCGCTACCGCGGGCTGCGGTCGCCGCACAAGGTCAAGATGGGCGTGTCGGGCTGTCAGCGGGAGTGCGCGGAGGCGCGCAGCAAGGACGTCGGGGTGATCGCCACCGAGAAGGGCTGGAACCTCTACGTCGGCGGAAACGGCGGCGCCACACCCAAACACGCGCAATTGCTCGCCGGTGACCTCGACACCGAGACACTGGTTCGCTATATCGACCGCTATCTGATGTTCTACATCCGCACCGCGGACCGGCTGCAGCGCACAGCGGTGTGGCAGGAGACCATCGAGGGTGGCCTGGACCATATCCGCGCGGTCGTGTGCGACGACTCACTGGGGATCGCAGCAGTTCTCGATGCCGCGATGGACGCCCACGTTGCCGGGTACTCCGACGAATGGGCCGGCGTGCTGGCCGACGAGGCGAAGCTGTCGCGGTTCGTGTCGTTCGTCAACGCCCCTGACCAGCCCGATCCCACCGTGGTGTTCGACGACGGCGGCCCCCGGAAGGTGCCTGTGTTGCTCGGCACGCCGCGCATCGGTGACCCCGCGGAAAGGCCGGGGTAATGACTTCGAAACATGAGGTGACTGCAATGGGTCTAGAAGGAGGAACGCGAAGATGACAGTGCTTATCGAGCGCCCCCAGGCCAGTACCAAGGTGTGGACCAGGGCGTGTGCGTTGGATGCGTTGCTGCCCGGCCGCGGCGTCGCGGTGCTACTGCCCGGCGCTGAGCAGGTCGCGCTGTTCCTGCTGCCCGACCAGACGTTGGCCGCCGTCGGCAACATCGACCCGTTCAGCCGGGCGGCCGTCATCTCGCGCGGCGTCACCGGCGACCGCAAGGGTGAGCCGACGGTGGCCTCGCCGCTGGGCAAGCAGGCGTTCTCCCTTCTCGATGGTCGCTGCCTCGATGATGAGTCGCGCTCGCTGAGGACATACGAGGTGCGGGTGACTGATGGATACGTTGAAATCACCTGTCGGTGAACCACTGGCAGGTTTCACGATCGGAGTAACGGCTGCTCGACGGTCGGAGGAACTGATCACGCTCTTGGAGCGTCGAGGCGCCGCGGTGGTGCACGCACCGGCGATTCGGATCATCCCGCTCGTCGACGATGTCGAATTGCGCCGTGTCACAACGCTGCTGATCGAGCGGCCCCCCGATGTCGTCGTGGTGACCACGGGCATCGGCTTTCGCGGCTGGATCGAGGCCGCGCACGGCTGGGACGTCGCAGACGAACTGACCGCCGCGCTTGCGTCGACCCGGATCTTGGCGCGCGGACCCAAGGCGCGCGGCGCAGTCCGGCAGGCCGGGCTGTGCGAGGAGTGGAGCCCGGAGTCGGAGGCATCACCGGAAGTGCTCGAGCGGCTTCTCGCGAATGGCGCTGCGGGCCTGCGGATCGCGGTGCAGTTGCATGGTGCGGCGTCGGAGTGGGAACCACACGCCGACATCTGCGATGCGCTGACACTGGCGGGCGCGCAAGTGATCAGAGTGCCGGTCTACCGTTGGGAGCACCCGGAGGACAACCGGCCGATGGACCAGCTGATCTCGATGGTCATCGACGGACAGCTCGACGCGGTGAGCTTCACCAGCGCACCCGCGGTCGCGTCGATGTTGGAGCGGGCCAAGGCCCTTGGCTGTGTGGGTGAGCTCGTGGGCGCGCTGCGCGAACACGTGGCGCCGATTTGTGTGGGCCCTGTCACCGCCGCGCCGCTGCGGCGACTCGGCGTCCCGGCCGTGCATCCCGATCGATACCGCCTCGGCGCACTGGCCCGGTTGATCAGTGACGAGGTGCCTTTCCGGGCAAGCCAATTCACGGCCGGTGGCCACCACATCAGCGTGCGAAGCGGCAGCGTCGCGGTGGACGGCGAGGTCCGGAATGTGCCACCGGCGGCAATGGCGTTGCTGCGCCGGCTGATGGCCAATCCCGGCTGGGTGGTGTCCCGGGAGGAGCTGCTCTTGCAGCTGCCCGGCGGCGGCGGCGACACCCACGCGGTCGAGACTGCTGTGGCGCGGCTGCGTTCGGCGCTCGGAGCTCCTAGCGCGGTTCACACCGTCGTCAAGCGCGGGTACCGGTTGGCGATCGACCCCGCGACATGCTGATCCTCGTCGCGCACGGAACCCGCCATGCCGGAGGCCTGCACACGATCGGCCAACTCGCGGAAGCGGTTTCGGCGCGCATCGGTCTGGTGCGGACCGCCTTCGTCGACGTCCTCGGTCCCAACCCGGCAGAAGTGCTGTCGGCGACCGACCAGCCGGCCGTCGTCGTTCCCGCGTTCCTCGCATCGGGCTATCACGTCAATACCGACCTGCCCGCACGTGTCGTCGAGAGTGGGCACCCCGCGGTCTCCGTGACGGCCGCGCTCGGTCCTGATGCGGCGCTTGCCGTGGCGATGAGAGACCGGCTGCGTGAAGTCGGCTGGCGGCGAGGCGATGTCGTCGTGATGGCGGCAGCAGGATCGTCGGATCCGCGGGCTGCACGTGAGTTATTCTGTGCCGCGTCCCTATTGGCGGAGTACGTGGGCGAGGTCCACGTCGGCTTCGTGGCGACGGGCGCGCCTCGGGTGCCCGAGGTAGTCAGGGCGCTTCGCGGCGCCGGACGCCACCGGATCTTCATCGCGAGTTATCTGCTGGCGCCCGGACTCTTTCACGATCGGCTGCACACGTGCGGCGCGACCGCAGTCAGTGCTCCCATAGGCGTGCACCCCGCCGTCGTTGACCTTCTGGTGTCCCATTTTCTCATGCCGGCGCAACAGAAGTCAGAACTTGTGGCGGACCTCGCGTAGCGGGATTCTCCCGTTGACCGAGAGCACACCTTCGGCCCGGAGTAGTTCGAGTTGTCGTGCAGCCAGGTGCTGTGCGGGTATCCCGCTGGACCGGATCACCCGGTGCCACGGTAGATCCGCGGAGTCGGTCCGCATGATCCACCCGACGATGCGCGCACTGGAAAGCCCTGCAGCTGAAGCGATGTCACCGTACGTCGCAACCTTGCCCGACGGAATCGTCATCACCAGCGCACGCACCAGCTCTACGTCCTCGTCAGTGACCGCGGTCATAGCCGATCCCGCACCGCGGTGGCCGTCTCCTCGGGCTTCGCCAATGGAACCATGTGGTCGCACTCCAGGTCCTTCAGGATGAAGTGCGGCCCGAGCGTGGTGCGCAAGCCCTCCACCAGCCTGGTGGGCACGTACGGAGGATCGGTCCTCACGGCCCGCAGCAGCGTTGTCGGTGTTGTGTTGCGCGGCAGCACAATCGGGCGCGCCAACTCGCTCCAGTAGGAGATCATCGCCGGCAGGCTTATCCGCCAGCCCACCCCGCCGGCCGGCCGCGGGATGAGGTGCTCGTCGAGTTCGGCCTCCAGTTCGTCCTCGGGCACGTCCGCCCACGAACCCGACGCCTTCTCCGAGCGGGCCTCGCTGCGGTCGGTGTAGTCAGGCGACACCAGCATTTCGTCGGCGATCTCGCGCATTCGGTCGCCGCGAAGCCCGATCGCCGGATCGAGCAGTACCAACGCACTGACCAGATCCGGCCGTGCGGCGGCCAGATTCAACGCGACCGCACCCCCGAACGAATGCCCCAACACGACGACGGGCGCGCCGCCGCCGGCCGAGTCGACGAGCGCCACCAACGCTTCTACGTTCGCGTCGATCGTCCACGGCGCATCCCACGACGACCGGCCGTGGCCGATGAGGTCCGGCGCGGCGATCGTGATGTCGGGGAGATACCGGGTGGCCAGCGTCTGCCAGCGCTTGCCGTGTCCGGTGAGCCCGTGCACCGCGAGGACCTGAATCGGCCCGTCGGGTCCATACCGGTAAACATTCAGCTCGGCGGTCATGAATCCAATTCTGTCGGACGCTCGTGGTGTCATGCCCACATGGCCTCACCGGAACAGATCGCTGACCCCGCGACGCCCTTCTCTCTTCGCGCAAGCGGCTCATCGACGCCTTTTTCTCTTCGCGCAAGCGGCTCATCGACGCCCGGCTGGGTCCGCGTGCTCGGCGGTCCGGGCACGGGGAAGACCAGCCTGCTTGTCGGCGCCGCCGCCGTCCGGATCGCCGCAGGCGTCCACCCGGAATCCGTTCTGCTGCTGTGCCCGACGTCGCGGGCCGCCGTCCGCACACGCCGTGCGCTCGCGAAAGAGCTGACATCGCACGGCGCGAGTCCCGTCATCCGCGAGCCGCTCGTCCGTACGGTGCACTCGTACGCGTTCGCCGTGCTGAGGCTGGCCGCCCAGCGCGCCGGCGACCCGCCCCCGCGCCTGGTGACCGGCACCGAGCAGGACGGCATCATCCGCGAGCTGCTCGCCGGTGACCTCGAAGACGGCGAGCGCGCCGCGGTCAGCTGGCCGGAACCGCTGCGGCCGGCGCTGGCCACAACGGGATTCGCCACCCAGCTGCGGGACCTGTTGGCGCGCTGCGCAGAACGGGGCATCGACGGGCCGGCACTGCAGCGGATCGGCCGCCTGCACGGCCGCAGTGAATGGGTGGCGGCGGGCAAATTCGCCCAGCAGTACGAGCAGGTGATGATGCTGCGTGCCGCAGCGGGGCGGGCGGCGCCGCAGGCCACCGTTCCTGCACTCGGCGCTGCCGAACTGATCGGCGCGGCGCTCGACGCGTTCGCCGCCGATCCGGAACTTCTCGCAGCGGAGCGTGAGCGTCTGCGCGTCCTCCTGGTCGACGACGCACAACACCTCGACCTGCAGGCCGCCCAGCTCGTCACGGCGATCGCGGGAGGTGCGGCGGTGTCGGTGGTGGCCGGCGACCCCAACCAGACCGTGTTCGGCTTCCGCGGTGCGCATCCGGGCCTGTTGACCGCAGACGGCGATCACGTTGTGGCGCTGACGAAGTCGCATCGCTGCGCACCGGCCATCGCGAGGGCCGTCACCGGCGTCGCGGCCCGGTTGCCAGGCGCCAACCACGGCCGCGCAATCGAGGGCACAGGCGACGTGCCGGGTTCGTTCATGGTCCGGCTCGCGTCCTCGGAGCACGCCGAGGCGGCGCTGATCGCCGACGCACTGCGGCGCGCGCACCTGATCGACGGGGTGCCGTGGTCGCAGATGGCTGTGATCGTGCGATCGACTCCCCCTGCGGCGGCGGTGCTGCCACGGGCACTGTCGGCCGCCGGCGTCCCCGTGCGCACCGCCGCGCCCGCCGCGCCGCCCATCCGCCATCCCGCGGTGCGCACGCTGCTGACCGCGTTGGCATCCGGCTCGGGCGGCCTCACCGTCGCGCAGGCGGTGGCACTTGTCACCGGCCCGATCGGGCGAGTCGACCCCGTGTCGCTACGAGGCCTGCGCCGAAGCCTTCGACGCTGTGACGCCGGGTCGGCGGACTTCGGCTCTCTTCTCGTCGACGCGCTCACCGGAGACGCAGTCGCCCAACCCGCACTTGCCGGCCCCCACGCGGCGGCGCTGCATCGGGTGCGGGCCGTACTGGACGCCGTTGCCGGGGTCGCGGGAGACGATCCTCGTTCGGCCCTGTGGCAGGCGTGGAGTCGGTCCGGTTTGCAGCAGCGTTGGATGCGTGCCCGGGCGCGCGGCGGCGGCGCGGGCGCGCAAGCCGACCGCGACCTGGATGCGGTCACCACGCTCTTCGACATCGCCGAGGACTACGCCGCACGCACTCCGGGTGCCACCGTGCGCGGACTGGTCGACCACGTCAGCGGACTGACACTTCATCCGCCGGAACGCGAGCCGCTGGTCGAACCCGAGGTCGTGGCGATTCTCACTCCGCACGCGGCGGTCGGCCGCGAGTGGGACTTCGTCGTCGTCGCCGGCATTCAGGAAGGTGTGTGGCCCAACACTATTGCCCGTGGCGGTGTGCTTCGCGCCCAAGAGCTCGTCGACGTCCTTGACGGTGTCGATACGCCGGTGTCGCGCCTGGCGCCTGTGCTGGCCGAGGAGCGGCGCCTGCTGGTGGCGGCCCTCGGTCGGGCCAGGCGCCGCGTACTGGTGACCGCCGTGGACAGCATCGCGGACGACGCGGCCGTGCCTTCGGCATTCGTCGACGAGCTGGCGCAGTGGGCAGATCACACCGGCGACCCGGAGCCCGCCGCGCGGACTTTGACGCCAGCTGCGCTGGTCGGCCGGCTGCGAGCGGTGGTGTGCGCGCCCGACGGTGCGGTCGGCGAACATCAAAGGCAATGCGCCGCAACACAATTGGCTCGCCTAGCCGCCGCGGGTGTGCCTGGTGCCGACCCTGCCGGGTGGTACGGCATGGCGCCCGTCAGCACCGACCAGCCGCTGTCGAACGGCGCGCCAGTCACCTTGTCGCCTTCGGCGCTGCAAACGCTGGCCGACTGCCCACTGCGCTGGCTGCTCGAGCGGCACGGTGGCACCGACGGCCATCAACTGCGTTCCACGTTGGGTTCGCTGGTGCACGCCCTGATCGCTGCACCAGGCACCACCGAGGCCCAGCAGCTCGATGTGCTTGAAAAGATCTGGGCTGCTCTGCCTTTCGAGGCACAGTGGCATTCCCGCAACGAGCTTGTGCGCCATCAGGCGATGCTGTCGGCGTTCTTCGGATGGCGCGCGCAGACCCGCCACCAGCTGACCGAGGTCGCCACCGAGGCCGACGTCGACGGTGTGCTGCCCAGCCCACAGCAGGAGCTGCCTAATGTGAGGGTCAAAGGCCGCATCGACCGACTGGAACGCGACGCCGAGGGGAGGCTGGTCGTCGTCGACCTCAAGACCGGCCGGACCGCAGTCACCAAGGACGACGCGCAGCGCCACGCACAGCTCGCGATGTATCAGCTCGCGATCGCGGCGGGCCTGGCGCCCGCAAGCGGCGGTGAACCCGGTGGCGGCCGGCTGGTCTATCTGGGCAAGCCGGGCATCGCCGAACGTGAGCAGGACGCGCTGACCCCTGATTCGGCCGGCGAGTGGCAGCGCGTGGTCCACGAAGCCGCGGCCGCTACGGAGGGGCCCGAATTCCTGGCCCGCGTCAACAGCGGCTGCACCCACTGCCCGGTGCGGTCCAGCTGCCCGGCACTCGGGGCGCGCCGATGACGCCGTGCGATGGTGGCTCCGCAAGCGTCGCTCCGTGCAATGGTCGCTCCGCAAGCGTCGCTCCGTGCAATGGTCGCTCCGCAAGCGTCGCTCCGCACCACAGCCCGGCCCGACTGGCCGAGGCTCTCGGACTGCCTGTGCCCACCGACGAACAGGCCGCGGTGATCGCGGCGCCGCCTGGACCGATGGTGGTGATCGCGGGGGCCGGCGCAGGAAAGACCGAGACGATGGCGGCGAGGGTGGTGTGGCTGGTCGCCAACGGCTACGCCGAGCCGGGCCAGGTGCTCGGCCTGACGTTCACCCGCAAGGCCGCCGGGCAGCTCATGCGACGGGTGCGGTCACGGCTCGCACGGCTCGCGGGCGCAGGGGAGGGGGACGCCCCTGCAGACGCGGAGCCGGCCACCGTGAGCACCTACCACGCGTTCGCGGGGGCGCTGCTGCGCGACCACGGACTGCTCCTGCCGATGGAACCCAACACCCGGCTGCTCAGCGAAACTGAGCTGTGGCAGTTGGCCTTTCGGGTCGTCTGCGATTACCCGGGCGACCTCGACACCGACAAGAACCCTGCCACGGTGGCGTCGATGGTGCTGCGGCTGTCCTCGGCATTGGCCGAGCACCTCGTCGACACCGCGCAGCTTCGCGATACCCACGTCGAGCTCGAACGGCTGGTGACCACGCTGCCCGCGGGCCCCTACCAGCGCGAGCGCGGGCCCAGCCAGTGGCTGCGCCGACTGCTCGCGGTGCAGCACGAACGCACCCAGCTGGTGCCGCTCGTCGACGCGCTGCACGCGCGGATGCGCGAAGACAACGTGATGGATTTCGGTCAGCAGATGGCGCAGGCGGCTCGGCTGGCCGTCACCCATCCCGAGGTCGGCGAGCAGCTCAGAGCCCGCTACCGCGTCGTGCTGCTCGACGAGTACCAGGACACCGGGCACGCGCAGCGCATCGCGCTCTCGGCGCTGTTCGGCGGCGGAGTCGACGACACGCTGGCCCTGACCGCCGTCGGCGACCCGATTCAGTCCATCTACGGCTGGCGAGGCGCGTCGGCCACCAATCTGCCGCGTTTCGCCACCGATTTCTGCCTCGCCGACGGAAGTCCCGCGCCCACCCTCGAGCTGCGTACCAGCTGGCGAAATCCGCCGCAGGCTCTGCATCTGGCGAACGCGGTGTCCGCGCAGGCGCGCCGCCGGTCGGTGGCGGTGCGCACGCTGCGGGCACGGCCAGGTGCGCCGGCCGGCGCCATCCGGTGCGCTCTGGTCGGCGACGTGCGCCACGAACGGCAGTGGGTGGCCCAGCATCTCGTCGTGCGCTATCACGAAGCGAAAAGTGTTGGGGCACAGCCGCCGACCGCAGCCGTACTGGTCCGGCGCAACTCCGACGCGGCCCCGATGGCCGAAGCAATCGCCGCGCTGGGTGTGCCGGTTGAGGTCGTCGGGCTGGCCGGATTGCTCGAGGTGACCGAGGTCGCCGACGTCGTCGCCATGTTGCGGCTGGTGGCCGACCCGACCGCAGGCTCGGCCGCGATGCGTGTGCTCACCGGTCCGAGGTGGCGCTTGGGCGGCCGTGACATCGCGTCGCTGTGGCGGCGCGCATCGGAACTCGACGATAAGTCGATTGCGCCGTCGTCGCCGGAAACGATCGCGGCGCAGGCTTCACCTGACGCCGACTCGGCCTGTCTTGCCGATGCGATATGCGATCCGGGTGCGCCTGGGCGCTACTCGGCCGAGGGCTATCGGCGCATCATCCTGCTCGGCCGCGAGCTTACGGCGTTGCGCGGCAAGCTCACTCATCCGCTTCCCGACCTGGTCGCAGAGGTGCGGCGGGTGCTCGGCGTCGACGTGGAGGTCAGGGCGAGTAGGCCGGTGGCAGACGGCTGGACGGGCAGCGAGCACCTCGACGCATTCGCCGACGCCGTCGCGGCTTACACCGAGGGGCCCAGCGCGTCGGTCACCGGTCTGTTGGCCTACCTCGACGCGGCGATGACCGTCGAGAACGGTTTACCACCAGCTGATCTCAGCGTGTCGAAGGACAGGGTGCAGGTGATGACCGTGCACGCGGCCAAGGGCCTCGAGTGGCAGGTGGTCGCGGTACCGCATCTCACCTCCCGCATCTTCCCGTCCACCGCGTCCGCGCGCACCTGGCTCACCGACGCCGCCGATCTGCCTCCGCTACTGAGAGGTGACCGCAGCCAGGGCGGCCGACACGGGGTGCCGGTATTGGACACCTCGGCGGTGACAGATCGAAAGCAGTTGTCCGACACCATCAACCGGCATCGACGTCAACTCGACCAACGGCGGACCGACGAGGAGCGGCGGTTGCTGTACGTGGCGATCACGCGCGCTGAGGATACCCTGCTGCTGTCCGGGCACCACTGGGGGCCGTCCGCGGCCAAGCCCAGCGGGCCGTCGGAGTTCCTCACGGAACTGAAGGAGATCATCGACACAGACGGTGATCCGGTCACCGTGATCGAGCAGTGGGCGCCGGTACCCGCGGCCGGCGAGCGGAACCCGTTGCGCGACGAGGTGAATGAGGCGGTTTGGCCAGCCGACCCGCTGGGTTCGCGGCGCGCCGAATTGCAGTACGGGGCCGCGCTCGTGCGGGCGGCCGGAGAAGAACCGCTCGACGGCGCCGACGACCCGGAAGGTTGGGCCGCCGACGTCGACGCGCTGCTGGCGGAACGTGCGCAGAACGCAGCTGGTCTGGGAAGCGTTCTACCGCAAGAGATTTCGGTGAGCACGCTGGTGGATTTAGGCCGCGACCCGGCTGTGGCCGCAGAGCGGCTGAGCCGCCGGCTACCTGCGCGTCATGACCCCAACGCGTTGCTGGGCACCGCCTTCCACGGCTGGGTTCAGCGGTTCTACGGCAGTGAGCGACTCTTCGACCTCGACGACCTGCCCGGCGCCGCGGATGCCGCGCTCGCCGACGCTGAGCGCCTCGGACCGCTACAGCGGGCGTTCACCGCGTCGTCGTGGGCGTCGCGCACACCGTTGGATGTCGAGGTGCCGTTCGAGATGACGCTGGGGGGCACCGTCGTGCGCGGCAGGATCGACGCCGTGTTCGCCGACGCCGACGGTGGGGTGACAGTGGTGGACTGGAAGACCGGGGCGCCGCCCTCGTCAGCCGAGGTGCTGCGTGAGGCAGCGGTCCAGCTTGCTGTGTACCGGCTCGCGTGGGCCGCGCTCACCGGCTGCGAGGAAGCCAGCGTGCGCGCAGCATTCCACTACGTGCAGGCGGGCCGGACGCTGGAACCCGAAACCCTGCCTGGTGCAACAGAATTGGCCGAGCTGCTGGAATCGGCTCAGGACCGCCAGACCTTGAGCGCCTGAGTGATCATCGGGATTTGCAGCGGCAGCCGTGCAAGCGTGGCGATCCGCGCGGGCCACCCCTTGTGCCACCACAGGCGCACGTGGTTGACGTTGCCGGGGAACACACCGACGAACAGCAGCACAGCGGCCAGGCCGCCGAACCGACGCGTGGGCGGCGCCAGCAACAGCGCGGCGGTCGCAAGCTCCGCGACTCCCGACGCGTAGGTGTAGAAGCGTGGGGTCCCCGGCAATTCGGTGGGAACGATGCCGTCGAACGGCTTAGGAGCGACGAAATGGAGCGTGCCTATGCCGAGCAGCATCACGCCCATCCGGGTCGCCGTGGTCGCGGCAGAGGCGCTCGCGTTGGCCTCAGTCATTTCTCGTTCGTCTTTGTCATGAGAGCATTGTGCGCGTGCCTCCCGGCCCTGACCGCAGCCCCATCATGACGGGGCAGCGTGGCCAGACATAACGGCCGCTTCGGCGCCGCCGAAGACGCTCTCACTTCCATGCCGGACGCCGCGTTGGTGGACATCCTGCGCATCCCGGAAAAATTCATCAGCCCGGGACACCGGATCTTCCGCCGGATCGTGTACGCGGCGCTTGCCCTTCTGGCGGCTGTGTTGATCGTCTACCTCGACCGTGACGGATACCGCGACGGCGGGCAGAACGACAGGCTGGACTTCCTGGACTGCTTCTACTACGCGACGGTTTCGCTGTCGACGACCGGTTACGGCGACATCACCCCGGTCACGCCAATGGCGCGGCTGGTGAATGTCCTAGTCATCACGCCGCTGCGGATCGCGTTCCTGATCGTGCTGATCGGCACCACTGTGGAGACGCTGACCACTCAGTCCCGCCAGGCCCTGAAGATCCAGCGATGGAGGAACAGAGTGCGCAACCACACCATCGTCATCGGCTACGGCACGAAAGGCAGGACGGCGGTTGACGCAATGGTGGGCGACGGCACGCCGCCCGCCGAGATCGTCGTCGTCGACACCGACCAGTCCGTCCTGGAACAGGCAACCGCCAGCGGGCTGGTCACCGTGCACGGCAACGCATCGAAGTCCGACGTGCTGCGGCTGGCCGGTGCGCAGCATGCCGCGGCGATCGTCGTCGCCACCAACCGCGACGACTCGGCGGTGCTCGTCACGCTCACCGCCAGAGAGCTCGCGCCGAAGGCCAAGATCGTCGCCGCCGTGCGGGAGGCCGAAAACCGGCACCTGCTCAAGCAATCGGGCGCGGATTCGGTGGTGGTGTCCTCGGAGACAGCGGGCAGGCTGCTCGGCCTGGCCACCTCAACGCCAAGTGTCGTCGAGATGATGGAGGACCTCCTCACACCCGAGCAGGGATTCGCGATCGCCGAACGTGAGGTCGAGCGCCAGGAGGTCGGCGGTTCGGCGCGTCACCTTCGCGACATCGTCCTGGGCGTGGTGCGCAACGGTGAGCTGCTGCGAGTCGACTCGCCAGAAGTCGACGCCCTGGAGCCCGGCGATCGCCTGCTGCACGTCCGCAGCGCGGAGCGCTGATGGCGCTGTCGCTGCGCAACATTCCGCTGCTGGCCCGTGTCGGCGCAGACCGTGCCGACCAGCTGCGCACCGACATCGAGGCTGCGACGACGGGCTGGCCCGACGCGGCGCTGCTTCGGGTGGACACGCGCAACCAGGTGCTGATCTCCGGCGGCCAGGCTGTCCTGGGCGAGGCTCGCGACCTTGGCGACGAACCGCCGCATGACGCGGTGTTCCTCGGGAAGCTGCAGGACGGCCGGCACGTGTGGGGCGTGCGGGCAGCGCTCGTCGCGCCCGAGGACGGTGACGCAGAGGTGCTCGATCTGCGCCGGGCCGGGCAGGTCTTCGACGACACCAGCGCCCAGCTCGTTGCGACCGCGACCGCGCTGCTGAATTGGCACGACGCGGCTCGGTTCAGCCCAGTCAACGGATCACCGACGAAATCCGCCAAGGCCGGTTGGACGCGCGTCGACCCGGTGACGGGCCACGAGGAGTTCCCGCGCATCGATCCGGCGGTGATCTGCCTGGTTCACGACGGCGGGGACCGCGCGGTGCTCGCGCGCCAAACACTGTGGCCCGAGCGGTTGTTCTCGCTGCTGGCCGGCTTTGTCGAGGCGGGGGAATCGTTCGAGGCGTGCGTGCAGCGGGAGATCGCCGAGGAGGTCGGCCTTCACGTGCGCGACGTGCGATACCTCGGCAGTCAGCCCTGGCCGTTCCCGCGCTCGCTGATGGTGGGCTTCCACGCGATCGGTGACCCCGACGAGGAGTTCGCGTTTCACGACGGCGAGATTGCCGAGGCCGAATGGTTCACCCGCGCTCAGGTCCGCGAGGCGCTGGAGAAGGGTGACTGGAGCAGCATGTCGTCCTCGCGCATCCTGCTGCCGGGCTCGATCTCGATCGCGCGAGAAATCATCGAATCCTGGGCCTACGCCTGATCACATTCCTGGCGAGCTGGGGGCACCTCCCGCTTGCGGGGGAACACAAAATCGCACGAAAACCTCTGTGAGAATGCGATTCCGCGTCTGCTCGCGGCGAGCGGGCTAGCTCAGTTCGGCGAGTTTCTGCTTGATCTGCGCAGGGTTCGGATTGGTCAGCGCGGACCCGTCGGCGAACTTCACGGTCGGCACGGTCTGGTTGCCGTTGTTGACCGACCTGACGAACTCCGCAGCAGCCGGGTCGTCCTCGATGTTGATCTCCTCATAGGTGATCCCGTCGGCCTTCAACATCTTCTTGAGCCGCACGCAGTAGCCACACCAACTGGTGGTGTACATCGTCAACGAGGCAACACTCATGACTCGATCTAACCAATTGCGTTTCACGGCGATTCCCGGGCGGGTCTGTCACCCGGTCCTGCCATGATGGGCGCCATGCCGCTCGCCACTTCCGGTCTCACCGCTGACCTCGACGACGAGCAGCACGAGGCCGTGCTGGCTCCGCGCGGCCCGCTGTGCGTGCTGGCCGGGGCCGGCACAGGCAAGACCCGGACCATCACCTGCCGGATCGCCCACCTCGTCACCTCCGGTCATGTCGCGCCCGGTCAGGTGCTCGCGGTCACGTTCACCCAGCGCGCGGCCGGGGAGATGCGCAGCCGCCTGCGGGCTCTCGACGACGGCACCGGAACCGCCTCCGTGCAGGCCGTCACGTTCCACGCCGCGGCACGCCGTCAGCTGCACTACTTCTGGCCGCGGGTCGTCGGCGACACCCGATGGGAATTGCTCGACAGCAAGTTCGCGGTGGTGGCGCAGGCCGCCTCCCGGTTGGGCCTGCACGTGTCCACCGACGACGTTCGTGACCTGGCCGGCGAAATCGAATGGGCGAAGGCATCCCTGATCACTCCGGAGGGATACGCCGAGGCCGTCACCACCGCCGCACGCGACATCCCACTGGACGCAGCGAAGGTCGCGGGTGTCTACGCGGGATACGAGACCGCCAAGGCCCGCCGCGACGGCGTCGCGCTGCTGGATTTCGACGACCTACTGCTGCACACAGCGGCAGCGATCGAAAACGATCCCGCCGTCGCTCAGGAATTTCGTGACCGCTACCGCTGCTTCGTCGTCGACGAGTACCAGGACGTCACGCCCTTGCAGCAGCGGGTGCTCGCCGCATGGCTGGGGGAGCGCGACGACCTGACCGTCGTCGGTGATGCGAACCAGACCATCTACTCGTTCACCGGCGCCACTCCGCGGTTCCTGTTGGAGTTCTCCCGCCGGTTCCCCGAGGCCACAGTGGTGCGTCTCGAGCGCGATTACCGGTCCACGCCCCAGGTGGTGTCGCTGGCCAACCGGATGATCGCGGCCGCGCGCGGCCGGGTCGCGGGCAGCAAGCTGCATCTCGTCGGGCAACGTGAAGCCGGCCCGGCTCCGTCGTTCTCCGAACATCCCGACGAGGTTGCCGAGGCGGCCGCGGTGGCTGCCAAGATCGCGAAGCTGATCGAATCCGGCACTCCCGCAGCCGAAATCGCGGTGCTGTACCGCATCAACGCGCAGTCCGAGGTGTACGAGGAGGCACTCACCGAGGCGGGCATCGCTTTCCAGGTCCGCGGCGGGGAGGGCTTCTTCACTCGCCAGGAGATCCGTCAAGCGATGCTGGCGATGCAGCGCGCCGCCGAGCGCGGGGTCGAGGGAGATCTCTGTCCGCTCGTGCGTGAACTGCTGGAACCCCTCGGTCTGACGCACGAGCCGCCGACGGGTGCGCGCGCCCGCGAGCGATGGGAGGCGTTGGGCGCGTTGGCCGATCTGGTCGACGACGAAGTCGTCCGGCGCCCTGATCTCGACTTGCATGGCCTTATGGCCGAGTTGAGGATGCGGGCCGACGCGCGCCATCCGCCGGTGGTGCAGGGCGTCACGTTGGCGTCGTTGCATGCCGCGAAGGGTCTCGAGTGGGACGCGGTCTTCCTTGTCGGGCTGGCTGACGGCACGCTGCCGATCTCACACTCCCTGGCCCACGGGGCCGACAGCGAGGCCGTCGAAGAAGAGCGCCGCCTGCTCTACGTCGGAATCACCAGGGCACGAATGCATTTGGCACTCAGCTGGGCGCTGTCGCGCACGGCGGGCGGTCGTCAGAGCCGCCGGCCGTCGCGCTTCTTGAACGGCATTGCGCCGCAAGCCGACGCGGTCTCGTCACAGCGGACACGACGCGCTCGTGGTCCGGCGCCGCGGTGCCGGATCTGCAATGCCGCGTTGTCGGGTACCACGGCGATCATGTTGCGGCGCTGCGAGAAGTGTCCCGCCGACCTCGACGAGGACCTCCTCAAGCGGCTCAAGGAGTGGCGACTGGACACCGCCACCACCATGGAGGTGCCCGCCTACGTGGTGTTCACCGACAACACGCTGATCGCAATCGCCGAGCAGCTGCCCGCTGACGACGACGCCCTGATCGCGATTCCGGGCATCGGGGCCCGAAAGCTGGAGCAGTTCGGGCCCGATGTGCTCGCGCTGGTCCGCGCCCGCGCGACATAGTCGCAGGTCAAAAATGGGTTGTCGGATTTCGGTGTTACCCTTAACCTCGACTTGGCGCGTGGGACACCCCTGTGCCAAATGCCAATAACGACGGAAGCTGAGAGGAGGGCCCTGGCAATGACATTGCTCAATACGTATGCGGTAGGTATGCGCTCAGGCGGTACCGGCCGGGCTCTCCCGTGCGCGGGATGGGCCCAATTTGCCATCGATGCGGCGCATGCGAGTGCGACGGCCGCCGCCGTCGCGCAGCGCAAGCACCGCGCCGCGACTGCTTCCGTGGTTAGGGGCATTGTCTAGCCAGCTCCTTCAAACACCAAGGCCACGGACCGCAGTCACCAAGGATCCGTGGCCTTTGTCGTTTATCAGGCTCCTGGTCACGGATCCGCTGAAACCAGCAGGAATCGACCAGGAAAGGGAAATGGACATGACGCACTCGACGCGCGCAGAACGCGCCCTGCTCACCCTGCCGTGCCATGTCGGCGATCCCGACCTGTGGTTCGCTGAGGACCCTGCCGACCTGGAACGCGCCAAGGCACTGTGCGCCGGATGTCCGATCCGGCGCGAATGCCTTACGGCCGCGTTGGAACGTGAAGAGCCGTGGGGTGTTTGGGGCGGTCAGATCTTCGAGCGGGGAGAGATCGTCGCGCGCAAGCGCCCACGCGGACGTCCCCGTAAGAATGCCGTGGCCGCATGAGGCCGACCGCCGAACGTCGACTTGTGTGCGAGATTTCGACGAAATTCCAACCACAAGTCGACGTTCGGCGTCAGGCCGTCGACGCGTCCCATTCCGGATCGCGGCCGAGCCGATACAGCAGCGTCGACTGAGGATCGGATCGCGCGCCGGTGACAACCGGTGGGGCGAACATCCCCGTAGCGCTCAATGCGGAAGGGTCGGCAGAAAGTTCTTCGACAAATCGCTCACACCACTGCGGATCCAATCGATCATCGGCTCCCACGGCCCGAGCGAGATCCCAAGTATGCACCAGGACGTCGCGAGTCAGTTGCGGCACCAGCGCGCGTGCGTTCAAAGTTGTCGGCTGATTTCTGCCGATCGATGGGATGTCTATCGTTCGTTCGAACAACGTTGCCTCGTCAAAGGTCTCGACGAGCCGGTCGAATGTGATCTCCCACCGGCGCCGCGGATTATCGCGGGGTCGCTCGGGTTTGCGGCCTAACGGCCTCAGCAGCAGCACATCATGGAATCCGATGACATGCTCCACGACGTCTCTGGCGTCCCACCCTTCGCACGGCGATCGACGGTCCCACTTCCCGTCGGCCGCCGCGACGGCCTCACTGAAGCGCCGGCACGCCGCCAAGTGTAGTGGACCGGGTTTCACGCCGCGTCGGTGAACCCTGGAATATATTGCAGCGCAATCGATTTGATGGGCACATGCGCATCGAGCTGACATGAGATTGCCACGTTGGACGCGATCACGCGCATCGGAATCGCCAGCTTTGGCGGCACATCGAGCTGGCGTGCCGTCCTGATCTGGGCAACCGAGCGGTCCATCTGTATCGCGGTCATCTTCTGAAGCCACCTGCGGGTGAAGTGGAACACCTCGGTCTGCACCGGCTCGACGTATTGCCGCAACATGTCGTCGATTTCGCGCATTGACACCCTCTCGCCAGGCTGGATGAAGCCGATCTTCTCCATCGTCGCCATGAGGTTGTCGTAATTCTTGTCCAGCGCGTAGCGCAGCATATGGCCAATCTCGACCGGCAATCCGCCCGGCAGCGGCGCGACCGCGCCGAAGTCGATCACGCCCATCCGGCCGTCGGCCATCAGCATGAAATTCCCCGGATGCGCGTCGCCGTGCATCATCTCCAGTCGCGCAGGCGCGCTGTAGGTGAGCTCGGCCAGAAGCGTGCCCAGCAGGTCGCGCTGCTCGGTGGTGCCGTCGCGAATGATGTGCGACATCGGAATGCCGTCGATCCATTCGGCGATCAACACTTTCGGCGAGCTGGCGACCACTGGCGGGATGACGAACTTCGGGTCGCCCTCGTACGCCTTGGCGAATGCGCGTTGGTTCTCGGCTTCCAGCCGGTAGTCGAGCTCCATCTCTGTGCGTTCGATGAGCTCGTCGACCACCCCGTCGATATCCGCGCCAGGTGAGAACTGCTTGAGCACGCCGACCATGCGCTGCATCGTCTTCAGGTCCGCGCGCAACGCTTCGTCGGCGCCCGGGTATTGGATCTTGACCGCAACCGGCCGGCCGTCGTGCCACACGGCACGATGCACCTGCCCGATGCTCGCCGACGCGACGGGTGTGTCGTCGAACGAGGCGAACCGATCCCGCCACTTCGTGCCCAGCTGCTGGTCGAGCACCCGGTGAACCTTGGCCGCGGGCAGCGGCGGCGCATCCTTCTGCAGCTTGGTGAGCGCTTCGCGGTACGGCTTGCCGTACTGGTCGGGGATCGCGGCCTCCATTACCGACAGCGCCTGGCCGACCTTCATCGCGCCGCCTTTGAGCTCACCGAGGACCGTGAACATCTGCTGCGCTGCCTTGTCCATAAGCTCGGCGTTGACCTCATCGCGGGACTTGCCGGCCAGCCGCTTGCCCAGGCCCAGGGCTGCTCTGCCCGCCATGCCGGCCCCCAGGCCCGCAAGTTTCGCGTTGCGGGCGGCGGACCCACGTTTGATCTCTGCCACGCACCCATCATCCCTGACGATGGCTAGATTGCGGCAAGAACCCTCTCAGCACGTGCATTTCGGGTGCCGCGCCCACCGGCGCGCGACGATCGAGTTCGCGCCGACATCGAATTCCAAGGTGGTGTCCAGTGTCGGCGGGGGCCCCGGCCGGGGTGCGCCGCCGCGGATTGCCCGCAGCACCCGGTCGACCTGGCTGACGGCCACGGCCGCGGTGGCAAGCACGGTTGCCCGGTCAGCGCTGCCGACTGCCTCGCGCAGCTGCGCGGCGACCGCGGGCCAGGCCGCGTCGTGATCGCTGCGGTGAAGATCAGCGCAGCGCAGGCAGCTCGTCACGCCCGGGATCACCATCGGTCCGATTAACCCCGTGCCGTCGCGAACCCGCACCAGGAGGTGTGGTGTACGGGTGTGGTGCAACTCGGTGATGAGCGCAGGATCGACATCGAGGTAGTCGGTCAGCACCACCAGGTCCGCGTCGGTGCTGGTGGTGCCCCGCGCACTGGTGTGACGGACGCGGGCGCCCGAGCAGCGCAGCGCGCTCACCACCACCTCCGACAGCGGACCGTCGCCGTGCACGCGGATTCTCATCGAATGACGACGGTGCGTGCGCGGTTGGCGCGTAATGAGATTCGCGGCGACGAGTCGGCGTACAACGTCGACCATCTGGTCCTTGTCGGCGAGGCCGATCTCAACGGCGCGGTCGAGAAGTTCTTCCATGCTGATTCGCGACTGCATCGCGCGCATCAGTGACGCCAGCCGTTCTGTGGTCAGTCCCGACGGCGTGCGCACCAGCACCGCGCGGCGCGGATCCCACCCGATCTGCACGAACCCGTCCGGTCGCAGCAGCACCGGCATCGCGGGGTCCAGCGTGAAGTACACCCATCAACCGTGCCACGGCAATTCCGCCGACCAGGAGTTATCCACAGGCAGGCAGGCTCAAGCCTTGTCGTCGTCCTCGGAGCCCTTGTCGCCCTTGTCGCTTTCATCCCCATCTTCTGGTCTTCGCGCAAGCGGCTCATCCCCGAGTTTCGCGAGGGCCTCGTCGATGCCACTGGTGTCGCCGCCGATCACCCGGTCGATGAACCCCGCCGGTTCGTCCAGATCAGCCGCCGCAGGCAGCAGGTCGGGATGCTGCCACACGGCATCGCGGGCATCGATCCCGGCTGCCTCGGTCAGCCGCTCCCAGAGCGCGGCCGCCTCGCGCAGCTTGCGCGGGCGCAGCTCGAGTCCGACAAGCGTGCTGAACGTCTGCTCCGCGGGACCGCCCGTGGCGCGCCTGCGGCGCAGCATCTCGCTCAGCGCGGTGGTCCCCGGGATGCGGTCGCCCAAGGCGGCGCTGACGACGGTCTGCACCCAGCCCTCCACCAACGCAAGCAGGGTCTCCAGCCGCTCCAGGGCAGCGGTCTGCTCGGGGGTGGCCTTCGGTTCGAAAACGCCTTGGGACAGCAGCTGTTCCATCGCGGCCGGATCGCCGAGCGACATCGGGTTCACGCCGCGCGCGGCTTCCTCAAGACCGGACATGTCGATCTTCATGCCCCGCGCGAACGACTCGACAGCGTTCAGCAACTGCGACGACAGCCACGGGACGTGGGTGAACAGGCGATGGTGCGCGGCCTCTCTGGCCGCCAGAAACGTGAGGATCTCGCTGCGCGGTTGGTCCAGGTCTTTCGACAGCTCCTCGATCGCCTCGGGCATTAAAGCCGCGACTCCCGCAGGGCCGAGCGGCAACCCGATGTCCGTCGACGTCAGTACCTCCTTGGACAGCGTCCCGAGCGCCTGACCGAGCTGCGAGCCGAACGCCATGCCGCCCATCTGCGAGATCATCGCCATCAACGGCCCGGCCATGGTCTTGGCTTCCTCGGGCAATGCGGACGCCCACACGGTCGAAATCTGTTGGGCCACTGGATCACAGAGCCGCTTCCAGGTATCCAGCGTGTTGTCGATCCAGTCCTGCGGGGTCCAGCCGACCGCCTTGGTGGCGCCCGCGGGCAGTGCGGTGACGGCGTTGAGCCAGGTGTCGGCAAGGTGCACGGCGTCGCTGATCGCTGTGGATGTGGTCGCCGGGATCGGTTGGACGAATCCGATCGAGCTCGTCGCCAGCCTGCGCGCCAAGTCGTAGTTGACGGGCCCTGACGACGTTCCCGACGTCATCGCCGAACCAGCGCCGCTGAACATCTGCCCGAGCTGGGTGAACAACTTTCCCAGATCGGCGGCGTCGAAGCCGCCCTCGTTACCGGCGCCCGAGTCCTTTCCGCGCTTGTCGGGGTCTGGGTCGTCGTCGGCGGAGAAGCCGAAAGGCAGGTCAGCCATGCACTCAACGGTACTCACAGGGAGCCGGCCCTGTGCCGCCAGCGTCACGCTGTGGGTGAACGGTTCCGCTGAGGCGACCCGTACTCTTGCTCGGGTGAACAGGCGGATTCTGACGCTTCTGGTGGCGCTGGCGCCGATCCTCGTCTTCTCTGTGTTGCTGTATGCGGTGCCGGTGCCGTACGTGGCGCTGGGCCCAGGCCCGACGTTCAACACGCTCGGCATCGGCCCCGACGGCAAGGAGGTCGTCGACATCGAGGGCACCAAGGTGTATCCCGCGTCGGGGCACCTGAACATGACCACGGTCGCGCAGAGCGATAACCCGCGCCTCTTCGAAGCGCTGATGCTGTGGATCTCCGGGCGCGAGCAGCTGGTTCCCCGCGACGTCGTCTACCCGCCGGGCAAGTCGCGCGAAGAGGTCGACAAGAGCAACACCGAAGACTTCGAGGATTCAGAATCCAAGGCCCAGAACGCGGCGCTGGGCTACCTCAAGTACGCGCCCGCCGTGACGGTGCAGCTGCTCACCAAGGACAGCCCGTCGAAGGGAAAGCTCCAGGTCGGCGATGCGATCGACAAGCTCAACGGCACGCCGATCACGTCGTCCGATCAGTTTCAGGACTTGGTGAAGAAGACCAAACCGGGAGACCAGGTCGTCGTCGACTACCGTCGCAGACTGGGACCGCCCGGGACCGCGACGATCACGCTGGGCCCAGGTCCCGATCCCAACCGCGGCTATCTCGGGATCAGTGTGAGTTACGCGCCGTGGGCTCCGTTCAAGGTCGCATTCAACCTGGCCAATATCGGGGGGCCGTCGGCAGGGCTGATGTTCGCGCTCGCTGTCGTCGACAAGCTGACCGACGGTGATCTCGCCGGCAACAAGTTCGTCGCGGGCACCGGCACGATCGATACCGACGGCAAAGTGGGCGACATCGGCGGGATCACACACAAGATGTTCGCCGCTTCGCAGGCGGGGGCCACCGTGTTCCTCGTGCCCGCCGACAACTGCGCCGAGGCCCGCACAGGCACCGAAGAGGGCCTTGAACTTGTCAGGGTGGAGACACTGAGCCAGGCCGTGGACGCGCTGCACACCATTTCTGCCGGTGGCGAACCGCCTCGCTGCTGAAGATCCGCCCGGACGCCGATGCGTACAGTTGGCGGCACGGTAGTCACCCAGCACATATTGCCTAACGGGAGTTAACGACGTGGGAATGCGGCCCTCCGCAAGGATGCCGAAGCTGACGCGGCGCAGTCGGATCCTCATCGTTGTCGCGCTCGGGGTGGTGTTGCTGCTGCTGATCGGCCCCCGCATCGTCGACAAGTACATCGACTGGCTCTGGTTCGGCGAACTCGGCTACCGGTCGGTGTTCACGACCGTGCTCGTCACCAAGATCGTGGTGTTCTTCGTTATCGCGGTGCTCGTCGGCGCGATCGTCTTTGCGGGCCTCGCCCTGGCCTACCGCACCCGGCCCGTTTTCGTCCCGGCGAACGGGCCCAGCGACCCCGTCGCCCGATACCGCACGATCGTCATGGCCCGGCTGCGGTTGTTCGGGATCGTCATCCCCGCGGCCATCGGCGTGCTGGCCGGCGTGGTGGCGCAAAGCTACTGGGCCACCGTCCAGTTGTTCATGCACGGCGGAACGTTCGGTGTGAAGGACCCGCAGTTCGGCCTGGACCTGGGCTTCTACGCGTTCGACTTGCCGTTCTACCGCCTGGTGCTCAGCTACCTTCTGGTCGCCGTGTTCCTCGCGCTGCTGGCCAATATCGTCAGCCACTACGTCTTCGGCGGCATCCGGTTGTCGGGCCGCAGCGGTGCGTTGAGCCGCTCAGCGCGGATCCAGCTGATGTCGCTGCTCGGAACACTGGTGTTGCTCAAGGCATTCGCCTACTTCCTCGACCGATACGAGCTGCTCTCGCACACTCGCAGCGGCAAGCCGTTCACGGGTGCCGGATACACGGATATCAACGCCGTGCTACCCGCGAAGATGATTCTGGTTGCGATCGCCGTCATCTGCGCGATCGCCGTGTTCTCTGCGATTGTGTTGCGCGACTTGAGAATTCCGGCAATCGCCTTGGTGTTGCTGCTGTTGTCGTCGCTGATCGTCGGCGCTGGCTGGCCTTTGATCGTCGAGCAATTCAGCGTCAAACCCAATGCGGCGCAAAAGGAAAGCGAATACATCAAGCGCAGCATCACCGCAACCCAGGAAGCGTACGGCATCACCGACGCAACGGTGAGCTATCGCGACTATGGCAACGACCCGACCCCCGCGCCGACCGTAGCCGACCGCGCGACGATCTCGAACATCCGGCTACTTGACCCGACCATTGTCGGTCCGGCCTTCACGCAATTTCAACAGGGCAAGAACGTCTTCAACTTCCCTGACCAGCTGGCGATCGACCGGTACAAGGGCGGCGACGGCAACCTGCGCGACTACGTCGTCGCCGCACGGGAATTGAATCCCGACAAGCTCGCCGACAACCAGCGCGACTGGATCAACCGGCACACCGTGTACACGCACGGCAACGGCTTCATCGCCTCTCCGGCCAACACCGTGCGCGGGCAGGTCGCCGACGACCCGAACCAGCAGAGCGGTTACCCCGAGTTCATCGTGAACGCCGTGGGGCCCAACGGCGTAATCCACAGCCCCACGGGAGCGCCGGATCAGCCGCGGATCGATCTGGATCAGCCGCGAATCTACTACGGCCCCATCATCGCCGGCGCGGCCGGGGATTACGCGATCGTGGGCCAGAACGGGACCGACCGCGAGTACGACACCGACACCACCAACTACACCTACGCCGGCAGCGGTGGGGTGCACATTGGTGGCTGGTTCCCGCGCGCTGTGTTCGCGGCGAAGTTCGCAGAGCGAAACTTTCTGTTCTCCAACGTGATTGGCGACAACAGCAAGATTCTGTTCAACCGGGACCCGACACAGCGCGTGCAGGCGGTGGCGCCGTGGCTGACCACCGATCAGATGGTGTATCCCGCTGTCGTCAACAAGCGCTTGGTGTGGATCGTCGACGGCTACACGACGCTGGACAACTATCCGTATTCAGAATCGACGTCGCTGTCGTCGGCGACGGCCGATTCCAACGAGGTGGCCAACAACAGGCTGGCGCCGGACAAGCAGGTGTCCTACATCCGCAACTCGGTCAAGGCCACCGTCGACGCTTACGACGGCACTGTCACCTTGTATGCGCAGGATGAGAACGACCCCGTGCTCAAGGCGTGGATGGCGGTCTTCCCCGGCACCGTCAAGCCGAACAGTGCCATCAGCCCGGAACTGAAGGCGCACCTGCGCTATCCCGAGGATCTCTTCAAGGTGCAACGCAAGCTGCTGGCGAAGTATCACGTCACCGACGCGGTGAAGTTCTTCTCCACATCGGACTTCTGGGACGTCCCGCAGGATCCCAATCCGCAGGCAAGCAGCTATCAGCCGCCGTACTACATCGTCGCCAACGACCTTGCCAGAGGCGAAAGTGACAATACGGCTGCGTTCCAGCTCACCACCGCGATGACGAAGTTCAATCGTGACTTCCTGGCGGCGTACATCAGTGCCAGCTCGGACCCCGCTACATACGGCAAGATCACCGTGCTGAAGATCCCGGGTGAGGGAATCAACGGTCCGAAACAGGCGAATACCAGGATCAAGACAGATCCCAGCGTGTCGCAGCAGATCGGCATCATCGAGCGCACCAACCAGATCCGGTGGGGCAACCTGCTGACGCTGCCGATGGCCGGCGGCGGCCTGCTCTACGTCGAACCCGTGTACGCCTCGCCTGGAACCAACGATGCGTCGTCGTCCTATCCGCGCCTGATTCGCGTCGCGATGTTGTACGGCGACAAGGTGGGTTACGGCGCCACCGTCTCGGAGGCGCTCAAGACGTTGTTCGGCCCCGAGGTGGCCGATATCGCCACGAAGCCACTACCGGTTGCGGGACCGCCAGGCACGCCGCCCCCGGCAGCACCAACACCGGGTCCTCCGCCCGGGGCCGGTCCGCCACCGCCCTCGGGTCAGCAGCTTCCGAGCGCCGCGCCGCCGATGCAGTTGTCGGGTGCGAAGGCGGCGGCGCTGCAGGAGGTTCAAACCGCGTTCGACGATCTCCGCAAGGCGAAGCAAAGCGGTAACTATGCCGATCTCGGGACCGCGCTGCAGCGCCTCGACGACGCGATGAACAAGTACAACAACACCAAGTAGAGACACCTGCCGTTTTCGCCCGCGCAAATAAATTGCATACGTGAAGGTGCTCCTGAATGTTTGCTATAACGGCGGAATTCGGGGCATGATCTCACTCTGGGGTACCCGGACATCCGTCAGCTAGCGCGGAGGCCAATTGGCTACAAACTGTGAATCGCCAGCCCACGGTCGCGGAAGTGGTTAGCTGGACTGGGCAACGGCTACGCGTCCTCGGCTTGTCACAGCACGCCAGTTGGCTGATAACCGGGGTCTACGGCACAGCAATGCTGACTCTGGTGGCGTGGAGCCTGATTGCGGGCGACGAAGCGCACCCGACGCGCCCGATCGACGGCCTGGTCTGCGTGGTCGCTCTGAGCTTCGCGACGGGTTGCGCAGTTATCGCGGCTGGGCGAGCGCACGGACGCCGACGGTACGGCTGGCTGGCGATGACGGCTGCGTTGGTGTCCTGGGTGATCGGGGAGTTTCTCGCATTCCTCACGGAACTGACGGGTGTCGACCAGCCGGGCTGGCAGCCGACGCCCGCGCAGGCAGTGCTCGTGGTCTTTCCGATCGCTGCCCTGGCATCACTTCTGCTGCTCTCGGAGGGTAGGGGCGTGCGGTGGCGGTTGGTCTTGGACGGCACGGTCGTCGCGACGTCACTCTTCGTTGTGTCCTGGGTCTTTGTGCTTGACGGCGTCGCTCATGGCACCGGTGGCGACGGCGGTGCGCGGCTGGCGACGGTGGGCCAAGTCGTCGCCGATCTCGTCCTGTTGACCGCAGCCATCCTGGTCTGGTCACGGTCACCGTCTTCGGGCGCGCCTTTTCTGGCCCTGCTGGTCACGGGAATGATGGCGATCTGCGCCGCCGACATCACCACCGTGTACATCATCGGCGTCGGCGGTTATCACTCCGGCAGCCTGCTCGACCTCGTCCGCGTCGCCGGAATCGGCCTGGTAGCTGCCGCCGCACTGTCGAGCATCGACGAGAAGACAACGGGAACAGCCGAATTCGATATCAGGCCACGCGATCGGGTGTGGTTGCCCTACCTGCCGTTGGTGCTCGCCGGCGTGGTCGGGATGGGCTACGCGTTTCGCAACATGCACAACGTCACGTTGCTCGCCGCGGAGGGGGCTCTGGTCGCCGCGGTGCTCGCGCGTCAGGCTGTTGTACTCGTCCAGAATCAACGCCTGCTGACCGAAGTTGCCCGGGAGGCACTTCGCGACAGCCTGACGGGTCTGGCGAACCGGGCACATTTTCTGGCAAGCCTCGAGCGGGCTCTGGAACGTGGACGCAGGGAGGACCGATCCGTCGGTGTGCTGTGCGTCGACCTCGACGACTTCAAGGAGGTCAATGACGCATTGGGACACCCCGCCGGGGACGAACTCCTTGTTCGCGTTGCGGGCCGCCTGACTGAGTGTGTGGACGACTCGTCGACGCTCGCACGGTTGGGCGGCGACGAATTCGCGGTGCTCGTCGAGGGCTCCGCGGAAGACCTGCAGGTTACTGCGCAGCGCATCCTCGACAGGTTCGAGGACCCGATCGTGGTCGACGGTGTCCCGTTGACCGTCCGCCCGAGCCTCGGGTTGACGGTTGGCCCTCCCGGATCACCGGCCACCGTCGATGAGCTGATCCGCCACGCCGACCTGGCGATGTATGCCGCCAAACACGACGGGGGCGGATGTGCGCGCAGCTTCGTCCCCTACCGGCCCTTCCCGTATGAGCTGCCGCAGCCCGCCGAAAAGCCGAATGGCGCGGTACCGGCGGCCGCGACCGTAGCGCGGGCAGCCGCACGGCCGTCGACGTGGTCGTCGGCGCAACACCGCCGCATGGCCGACATCCCCGGGGTCGGCTGGCCCCCGCCGGTCGTCGCGTTCGCCATTGCGCTGTTGACGATCGCGGTGATCATTTTCGCGTCTTCGACGCTTTTACGTGACCTGCCCGGTCGCCATCTGCTGTTCGACGTCATCCTCTATCCGGCCGTGACTCTTGCCGCTGCCGGGCTGGTCATCGTGCGCGCATTCCGAGTTGCGGCGGAACGCCGAGCGTGGCTTTTCATCGCGGCGGCCATGGCGAGTTCGGCACTGGGTGACATCGTCTACGAGGGCTGGGTGTCCGACGGCAGGGTTCCCTCGCCTGCCGATCCTCTGTATCTGGCGTTCTATCCGCTGATGTACATGGGTTTGGTGATGCTGATCCGCACTCGGCTCAGCCACGTGCCGTCGGCGATCCGCCTCGATGCCCTGGTCTGCGTGCTGACAGTGACCGCGGTCGCGGCCGCGCTCGCGACGGGTCCCCTCGAGGAGGCCATGTCAGAGTCGGCCTGGACGGTGGTGGTCGGGCTTGCCTACCCCGCAGGCGACTTGCTCCTGCTGACGCTGGCGGTCGGAGTGTTCCCCAGTCTCGGATGGCGCAACGAGGCGCGGTGGCGCCTGTTGGTGGCGGCGTTCGCCGTGTTCGCAGCCGCCGACGTGATCTATGTGGTCGAGACGTTGACCGGTTCTTACCAAGAGGGTGCGTTTTTGGACGCCGGTTGGCTCCTGGCGGCGCTGTTTATCGCGATCGCAAGCTGGCAGCCCACCTCGCGGGTGACTCCCCGGCTGAACACTGGACTCGGCCTCTACCTGCCGCCGGTGATGTTCACTGCAGTCGCGCTGGGAGTGTGTGTGTTCGCGAATGGATCGCGCATCGCGGTAGCGCTCGCTGCAATGGGGCTGACGGCGGTGGCCGCCCGATTTGCCCTGACGTTCCGGGACCGGAGTACGGCGGCTGAGAGGCACCGGCTTGCCATGACCGACGAATTGACCGGACTTCCTAACCGGCGCTCGCTGGCGACCACGTTGGCAGCAATGGCCATCGACGAGCAGCCGACCGCATTCTGGCGCCGGTCCAGGGTCGGGCTCCTGTGGCTCGACATCGAAGAGTTGCAGGAGATCAACACCCTGGTGGGCAGTGGGGTGCGCGATGAGCTGCTGTGCCGCATCGCTGGTCGGCTGTCGAAGTGTCTTCGGCCGCAGGATCAGCTGGTGCGCGCGGGAGGCGACACTTTCGCTGTGCTTCTCACAGAAGACGCGGACATCACCACGGCGCGAGCGCAGGCAGGGGCTCTGCTGGAGGCTTTGGGACCGCCGTTCGCGCTGGATCAGATCACCGTCAAGATCGACGCCAGCATCGCGATCGCGATGTGCCCTGACCACTGCGATCAGACCCAAGGGTTGGTGGACTGCGCCGAAATCACGATCCCATTCGCCAAGACCGCGACCACGAAGATCGCTGTGTACGACTCGGCGCACCTTGACCAGTTCGACGAGTCCGTGGTGGAGGAGTTGCAAAGCGCGCTGTCGAATGACGAGCTGACGTGCTACTACCAGCCGAAGATCACCGCGCGCGACAGGCAAATCCACAGCGTCGAAGCCCTGCTGCGCTGGAACCACCCGACGCTGGGTCTGCTGCTTCCGGAAAGTTTCCTGCAGGCCGCCGAACGGGCCGGGCTGATGCGGCAGGTGGCCAACTGGGTGGTGGACAGTGCGCTCGGCCAGATCAGGTCGTGGCGCGACGAGGGGATCAATCTTACTGTCGCAGTTAATCTTTCGTCGTCGAACCTGCTCGATCTCGACCTCGTGGACACGATCGAGCAGACGTTGCACACCCACAGGTTGCCGGCTGAGGCGCTGATTGTGGAGATCACCGAGAGCACACTCACCACGGACTCGGTGCGGTCACGCAACACCGTCGCGGCGCTGCGCGAGCTCGGTGTTCGCATCTCGCTCGACGATTACGGCACCGGTTGGTCGTCGCTGGCGCGGTTGCAGGACCTCTCCGTTGACGAGCTCAAACTCGACAAGGTGTTCGTTACGCGCCTTTCGCAGGATCCGCGGTCGATCGCCATCGTGCGGTCCACCGTGGCGCTGGCCAAGAGTCTTGGTGCCGATCTGGTTGCAGAAGGCGTCGAGGACCACCTCACGCTGGGCGCCTTGGAGCGGTACGGCTGCAACATCACGCAGGGTTTCGTGCACACCCCGCCCCTGCCTGCTGATCAGCTGCGCGACTGGATGGCCGAGTACACGCCTGCGCCTGTCGGCATCGTGCACGAGGGCGTCGTCATCGAGTGATCCCGATGCCTCATGTCAAGATGCCCGCTTGGGTTTGGTCGTTGAATCATCTGAAGATGCCCGTTTCTTGGGTGGTAGTGGGTCGAGTTTTCGGCCGCTGTCGTAGACGTGGTAGCGGCGGGGACGGTTGGGGACGGCACCGCGTTGCTTGGCCAGGTGCACGAGCCGGTTTTGCAGGTCGCCGATGGTGCGGCGTAGCTGGGCGGGATTGACGGTGTCTAAGGCGGTGAGAAGGACGCCACGATCGGCATCGCAGAGCACGTCGGGGTGATCGCCCAGCAGCCGTCGAGCGGGGGTGGTGGCGGTGTCGTAGCG
>NZ_JAVHWM010000231.1:0-2555 GCF_032159765.1 Mycobacterium sp. | reverse complement strand
CAATGGGTCCAGACCGTCATCACGCCGTCCTTGTAAAGGGCGAGCCCGCAGGACGGCGAAATCGAGGCATGCGCGACGAAGCCGCGGGTGAAGGTGCGCTCGAAGCGCTCGCGGCCTTGCGGGTCGGCGGGCTCGGGCGAGCCGAGCACGCGGTCGACCGTCGGCTGTTGCAACAACCAGTTGGCTTCTTGCTGGAGCGGCGTCGGCCGCTCGACGTTCTGCCAGGAGACGTGATTGACCGCGGCGGCGCCGGCGAGGTCGACGGCGGTCTCGTTGTTGCCAAGGATGGCGAGGAAATTGCCCTTGCGCACGAGGTCGATCGGGCCCTTGGCGGCGCGTTTGATCGCGGCCTCGTCGACGGCGCCGATGGCGGCGCCGCGGTTGGGCTGGCGCACGACGCGGGCATGCACCATGCCGTCGAGTTTCATGTCGTGGATGAAGGCGGCGTCGCCGAAAATCTTGGACGGCAGATCGAGGCGCGGGGCTTCATGACCGATGGTCATGAAATCGGCGACGGCCTTGCGCGCGCCGGTGCCGGTGGCCTTGGCGGAAAGTTCGATGGCGCCGGCGAGCGTCCAATAGTCCTGCCCGGTCGATAAGCCGTTACGGACGATACTCCCGTCACGGATGCCGAGCTCGCTCGCCTTGCAGCCGATGATAGCCGCCGCTTGAGCGAGAAAAAGCGCACGCACGTCGGCGCAGGCTTGCCGCAGGGCGACCGCGCCGGTCTGGATCGACTGCGAGCCCGCGGTATAGCCCTCGTTCGGCGCGCGCACGGTATCGCCGGAATGAACGGTGACGCGCGACGACGAAACGTAAAGTTCGTCGGCGGCGACCTGCGCCATCGCTGTCAGCACACCCTGGCCGAGTTCGACGCGGCCGGTGTTGACGGTGATTGTGCCGGGCGCTGGAAACGTCACCCAGCGCTCAAGCACGGGATTGTCGTTCAGTGTCCCAGGCAGCACGGGCGCGTTCATGAGATCGACCTCATAACGGCCGCGGCCTTTTCGACCGCGCGCATGATGCGGTTGTGCGAACCACAGCGGCAGATGTTGCCGTCGAGCGCCAAGGCGATTTCCTTGCGCGTTGGCGACGGATTTTTCTCCAGCAGCGCCTTGGCGGAAATCAGAATACCGGCGAGGCAGTAGCCGCATTGGCCGGCTTGCTCGTCGATGAAAGCCTGTTGCAGCGGGTGAGGGCGCGCTGCGGTGCCGAGGCCTTCGACGGTGGTGACGTTTTTGCCGGCGAGCGTCGAGACTTCACGGTTGCAGGATTTTACCGGCGAGCCGTCAACCAGCACTATGCAGCAGCCGCATTGTTCGAGCCCGCAGCCGAAACGCGTGCCCATCAAGCCGAGTTCGTTGCGCAACACATTGAGCAATGGCGTCGCTTCGTTGTCGACCGATACGCTGACCGCTTTGCCATTCACCGAGAAATCGAATTGAGTCATGAACCGCCCACGTCGTCGAAAATTAGAACCCGAACTGCTCGCGCAAGATACGCTCATCGAGATTGTGCCCCGGATCGAACAGCATGTTGAGCGAGATGCTGTGGTCCATGCTGATGTCGACGCTGCGCACCGAGCGCACTTCATCGTTGTCGGCGACCGCCGCTACCGGTCGCTTCTCGGCTTCCTGGATTTCGATGGTGACCTTGGCCTTGTCGGGCAGCAGCGCGCCGCGCCAGCGTCGCGGCCGGAACGGGCTGATGGCGGTGAGCGCAAGCAACGGCGCGTGGATCGGAATGATCGTGCCTTGCACCGACAGATTATAAGCGGTCGAGCCGGCGGGCGTTGCCACCAGCACGCCATCGGCCACGAGTTCTTGGAGCCGCTCCTGGCCGTCGACCAGAATGCGTAAGTGCGCGGCCTGCGCGCTTTGGCGGAACAGCGACACCTCGTTGATGGCGCGGCGCTCGTGACTCTGGCCGTGAACGTCGCGGGCCTGCATCGCGAGGGGATGGATCACGGTCGTATGCGCCGCCGCGATGCGTTCGATCAGGCCGTCGACCATGAACTCGTTCATCAGGAAGCCGACGGTGCCGCGGTGCATGCCATAGATCGGCTTGCCGGAATTCATGAACTTGTGCAGGGTTTGCAGCATCAGCCCGTCGCCGCCCAATGCGACGATGACGTCGGCCTCGGCCGGGTTGGCGCTGCCGTAGCGCTTCTGCAGCAAGGCGCAGGCCTCGCGCGCCTCGGGCGTCGAACTGGCGACGAAGGCAATGCGCTTAATATTCTGGGCCAAGGGGCTCATAATCGACTCTTAAACGCGCTTTTGAATGGAAAAGAGGCCTGACAATGGAACGCGCGGTGCTCGTGTATACGACCTGGCCCTCGATTGTCGAGGCGGAGAAGGCCGGCCGCGGCCTTGTCGAGGCAAGGCTGGCGGCCTGCGTCAATATCGTGCCGGGGATGATCTCGCACTACTGGTGGGAGGGGAAAATCGAGCGGGCCGAGGAGGCGGTGATGATCGTCAAGACCCGCGCGTCGCTGGCGGATCGGGTCGGCGCCGCCGTCAAACAACGGCATCCCTGGACAACGCCGTCGATTATGG
>NZ_JAVHWM010000188.1:0-3875 GCF_032159765.1 Mycobacterium sp. | reverse complement strand
CCGCAACGCTGGGCGCGCCGATCGTGCACGCGCTGCGTGGCAAGGAGTTCATCGAATACGACAACCCGTTCGACGTCGGCATGACCGGCCTTCTGGGCTTCGCCTCCGGCTACAAGGCGATCAAAGAGGCCGACGCGCTGCTGATGCTTGGCACCGACTTCCCCTATCAGCAGTTCTATCCCGAAAACGCCAAGGTCATTCAGGTCGACATCCGCGGCCGCAACCTCGGCCGTCGCACCCCGATCGATCTCGGACTCGTCGGCACCGTGAAAGACACCCTGGCCGCCCTGCAGCCGCTGCTGCGTGAGAAGAGTCAACGCGACCATCTCGACCGATCGCTGCGCCACTACCGCAAGACCCGCAAGACGCTGGACGAGCTGGCCGTCAACGACAGCGACCGAAGCCCGATCCGGCCGGAATACGTTGCGGGACTTGCCGATCAGCTGGCGGCCGATGATGCCGTCTTTACCGTCGACGTCGGCTCACCGGTGGTGTGGGCGGCGCGCTACCTGAAGATGAACGGCCGCAGGCGACTCGTCGGCTCGTTCAACCACGGCACCATGGCATGTGCGCTGCCACTCGCGATCGGCGCGCAGACCGCGTTTCGCGACCGGCAGGTGGTCGCGCTGGCCGGCGACGGCGGCCTCACGATGATGTTCGGCGAGCTGATCACACTGATCCAGAGCCGGTTGCCGGTCAAGGTGATCGTGTTCAACAACTCTTCGCTGAACTTCGTCGAGCTGGAGATGAAGGCCGCGGGGATCGTCAACTTTGGCACCGACCTGGTGAACCCGAACTTTGCGGACGTCGCTACCGCGATGGGGATCTTCGGCCGCCGCGTCGAGCGGCCGTCCGACCTGCAGCAGGCACTGGCCGACGCGTTCGCCTATGACGGACCGGCCATCGTCGACGTGGTGACCGCACGCCAGGAGCTGTCGATACCGCCGGCGATCACCGTCGAACAGGCTAAGGGCTTCTCGCTGTACGCGATCCGGACCATCTTGGCGGGACGTGGTGACGAGCTTCTCGACCTGATCACCACCAACGTCGCGCGGCGAATTCTCGATTAATAGCCAACAGTCCGTCGTTGCCGCCTTCGGCGCATTGCGCGCCATTTTTGATCTTCGCCGCTAATGTTTGCCCATGCGCATGAGAGTTTGGTCCGTTCTTGCTGTCGTTTTGCTACTTGCGGCCTGTGGGGGCCCCAACCCGCAGGTCCCGAACAAGGTCGCCAAGTCGGGTCCGCCGGATACCAGCAGCATCGAGATCCACGGCGACCCCTCCGAGGCGGTGAACAAACTTGCCATGCAGGCCATCGCCGACTTGCAGAAGTACTGGGGTGATGAGTTCCCGAAGCTCTACGAGAAGGATTACGAACCGGTCAAGGGCGGGTTCTACGCTGTCCTTCCATCGTCGGGTGACTTGCCGCCGTGCGCAGCTTCTGCAGACGACATCTCGGGCAACGCGTTCTACTGCGCGAAGAAGGATGTCGTTGCATGGGACGCCGAGGGCCTGCTTCCCACTTTGCAGAAGAAGTACGGAGACTTCGTTATCCCCGTCGTGTTGGCCCATGAATGGGGCCACGCCATCCAGGGCCGTTCGAACTTCACCGCGCGCACGGTCACCAAGGAGCTGCAGGCGGACTGCTTCGCCGGCGGATGGGCCAAGCACGCCAAGGACGACAAGATTTTCGACGTTACCGCCGCCGACCAGGACGCCGCCCTGGCAGGCATCCTGGATCTGCGCGACACACCCGGCACCAGCAATATCGACCCCAACGCGCATGGCAGTGGCTTCGACCGCGTCAGTGCATTCCAGGACGGCTTCGACAACGGTCCGGAAAAGTGCAAGGACTACCGCGACGACGAGCCGATGGTGCTCGAGCTGCCGTTCAACGACGAACAGGATGCCGAGCAGGGCGGTGATTCGCCTTACGACTCGATCGTCAACGGCGTGCCGTATGACCTCGAGGACTACTGGACGCACGTCTACCCCGAGATCGCCGACGGGAAGGCGTGGCAGCCCGTCCACGGTCTTGAGCCATTCGCTCCAGACAGCCCGCCGGCGTGTGGCGGGCAGCCGACGACAGGCTACGTGTTGTTCTATTGCGTGCCAGACGATTACGTGGGTTGGGACAACGTCAAGGGAATGCCGCGGGTCTACGACCAGGGTGGTGACTACGCGGTTGCGACGCTGCTGGCAACCCAGTTCGGGCTGGCGGCGCTGACCCGGCTGGGCGACGACTCCGACGAGAAGACGTCCACGCTCCGCGGCGACTGCTTTGCCGGCGGCTACACGGCCAGCGTCATCCTCTACAACCGCCCGGACACCAGCACCTATCACATCTCGCCGGGAGACCTCGACGAGGGGATCAAGGCGCTGCTGGTGTTCCGCGGCGAGGGCGACGTTGAGCGCCAAGGCGCGGGCTGGGCCCGGATTAAGGCGTTCCGCGAGGGCGTCATCAACGGCGCGGAGTCCTGTCTGAAGTACGAGGACAAGTAGCTCACGCCGGGCGCGGAACGGCGGCCAACGTCGCCTGACCAACCCATTCGGGGATGGCTCGGCGCACGTCGGCGGGGCCGGACACCTTCACACTGCCGTCGAGTTGCGCGTGTGCCCAGTCGACGTCTCCCCGCCAGATGCGGGTGAGCGTGCGCAGGCTGGTTTCGACGGTGCCCGCCACCTCGCAGCCGGGATCGAAATCGCACACGTCGGCCTCGCCGCTGGCCACCACCAGCCACCATCGCGACGCCTTCGGCGCCACCCCGTCGAGGTGGAACGCCAACGTCGTGCGCGCCCGCGGCCACGCGTCGATCGGGATGGTCCGGCGCATGTCCCACATCAACAGATGCGGGTCGAGGTCCTCCTCGCCGAGTTCGCCGATCCAGCGCACACCCCATGCGCCGAGCGAGTCGACGACGTCGGCGAGCTCCTTCCCGCACTCGGTGAGCGAGTACGTGGTGCGGCCGTCGATGTCGGTGCGTTCGACGACCCCGGCGCGTATCAGCGACTTCAGCCGCTTCGACAACAACGCAGGCGACATCTTCGGCACGCCGCGCCGCAGGTCGTTGAAGTGGCTGCTGCCCGCCAGCAGTTCGCGCACGACGAGCAGGGTCCAGCGCTCGTCGAGTAGCTCCATGGCCTTGGCCACCGGACAGAATTGGCCATATCCGGACATTTTGCGCACCTCCGAGCGTTGAGTGGGCAGTACAGATATGGAACCAGTGCCAGTACAGATCTGTAACTAGATCCGCGGTATCGGCGACGAGACGATGTTTGCACCGACAGAGGAGGACATCGACTATGAGCAATCCGACGACAGCCGTCGACCACAGCCAGGTGGCGGCCAAACACCGAGCGATGTGGGCATCCGGCGACTACGCGAAACTCGCTGCCGGTCTCGTCACACCTCTGGGCCCCGTGCTGGTGCAAGCCACCGCCATAGCGTCGGGCGATCGAGCGCTGGACGTCGCCGCCGGGACCGGAAACGCGGCGATTCCCGCCGCAGAGACCGGAGCCAGCGTCGTCGCCAGCGATCTGTGCCCGGAGTTGTTGGAGGACGGTCGCGCGCTTGCCGCCGAGCGCGGCGTCGACCTCGAATGGCGCGAGGCCAACGCCCATGAACTGCCTTTCGGGGACAACGAATTCGATGTGGTGATGTCGTGTATCGGCGTGATGTTCGCACCGTTCCATCAGCTCGCCGCCGACGAGTTGGTTCGGGTGTGCAAACCGGGCGGCAGGATCGGTTTGATCAGCTGGACGCCCGAAGGTCATATCGGCAAGCTGTGGGCCGCGATGAAGCCGTATGCCCCCGCGCCCCCGCCCGGCGCGCAGCCACCTCCGCTGTGGGGTCAAGAGGATCACGTCCGCGCGCT
>NZ_JAVHWM010000243.1:0-2871 GCF_032159765.1 Mycobacterium sp. | reverse complement strand
CGCCAAGCACAGCCGGGCGGTGTGCCGGTCCCAACCGGTGTAGGTGAGGTAGTAGGTGCCGCCGATCCGCACCACCCGCGGGTCCTCGCAACCGAACCGCTCGTAGTCATGCTCGGGGACCATGATCGGATCCGGTTCGGTCTCGAGGTGGATACCGTCATCGGTCCAGGCCAGCCCGAACCGGGAGATGATGTCGTCGGCGTGGGCCCGGTAGATGAGCGCGATGCGATCACCGACGCGGATGGCGGCCGGGTTGTAGACGTTCGACGCCTCCCAGTCGTGGCGTCCGGGCCGGAGTACCGGATTCTCCGGCCTGGGAACGAACGGACCGAACGGGTAGTCGACCGGCGGATCTGCCGCCGTGGTGTCGTTGGTGATCATTTCTTTATCAGTTTGTTGATTCCGGCAACGGTTCCGTCGATGCCGGCGGTGAGATCCTTCTTCCCTGCCAGCCCCGGGTTCCACGACGTTGACACCACGTCGCCCGCCGGCGTCGCCCAGGGATCCAGGAACTGGGTGACGAACTTGTCCTTCACCCCGAGCTCGTACGTCGCGGTCTCGGCGATGGTCTTGGCGGCGGCGTCACCGGGCCGTAGGGCCTCGTAGTAGCCCTTCGATCCCGGCTCGTAGGCGATCGGGGCGATCGGCTCCGCCTTCATGGTCTCGTTGAACCCGGTGGTGTCGAGGTAACTGATCACCTTCCAGGTGGAGTCCGGGTCCTTCAGCGTCGCCGGCGAACAGACGCCGTTGGTCTCGATGGGCTGGACCGACTTCGCCGTACCGGCCGGCCAGGGCGCGTAACCCCAGTCGAAACCGGGCTTGTTCTGGGTGATCGACTGCTGCAGCCACTGGCCGCCGAACATCAACGGGATGCCACCGTTGGCGAATTTGGCCACGGCGGTTGAACCGTCGAAGTCCGGACCGGTCATCTCGCCGGCCGCGATGGCCTTCGCGAGGCGTTGCGCCCCCGTGCGGAATGTCGCGTCGGCGTGCAAGGACTTGGCGCCGACCGGAGTGTCCATGATCGGCTGGCCGCCGTTGGCCACGGAGTAGGCGGAGACGCCCTGCACATTGAGCAGCAACGCCCACGCACTCACCAGGGGCGTGGTCTTGGGCTCGGTGTGCTTGAGCTTGGCGATGTCGGTGAACAGGTCGTCCCAGGTCCAGCCGATGCTGGGTACCTTCAGCTTGGCCTTGTCGAAGGCGGTCTTGTTGTAGAAGAAGCCGTAGGTGTTGGCCAGCGTCGGGATCCCGTAGACCTTGCCGTCCGCGGTCCGCCACAGGTCGAGCGAGCCCGGTGAGAACTTGTCCTCCTGCAGGCCGTCGCCCTTCTTCAGGTACGCCGACCAGTCGTAGAGCAACCCCTCGGCCGCGAGATTCTGCTCCTGGCTGTTGGAGCACCAGAAGAAGTCCGGCGCCTTCTTGGACATGATCAACGACGCCAGCTTCTGCGCGTAATCGGCGTTCGGCGATTCCTGCCGCTGCGCGGTGATGCCGTCGGAGGTCTGGAACTTCTTCATGCTGCTGTCCAGCGCGGCGTTGGTGGCGACTGACTCCCACGTCATGTAACTGATGGTTGTGGAGCCTCCGCCCTTCGCGTCGCCGGACCCGCCGCAACCGGCGAGCGTGAGCCCGGCGATGACCACGGCGGCCGTCGTCCGCCAACCGGATTTCCTGATCGTTGGGGGCACGATCTCTCCTTCGATGACTAGTGATGCGGGATGGGTGGGGACGTCAGTTCGCGATCGTTCCGAGCGCCCCGAGGCCTTCCATGAAGTAGCGCTGCGCCAGGAAGAACAGCGCCAGCGGCGGTACGACGAACATCAGGTTCGTCGCCATGTAGTAGTTGTATTGCGAGCCCGCGGTGTCGGAGAGGAAGGACGCCATGCCGAGCGGCAGGGTGAACTTCGACGCCGACTGCAGGTACACCAGCGGACTGAGATAGTCGTTCCAGGCGAACTGGAACGACAAGATCGCCACGGTGATCCACACCGGCTTGGTGAGCGGGACCATGATCTTGGTGAAGATGGTCCAGTGCCCGGCCCCGTCGATGATGGCGGACTCGTCGAGGTATCGCGGGATCGACTGGTAGTACTGCCGGGCCAGGAACACGAAGATCGGGCTGCCGAAAAAGGCCGGCAGGATCAGCGGCACCCAGGTGTCGATCAGGCCCAGGTTGATGTAGAGGTGCTGCAGCGGGATGAGTCCCACGATTCCGGGCACGAAGATACTGCCGGAGATGAGGGCGAACCAGAGCCGCCGGCCGGGGAAGTCGATGCGCGAGATGCCGTAGCCCACCACCATCGAGCTGACCACCGCCCCGACGGTGGAGAGCACGGTCACGATCATGGTGTTGGCCAGCAGCCGGTAGAAGCCGATCTGCGCCGGGCCGCGGACGAAGTTCGCGAGCTGGAACTCGCGGGGCAGGAACGACGGCGGCAGCTGGTTGATGTCGCCGTTGCCTTTCAGTGCGATGCTGACCATCCAGATCAGCGGCAGCAGCATCGAGACGGCCAGCAACCCGCACAAGGCGTACCAGGCGATCCGGGACACCACGAACGGCACCCGCTGGGTGAGCGACACGGATCGCCCGCCGGCCAGCCGGTCGGCAGCCGCTGTGGCCGTCATGCGCCTTCTCCTTCGTAGATGCGGTGGCGAGTGAGCCGGAGCATGACGATGGTCACGATCATCACGATCACGAACAGCACCCAGACCTCGGCGGTGGCGTAGCCCAGCTGTGGCGAGGTGATGAAGTCGGCGAAGCCGTCGTTGTAGATCTTGAACATCAGCAGGTTGGTCGAGTTGGCCGGTCCGCCCTTGGTCAGGATGGCGACCTGGTTGAAGGTCTGGAACGCGCCGTTCAACGCCAGC
>NZ_JAVHWM010000153.1:0-30525 GCF_032159765.1 Mycobacterium sp. | reverse complement strand
GCGTTGCACGTCGCGGACAGCCCACAGCCGATCGCCCAGCGGACCACGAGGGCCAACGTCGACACGCTCGACCTGCTCACCGCCAAGAGATTTCACTGGATATCGCCACAATTGAGCCACTTCGCCGACAGTCATCCCCATACATTAGGGCTTGTCGGGTCGCCAAAGATCCGTCTCCGTATACGTTTCGATGACTCTTTCAATCGGGCGCGCCCGGCTCTGCCGCAGCGACGCTCTGCCCTCCGATGCTCCCGGTTGGATGGTCTCTCTGACCTGGTATGACGTTCCCCGGGAGCAGGGCCATAGCAATTTTCACGCTACCGTCAATTCACGGTGAAAAAGGGTCTAGTGTTCGGTGCACACCCCGCCACGGAAGGTCGGATATGACGGTAGAGAAGGTGGCGGCCACCGCTGCTGCAGATGACGAGTGTGTGGAATGTGGCTACGAACCGGAGCTGAAACGAACTCTCGGCTCGTTTCAGATATTCGCAATCTCGTTCGCGTTCATCTCGGTGGCCGTCGGCATCTTCGCGACATTCGACGACGTACTTCTGACTGCTGGACCGGTCGGAATCTGGCTGTGGATCATCGTGGCGGTAGGGCAGACCCTGGTGGCGCTGGTGGTCGCGCAGTTCGCGGCCCGCATCGCCCTCAGCGGGTCCTCGTATCAATGGGCCTCTCGGCTGGCCAACCCGAAGATCGGCTGGTTTTTCGGTTGGCTGACCTTCTGGTATTTGGCGACCGGTGTGGTGGCATTGGACAATGCACTGGCCAGCCAGGCCTTCATGCCGCTGGTCGGCCTGCAGGAAAGTGAAGACACCGCGCGGCTGCTCACGGTCGCGATCTTGATCCTTCAGGCCGTGCTAATCATCCTCTCGACGCGACTGCTCGGGCTGTTAACCTCCGTGTCGGTGGGTCTTGAGTTGGCCATCGTCGTGGTGTTGATACTTGGTCTGGGTACCGTCATGGTGTTCACCGGCAGCGGCGACTTCGGCAACCTCACCTCCCGCGGTATCACCGCAGCAGACGCCAATTACTTTGCCATCGGCGGCGGGTTGATGGCCGCGATGATCATGGGCCTGACCACGTTGGTGGGCTTCGATTCCGCGGCGAACCTGGCCGAGGAGGCCAAGGATCCGTTCCGCAGCGTCCCACGCGCAATCGTGGCATCGGTGGTCGCTGCGGGAGTGCTTGGACTCTTGTTCCTGATCGCGCTCACCGTCGCGATCAAGGACGTTCCAGGCGTAACCGCCAGCGGTTCGCCCGTCGCCGCGATCATCCGCAGTCAGCTCGGGCCGGTCGCCGAGCGAATCCTGTTGGCAGGCATCGTGATCGCGATGTTCGGTGCCGGCATGGTGGTGATGGCGGCATGCTCACGGCAGGTGTTCGCTATGGCAAGGGACAAACGCTTCCCGGCGCACGCCTTGATGCGACGGGTGAACCCGCGCACGCAAACCCCGGTCCCTGCAACGATCTCGATCCTGGTCGTGGGCGTCGTCCTGATGGTCGCACTTCCCGGTGCAGCCCTGATGCAATTGATCATCGGGGGGACGATCCTGCCTGCACTCATTTACGGTGCGGTCGTGGTGCTCTACCTGGCTGTGCGCAAGCGGCTCGAACACAAACAGGGTGGGTTCAGCCTTGGCCGCTTCGAGCTACCGGTCGCGATCGCTGCGCTGATCTGGGTAGCAGCCGCGCTGGTCTTCCTTGTCACGCCCGGGGACGCCACCATCCCCACGCTGGTCGTGCTCGGCCTGATCTTGGCTGGGGGTGTCTACTTCGCCAAGATGATGATCTTCAACCGCGAGGTGCTCGATACCGAGCCGGGCGATGACATCTTTGCCGCCCCGGCGGAGATGACCGAATGACATCCACCACGGCACGACCGGCCGAGCTGACTGGCCGAATCATCCGTCCGGACGACACCGACTACCCGGTGGCCAGCGCCGGCTACAACCTGCTCTTCACCCACGATCCGGCAGTGATCGTGTTCGCCCGGGAGACGCAGGACGTGGTCAACGCGCTGGCCTGGGCACAGCAGAACAATGTCACGGTTCGTGTGCGTAGTGGCCGCCACAGTCTTGAGGGATGGTCCAATGTCGACAACGGGATCGTGATCGATGTCAGCGAAATGAAGTCGGCAACAATCGACTCGGCATCGAGCACTGCGACTGTTGGCGCCGGGCTTAACCAGCTCGAGGCGGTAACTGAGCTCGGCAAGGCCGGCGTCGCGGCGGCGACAGGCACCGAAGGAAGCGTGGGTCTCGTCGGCGCCACTCTTGGCGGCGGTTTCGGGCTCCTCACCCGCGGCTTCGGCATGGCCTCCGACAACCTGCTGGCGGCCGAGATTGTTGTCGCGTCGGGCTCCGACGGGGCCGAGGCGATCATCGTCGACGAGCAGAACAACTCTGATCTGCTGTGGGCGCTGCGCGGTGCGGGCAACGGCAACTTCGGGATCGTCACATCGCTGACGTATCACGTTCATCCGCTGACGCAGACCATCTACATCACCGCAGGGTGGGCAGGTTTGGGTGACTTGCCGGGCGTCTTCGACGCCTGGCAGCGCTGTGCCCCGTATACCGACAACCGGCTCACCACCCAGCTCGAGATAAACCCCGCTGAGGTCCGACTCATCGGTGTTCTCGTCGCTGGGTCCGAGGACGAGGCTGCGCAACTGCTGGCGCCGATCCTTTCGGTCGGCACTCCTAGTGTTTCGATGACGGATGCTAATTGGGCCGACACTTATGCGGGCTTCCAGCTAGTGACCTCCGAGGAGGCGGCGAACTGGAAGTTCTTCTCGCAGTTTATCTCCGAGCCGTTCCCGGCCGAAGCGATCGACCTGATCGTTTCGTTTATGTCGAAAGCGCCGACGCCGGAATGTAACTACTTCACAAACGCCTTCGGCGGAGGCGTGCGGGACAGTGAACCGTCCGGCGGTTCGGCGTTCGCCCACCGCAATTCGTTGTTCTACGCCGAGCCGGGTGCCGGTTGGGGCGGCGCTCGTGGCGAGCTGGCGGTTGGCCGGTCGGCAGCGCCGAATCCGTTGACGCCGGTGTGTTTGGATTGGACCGCCGAGTTCGCCGAAGCGTTGGCGCCCTACGTGAATGGCGCCTACACCAATGTGCCCAATGCCGACATGGCGGACTGGGAGACCGCCTATTGGGGACCCAACGTCGACCGATTGCGCGCGATCAAGGCGAAGTATGACCCCAACAACGTGTTCAGCTTCGAGCAGAGCATTCCAGCGCTGCAGGACCGCGGGCGATAGCGGCCGCGATGCACGCGAACCTGCTTTGAGTGCTTGGCTTTTCAGTCCGGGCAACCGTGCCTGAGAACGCGCGATTGCCGGACAGGCTGATCAAAAGTAAGGAACCGGTCAATCCTGCACGAAATTCGTCGTTAAGAATGTGGACGAAGTTTGCGTCGCGCCGCGAACTTGCGCCTAGAGTCGAAACGCCCGCCGCGTATCCATGCGCGCGCCATAAATCTTGTGTTTCTCGCCTGGGTTTCGGGCACGATGCTCGGGAGGAGTGTGGCTTGTGAGTGGTTGGATCGTGAGCAACGTCCCGTCGTGGCTGCTATTACTCGGACTCAACGTCCTCATCGCAGGCGGAGCCGTGCTCGCGCTGAAATATTTCCGGCATCGGTTCCCCGGGCTCAGGGGGGACGAGCGCAGCGAGGTGACACAGTTCGCCTTCTTGTTGGTCGGATTCGTGTACGCGTTCTTCACAGGTTTCATCGTTAGCGCGATGTGGGGTCAGACCAATACTGCGGACGACGCGATGCGGGCCGAGGGCACGACCGGGATACAGATGGTCAACGACCTCACCGTGTTCGACGAGGCCGACAGCGACCGAATCCGCCCGGCGCTCTTGGACTATGAACGCGCGGCCGTAACAGAGTGGCCGCTGGCCGCCAACGGCCACGCCTCCCCTGCGGCCGGGCAAGCGCTGCAGCGCCTCCGCACCGCATACGAGGAAGTTCAGCCGCGCACCGATACCCAAAAGACGTTCCTCGCTACATCTTTCGATTCCCTTAACCAGATCAGTCAGGCACGCACAGAGCGGATAATCCGGGCCCGCACCGACAACGGCCTACCCTCGTCGATGTGGATAGTCTTCTTCCTGCTCAGCGGGCTGGTCCTTGGCTGCGTCATCATTTACGGCGTCGAGAAACCCGCCATTCATTACGCGTTGGTGGCGACCGTTGGCGTGCTACTAGCCACCGACCTGTTCCTCGTGTTGGAACTTGCCCACCCGTACATCGGCGACGCTGCAACGTCCCCGGAGCCGTTGGACGCAGTTATCCAGGTCCTGTCGGCACGCCCGGCATGACCACTGTTATGCCGGGCGGCGGACCTGCGTAGCGTATCCGGGACCTGCTTCGACCAGAGCGTGCCGTCGGGTGATTTGGCGGTGGCGCTGGCCGCGGCTTGAGCAACAGCCACACCGCAACTGCCGACGCCAGTAGCAGCGCCGAGCCGACACCCGCCGCGACGGCCAGCCCATCGGTGAAGGCGTCCTTTGCAGCGGTCAACAAGACATGCCCGTTGTCGGCGGGCAGCCGAGCTGACGCGTCGACGGCGGCGGAAAGCGACTCCCGCGCATGTGACGCCACCGCGTCGGGGGTGCCGGGCGGAATCGCCAGCCCGCGGTATACGGCGGTGATGATAGAGCCGAGTGTCGCGATGCCTAGAGCCATGCCGAGTTCGTAGGCAGTCTCCGACACTGCCGCTGCCGCACCAGCTCGCTCCGGCATGACGCTGCCAATGATGACGTCGCTGGCCGCGGTGAAGGCCAGTCCGAGGCCCACGCCGACGACCAACAGGGCGATGCCGAGACGCAGATAAGCGGTGGACGGGCTGATCGCTGTCAGCGACGCCATTGCGACACCGACCAGTACCAGCCCAGTCATGAGGACCGCGCGCTGCGACCAGTGGCGCACGGCGAAGCCCGCCACTACGCCGAAAACGGTCGCCGCGACCGCGGCGGGCAGTTCGGCCAGCCCGGCCTTCATCGGGCTGTAGCCCTGTACCAGCTGGAAGTATTGGGACAGAAAGAACACCAGGCCCGAAAGGCCAAGCACTGAAAGCAGATTGGCCGCGACCACGCCTGAGAACGCACGATTGCAGAACAGCCGCACGTCGATTAACGGAGCGGGCAGCCTGAGCTGGCGCCGGACGAACAGCGTGAACGCCGTGACGCCGCCGACACCTAACACCGCGATGTCGACGCGAAGCCCGTTAGCGGCACCTTCCTTGACGGCGTAGACGAGCCCGAGCACGCCGACGAGCGACAGCCCGACACTGGGCAGGTCCCACGGCCCGGGCGTAGGGATGCGCTGCTCCGACAACAGGACGATGCCCCCAACGAGCAGCACGACCATCACCGGGACGTTAATCAAAAAGACCGACCCCCACCAGAAGTGCTCCAACAGCAGTCCACCGACCACGGGACCCAGCGCGGCACCCGCCGAGAACATCGAGGCCCAGACGCCGACAGCGATGCTGCGATCACGTTGCTGGACAAACAGCCCGCGGATCAACGCCAGCGTCGACGGTGCAAGCGTAGCCCCGGCCACGCCTAACAGCGCTCGCGCGCCCATCAGGAGCTCAGCCGTCGAAGCGTATGCAGTCAACATGGACATGACAGCGAAAGCTGTTGCTCCGCAGAGCAACAGCTTCTTGTGGCCGGTGCGGTCGCCGAGGCTGCCCATTGTGACAAGCAAGGCCGCCAGCACGAAGGAGTAGATATCGCCGATCCAGAGGATCTGTGTCGCCGTCGATTCGAGATCCTTGGTAATGAACGGGGTGGCCACCGCCAGTACCGTGCCGTCGACGCCGATTACCAGCACTCCGAGGCTGAGCACGCCGAGCGCGAGCCAACGGCGCGTCATGGCCCACTCACGCCATGTAGCAGCAGTTCGGTGACCATGCGGGTGAAGTCGCGTGGGGCCCCTCGCCCGACCTGAATAACCCACGCCGCGCCGGTGAAGAGGTTGTAGAGCGCCTCGGTGAACCAGACGGCAGTCAGATCGGTGCGGAATGCGCCTTCGCGCTGGCCGCGCACGAAAAGTTGCCTGATCTCAGAGTCGATCTCCGCCCAGGCTTCCTTCGCCTGATTGGCGTCGAAATCCTGACTCTGGGTGTAGAGCAAGGTGAGGTATCCCGACACCGGTTCACACGCAGACACCAGCCGCTGCAGTGCCTCTGGGGCCGGGCCCTCCTGCCATCGGGCGGTCTGCAGTGCCTGATGCATGTGGGCTACCGCAAGTTGGTCGAGTGCCTCGAGGAGAGCGTCTCGACCGGCGAAGTGACGATGCAGCGTTGCGCGGCTGATGCCGACGGCGGCGGCGACCTCGTCTTGGGTCGCGTTGGGTCGCCGGCTGAGGAAGTCCGCGGCGGCGCGCAACACCTGTTCACGATCCAACTTCATGACACAAGGGTATCTCAATTGAGACAAAACTGTCTCAACACGCGGCCATATCGGCGCTGCCCAAAGCCGAGTCCAGTTTGACGAGTCGCGTTGAACACCGGAGCCTGCCCCGGCCAACTCCAGCGGCAGATTAGGCGTCGCAGTGGCCGCCGAGGGACGTCGAGCTGAGGCCCAACCTGCACTCGCAGTCGGTGCTAGCGTCCCGTGACATCCACATGGCAATATCCACAGGTTCCAGCTGCGCGAGCTTGCCAACAGCGTCTCGGCAATCGAGTGAGGTCATGCGATGGAAGAACCGCTGCTGCTGCACCACCGCGACGCTCGCGACGTCGTCACGCTGACGTTGAACCGCCCCCAGGCCTTCAACGCGCTGTCGGAGGCGATGCTCGCAGAACTCGGCGAGGCGATGGAAACGTTAGCCACGGATGGGGAGGTGCGGGCCGTCGTCCTCGGGGCAGCGGGGAAGGCCTTCTGCGCCGGCCATGACCTGAAAGAGATGCGGGCGGACCCTTCGCTCGAGTACTACCAGCGCCTGTTCGCGCAGTGCACAGGCGTGATGTTGTCGATCCAGCGCCTGCCGGTCCCGGTGATCGCGCGCGTGCAAGGTCTCGCGACCGCTGCAGGATGCCAGCTTGTCGCGATGTGTGACCTTGCCGTGGCGAGCAGTGACGCGCGCTTCGCGGTGAGCGGCATCAACGTCGGACTCTTCTGCGCGACCCCGGGAGTTGCGTTGTCGCGCAATGTGTCACGCAAAGCCGCGTTCGAGATGCTCGTGACGGGTGAATTCGTCTCTGCCGAGGAGGCCCGGGTGTTGGGTCTGGTTAACAGGGTCGCGGCGCCCGAGGCGTTGGACGACGAGGTCGAGGCGCTGGTAGCGCGTATTGTCGCGAAGCCGGCCGTCGCCGTCGCGATGGGGAAGGCCCTGTTCTACCGGCAGATCGAAGTCGGCATCGAGTCCGCGTATCAGGACGCAGGTGCGACGATGGCCGCCAACATGATGGACCAGTGCGCGCTCGAGGGTGTTGCGGCCTTCATCGAGAAGCGCCCGCCGAGCTGGTCGACTTCGCAGGCGCGGACATGAGGGAGGCGCATCAGGCAGTCTCCGAGGAGCGTTCCCAGGTCGTCGGCGCATTGTGCAGCGCCTTCTTCGATGACCGGATTTACCGGTGGCTGGTTCCTGACGATGCCCAGCGCCGACGCAGTGCGGCGATCTTCTACTCGCGATTCGTGGAGGCGTGCTGGCCGCACGGCGGGGTGTACGCGGCGGGCGCCGGAGCTGGTGCGGCGCTGTGGATTCCGCCGGACAAGCAGCTGGTTACCGACGAAGAGGGTGAGGCCTTCGTCAGCGACCTGCTCGAGAGCGCCGGAGACAACGCCGCCGCTGCACGGATGGCCCTACTGTTCCAATTGCTCGACGACCACCACCCGGCGCAGGCTCACTGGTATCTGGCATTCATGGGGGTAGACCCCTCAGCCCAGAGCCAAGGCATCGGCGCGACGTTGTTGGCGGCGGTGCTGAACCAGGCTGATCGTGATCATGTCCCGGCCTATCTCGAAGCATCGTGTCCCGAGAATCGACGGCTTTACGAGCGTCATGGTTTTGAGACGGTGCGTGAGCTGGCGGTCGCAGATTCCCCGGCCGTCTACGCGATGTGGCGACGCCCGACATGAACGAAAACGTCGAGTTCGACGTGCACGTGCAGGCGTCTGACCTCGACCACTACCGCAGGGATTGGGTGCCGGGCCCCGGGGTTGGCTTGGCCGGGATGTGGATCGGAGCAGTCGTCGCTGACAGCTCCGGCCGCGTTTATTGGGGGCTAAGAGGCGCCGATGACTTCCTGGTCGGCATGACCCATGTCGTGTCTCCGGTGACCGGATTCAAGTCGCTCCCAAGGACTTTCGACCCGAACCCGCCCCACCTGTTCGAGGAGTACTCCTCGATCGACTGGTTCGAGCCGCTCCAGCTTGACCAGGGCGATTCACGCGTGCAGTTGAGCTACAACAGCGGCCGAATCGAGCGGGACGCCGAAGGGCTGCACTGGTTCGACGCGACCGGCCGTTGGGAGCTGCACGGCAAGAACGTCAGCGACATCTTTACCGTGCATGTGCCGGTACAAGACGGAGTCGTCGACGAGGTCTACTACCGTCACGAGCTTTTGTTCGCGACCGGGACGGTCAACGGCGTCGACGTGTCGGGCTATCTGCATCAGGATTACGCGTATGGGCCCGGCGGCAAGGTCTACCCGGAGCTGCCGATCGCCCGTGCGCTGCAAGGCATGTGGGTGTCGTGGCTGCATGAGTACGACGACGGCACGTGCGGTGGCGGGTGCTTCTGGCAGGGCCGGGACGGGGTGGCCTTCGGCCCCGGCTACCACGTCAAGGACGGCGTCACCACGGCGTTCGACGACATCGTCGCGACGCCGGAATTCAGCGACGACGGGAAGCCGACCGCGCTCGAAGCGACATTCGGCTCGGATTCCTATGCCTTCGCCTTCGACGCAAGCGGTAGTCCCATCCACTATTTCGGCGCGTTGACAGATGGCTCATCCGGACGAGCCCCAAGCCGAAGCTGGTGCTGGGTCGAGTACGCCGCTGGCATGCTGACCCCCGAGATCCTTGATCTGGTGATGCAACAGTTCCGCCTCGCCAGGGGTCGTTAACCTGTTCCGCCCGAGCCTGGGTCGTGTCACGGTTAGACCATGACTGACACGGATGTTGTAACGATCGAAGAAGACGGCCAGCTGCTCCTCATCGGAGTCAACCGCCCCGACGCCCACAACCTCTGGAATCTGGAAGTGATCCAGACGGTGTCGCGTGCGTGCCGACGATTGGCGGACACGGATCACCTCCGAGTCGGCGTCATCTTCGGGCACGGCCGGCTGTTCACGGCCGGGCTCGATCTTGCGTCGGTGGCTCCGCTGGTCGCCTCGGCCGATATCGGCGCCCTGCTTCCCGACGGCGGCTACGACCCGTGGAACTTCTTCGGCGAACCCTGTCCAAAGCCGATCGTCGTTGCGGTGCATGGCAGGTGCAACACGCTCGGGATCGAACTCGCGTTGGCATCGCAAGCCGCGGTGGCCGCAGAGGGCACGCGCTTCGCTCAACTCGAGGTCGCGCGAGGGATCTTTCCCTTGGGCGGAGCGACATTTCGGTTACCCGCGCGCCTCGGCGCGGCCGGCATGCGGTATCTGCTGACGGCCGAGCTTTTCGACGCCGAGGCCGCGCTGACTGCCGGGTTGATCAACGAAGTCGTGCCCGAAGGACAGCATCTCGAGCGGGCCGTCGAGGTTGCGCGGCTGATCGCCGCCAACGCGCCGCTCGCGGTGCAAGCGGCGCTTGCGTCGGCGCGCGCCGCCGAGCGAGCGTCGCGCGACGCCGCCGCACAGGTGTTGCTCGACTGGAATCAGAAGGTCTTCGGAAGCCGAGATGCAGCCGAAGGCGTGAGCTCCTTCCTGGAGCGCCGCACGGCGGTGTTCGAGGGCCGCTGACCCGTCTTCCCCCGCCCAATTCCCGTGTTGGCCAACGATCTTCGCTTGCGGCTAGTGAGCTGTCGGCTGGATCGATATCAGCGTGAACAACCCCGGATGGCTGTCGTCAGGCACGAACCGGACAACGATGACGTCGGGGGGAAATCGGGTGGCCAGGTCATTCAGGGTCCTGGGCATGAACGCTCTGGCCTTGGCGTTGCCATACCAATCCGGGCTGTTGGGGTCGACGTTGGTGACCCTGTCGATCGTCGCATCCCATTGTTGGACTGGGTCCGGTGGCGGATCCCCGAACCCCACCGACTTCAGGTACGCCTCGGCCCGCCCCGCGAGGGTAACCGGAGCCCCGCCACCGACGGGCGTCCCGGTGATCGTCCCGTCGGTGCTGTTCGCGGTCACCGAGGTCAGTGTCGCGGTGCACGCGTCACCCGCGCTGGCCGGCTGGCAGGTGTCAGGCCCCGGGGCGCCTTGAGCCGGGGCGACACCGAGGGCGGTCGGATACGCCAACACACAAAGTGCGGCGCCAAGAGCGGTTATCGCACCACTGCGCGTTTTAGGCATATTTCCCTCTTCGTGCGTGACAAGGCCGTCGTTACGTCGGCGGCCGTATCACTGCAGGGACGTGGCGATGTCGATCTCGGAGTTCAGGGTCTGATGAACAGGGCAACGTTCGGCGATCTGCAGCAGCCGTTGCCGTTGAGTGTCGTCGAGATCGCCCGTCAACTCGATGTCGCGATCAATGTGATCGATCCAGCCCTTGGCGGTCTCGCAATGGGCACAGTCTTCTGCGTGGATGCGCGAGTGCCGCAACGTCACTCGAACCCGCTCGAGCAGCCAGCCCCTACGCTCGGCGTACATCCGCACCGTCATCGAGGTACACGCCCCGAGCCCGGCAAGCAGTAGATCGTACGGCGTTGGCCCCGCGTCGTCGCCAATCGGGCGTGGCTCGTCGGCGACGAGCTGGTGTCGCCCGGCGGTGATCTGCTGGGTATACGTCCCCGAACCCGCCTCGGTAACAGTCACCAGGCCTTCGATCATGGCGGCTCCTTGTTCGTGACGTCGAGGCGATGGTCGAGGAGAATATCGCCTGACGGAAGGATTTCCTATGGCCCTTGCACGAGCCGATCAATGGCCGTCCCTGATGGTGGATGACTGGACGTCTACCCGCGAAACCCTGCACATGTGGCTGCAGATCGTCGGCAAGATCCGCCTGGTGCACCTGCCGCTGATCAACCACTGGTGGCAGGTGACGCTCTATGTCACCCCCCGAGGCCTCACCACGGGCGCGATGCCCTCCGACGATGCCGTGTTCGACATGGAATTCGACTTCGTCACAAGTGTTCTCGCGATCCGCCACAGCGACGGCCGTCACCGGACCGTGCCGTTGGAGGCCAAGCCGGTCGCCGAGTTCTACGGCGAGACGCTCTCGGCACTCGATAGTCTGGGCATCGACTCACACATTGTGGCTCGCCCCAACGAGGTCGACCCAGCTGTGCCGTTCGCCGAGGACTATCAGCATGCCGCCTACGATCCCGACGCTGTGCGCGCGTTCTGGCGCCAGCTGGTGCAGGCACATCGTGTATTGACCCAGTTCCGGGCATCCTTCGTCGGCAAGGTCAGCCCGGTGCATTTCTTCTGGGGCGCCATGGATTTGGCGTGTACCCGGTTTTCCGGGCGGTCGGCGCCCGAGCATCCGGGAGGCGCGCCCAACTGCCCGAACTGGGTGATGGAGGAGGGGTACTCCCGCGAGCTGAGCAGCGCGGGGTTCTGGCCGGGCGGCGGTAAGGAAGGGGCGTTCTATTGCTACGCATATCCGCAACCCGACGGTTTCGCCGACCACCCAGTCGAGCCCGAGGCCGCCTACTTCAGCGAGCAGGACGGGGAGTTCCTGCTGCCCTACGAAGCGGTTCGCACCGCCGACGACCCCGACCACGCGGTCGCGCGTTTTCTGCAGACCACCTACGAGGCTGCCGCCGCGCTCGCTTCGTGGGATCGCGCCGTGCTCGAAGAGGACCCCAACCGGCTACGCCAGCGATAGCGAACGCATCTGGCAGGATTACTTGGCCGTTTCGACGTCCACGTCGTCAGCGTCGTCGTCGGAAACCAGCCATTCGTGGAGTTCGCGTCGAATCTGTTCGCTTTCATCGCGTCGGCGGGCAGGAGTCGCGAACCTCTTCGCCTCGTCGTGCGTCCCCCAGTAACCATCGCCGGCCGACGAGGTATGGGCGCCACTGTGTTCGGTCTTCCCACGCCCGATGCCCATGTCGGCCAACAATACTCGCTCGTCGCCCCCGCATCTCCGCACCCCCGCAACTGCGCCGATTCGGGGCCGTGCGGGCGAGCTGAAGGTGATTGGCGCGCTGCTGACGGCGGCGGCGCAGGGTCATGATGGCATCCTGGTCATCGAGGGGCCGCCCGGCATCGGGAAGAGTCGGTTGCTGACCGAAGTGATGGCGCTGGCCGACAAGGGCGGCGTGGGCACCCTGTTCGGTGAGGCGTTCGAGTATCAGCAGACGGTGCCGTTTTCTCGCTGTTCATGGCGACGCTGCGCGCCGGTCCCGGTCGGAGACGCCGACGCGCTGAGCCGGCTGGGCAGCTCGGCCGGTGTTCTCCGCCACACCCAACAGGATTCAGCGTTGTCATCGGCGCCAATGACGTGAGGTCCCTGACGGCCGACAGTCATGGCATGACAGCCACGGCGCCTTCGAAAGTTGAAAGGGACCAACATGAGCAGCGGTAGTTTGGTTGCACCCAAAGCGTCGACAGGCTTCGACGCCAACGGACATTTCCGCGCTGTTATGAGCGATCTCGGATTGTCGCCTGAAGACACCGGCGGCACAATAACTCTCGTTGGCGAGGATCCGATTTTCCCGAGCGCCCATCGGCTTGGGGCCTGCATCGGCATCCCGATCATGGCCGGGGCCGCGGGGATCGCCGATATCTGGCGCCAGCGCAGCGGCCGCGGCCAAGACCTGAGCCTTGACCTGCGCAAGGCCATCCACGGCATCAACCCGATGTACAAATTCATGCCCACGATCAACGGCTACCCCTACCAGATGCCATATTTCATCGGCAACCCGATGGGCTTCGATTTCTACCGGACCAAGGACGACCGGTTCTTCCTGCCGACGGGTGCTTACCCGGGCCTGCTGAACAGCATGTGCACGTTCCTGGGGTGCTCGCCGGACAAGGACAGCATCGCCAAGGCCGTGTCCAAGTGGGACGGTTTGGAACTCGACGAGGCCGCCGCCGATAAGGGACTGGTCTTCGCGCTCGTGCGGACGCCCGAAGAGTGGGCAGTCAACCCTCAGGGCCAGCAGCTCGCCGAAAAGCCGTTGGTGGAAATCGTCAAGATCGGCGACAGCGATCCCGAGCCGTTCACACCGGCGGCACGCCCGCTGTCGGGATTGCGGGTGCTGTCGGCGACCCACGTCATCGCCGGCAATGTTATGTCGCGCACGTTAGCCGAGCACGGCGCCGAGGTGCTTCAGATAGCCCACCCCGAAGAGTTTGAGCACGAGGCCCTGATGCAGGACCCGTGCGCCGGGTTCACCTCCTCGACGTGGCTGGACCTCAACCAGACCGAAGCCCGCCAAAGGGCCTACGAACTTGCCGCCGGCGCAGACGTGTTCGTCGAAAGCTACCGCACCCACAAGATTTCCAGCCTAGGTCTGTCGCCCGAGGAACTGGCCGCTCGTCGGCCCGGCATCATCTACGCCTCCGCACGTTGCTACACCTACGACGGGCCGTGGGACAACCGGGCCGGGTTTGACATGGAAGCCCTGTGCGTCACCGGGTTCACCACCGAAGAGGGCACCCCCGAGCGCCCCGCCTTCCCCCCGACCCACGTCATGAACGACTACATCGCCGGCTACCTCGGCGCGGCCGGCATCCAAGCCGCCCTCATCCGCCGGGCCAAGGAAGGTGGCAGCTATCACGTGCGGGTCAACCTGGCCCGCTGCGCAATGTGGTTCATGTCCCTGGGCACATTCGACAAGAACGCCCCGACGCCCACGGGCGAGCAACACCAACTCGTGGCCCCGGACAGCATTACCGCTCAAACCCCGTACGGGGAACTGGTTCGACTCGCCCCACCCGTGAAGTTCTCCGAAACCAAGCCCTATTGGCAAGACCCGGTACTCGTGGTGCGCGGATCCAGCAAGCCGCAATGGAAGGACAGCTGACTCTATGGTTTACGGTCAGAGGCAGCGGGAATCGAATCGCGCCGCGCCGTTGTTGCACAAGCCCGTGACCATTCGACTCGGACTACAGATTCCCAGCTTCTCCTACGGCGGCCCTGTCGCCGAACTCTTTCCGGCGGTGAGGGCGCAGGCCCAGGAGGCTGAGGCCGCCGGCTTCGACACGGTCCTGGTGATGGACCATTTCTACCAACTGCCGACGCTCGGCGAACCAGACGAGCCGATGCTCGAGGCATACACCGCGCTCGGGGCGTTGGCGAGTACAACAGGGACGATCCAGCTGTCGACGCTGGTGACCGGCAATACCTACCGCAACCCGACGCTGCTCGCCAAGGCCATCACAACGTTGGACGTGGTCAGCGGCGGCCGGGCGATCCTCGGCATCGGCGCCGGCTGGTTCGAGCTCGAACACCGGCAACTGGGCTTCGAATTCGGCACGTTCACTGAGCGATTCGAGAAACTCGAGGAAGCGCTCCAGATCATCGTGCCGATGACTCAGGGCGAGCGGCCCACGTTCTCGGGCAAGTGGTATCACACCGAGAGCGCGATCAACGAGCCCCGCTACCGCGACCACATCCCGGTCATGCTCGGCGGCAGCGGCGAGAAGAAGACGTTCAGGCTTGCCGCGCGTTACGCCGATCACCTCAACCTGATCACACCGATGTCAGAACTTCCCCACAAGCTCGATGTGCTCAAGCAGCGCTGCGCCGAAGCCGACCGCGATCCTTCGACGCTGGAGACCTCGACGCTGCTCACCGTGGTGCTCGACGACCATGCCACCCGACGCGATGTCGCCGAGGCCATTAGCGGTCGTGCGGTGCGGGGGACGGCCGAGCAGGTCGCGGAGCAGATCAAGACCCATGTGCTGGACGCCGGAGTCGACGGCGTGATCGTCAACCTGCCCACTCACGGCTACACGCCTGGCGTCATCACCAAGGTTGGGGACGCGCTGAAGCAGCTCGTTTCCTGATGGCGCGGCCAATCACGCAGCAACGCAAGGCCCCCGGCTCCGCGCTAGAACCGGGGGCTTTTGCGTGTCGGCTGATGTCTAGGCGGTGCGGCGGATACCCCGCTTCAGCAGCAGTTCGCGCTCAGCCTCGCTGAGGCCGCCCCAGATGCCGTATGGCTCGCCGACGGCGAGCGCATGCGAGCGGCATTGCGCGATCACCGGGCAACGCCGGCACATTTCCTTGGCCCGCATCTCCCGTTGCGCACGGGCACGTCCCCGCTCGCCGTCGGGATGGAAAAACATCGACGAATCAACGCCCCTGCACAGGCCATGCATCTGCCAGTCCCAAATGTCAGCGTTCGGTCCGGGTAGCTGTTGCGGCTGCGGCATGAAAACCCCTCTCGCCGAGTCCAATTGGGCTTTTCTAAGCGGCCCGATTAGACGGTGAGTTGTGGAACTATCCGAAAGAAGTCGCCGATGACTGCTCGTGTGCACAAACTAGGTGTGCTTAACAAAGCCCGTCAATACTTACGTCGTGTGCTGAACCACATAACTTCCGTCCCGGATTTAACCTCGTGTTCATTAATGCGACGCGGCGGAAACGCTCAGCGTGGTATCTGGCGGGCCCGTTGGGTGGCCGGGCTGAGTTCGCGCAGTTCGGCCACCGCGGTGTCGCGCGCGAATTCGCACCACCCAGTAGGCGGTTGACATGGCGTTAACATCCACACCACAAAGTGTTAACTCCGCTCAGACCAGAAAGCGCCGATGAGTGCGTACGAGACGCTGCAAGACGCGGCGTTCGGCGCGGATCCCGGTCGGTGGCCGCTGACGACGGCCACCAGTGCGCGAGAACGATGGCTGCGCGCCGTTGCGGCCGGCGGGCTCGGGCGCTACGCGATCGCCGCGGCAGAGCTCGGAGCCGTGCAGCGGGTCGAGCGTCGTGGCCCGTTGGCGTCACTGGCGCTCAGCACGCAGGGCTCGTTCGTCCGCCAGCTGGGCGGGCACGACGCCGCCAGGGCGTGGGACGGCCGGGCGTTGGCGGTCGCGGATTCTGACATGGAAGCCAGCGTCGATGCGCTGCTCGGCCTGGCAGCAGACGCGCTCGGTGTCCGACGTTTCGCGGCGTCGGGGGCGCTGCTCGAGCGAGCACGCGACGTGCTCGACGAGTCGCTTGCGCCCGCCCGGTTGCCGATTCGCTCGCAGTGGGTGGCCGCGGAGCTGGCGATGGCCCAGGGCGACGGCGTCACCGCGATCGCGCACGCCGAGCACGCGACCGAATTGGCCGACCGCCAGCCGTCGATGCGTCATCGAGCCAAGTCACAGCTGGTGCATAGCGCAGCTTTGTGTTGCGCCGGGCAGATCGAACACGCCCGCGAGACGGCATGGCACGTACTGTCCCTGACCGAGCAGCATGCGTTGGTTCCCTTGCGATGGGCCGCGGCGAGTTTGCTGTCCGACATCACCGACACCGACGTCGAGCGCGAGGACGCCATCGCAATCCGCGACGCCAGCGCCGAGTTCGTGCGCCGCGCGGGTGGTGTCTGGCATCGCTGACGGCGTCGAACGTTGTTGGATCGTTATTGTCGCTAAGTGACCGGGAAGTGCCCGGCCCGTAACGTTAAGGACCCCTTCGTCGATGACAAATTCGGGAGATCGCCTCGATGCTGTCGTTGCTGAAGCGGTGGCAGGAAATCGAGACGCGCTCCGGGAAGTGCTGGAGATCGTTCGTCCGATCGTGGTTCGGTATTGCCGCGCGAGGTTGGGGACGGCCGAACGAAGCGGTCTATCAGCTGACGATGTGGCTCAGGAGGTGTGCTTGGCCGCCATCACGGCGTTGCCTCGCTACAGGGAGCAGGGGAGGCCCTTCTTGGCTTTCGTGTACGGCATCGCGGCTCACAAGGTGGCAGACGCCCACCGCGCAGCCGGACGCAACCGTGCCGAGCCCACTGAAGAGCTCCCCGAGCGCCCCACCTTCGAGGCCGGGCCCGAACAAATGACGCTGGACGCGGAGTCGTCGGCTCGGATGTCCGCACTTCTTCAGATCCTGCCGGAAAAGCAGCGCGAGATTCTGGTGCTGCGCGTGGTGGTTGGGCTGAGCGCAGATGAGACGGCCGAAGCCGTCGGCAGCTCGCCGGGTGCAGTCCGGGTAGCTCAGCACCGCGCGCTGACGCGATTGCGCCAGGAGATCATCGGGGCGGAGCAGGACTATGTCTAACTACGACCCCGAATTCGACGCGATTATCCGCAGCGACCGCTTCGTTGACGCGCTGGCGGTCGGCGCCCGGATGTCGCCGGTGGACCCGCTGTCGGCCATGTTGGGTGACTGGCGTGATGGTGTACGCAGCCAGCCGGATTCGCACGTGGTGACGTTGGAGCAGGCGGCCGCCGCACTGGCTGGCGCACAACGGCCGCCGCGCCGCAACCGCATTGCTTTGACTGTCGTCGGGGCGGCGGCGGCCGCGGTGCTGGGTCTGGGCGGCTTCGGCGCAGTTGTTTACGACGCGCAGCCCGGTGATTCGCTGTACGGCCTGCGCTCCGCGCTCTTCGGAGAGGCGACGAGCACCCGCGACGATCAGGTAACGCTGGCTGCGCAGACAGAGCTGGCACAGGTGCAGCAGTTGGTGCAGCAGGGCAAGTGGGACGAGGCCCAGCAGAAGCTGGTGAAGCTGGGTCCGCAGGTGAAAAGCGTGGACAACGTGAAGAACCAGCAGCAGCTCGTAGAGCAGTACAACACGTTGGCGGTCAAGGTGATTGAGCGCAATCCCGAGGCCACGGTCCCCCCGGCGGGCGAGCCGGCGCCGGCCCTGCCGCCGGGCAGCACGTCCTCACCGTTGACGTTGTTGGCTCCGCCGTCGGTCGTGGTGTCGCCGACGCCGCCGTCGCAGACGTCGGCGCCTGAGACGAACATGCTGATATCGCCGTCGTCTCCGACCTCGCCGGGGAGCGAGTCGCCACGCCCGTCGGGTTCGCCGTTGCCGACGCCCAGTGGGGTACCTACGCCGTTGCCGACGCCGAGCGGGGTACCTACGCCGTTGCCGACGCCGACTGGGGCGCCTGCGCCGTTGCCGACGCCGACTGCTGCGCCGTTGCCGACGCCGACTGCTGCGCCTGCGCCGTTGCCGACTCCGGAGGCCAAGCCTCAGCCGACGCCGGAGGCCAAGCCGTTGCCGACGCCATCACAGGCGCCGGCTGGTCGCTAGAAGCTGAAGGTCAGCGATACCCGTCGGACTCCGACGTCGCCTCATTCAACGAGGCGTCGGCGTAGCCGCGGCAATAATCCCAGGTCACGTACGCGTCCGGTTCCGGGTCGTACGCGGGTTCGTGCGGCCGGACCGTGCCATCGACCAGGAGCTGCAGAAGATTCGCGCGCAGCATGTCCCAGTCGTGGTAGTGGTCTTGCTGGCACTCATCGCATGAGACCACCAGGCCGCGGATACCCCTGTGCGCCAGCAACGCCTCATACACCGCAAGGTCGGCGAGGTCGGCCTCTACCGCAGTGCGCTCCTGCGGGTCCAGCGGCTGGCCCGGCTCGATCGCATCGAGCGCCGCTGACGGATCCAGCGGATCGTCGGCAAAGGGATCGGGCGGCAAACCCGGCGGGAGGTGGTCGCGCACGCCTCTACAGTACGCAGCCGATATGACATTTCGCCAGCCGTTACCGGTCTGAAACGGGTCGCGCAAGCGGCTGATCACGGGGCTGCCAGGCGCGTCGCCGGGGTCGGCCGCCCGGCCGATGCCGATAGGATGAACACCTAGCCCCGCCACCGATGGAGGCCTCTGGAAAATGTCGATCACAGACGGTCGTACCACGGTGAACTCGGCTGCCAACCTCGAGTTCGACGTTCCCGTGCCCACCGGAGGCGATGACCCGAACAAGGTCGCGATGCTCGGGCTCACGTTCGACGACGTCCTGCTCCTGCCGGCCGCCTCCGACGTGGTGCCGGGCTCGGCTGATACGTCCAGCCAGCTGACCAAGAGGATCCGGCTGAAGGTGCCGCTGGTCAGCTCGGCGATGGACACCGTCACCGAGGCGCGGATGGCGATCGCGATGGCCCGTGCCGGTGGTATGGGCGTGCTGCACCGCAACCTGTCGGCCGCTGAGCAAGCCGGCCAAGTGGAAATGGTCAAGCGGTCCGAGGCCGGCATGGTCACCGACCCGGTGACATGCTCACCGGACAACACGCTTGCCGAGGTCGACGCGATGTGCGCGCGGTTCCGGATCTCCGGGCTGCCCGTCGTCGACAACGACGGCGCGCTCGTCGGGATCATCACGAATCGCGACATGCGCTTCGAGGTTGACATGAACAAGCGGGTGTCCGAGGTGATGACGAGGGCCCCGTTGATCACCGCCCGCGAGGGCGTCAGCGCCGACGCCGCGCTAGGACTGTTGCGGCGCAACAAGATCGAGAAACTGCCGATCGTCGACGGACACGGCCGGCTCACCGGACTCATCACCGTCAAGGACTTCGTCAAGACCGAGCAGCACCCGCTGGCGACCAAGGACAGCGACGGTCGGCTGCTGGTCGGCGCCGCGATCGGAACCGGCGACGACTCCTGGTCGCGCGCAATGACTTTGGTGGACGCCGGGGTCGACGTACTCGTCGTGGACACCGCGCACGCTCATAACCGACTCGTGCTGGAGATGGTCGGCAAGCTGAAAGCCGAAGCCGGCGAACGGGTAGAGGTGATCGGCGGGAACGTCGCCACGCGCAGCGGCGCCGCTGCACTTGTGGATGCGGGCGCCGACGCCGTGAAAGTGGGTGTCGGCCCTGGCTCGATCTGCACCACCCGCGTGGTCGCTGGCGTGGGTGCACCGCAGATCACCGCAATCCTCGAGGCCGTCGCGGCCTGCGCTCCTGCGGGTGTTCCCGTGATCGCCGACGGCGGGTTGCAGTACTCCGGTGACATCGCCAAGGCGCTGGCGGCGGGCGCGTCGACCGCGATGCTCGGCTCGTTGCTTGCCGGCACCGCCGAAGCGCCCGGCGAGCTGATCTTCGTCAACGGCAAGCAGTTCAAGAGCTACCGGGGAATGGGATCACTCGGCGCGATGCGGGGCCGCGAGGAGAAGAAGTCCTATTCCAAGGACCGCTATTTCCAAGACGACGTGCTCTCCGAGGACAAGCTGGTGCCCGAGGGCATCGAGGGCCGCGTGCCGTTCCGCGGCCCGCTGGCCACGGTCATTCACCAACTTACCGGGGGCCTTCGCGCGGCCATGGGGTACACGGGCGCGGCCACCATCGAGGATCTGCAGCATGCGCAATTCGTCAGGATCACCGCGGCCGGGCTCAAAGAGAGCCATCCGCACGACATCACGATGACCGTCGAAGCGCCCAATTACTACGCCCACTAGGGCACACTCCAATGAGCATCGCGGCGAGATTCACGTTATGCAGGCTGCCACTCGAACTTTCGCGACATAACGTGAATTTCGCGGAGAACGGGGGCTAACACAGTGCGCGACATGGTCGAGATCGGCATGGGCCGGACAGCCCGCCGTACCTACGAGCTGGATGACATCAACATCGTGCCGTCGCGGCGCACCCGGTCGTCGCAGGACGTGTCCACGGCATGGCAGCTCGACGCCTACCGTTTCGAGATCCCCGTGATGGCCCACCCCACCGACGCACTGGTGTCGCCCGGCTTCGCGATCGAGATGGGCCGGCTCGGCGGATTGGGAGTTCTCAACGGGGAAGGGCTGATTGGCCGTCACGCCGACGTCGAGGCGCGCATCGCCGAAATCGTTGAGGCCGCGGAGAAGGAACCGGAGCCCTCCGCCGCAATCCGCCTCCTGCAGCAACTGCACGCGGCACCCCTGGATCCAGAACTGCTCGGGGCGGCCATCGCCCGTGTCCGCGAAGCAGGCGTGACCACCGCGGTGCGGGTCAGCCCGCAGAACGCGCGCGCATTGACGCCGGTGCTGTTGCAGGCCGGCATCGACCTGCTGGTGATTCAGGGCACGATCGTGTCCGCCGAGCGGGTGGCACGCGACGGCGAGCCGCTCAACCTCAAGACATTCATCTCAGAGCTTGACATACCGGTGGTGGCCGGCGGCGTGCTCGACCACCGGACCGCGCTGCACCTGATGCGCACGGGCGCCGCGGGCGTCATCGTCGGTTACGGCTCCACTAGCGGCGTCACCACCAGCGACGAAGTGCTCGGCATCAGCGTGCCGATGGCCACCGCGATCGCCGACGCCGCCGCGGCTCGTCGCGAATACCTCGACGAGACCGGCGGGCGCTACGTTCACGTACTGGCCGACGGCGACATCCACACCTCGGGCGACCTCGCGAAGGCGATCGCGTGCGGCGCTGACGCGATCGTGCTCGGCACCCCGTTGGCCGCAGCGGCCGAAGCGCTGGGCGGGGGCTGGTTCTGGCCGGCGGCGGCCGCGCATCCGTCGCTGCCCCGCGGGGCGTTGTTGCAGGTCGCAGTCGGCGAGCGGGCGCCGCTGGCGCAAGTGCTCGGCGGGCCGTCGGACGACCCGTTCGGTTCGCTGAACCTCGTCGGCGGATTGCGCCGGTCGATGGCCAAGGCCGGTTACTGCGACCTCAAGGAATTTCAGAAGGTCGGGCTGACTGTCGGCTCCTGAGACCCAGCAAAGTTAGGCGCACCTCTCTAGAGAGTTACCGGCCGGTAAGTTCATACTTGCGGGATGGAGCCTGACTTCGACGTCCTCATCATCGGTTCCGGTTTCGGGGGCAGTGTCACCGCGCTGAGACTGACCGAGAAGGGCTACCGCGTCGGGGTGCTGGAGGCGGGCAGGCGCTTCGCTGACGACGAGTTCGCGAAAACGTCGTGGAACCTGCGCAAGTTTCTCTGGGCGCCCCGGCTGGGCATGTACGGCATCCAGCGAATTCACTTGCTGCGCAACGTCATGATCCTTGGCGGTGCGGGCGTCGGGGGTGGATCGTTGAACTACGCCAACACGCTGTACGTGCCGCCCGAGCCGTTCTTCGCCGACAAGCAGTGGTCGAACATCACCGACTGGCGTGCCGAGTTGTTGCCGCATTACGAGCAGGCGCAGCGCATGCTCGGCGTGGTCAACAACCCGACGTTCACCGACGCCGACCGGATCATGAAAGAGGTCGCCGACGACATGGGCGTCGGCGACACGTTCGTGCCGACGCCGGTGGGGGTGTTCTTCGGGCCCGACGGGCAGAAGGCTCCGGGTGAGACCGTGCCAGACCCGTACTTCGGCGGCGCCGGCCCCGCGCGCACCGGCTGCCTCGAATGCGGCTCGTGTATGACGGGCTGTCGCTACGGCGCCAAGAACACACTCGTCAAGAACTATCTCGGTCTTGCGGAAAAGGCTGGGGCGCAAGTGCTTCCGATGAGAACGGTGACCGGATTCCGGCAGCTGCGCGACGGCTCCTGGCGCGTCGACACCGTCGCGACCGGACGGTGGTTGCGCCGGAAGAAGAAGTCGTTCACCGCGACGCACCTGGTACTGGCCGCCGGGACCTACGGGACGCAGAAGCTGCTGTTCAAGATGCGCGACAAGGGTTCGTTGCCCAAGCTGTCCGACCGCCTGGGCGTGCTGACCCGCACTAACTCCGAATCGATCGTCGGCGCAGGCAAATTCGAGGTCAGCCCCGACCTGGACCTGACGCACGGCGTCGCGATCACGTCTTCGATCCACCCGACCTCCGACACGCACATCGAGCCCGTCCGCTATGGCAAGGGCTCCAACGCGATGGGCTTGCTGCAGACGCTGATGACCGACGGTGGCGGACCACAGGGCACCGACGTGCCGCGCTGGCGACAGTTCCTCGACCAGGCGGCCCAGGATCCGCGCCGGTTGATCCGCATGCTGAATCCGCAGCACTGGAGCGAACGCACGATGATCGCGCTCGTAATGCAGCACCTGGACAACTCGATCACGACGTTCACCAGGCGCACCAAACTCGGCTTCCGCAAGCTGGACAGCAAGCAGGGGCACGGCGAACCGAACCCGACGTGGATTCCGGCCGGCAACGAGGTGACCCGCCGGATCGCGGCGAAGATCGACGGCGTCGCGGGCGGAACGTGGGGCGAGCTGTTCAACATCCCGCTGACCGCACACTTCCTCGGCGGCGCCGCGATCGGTGACAGCCCGAAGACGGGCGTCATCGACCCCTATCAACGGGTCTACGGCTACCCAACGCTCTTGGTGGTCGACGGAGCGTCGATCTCGGCGAATCTCGGTGTGAATCCGTCGCTTTCGATCACCGCCCAGGCAGAGCGGGCGGCGTCGCTGTGGCCCAACAAGGGCGAGGTCGACCTGCGGCCGCGGCAGGGCGCGGCGTACCGGCGTCTTGATCCGATCCCACCGCAGCATCCGGTAGTGCCCGCCGACGCGCCCGGGGCGTTGCGCCGGTTGCCGATCGAGCCTGTCACGTCTGCCGGCTGACGAATCTGCAGCCTCTGCGGGGTAGACGACAACTCATTCGAACGTATGATCGATCGGTGGGTGATCTGCAGGCGATCAGCTACAGCGGCCAGCCGGTGCCCGAACCGTTCCGCGCTGTCGAACCGCCTGTGCCCGTGCTGCTCGACCTGGCTGCGCTCTTTCCGCGCGAGCCGCACCGCAGCGGCCGCTACCATCCCGCCGGCCTGCAGATGCACAGGGTCGTGGTCGGCCGGCTGTGCTGTTGGGGCCTGTGCGAGCAAGGCAATTGGTGGGGACTGGTCACCTACCCGGTGAGCTACGGGGCCCGTACCCGCTCAGTGACTCACTGGGTGCCGGCCTGGATGCTGCGGCCGAAGCGGTAAACCAACGGCTCAGTCGCGAGCCTCGATGGTGATCGACTGATCCGGGGGACCCCAAGCGACCACCTTCAGAGTCTCGGTGGTGGACGCGGTGAACGAGTCCCTCGCGGTGTAGCTAGAGCCCCACGTGAAGTCCCTCGCGACCCGTCCGGATTGCCCCACCGCCATAAACCACATCAGCTCGTTGTTGTCGCTGCTTGCGGAAGGCGCATCCATCTCGATAGTGACCGAATCGCCCGATTTCACCGGCAGGTCAAAGACCGCATAGCCAACGCCCCCGTTGCCACCCTTCTTCAGCGTCACGGACTTCGAGCTGTTCATGCTCAGCTCGCCCTGCGCGTCGAGCCGCAGTAAGGCCTTGGGCGCTCCGAATTGCTCAGCCAACATCACTGCCACGTCCTCTTTGGACGCGGTGCGGAATTGTTCGCTGAGGCTATCCAGGTACGTCGCGACCGGGTCGATATGCCACCCCTTGGCGCCTCTGGTCGCGACGACACCGTCGGCCAGCGGGCTGCCCAGGAAACCCTTTGACATGAACGAGCGCCGACCGTGTACGCAATCGGTACTCCGATCGTCGGTGACGCAGCCGTCGTGGAAGCGGACTTGGCGGGTAGTGCCGCTGCTGTTGGTGGACTTGTACGTGAGGTCATCGATTTTGATCGTGGCGCTGTCGCCTTTGACGTCCGCGGAGAACTTGGGGGTGCCGACAACTTGGACGGATCGCGTATTGAGGTCGCGTTCCAACGTCTTTCGATACGTCGCGACAAGCGTTCCCTCCTCCGGCGAGAGCGTCTTCGCCAGATCCGTCACATCGGCGTTGGACAACATCGACGCGACTCCGTCGGCGAACGCCTTCGCGGCATCTTCAGGTGAGCCGTACGTCTCCGTGTCGACAGACGCCGCCGACGTCGGCGCGGTGTCGCTCTTGCGGGCGATGGTGTCGACCCAGCTGTACACGATGCTGACGTACCACTTGTCGGACCGGCGCACAGTCATCACCGCCGGATCCAGCGTCTTGCCGGAACGCGATTCGGTGTTCAGGTCCTCAGCGGTCCACGTGCGTTCCTTCTCGTTCTTGCGGACGAACAAGTCGCGCAACCCGGCATTGGCACTGTTCGGGTCGAAGCCGATGGTGAGCTGTCCACCGGTGATCGTCACGCGAGCCAGGTCGTCGCCGATATTGGTGACGCTGGTTTGCACGTTGTCGGTGGAGATGTGGACACCGTCGAGCAGCCCGTTGCGTCCGCCGCCCTGCTGATATCCGGTGCTTTCTGCGGTGGTGTGCGCGTTGTCGAGTACGCGCCGCACGCCGGCCTGTTCCACCGGATCCAACAAGTCCGCTGCCGCGAACGCGTCGTTCTTCTCGGCGGCGGCGAAGAAGCCAAGCACGGCGGCCTGCGGGTTATCGGCGCCGCCCTCGCTGCCGCCTCGCAGCGCCACGATCGTGACACCCGCGGCAATCAGTGCGACGACGAGGAATACCGCGCCGCCGATCCACCACCACCGGCGAGAGCGCCGAGGCGCCGGCGCGGGGCCGCCCGGCCACGGGCCGCCCTGCTGCTGCGGATACGGATAAGGCGGTGCCGCAGGCGGGAATTGGGCCGTCGGGGGGGGTTCATAGCCGGGCTGACCCGGTGGCGGCGGTGGGGGTTCGTAGCCGGGCTGACCTGGTGGCGGGTAGTAGGGAGGCTGACCCTGCCATGGCGGTGGCGGCGCAGGAGCCTGCCACGGCGGTGGCTCAGGGGCAGCCTGACCCGGCGGCGGGGGCGGTGGCGGCGGGATGTTCATGGGTTGCTGCTCCGAGGGCGGCTCCCCCCAGTTCTGCTGATCGCTCACGAATCCTCCCGGCTCCACTGCATGCAGACCACTAACCAGTGCGGACGTCCCGGCCCGCGAAGAAACCATAGGCGAGCAAGCTGAAAATCGCGGCATATACCAGCGATAGGAACGCGCCCCACTCGACGCGTATCGGGTCGAAGTCGGCATTGGTGAAATCGACCCACGAGTCGAAGTTGCGGGTGGGCAGGAATCCGCGGGTACGTGCCAGCGTCGACAGGCCGCCAAACAGATGGGATATCAACGTGATTGCGACGGTGCCCACCACGGAGATGACCGCGTTGTCGCCGGCGAGCACCGAGAGCAGCATCGCCAGAGCACCAATCCACGTCAGGTAGCACGCGATGTAACCGAGCATCGCGGCGAATCGCCAGGGCATCTGTGCCAGCGGGATGTGCGGGCCACTGACCGGAACCAGCGGGCCGGTGCCGAACATCGCCAGCCCGACGACAGCGGCGGCCGCCGCATACAACAGCAGGCCGATCAGGCACACCAGCGCGCACGCAATGGCCTTCTGCCGCAACAACTGTCCGCGCCCCACCGGGGTCGTGAGCAGCACCGGCAAGTACGACCACTGTGCCTCACGGGTGATCGACTCACCGAACACGTACGACACCAGCAGTGGGGTGGCCAGCTGGCTTCCGGTGAACAACGCGAACACGATGAAGTTCGCCCCGCTCGTCGTCGCGATGTCGCTGAGGTAGTGGGCGTCGAAGGACGCCGCGAACTTCCCCTTCATGACCGATGCGGCCAGCGCGACGGGAAGCACGGCCATCGCGATCAACGCGACCCGCATCGACGGCCGTGACAGCTGTCGACGGAACTCGACCCCAGCCTTCAGCGCCCGGCGAGGCGAAAAGCCAGGCGCGGCACCGTCATTGATGAGATTGGTCATCCGCCACCGCCGCGTAGTACGCGTCCTCGAACGTCGTGCCGGGTTCGATGCCCACCACTTCGCATCCGTCGTCAAGCAGTGCCCGCAACACCGTGTTGATCGAGCATTGGTCGGTAATGGTCACCTCGATCGAGTCGTCTGCCGTTCGCGAGAACGCGATCTCACGCCGCTCGAGAGCCGCCTGCGCGGCGTCGGCCCCGGCGGACCCCCCAAGGTCGAGTCGCAGGGTCGGCCTGGGTATGCCCTCCATCGTCGATGACAGGGTGAGTCGCCCTCCGCGCACGACGAGGATCTCGTCGCAGATCTTCTCGACCTCTGAGAGGACGTGACTCGACAGCACCACGGTGCGTCCGCTGGCCGCGTAGTCACGCAGTGTCTTGCGGAGTTCGCGCACCTGGGCAGGATCGAGCCCGTTGGCGGGTTCGTCGAGCAAGAGCACGTCGGGAAGACCCAGCATGGCCTGCGCCAGCGCAAGCCGTTGCCGCATACCGAGGCTGTAGCCGGATACCTTGCGCTGCAGCGCATCACCGAGACCGGTCAGCGATGCGACAGTGTCGATGTGTGCGTCGGCTTTCGGCCGGCCCGTGACGGCCCACGTGCTCCGCAAGAGCTGTATGCCGGTGAGGTGCGGAATCAGCGCGGGCCGCTCGAGTGCGATACCGACCCGGCTCAACACCGCTGCGCCTGGGTGGACGAGATGGCCGAACACGTACGCCTCGCCGTCGGTCGGGATGACGAGGCTGGTGATCATGGCCAGCAGGGTGGTTTTCCCGGCGCCATTGGGGCCGAGGAGCCCGACGACGCGGCCGGTACGGATCTGGAAGCTGACGTCGGTGAGCACGGGCGTGCCTTTGACGTACGCCTTGCCGAGGCCGTGTGCGGCGATCGCGACGTCGGACAGCTCACGGACAGGCGCCGGTGCGCGACGGGGCCGAACCGCATAGACGATCAGGCCCACCGCCGAGATGATGACGATGACGGCCAAGCCGGCGACTGGGATCTGGGGTCCCAACGGATCGAAAGCCAGCGCCGTCACGTCCCCCCCTTCGGTCGTCGGGCAGCGCGGGTTACGGCGCAAGACTACGCATCGCTTCGATGGTTTTGCTCCCCGCGTCGGCGCACGTGCCGCCCCGCCGAGCGAGGCTTGTCCGAGCGAGCATCGACCCTAGACTGGGGCCGTGACGGAACCTGCCACACAACCGGCCCGGCCCGTGCTCGTGGTCGACTTCGGCGCCCAGTACGCACAGCTGATCGCCCGCCGGGTTCGAGAGGCGCGGGTCTACTCAGAGGTCATCGCGCACACGGCCAGCGTCGAGGACATCAAGGCCAAGGACCCTCAGGCGATCGTCCTCTCCGGCGGACCGTCGAGCGTGTACGAAGACGGTGCACCGCAACTCGACCCCGGGCTGTTCGACCTCGGTGTGCCGGTGTTCGGCATCTGTTACGGGTTTCAGGCGATGGCCCAGGCCCTGGGCGGGACGGTGGCTCGCACCGGCACCAGTGAATACGGTCGCACTGAGCTGAAAGTTGCTGGTGGAGAACTGCATTCGGGGTTGCCCGACAGTCAGCCGGTGTGGATGAGCCACGGTGACGCGGTCACGTCGGCGCCCGAGGGCTTCGAGGTGGTGGCCACCACGGTCGGCTCGCCCGTGGCAGGGTTCGAGAACCAGGCCCGCAGGCTGGCCGGGGTGCAGTACCACCCCGAGGTGATGCATACCCCGCATGGTCAGCAGGTGCTCAGCCGCTTCCTGCACGAGTTCGCCGGGATCGATTCATCGTGGACGCCTGCGAACATTGCCGACACGCTGGTCGATCAGGTGCGCGCGCAGATCGGCGACGGGTACGCGATCTGCGGGCTGTCGGGCGGGGTGGATTCTGCCGTGGCGGCCGCGCTGGTGCAGCGGGGGATCGGTGACCGGTTGACGTGCGTGTTCGTCGACCATGGTTTGCTGCGGGAGGGCGAACGCGCCCAAGTGGAGCGGGATTTCGTGTCGGCCACTGGGGCGAAGCTGGTCACCGTCGATGTCGCGGACAGGTTCTTAGAAGCGCTGACCGGCGTACATGATCCGGAAGGCAAGCGGAAGATTATCGGGCGCGAGTTCATCCGCACCTTCGAAGGCGCGGTGCGCGATCTCGTGGGGGACGGCGGGTCCGAGGCGAAGTTCCTGGTTCAGGGCACGCTGTATCCCGACGTCGTCGAATCCGGCGGGGGAAGCGGGACAGCGAACATCAAGAGCCACCACAATGTCGGCGGTCTGCCTGCGGATCTGAATTTCACGTTGGTCGAACCGCTGCGGCTGCTGTTCAAGGATGAGGTGCGCGCGGTCGGCAGGGAGTTGGGCCTGCCCGAGGAAATCGTTGCGCGGCAACCGTTTCCGGGCCCCGGGTTGGGAATCCGGATCATCGGGGAGGTCACGGCGGCGCGGCTGGATACGTTGCGGCGCGCCGATGCGATCGCCCGAGAGGAGCTGACGTCGGCGGGGCTGGACGCGCTGATCTGGCAGTGTCCGGTGGTGCTGCTGGCTGATATTCGGTCGGTGGGCGTGCAGGGCGACGGGCGCACCTACGGCCATCCGATCGTGCTGCGGCCCGTGTCCAGTCAGGACGCGATGACGGCGGACTGGACGCGGGTGCCGTTCGAGGTGCTCGAGCGGATCTCGACGCGGATCACCAATGAGGTGCCCGAGGTGAACCGGGTGGCACTCGACATCACGAGCAAGCCCCCGGGCACGATCGAGTGGGAGTAATCGCGCTTCTCGCGATGTGAATCCATCTTGACGGTGTCGGCGGGTGGGTGTTTACTCGTCATATCGAACATACTTTCGAATACTGATGATTCAGATGGTTCGCAAGGGGCTGCTGTGACGATGGCTATGAACCTGGAAATACGCGGTCTCGACCGCGTTGAACAGGTAGAACGCCTTCGCCGCGAAATGGCCGCAGTGTCGGGACGGGGGAGCCGCGGCCATACCGCGCAGCATCGGGCCGAGGAGGTGATTCCTGACTCCAAAAGTTTGCTGACGACGCTCGAAGTGCACGGTGAGCCGTTGCCGGTGGAGTTGCCGCGCGGGGAGGTGGTGGTGACTACTGGCGCCAGGTCTCTGCTGCTGGGTGTGGTGGCAGCGGTGACGGCGGCCGGGGGATATGCCGCTGTGGTCGGCCAGCCCGATGTGGGTCTGCTCGCCGCCGTGGAGATGGGCGCAGACCTGTCCCGGCTGGCACTGGTACCCGATCCCGGCGCCGACCCGATCGAGGTGGCCGCGGTGCTGCTGGACGGGATGGATCTGGTGGTGCTCGGCCTGGGCGGCCGCTCGGTGCCGCTGTCCCGTGCGCGGGCCGTGACCGCACGCGCCCGCAACAAAAACTGCACTCTTCTGGTTGCCGGCGGCGACTGGCAGGGGGCGAGGATGCGGCTGGCGGCGAAGGTGAGCGGGTACGAGATCACGAGCCGGATCCGTCGCGTCCAGCTGGCTATTACGGATAGCCGCGCGGCAATAAGTGTCCGCCCGGCGCACGCCTGATGACATGGCTGCGCGCGTACTGGCCCTGTGGTGCATGGACTGGCCCGCTGTGGCCGCGGCCACCGCCGCCGGCCTGCCCGCCACGGCGCCGGTGGCGGTGACGCTGGCCAACCGTGTGGTCGCGTGCTCGTCGGCAGCAAGGGCCGCCGGGGTGCGTCGCGGCCTGCGCCGTCGGGAATCGCAGGCACGCTGCCCGCAGCTGCACGTCGTCACCGCCGACGCCGACAGGGACGCCCGGTTCTTCGAACCGGTGACGGCCGCAGTCGACGATCTGGTGCCTCGCGCCGAGGTGCTTCGGCCCGGGCTGCTGGTGTTGCCGGTCCGCGGGGCAGCGCGCTACTTCGGCACCGAGTCCGGCGCGGCCGAGCGACTGATCGACGCGGTGTCGGCGGCCGGAGTGGAGTGCCAGGCCGGCATCGCCGATCAGCTGCCCACCGCGGTGTTCGCCGCGCGCGCTG
>NZ_JAVHWM010000050.1:0-3732 GCF_032159765.1 Mycobacterium sp. | reverse complement strand
ACTCCACGTGAAGAGGAGCCAGATGCGATCCATGCCGCGACACCGTCCGGCTCGGCCACTGGCCAACCCTAGTTCGACTAGGCATTCCATGGCTGGCCGTCGAGGCATCGTCCGACACGCCGAAGGCACCTTCGCGAACAGGGCGCGGTGTGGCGAGCTGGGTCGCTGCTGGGCTCTGCGCGGGCCGAGGCGGCCCGCGTCGCTCCTGGCGTGTACTTGCACCCAGACCCGCTAGTGCCTGCCTGTGGAACCCGCCTGCCCACGCGGTAACCAACTTGCAGGCCGCGGTTCAAGGTCACGTTGTCATCGGACGCGGTCTCCTGGCAGGGCCGGGCGTTAGCCAAGCCGTGCGCTGAGAGTGCTCGCGGCCTCACTCACCGCGGCGCCGAAGTCGGCTTCGGATTCCTGGGTCAGGCGGCTGATCGGGAGGTCAAGAGACGCGCCAGAAGAAATTCGAGTAGCGCGATACTCGCGACTATCGGACCGATCAGGCCGACGCTGTTGAACTAGCCAACCGGATGCGAAATACCGCATGACGGAGTTCGGCATCTTCACCGAAGGAGAAATCAGCGGATGAGTATCGAAACTCGGCTTTATCATCAGCCTGTCACCGCGCGGCAACTGCAACGCATTCTTGGCGTTGTGGATCGTGAGGCCGTCGAGCAGGCGGCCTACATGTCGATCGAAGTCACCGGGGCCGAAGCGCCCGACACCCAGTTACATCTGCGGAAGGACGACGATCGCTGGCGTGTGGAGCTACGACTCGACCGAGCCGCCGCCCGGCTCCGGCGCGGGCTGTCCGTGGAATCGGTGGGCTGGAGATCTGAGGCACAACTCACAACTCAGCTCGATGGATTCGCCCCCGCCGGGTGTGCGATACGTACTCGGCCAACGATGGAGAAACTCCCACACCGCCGAATTCGGGTTCGAGGTCCCAAAGGTGACTACGATCCGCTGGTGGTCTTCCCCGGGGATGGGCGCCACCTCCTGCAAGATAGTAGCTGGCCGTGGAATTTGACCGGTCGGGTCGAGAACAGCGATGGAGCGGTAGGCTCCGGCGTGCTGGTGGGCGACCGGCTGATGCTGACCGCTCACCACATGCGGCCTGACCGAAGTATCGCGGCTGGGAATTGGTGGATGCACTTCACTCCACAGTTCGGCTTACCCTCTGGCCAGGCGCCCTTCGGCGACAGCTTCGTGAGCGACCTAAGACACTATGACGCGGAGAGCGACAACGAATTTCGCGTTGGGCACGACTACATGCTGTGTCGACTGTTCGAGCCACTCGGACAACGGTTGGGATTTCTTGGTGCCACCACGTTCGACGACGACTGGCGCGATAAGGGCGTCTGGCACAACGTCGGATATCCAATAGATGTCGGCAATTCGACCCAACCCGCAGTTCAGGTCAATCAGAGTATTGAGGACGACTACGAGGACGACAACGGTCAATATATGGAAACCGAGGCAAGCCTCAACCATGGCAACTCGGGCGGCCCGTTCTTTTCCTGGTTCGACGATGGGCACGTCCGGCTCTGCGGAGTTGTGGCGGCGGGCGCGAACTTTGGTGATGACAACGACAACGCAGTTGCGGGCGGGCCGGATATGGTTGGGCTGATCAACAAGGGCCGCAGCGACTGGCCAGCCTAGGCATTCGGGGTTTCGTCGACCGACGGCGCGGCGCGCCGTGACTGAGTGGACTCGGCTGAGCCGGGGGATAAGCCCGAGGTCGCCGCCGAGTTCTCGTGCGGCGGGAGCGCGCCAGAAGAAGCAGGCCTCCGTCTCGGCTACGGCGGTCGCATCGACTTCCGCTGGCCAACCGCTTTTGAGCGCTCCTCTGCGGGCGGATCAATCGCTCTGAAGCTGTCGTGGGTGTAAGACTCTGGCGCGCCAACTCGGCGGCCGGTTGAGCCACGCCGCGTCACTCGACCGCGGCGGGTGAAGCCGAGGGGTCGAGGTCTTTGGCGTTCGATCACGCTCGCCGTCAACGCGTTTCGATCCTCAGTACGGCCGTCCCTGACCACGACCGTCGCCAAGACCCCAGTCGTCGGCCGATGACCTACCCACGGCCGCGGCGTATACGGCGAGTTCGCCTATCCCGTCGACGTCGAGAAGGTCTTCGATTTCGGATCTTTGGATGGCTGCAGTGGTGAACGGCGCAAGACCGATGTTGGTACACACGAGGTGAAAGGTCTGACCCAAGTGCCCAGCATCCAAGAACATGACTCGGTACGCATGCGCGTTCGGATACTTCCACATACTGTCGGCGACCCATTCCTGACCACCGCAGAGCCGAACGAGTTCTGTTTCGGACGGCAGTTCACCGAGTCGTTCTAGCGAATGCCGCTTGACCGAGTAGTGATAGAGACCCGGTTCGACGCCTTCCACGCGCGACACGGCCGGATATACCTCGATCGGGTGTCGAGCGCCACCGGATGGACTCGTCTTGAAGAGGTATGCGCCGAGGGCCGCGAGAATGCGCCACGGCGACTAACCGAAACCTGCAGAAACGCAACGAACATGGCAACGTCACTTCGTCGACAGCCATACGTTCTCACTCACGGTCAACGCCGATGAACGAGTAGTCGAGTACGCATGACAGCACGGGCGCTGTGCGCCACCCTAGGTAGGGGACAGCGGCCCGGATGTCAGGGCCGCGACCACGAGGCTTGGGGGAGGGCTGATGAAGGTCACGGTGTGCCACAACGGGGACGATGTGTTCATTGCGTGGAAACCGACCGGCCCAATCGATGACTGCCGCGGTTTCGCGTTGCGTCGTCGACGCAACGGCGCCGACGAAGTCGTCCAGTCCTGGGTCGGCTTTGCGGGCCAAGAACACAAGGAGGGCGAGCGCCGCGATTCCACCGAGTGGCCGATCCAGCGGTTCCAGTGGACCGACTACATGGCCGATCCCGGCGACCGGGTGGCCTACCAAGTGGTACCGATGGTCGGGCACGACAAGGATCATCTCGCACCCGCCGAAGACCTCGCGAGCGAGTGGACTGACGAGATCACTCTCGATCAGCAGGTCTCACCGCACATCGAGGCGTACTTCAACCGCGGAATCGTGGCAGCACAGTGGGTTTCCCGTCGCCTGGGGCTCACCGACGACGATGAGCGGACGAAGCGACTGGCGACGAAGAAGCTTGAAACGGTCATCGAGACCCCGGAGGACCCGTTCCGCAACTACCTGACCGGGCCGCTGGGCAAGCGCCTGTTCGAGCTGCTGAAAAGCGCGACCGACGACGGTCCCGACGTGTATGCCGCGCTGTACGAACTTGACGATGAGGAACTCGAGTCGGCGTTGGAGGCGATGGGGGAGCACGCCCACGTGGTGCTGGCCAACGGCAGCGTGCACAAGAAGGGCGACGATCAGAACAAAGCGGCGCGTCAGCGTCTCACCGGCAAGATCGATCTACACGATCGCATGGTGTCCCCGCGGGCGTTGGGGCACAACAAATTCCTGGTCATCTGCGACGAAGCCAACAAGCCGCGCTGGACGTGGACCGGGAGCCAGAATTGGACCAAGACCGGGTTGTGCACACAGGCGAACAATTCGGTGCTCATTGACGATCCGGAGCTAGCTCGCGAGTACCGACATCAATGGGACCTGCTCAAGGACGCCGGCGATGCCACGCCGAAGTCGTTGAAGACGTCGAACAGCACACCGCGGCAACGGAAAATCGGTCCGGCCAACGTGACACTGTGGTTCACCCCGACCATCAAGCAGGT
>NZ_JAVHWM010000034.1:0-16037 GCF_032159765.1 Mycobacterium sp. | reverse complement strand
TCGGCCGGGTCAGCCAGGTTGGCGCAGCCAAGAACGGGGCCAGCCTGAAGCTGGAGATCGATCCCGATCAGGTCCGGTACATCCCGGCAAACGTCGAGGCACAGATCGACGTCACCACCGCATTCGGCGCCAAGTTCGTCGAACTGGTCTATCCGACGAACCCGAGTAATGAACGACTGGCTGCCGGCGCGGTGCTGCATTCGAAGAATGTCAGCACAGAGGTCAACACAGTCTTCGAAAATGTCGTCGAGCTGCTCAAAATGATCGATCCGGCGAAGCTGAACTCGGTGCTGACCGCGGTGGCCGACGCGGTGCGCGGGCAAGGCGAACGGATGGGTCAGGCCACCACAGACCTCAACGAGGTGTTGACGGCGCTCAACGACCGCAGCGAACTCATCCGCCAAGACTGGCGCTCGTTCAAGCGCTTCAACGACACATATGCCGCGGCCGCACAGGACATCCTGACGGTCCTGGACGCCGCCAGCACCACCAGCACCACCATCGTGAACCATTCGACCTCACTGGACAGCTTGCTGCTCAACGTCATCGGCTTCTCGAAGGCCGGGACCAACCTGCTCGCCACCAGCAAGGACAATCTCGTCGCATCGGTCAATGTTCTCGAGCCCACTACGAATCTGCTGCTCAAGTACAACCCCGAGTACACCTGCTTGCTGCAGGGCGCCACGTGGTACCTCAATAACGGCGGTTATTCGGTGTGGGGCGGCGCAGACGGCCGGACAACCCAACTCGACGTCGCCCTGTTGCTCGGCAACGACCCCTACGCGTATCCCGACAACCTTCCCATCGTCGCGGCCAAGGGAGGACCCGGCGGAAAGCCGGGGTGCGGGTCATTGCCGGATGCTTCGAAGAATTTCCCGGTGCGACAACTCGTCACCAACACCGGTTGGGGAACTGGCGTGGATATTCGGCCCAACCCGGGCATCGGGCATCCCTGCTGGAACAACTACTTCCCGGTTACCCGTGCGGTCCCGGAGCCACCCAGCATCCGCCAGTGCATCCCCGGGCCGGCGGTCGGGCCGGTGCGCTATCCCGGAGCACCGGCCTATGGCGCGCCGCTGTACGGCCCGGGCGGGGTGCCGCTATGGCCGGGTGTGCCGCCGGCAGGACCCGGCCCGGGGCCGGCCCAGCCCAATGAGAACGGCCAGATGCCGCCATGACCGCCGACGAGCGACGCAACCGGGAGATAGGAGGGAAGCATGGGTAACTTCAAAGGCGCCGCCTGGCGCCTGGCCGTCTTCCTGACGGTCTGCCTGCTCGGAACGTTCGCGCTGCTGACGATCTTCGCGAATTTTCGGTTTGGTCAAGGCAAGACCTACTCCGCCGAGTTCACCAACGTGTCGGGCCTGAAGACCGGCAACTTCGTCCGGATCGCCGGCGTCGAGGTCGGCCAGATCAAGAAGATCTCCGTCAACCGCGACGCGACAGTGCGGGTCGAATTCTCTACCGACGATTCTGTAGTGCTCACAGAAGGAAACCGGGCAGCGATCCGCTACGACAATCTGATCGGCGGGCGCTACCTCGCCTTGGAGGAAGGCGCTGGGCCGCTCACTTCCCTCAGGCCCGGAGACACGATCCCGGTGTCCCGCACCGAACCTGCATTGGATCTCGATGCGCTGCTTGGCGGCTTCCGGCCACTGTTTCGTGCGCTGGACCCCGAAAAAGTCAACGAGCTGAGCGGACAGCTGATACAGGCGTTTCAGGGCCAGGGCGGCACCATCGCGTCGTTTCTGGACCAGGCGGCCGCGCTGACGAACACGCTGGCCGACCGCGATCAACTGATCGGACAGGTCATCGACAACCTCAACGTGGTGTTGGGGTCGCTGGGCGGCCAGAGCGACAGGCTTGACAAGGCGGTGACGTCGTTGTCGGAGCTGGTCCACGGACTGGCGGCGCGCAGGACCGATATCTCTAACGCGGTGGCCTACACCGACGCTGCGGCCGGCTCGATCGCAGACTTGCTTACGCGGGCCCGCGCGCCGTTTCAGAAGGTGGTTCATGAAACCGACCGGACCGCGTCCATCGCCGTGGCCGACCACGACTACCTCGACAATCTGCTCAATCAGCTGCCGGACAAATACCGGGCGCTGGCCCGTCAGGGGATGTACGGCGACTTCTTCAGCTTCTACCTCTGCGACGTCGTACTGAAGCTCAATGGAAAGGGCGGCCAGCCGGTTTACGTCAAGGTCGCAGGCCAGAGCACGGGACGGTGCGCACCGAAATGAAAACATTCTCTGAGCGCAACCCAATGATCATCGGCACCGTCGGTGTTACAGCGGTCGTCGCGATCGTGCTTGCCGCGCTGAACTATCAAAAGCTTCCTTTCATTAACCCGGGCAACGACTACTCGGCCTACTTCGCCGACGCCGGTGGGTTGTACAACGGTGCCGGCGTCGAAGTGTCCGGGTACACCGCAGGAAAGGTGTCCGACATTGAACTCGACGGTCCTCATGTGCTCGTCAAGTTCCGTATCGACAAGGACATCCATCTAGGTGACCGGACCGAGGCGGCGATCAAGGCAAAGAGCCTCCTGGGCACCAAGATCCTCGACGTCCTACCTCGGGGTGACCGCGATCTAGCCGGTGCCATTCCGATCGACCGGACGACATCGCCCTATCAGCTGCCCGACGCCCTGGGCGACTTGGCCACGACGATCAGTGGGCTGAACACCGCGCAACTGTCGGACTCGCTGGCCACGCTGGCGCAAACTTTCTCCGGTACGCCGCCAGATCTGCAGGCCGCGGTACATGGGGTGGCGCGGTTTTCGCAGACGCTCAACGAGCGCGATGCCCAACTGCGCACCCTGCTCGACAACGCGGCCAAAGCGACTGGAGTGCTGGCGAAGCGTACGGACCAGGTCGTCAGCTTGGTGAAGGACACGAATGCGCTTCTGGCACAACTGCGTTCGCAAGGCGACTCCTTGGACCGCATCTGGTCGAATATCTCCGCGGTGTCGCAGCAACTCAAGGGATTCATCGCCGAAAACCGACAACAGCTGCGACCGGCCCTGGACAAGCTGAACGGAGTGCTCGCGATCGTCGACAACCGCAAGGAGCGCGTGCAAGAGGCCATCAAACGGCTCAACGGCTACGCGATGTCGCTTGGTGAATCAGTCTCCTCGGGTCCGTTCTTCAAGGCGTACGTGGTAAACCTATTCCCGGGTCAGTTCGTCCAGCCGTTCGTCGACGCCGCGTTCTCCGACCTGGGACTGGATCCGGCCACGTTGCTGCCGTCGCAGTTGACCGACCCGCAGACCGGCCAGCCCGGGACCCCAGCGTTGCCGGTGCCGTACCCGCGGACCGGCCAGGGTGGTGAGCCGAACGTGACTCTGCCCGACGCGATCACCGGCAACCCAGGCGATCCACGTTATCCGTACCGGCCGCCGCCACCCGCGCCGCCGCCCGGCGGGCCGCCACCCGGGCCGCCGGCACCGTCGCCCCCCGAGATCCAGTCCATTCCGGAACCGACACCCTCTCCGGTGTACGTGCCGGCGCCAGGTGAGGTGCCGCAACCGTGATGTCGAGGCTGCCCCACCCACGCGTTCTCCTGGCAATCTGCCTGGTGCTGGTGCTGGTGGCATCGGCTTTCGTCGCGGTGCGCGAAACCGGACAGGTCTCCCGAACCAGGGTGTTCGCCTACTTCGACAACAGCACCGGGCTTTTCGCCGGCGATGACGTGCGGATCCTCGGCGTCCCTGTCGGCAAAGTGGACAAGATTGAACCGGAGCCTGAGCGGGTCAAGATTTCATTCTGGTTCGATCAGAAGTACAAAGTGCCGGCCGACGCGAAGGCCGCGATCCTTTCTCCGCAGCTGGTTACCGGTCGGGCCATCCAGCTCACGCCGGTCTACACGGGCGGCGCCGTGATGCAGGACGGCGCACTCATCCCGAAGGATCGCACTGCGGTGCCGGTCGAATGGGATGACATCAGGGTGCAGGCTCAACGGTTGACTGAATTGCTACAGCCCACCAAGCCAGGCGGCGTGAGCACGCTGGGTGAATTGGTCACTACGGCCGCCAGCAATTTGCGCGGGCAAGGCGCCTCCATCCGCGACACCGTCATCAAGTTATCGCAGGCGTTGTCTGCCCTCGGCGATCACAGCAAAGACATCTTCTCCACGTTCAAGAACCTGTCGACACTAGTCACTGCGCTGCACGACAGCGCCGATCTGCTCGAGCAGCTCAACCGCAACCTCGCCGCGGTGACATCGCTGCTGGCCGACGACCCCAACAAGGTCGGTCACGCGGTGGAGGACCTCAATGCGGTGGTCGGCGACGTGCGGGACTTCACCGCAGACAACCGCGAGGCCATCGGCACGGCATCGGACAAGCTCGCGTCGATCTCCACGGCATTGGTCCAAAGCCTCGACGACATCAAGCAGACGCTGCACATCGGGCCGTCGACCATCGCTAACTTCGACAACATCTACGAAGCCGCCAACGGGTCGCTGACCGGTGCGCTGGCCATCAACAATTTCGCCAATCCGATCGATTTCCTCTGCGGTGCGGTGCAGGCCGCCTCCCGCCTTGGGGGCGAACAGGCGGCAAAGCTGTGCGTGCAGTACCTGGCACCCATCGTGAAGAACCGTCAGTACAACTTCCCCCCGCTCGGCGAGAACTTCTTCGTGGGCGCACAGGCCCGGCCCAATGAGGTCACTTACAGCGAGGACTGGATGCGGCCGGATTACGTTCCACCGGGACCACCTGCGTCGGTGGCCGCGCCGGGTCCACCTGGCCAACCTTCTGCAGGGGTACCACCCGGTCCACCGCTGGCGGCCGAGGCGCCGCTTCCCGATGGGCCGCCGCCCGCCGGGACCGTCTCGACCAACCCGGCGTCCGGTCTGCCTGGCATCATGGTGCCCCCTGGAGGTGGCTCATGAGATCGAGCCGAAGCCGCCGCGCGGCAATGTATCTGGTGATTGTCGCAGTCGTGACCGCGTTGTCCGGCTGCGGCAGCTGGCATGGGCTGAATTCTGTGCCGCTGCCGGGGACGCAGGGCCGCGGCCCCGGTTCGTTCGAGGTCAAAGTACAGATGCCCGATGTCAGCAACCTCCAACAGAACGCTCGAGTGCGGGTCGCAGACGTGACGGTCGGCACGGTGACAGGAATCGAGCGCCAGGGCTGGCACGCGTTGTTGACCACGCGCCTCAATGGCGACGTCCAGCTGCCCGCCAACGCGACCGCCAAGCTCGGCCAAACCACCATCCTCGGTTCGTTGCATGTCGAGCTGGCTCCGCCGACAGACGTGCCACCGCAAGGCAAGCTGCACGACGGCTCACTCATCCCGTTGTCAAACAGTGGTGCCTATCCGACGGTCGAACAGACGCTGGCAGCGCTTTCGCTAGTGCTCAACGGCGGCGGACTGGGACAGGTGCAGGACATCACCGCGGCGTTGAGCACCGCGTTCCGGGGCCGTGAGAAAGACCTGCGAAGCCTGATCGAGCAACTCGACAAATTCACCGGGTACCTCAACGACCAGAAGGATGACATCATCGCTGCCAGCGACAGCCTGAACCACCTAGTCAGGCAGCTCGCCGAGCAGCAGCCCGTCCTGGACCGGGCGATCGCGACCATCCCCGACGCGCTGGCGGTACTCAACGGCGAGCGAGACAACCTCGTCGAGGCCGCCGATCAGCTCGGCAAATTCAGCGCTCTCACTGTCGATGCCGTCAACCAGACCAAAGAGAACCTGGTCAAGGAGCTACGAGAAGTAGGACCAGTGCTGGAGTCGCTTGCCAACGCCGGCCCAAGCATGACGCGGGCACTCAGCTATATTCTCACCTTCCCGTTTCCCAACGAGACCATCGAAAAATGGCAACGCGGCGACTTCGCCAACCTCACGGCCATCGTCGACCTCACGCTGAGCCGCATCGACGCGGCAATATTCACCGGCACCAAGTGGGAATGCGATCTCACCGAGTTGGAGCTGCAGTGGGGCCGCACCATCGGCCAATTCCCCAGTCCGTGCACCGCCGGCGGCCCGCACAACCCGGGCAACCCGCTGACCATCCCGTACCGCTGGGACCAGGGGCCCTAGATGCACCTACACAGACGGATCAAGATCCAGCTCGCCATCTTCACCGTGATCTCGGTTGTCGCGATGGCGCTGATGTCGGTGCACTTCATGAAACTGCCGGCCAAGTTTTTCGGCGTCGGTCGCTACACGGTCACGATGGAGTTGCCGAACACCGGTGGCCTGTACAGCAGCAGCAACGTCACATATCGCGGAACCGAAGTGGGCCAGGTGGAATCCGTCCGCTTGACCGACACTGGCGTCCAAGCTGTGCTGTCGCTGAAATCCGGCATCGACATCCCGTCCGATCTCATCGCGCAGGTGCACAGCCAATCGGCAATCGGTGAGCAGTACGTCGAGTTGCGGCCCCGATCTACGTCGCGGCCGCTCAAAGAGGGCGACGTGATTCCGCTGGCTGACACCACTGTGCCGCCCGACATCAACACTGTGCTCAGCGCTGCCAACGCCGGTTTGCTGGCAGTGCCTAAGGGTGATCTCAAGACGGTCATCGACGAGTCGTACACCGCGGTGGGCGGGTTGGGCCCGGAACTGACCCGCATAGTGAAGGGCTCGACCGACCTGTCGATCGAGGCGCGCAAGAACCTGGACGCGCTGGTCGCGCTGATCGACCAATCGCAGCCGGTGCTGGATTCGCAGACCAAGACATCGGATGCGATTCAGGCGTGGGCATCGCACCTGGCGACCGTAACCACCCAGTTGCAGACCCACGATCAGGCCGTCGCTGGCATTCTCACCAACGGGGGTCCGGCGGCCGGTGAAGTACGTCAACTCATCGAGCGGCTGCAACCAACTCTGCCGATTCTGCTGTCCAACCTCGTCAGCGTCGGCCAGGTTGCGCTCACTTACCAAAGCGACATCGAACAGCTTCTGGTGCTTTTGCCCCAAGCCGTCGTCGAAGGCCAGGCGGGTGTCGTGGCGAATGCGAATACGAAACAGGACTACCGGGGCCAGTACTTGAGCTTCAATCTCAACCTCAATCTGCCGCCGGCCTGCACCACCGGGTTCTTACCGTCGCAGCAGCAGCGTGTGCCGACCTTCGAGGACTCTCCGGACCGCCCGGCGGGCGACCTGTATTGCCGAGTCCCGCAGGATTCGCCGTGGAACGTGCGCGGTGCCCGCAACATCCCATGCGAAACGGTGCCTGGTAAGCGCGCCCCCACAGTCAAGTTGTGCGAGAGCGACGAGCAATATGTGCCGCTCAACGACGGCTACAACTGGAAGGGCGACCCCAACGCCACCTTGTCTGGCCAGGGCATTCCGCAGCTGCCGCCCGGGTCGCCGTTGGCAGCACCCCCTCCGCCCGCTACCGCGCCGCTACCGATAGCCGCCATCGAGTACGACCCCGCCACCGGCACTTACGTAGGGCCAAACGGACGTACATACACACAAACCGATCTATCCGAAACCGCGCCGAAGGAGAAGACGTGGCAATCGATGCTGCTGCCGCCGGGAAGCTGACTCCAGCGGCGCAAACCTCAAACCACGAGGAGGAGACAACATGCCTGTGCTAACCGATTCCGAACTGCCCGTTGATGAAGACATCGGCGACACCGAGGACTGCGCCGCCGAGCCCGACGCCGATGACGGCGATGACGAACCCACCCCGCGCTCGAAGAAACGCATGTCGGATCCATTGCGTGCGACGTTGCTTGGTCTAGCGGCCGTCGTTGCGTCGGCGGCGCTGGTCGGATGGTTCGGATTTCATGCCCACCAGGCGCATCGGGCTCAAGCCGAGCAAAGCCAACTAATTCAGGCGGCAAGGCAGGGCGCGGTGAACCTGACGACAATCAACTGGCAGCGGGCCGACGCCGATGTCCAGCGCATTGTGGACGGGGCCACCGGGGAGTTCTACGACGATTTCGCCAGGCGGTCTCAGCCGTTCATCGAGCTCGTCAAGCAGACCAAGTCGGTCACGGTCGGCACCGTCACCGAGGCCGGGCTGGAGTCGCAGACGGCCGACACTGCCGAGGTACTCGTGGCGGTAACCGTTACGACTTCGAATGCCGGTGCGCCGCAGCCGGATCCGCACGCATGGCGGATGCGCATCTCGGTGCAGAGAGTCGGCGACCAAGCCAAAGTCTCAAACGTGGAGTTCGTGCCATGAGGTGGCTAATGTCCCGCCGAGCTGGGGACCCAACAGACGCCGATTCGGTGGACGAAACACCTGCCGAGCCGGTAGAGAGCGACGTGGTCGAGATCAAGGCCGAGGTAGCCGACTCGACCACTGACGCCGACGAACCAGATCCTGATACCGACGAGCCGGCCTCTGACGCGGAGCGGACAACGGCGGGGCGTCGTATCCAATGGTCGCGCGCGATCGCCTACGGGCTCGTGCCGGCGCTGGCGTTCCTGCTGGTGTCCGCCGCGGGTTATCTGAAATGGCAGGACGCCAGCCTCCGCGAGGCTCAGGCAGCCCGCGCGGAATCGGTGCGAGCCGCGATCGACAGCACAGTCGCGCTGCTCTCGTACCGGGCCGATACCGTGGACAAGGACCTCGAAGCCGCGAAGACCCGCCTGACCGGGACGTTCCTGACCGCCTACGCGTCGTTGACTCATGACGTGGTGATCCCAGGAGCAAAGCAGAAGCAGATATCTGCCGTAGCGACCGTCCCTGCCGCGGCGTCGACCTCCGTGACCGCCGGCCACGCGGTGGTTGTGGTGTTCGTCAACCAGACCATCATCATCGGACAGGGCGCGCCGACCAGCACCGCATCCAGCGTTCGGGTAACGCTCGACAAAGTCGATGGCCGGTGGCTGATCTCGCAATTTGACCCCGTCTGATCCATGATGCAGCGCCGACTCGTGTCCCTGGCAACGCTTTTCGGCTGTGGCTTGAGCGTCGCGGCGTTTGGGCTGGCCCCGGGTGCTCGCGCGGATGTGGTCGCCTATCTGGTGAACGTGCATGTGCGGCCCGGCTACAACTTCCCCAACGCTCAAGCTGCCCTGGACTACGGATACGGCGTCTGCGACAAGGTGTCCGAAGGACGCGGTTACGCACAGGTCATGGGCGATGTGAAGGCTGACTTCAACACGTCGGATGAATATCAGGCCTCGTACCTGATCAGCCAAGCGGTCAACGAACTCTGCCCGGCACAGATCTGGCAGTTGCGCAACTCTGCGGCCAACTACCGGCCGCCGCCCAGCGGCTGACATGAAGGAGATCGACATGCAGTATCGGCCAGTGACCTTGCCTGTGCTGGTTGTTATCGGTGCTACGGCTTGGCTGGGCGCACCCGTCGCTCACGCCGACAACAAGCGACTCAACGACGGGGTGGTCGCCAACGTGTTCACCGTCCAACATCAGGCAGGCTGCACGAACGACGTCAAGATCAATCCGCAGTTGCAATTGGCCGCCCAATGGCACACGCTCGATGTGCTGAACGACCGAAACCTCGACGGGGACATCGGCTCCGACGGGTCCACCCCACAAACCCGGGCGAACGCGGCCGGCTACCAGGGCCGAGTGGCGGAAACGGTGGCGATCAATCCGGCGCTGGCAATCAGCGGCGTCGAGCTGATCAACCAGTGGTATTACAACCCCGCCTATCTCGCGATCATGTCCAACTGTGCCAACACTCAAATAGGGGTGTGGTCCGAAAACAGTCTCGATCGCTCAGTCGTGGTGGCCGTGTATGGCCAGCCTGAGCGACCAGTCCCATCGAGACCACTTGGACCGGAAGTAGGCCTTCCGTCCCCCGTGGTCCTGCAGGAGAATGTTCCTCTCGATCCCAGCCCCGACTACGACGGCAGCGACGAGGTCGAGTACGGCATCGACTGGCTCCCGTGGATCCTGCGAGGCGTGTACCCGCCACCGGCCCTTCCGCCGGCATAAGGCCGTGGCCGCCCGTCGGGCGGTAGTAGGGTGAACAGCTGCGTAGAAGGCATCTGTGATGGGAATGTTGGCACCGGGTCAGAGGGATCATCGGTCGAATCAGATCCGCCGAGCCCGCGCGGCGCGGATGCGGTTTGGATAGCCGTGACCAATCCCGATGACACTCAACGCAGGCTCGCTTCCGGAATCGTCGCCGAGCTCGAGGCAGAGGGCTACCACGACGCGGAGCCGGTGGGGCGCGGTGGGTTTGGCGTCGTATATCGCTGTAACGAACCGTCGCTCGACCGCGTCGTCGCGATCAAGGTACTCAGTTCCGATCAAGACGATCTCGACCTCGTACACTTCGAACGCGAGCAACGGGCCATGGGCCGGGTGTCGGGGCACCCGAACATCGTGCCTGTGTTGCACAGCGGCCTGACCTTTACCGGGCGTCCGTACATCGTGATGCCCTACCACCGTCGGAACACGTTTGACGTCTGGATCAAAGGTCATGGACCGCTCACCGTGGGTGAAGCGCTGACGGTGGGAGTGCGACTGGCGGGGGCCCTGGAGACTGCTCACCGTGCGGGCGTTCTTCATCGTGATGTCAAGCCGTCCAACGTTCTTCTCTCGGCTTACGGAGAACCTCAGCTCTGCGACTTCGGCATTGCGCGGATCGCGGGTAGCAGCGAGACCGCAGCGAACATCTTGGTCGGGTCCCCGTCCTACACCGCGCCGGAGCTTTTCGAAGGTCGAGCCCCCTCGGCAGCCGCGGACGTTTACAGTCTGGCGGCCACCGTCTTCTCATTGTTGACGGGCGAGCCCCCATTTCCGTTCCGACCGGGGGAGAACCCCATCGCGTTTGTTCGTCGTGTGTTAGCTGGTCCCATCCCCGATCTTCGTGCGAAACGCGTGCCGGACCCCGTCTGCTCGGCATTAGAGCTCGGATTGAATACCGATCCCATGCGGCGGCCGAGTTCTGCCGTCGAGTTCGGTGAGGTTCTGCGAGCGGCTGGCGGCCATGCCGGTCTCACCATCGGCGAGATTCCGCTCGAGTTACCGGCACCACCGACCGACACCGGTGAAACGCCCTGCGACACCCCGGTGTTAGCACCGAGCGGGCATTTGGGGGCTGCCGCATTACGGTCGGACGGGTCGGGTGGCACTCGGCGTGTGAACTACCCGCCGAGCGCACCGACACGATTTCGACCGCCGACGTTCAACCGCCCGACAGTGCGCAGGCAACGAATCCTCGACCGCCTCGGCACCGGGCGAAGACCGAAGTTGGTCCTCATTCACGCGCCCGCCGGCTACGGCAAAAGCACCCTGGCCGCGCAGTGGGGCGAAATCCTCACCGGGCAGGGACTGAAGGGCGCTTGGCTGGCTATCGATAGCGACGACAACGATCCGATCTGGTTTCTTGCCCACCTGATTGAGGCGATTCGGCGCACCATGCCCGATCTCGCAGACGAACTACAGGAAGAACTTGAAAGCCATTTGGAAAACGCACACCGACATGTCCTTAACGCCTTGATCAATCGCCTGCACTCCGAGAATCAAACGCTGGCACTGGTTCTCGACGACTGGCATCGGGTAGACAATGCTGAAGCGATGAACGCTCTCGGCTATCTGCTCGGGAATTGTTGCCATCACCTACATTTGATCGTCGCAAGCCGGACTGGCTCAGGGATACCGCTGTCCACGCTACGAGTTCAGGGTGAGCTTGTTGAAATCGATGCGTCGCTTCTCAAATTCGATACGGCTGAATCCCATTCGCTGCTGGTCGACCAGTGCGGCCTCGACCTCACGACTACCGACGTGGCCGAACTCGAGGAGTCAACGGACGGGTGGGCCGCTGCGCTGCAATTGGCATCGTTGTCGCTGCGTGAGCACGACGATCCGGCCGCGCTCATCGAGCATCTGTCGGGGCGGGACAAGGCAATAGGCGAGTATCTGGCGTCGAACGTTATGGACAGTCTTGAACCGGACCTGCTGGATTTTCTGCTGTCGACGTGCATCACTAAGCAGATCTGCAGCGGATTGGCCACTGCGCTCACCGATAACCGCCGCAGTCGAAGCGCTCTCGAAGAGATCGAAACACGCGATCTCTTCCTGCGCAGAACGGACCCGGAAGGATCGTGGTTTCAATACCACCACCTGTTCGCCGAATACCTTCTGCACCGCCTCGAGCGCGATTCAGAAGACCGCGTACCCGAGCTGCACCGCAGAGCCGCACGGTGGTTCACCGAACACCAGATGCTCAGCCAGGCCGTCGATCACCTGATCCTCGCCGGCGACGCACCGCAGGCGGTCGATGCGGTCGAGCAAGCGGCCTCGGATCTGATGGAACAGTCCCAGATGAGCACGCTGATCGGGCTTGCGGCGAAATTGCCCGTGCAACATGCCGCTTCTCGTCCGAGGCTGCAGGTCGACCTTGCTTGGGCAAACCTCGTATTGCGCCGCGCGGCGACGGTATTCGACGCGCTTCGGCTGGCTGAGATCGGCATCGATTCGCTTCCGGCCGACGAAGCCGACCACCTCCGCGCCGAGATTGACCTAATCCGCGCAATAGTTCCAGCTTTCCAGGACCGCATCGACTCCTGCACCGATGCCGTCGTTCAGGCGTGTGTCGACAGGGCGGGCGCGCTTCGCCCCTTCATTCTGTGTCGGGCAGCCGATCTCGCCTCATTTGCGGCTCTTCGAGCGTTGGACTTCGATGACGCCCTTCGCTGGCAGAGGTGGGGTCGCCAATATCATCCACGGATCTCAGGGAGCCTGAGCGTTAGCTACGGATACTGTTTCGCTGCAATCGCGGCGAACGAGCAGCTCGACGTTGCCGGCGCACAGGCGAACCTGCGACATGCAAGGCGAATCGCGCTGCTGCCGTCCGGACGCCCAAGCTACGTTGCAAAGCTCGCCGGATCTTTGTTGGGAGAGCTTCTCTACGAATACGGCCAACTCGATGAAGCGGAGCCGCTACTCGACGAAGCATATGAACTTGGCGCCGAGGGCGGAATCGTCGATTTCATGCTGGCGGCATTCGGGACGGGGGCGCGGCTGAAACTTGCCCGCGGTGACGTGGCGGCCGCACGACAACGAGTCGTCGATGGTCTGGAAATTGCAAGGAACCTACAACTTTCACGACTGGAAGCGCGCCTCCTCAACGAAGGCGTTCGCATTGCCATGCTGACGGGCGAGCCAATCGACGAGTCGCTCGCACAGCGAGTCATGGCTCCAGGCGCACAGGTACTCGACGGAACGGGCAACGACGTAGCCGAACTCAAGGAGGACTCACAAATTCGACTCCTACTCCTCGAAGGAAAGCCTTCAGCAGTTAGTGAAGCTTGCCGGCGAGCACGAGTTCGTCTCGACCATGTTGACCAGAGCCAACGCCCGCGTGCACACCTCCACGCGATGATTCAACTGGCGCTCTGCCTAGCCGTGGCAGGCAATAACGACGAAGCGCAGCGGGTCCTTGCACCGGCATTGAGAACCTGTGCGGCGCTTGGCCTTGGCCGATTGCTCATCGACGAGGGACCGCTTATGCAGCGCCTCGCTAAGGACACCGCAGTCGGGGACGAGTTGAGTTCGGCCGACCGGACGAATATTCAGGATTTCGTGTTCAGCATCGCGGACACCCGCAGCGAACATGCAGCTCAGTCGACACACCCGCACGACCCAGGTTGAGTGCGTGAAGGACGCGCTCGTCGCGGAAGATGTCTAGCTCGCATAGCGTGACCCCAGTCGTCGGTCCAGGGTTAATGAGACTTACCGCCCGCAGCGGCGGGCAAGAACCTCGATGGATGTCGACACGACGACGCGAACGCAACACCCCCGAGCACGTGGTGCGAAAGCCGCAGGGTGGCGGATCGGCTGCTGGCCGAGGAGGCGACCGGCCGGAGGTGGCGCGCCAGCTGAGGGTTTCGGAGCAACCGATTACCGGTGGCGTAATCACTGCACAGGGATCACGGCACCTCGTCGAGGATCGCGGGAGGCGAGGACCGGTGGAATCCATCGAACGCCACATTGTTGTTGGCCGGCTGCAGTTCCCACCATCCACGGCGGGCGTTCGGCGCTCCCCCGTCGATGCGGATGCAGGACCCCGTGATGTAACTCGCCGCCGGCGACAGCAGATAGACGATCGCCGCCGAGACTTCGGCTTCAGTTCCGAACCGCTGCAACGGGATACCTGGCGTCAGGTCGTTGCGAATAAACGCGGTGTCCTTGTCTTCGTAGGTGTCTAGACCCTGCGACGCAATCGATCCGGGGGCGACCGTGTTGACACGGACACCCGATTCGGCCCATTCGGTCGCCGCACACTCGCTCAGCGTCAGCATTCCGCCGCGCGCCGCCGCGGAATGGGAGAAATGCGGCCACCCGTGCCAGATATCGGCGATCATGTTGACGATCGCGCCGCCGTGATCGATCATCCACCGGTTGTAGACCTCGCGCATGACGATGAATCCACCCGTCAGATTGCTTCTGACCACAGCCTCGAACCCGTTTGTCGAGATCGTCTTCATCGCAGCGCGATATTGGCCACCCGCGTTGTTCACCAGACCGTCGATGCGGCCATGGTCGGACAGCACCCGCTCGACGGTGGCGATAACCGCGTGTTCATCGCGAATGTCGGCGGCATGGGCCGAACTCGAACCACCATCGGATTCGATCTCAGAGCGCACACGCTCGAGTTTGTCCTCGTTGCGCCCGACGATCGCGACATGCGCACCGAGGGAGGCCAACTCATGGGCCGTGCAACGCCCGATTCCGCTGCCGCCGCCGGTGATGACGACGATGTGCTCACGAAATAGGTCGCGACGGTAGATCGACGTGTATGTCATGAGTTCCGTCCTGGGCTGGTCAGTGTCGTTCGGAGCTTGTCGTTATCCGGTCGGCGTCGCGCCGTTCGAGGAACTCCTGCTGGCGCTCGACGATCTCCGGGTTGCCCATGGTCGAATAGCCGTACAGGCACTCAAGCCTGAGCTGGTCGTCCAATGGGCGGCCCACGACCTCAAGGATTGTCTGCTTCGCTGATTCCACTGCGGCCCTGGGATTGCGCAGAATCTTGGCCGCGATGTCCTCGGCCGTGGCCATCAGATCGCCTTGCGGCACAACGCGATTGACCAGATGCACTTCTTTGGCCCGGTGCGCGTCGATGGGTTCACCCATCAGCTCAAGCTCCATCGCGATGCCCACCCCGACCGTGTTGACCAGCCGGACGATGCCCCCGTCGGCGAAATGCATGCCCCGGCGGATGTGGAAGAACCCGAAGTTCGCGTGCTCGGAGGCGACCCTGATGTCGCAGGCCAGGGCCAGTTCGATGCCGCCCCCGATGACCCAGCCGTTGAGCGCCGCGATGATCGGTTTGGGCGTCCGATGCAGCCCTCGGGTGATCCGGCCCGCGAACCCCTTCTCCAGCAGGCTGCGTCCGAGTTCGGGCCCGGCGTTGAGCCACGGATCGACATGCGATTTGAGGTCGGCGCCCGCGCAGAAGGTCTTGTCGCCCGACCCGGTGAGGATCGCGATCCGGACATCCGGATCGTCTCGGAAATCTGTCCACGCCTCGAACAGCAGCTCATCGGTCTCGGTGTCGATGGCGTTGTGTACCTCGGGCCGGTTGAGCGTGATGTACGCGATCTGATCGCGCTTTTCGTAGATCACCTTGGCCATGGGGATTCCCTCCGGTGTCATGCCGAGACAGCGCCGCGGCCGGCCTTGTGTCGGGCAATGATGAGCTTCATGATTTGCGCTGTGCCGTCTCCGATCTGCAGGCCGAGGACATCTCGCAGGCGTTGTGCGTACGGCATTTCCTCGGTGTAGGCACCGTGACCGTTGAGCAGCAAGCAAGTTTGGACGATGTCGAATGCCAGCTTGGGTGCCCACCACTTGCACATCGCTGCCTCAGCGGTGTGCGGCAGCCCCTGGTCTTTGAGCCACAACGTCTTCAGGCACAGCAACCGGCATGCCTCAAGTTGGGTCTCGGCTTCGGCCAACGGGAATGACACACCCTGATTCGCGATGAGCGGTGTACCGAAGCTGGTCCGCTCAGCGGTGGACAGCCACGTTTCGTCAAGCGACTGCCGGGCGACCGCCAGACACTGGAGCCCGATCAGGGCGCGGCTGTAGTCGAAGCCCTGCATCACCTGGATGAAGCCATTATTTTCCCGGCCGATCAA
>NZ_JAVHWM010000006.1:0-20876 GCF_032159765.1 Mycobacterium sp. | reverse complement strand
TGAAGATCGGCCTGTCCGAGGGCGGCATCGGCTGGATCCCCTACATCCTGGAGCGCTGCGACAGCGTGTGGCGAAAGCACCGCTTCTACAACAACATCAACCAGGATCACCCGCCGAGCTACCTGTTCAAGAAGCACATCCACGGCTGCTTCATCGAAGACAACTTCGGCGTGGACGTCCGCCACTACATCGGCGTCGACCGGATCACGTGGGAGTGCGATTACCCGCACTCCGATTCGTTCTGGCCGCAGAGCCGCGAACGCGCCGCGCAGGCGTTGGAGAAGGTGCCCGACGACGAGGTCCATCGGATGGTCGAGCTGAATGCGCGTGAGTTCTACAACTTTCCGCGGGCGGCGTGACCGGAGACCGAGACGACGTGGACCGGATCGAGCAGCTTCCTCAATCGGACTGGACCGACCAGGATCTCCTCACCAAGGATGAGGCGCGCGAGCGTCTTGTCGGGGAGATCGGGCGCACCAGAGCCCGATTCGACGAAGTCAAGGCCGGCACCGGCGACGCGGCGCAGCGCGAGGCTGAGCTCACCCTGCTGGCCCGTCGACTCAATGCGATGGAGTCGATCCGCGACGAGTACAACGACTATCTCGACGGCAAGTGATTCCGACCCGTTCGAGGCCAAGGAGTAGGAGTAACGGTGTCGGCTTCCCCTGATGTCGTAGAGGACGTCGATGCGCTGCGTGCGGAGATCCGCTCGTTTCTGGACAACGCCCCCAAGCCTGCCGGATTGCGGAATTACGGGCCCACGCCCACCGCCGAAGACGTTGCGCCGGGCAGGCAGTGGCATCGCTATCTTGCCGATCACGGCTACACCTGCTTGCACTGGCCGCGCGAATTCGGCGGCGCCGCAGCCTCGGTCGCGTATCAGGCCGCCTTTGCCGAGGAGTGCGCCCGCGCCGGCGTGCCCCGTCAGCTGAACATCACCGGCGCCGACCTGGTGGGTCCGGTGATCATCAAGTTCGGCACCCCAGAGCAGCAGCAGCGCTACCTCGAGCCGATCAGGACGGGCGACGACGTCTGGTGCCAGCTGTTCTCCGAGCCCGGCGCGGGTTCCGACCTGGCGAGCGTGCGCACCCGCGCCGAACGCACACCTACAGGCTGGCGGATCGACGGCCAGAAGGTGTGGAGTTCGGCGGCGGCATCGGCCGACTACGGTCTGCTGCTCGCGCGAACCGGTCCGGACAAGCACTGCGACCTGTCGATGTTCGTGGTGCCTATGGGCATTCCTGGGGTCACGGTACGCCCGCTGACCCAGATGGACGGCGAGAGCAAATTCAATGAGGTCTTCTTCGACGGCGCCGAACTCGACGACGACCATCTGATCGGTGAGGTCGGGCAGGGCTGGTCGGTGGCGATCGTGACGTTGGGCCGAGAACGATTGACGTTGGGCTCTCAGGCGGTGTCGATGTTCCGGATACACGAACGCATGGTCGAGGCCGCCCGCGACCGCGATCTGCTGGACCCGGTGCTGTCGCGGTCGATGACCAAATTGTGGGCTCGAATGTGGCTGCTGCGGTACACATGGCAGCGCGCCATCGACTCCGGCGACCTCACGTCGTCGGCCTTCTCCGTGCTCAAGCTGATGACGTCGGAGACAGATCAGGATCTTGGTGACATGGCCACCGAGGTGCTGGGCACCGACGCGTGCATCGACCCGGCGGATGACGATCTCGTGCATCACATGCTGGTCGGCCGTGCGCAGACCATTCTGGGTGGCACCAGCGAGATTCAGCGCAACATCCTCGGTGAACGTGTACTGGGGCTCCCCAAAGAGCCGCGGTGACAACGGATTTGAGCTCTTCCGCCCTGACCGGCGCACTGCGTGCCGCGCTTCGGCCAGCGATGACGGTGGCCCTTGGCGACGGCGTAGGTGCGCTGCGTTGCCTCGACGACGGCACACCCGTCGGCGCGGCGCTGAGCACGGCGGCCCGCGAGGTCGGTTCAGTGCGGTTGGTGCTCGGCTGGCTTCCAGCCCCAGTAGACGGCCTGGAGGCCGATGCGTTCGGCGATGTGGCCGCCCTGATGCCGGGCTGGGGTGTTCGCGACGTATTACGCACGCCGACAGCACGTTTCATACCAACTCGACTCTCGGCCATCGGCGCGTTGCTCGCCGGGGCGCTGCGGCCCGACCTGTTGATCACCCGGCTCGTCGAACGCAACGGCCAACACCATTTCGCGACCGAAGTGTCCTGGCAGCGTGAACTCGTGCAGGCCGGAATACCCGTGCTGGCGATCGTGGACAGCACGGCGCCGATGGCCAGCGCTGTGCCTGCGCTGGATTCCGCTCAGGTCACGGTGGTCGGGCACTGCGCCGACGGTCCGATGCGGCTGCCACCCAAAGCTCCCGAGGCGATGCACGACGCACTCGCCGACGCCGTGCTGCGGTTCGTGCCGGACGGGGCCAGGCTGCAATACGGGCCGGGCCAGCTGGGTACCGCGCTGCTGAACCGCACAAGGGTGCCGCTGCAGATCGACACGGGAATGCTCACCGATGCCGTCGTCGACCTCGAGCGGCGCAGATTGTTGGCCGCTACGCCGTCGGCGACGTATCTGATGGGCGGCGACGTCCTCTACGACTGGGCGGACGGCAAGCCCATCCTGCGCGGTATCGAATACACCCACGACCTTTCGCGGCTCGCCCACGGCGCGCCGTTCATCGCAGTCAACACAGCGATCGAGATCGACCCGTACGGTCAGATCAACGTCGAGGGCGTCGGCGACAAGGTGGTCGGCGGGATCGGGGGGCACCCCGACTACTGCGCTGCCGGCGCGATGAGCCGCGGTGGGTTGTCCATCATCGCCGTGCCGTTCTCGACCAATGGCCGCTCACCCCTGGTTGAGCTGCTGAGCCGCCCGGCCTCCACCCCCGCCCACGACGTCGACGTGATCGTCACCGAGTCAGGCCACGCCGACCTGCGCGGTGCCGACTGGTCGCAACGCCGGCACCTGATCACCGAATTGTTCTCAGATTGAAGGAGATAACGACCCTGGCTTCGGCCGCGACGGATCCGGCGGCGACGGAGCCGGTCCCGCGGCCGACGTCGTCGCCGAGATCGAAGCCGAAGGCGGCAAGACCGTCGCACACACCGGCTCGGTGTCGGCATGGGACGACGTAGCCGACATGATCTCCACCGCCGTGGACACGTTCGGGTCGCTTACCGGTGTGGTGAACAACGCAGGCATTCTGCGCGATTCGATGGTCGCAGTCTCCAGCGAGGCAGATTGGGACGCGGTCATCGCCGTGCATCTCAAGGGCACCTTTGCCGTCACTCGGCATGCCTGCGAGTACTGGCGAGCACAGTTCAAGGCAGGCAACCCGATTGACGCGCATATCGTCAACACGGTCTCCGGCGCCGGCCTGTGGGGCAACGTCGGGCAGAGCGCTTACGGCGCGGCGAAGGCCGCAATCGCCAACCTGACGTTCGTCACGGCGATGGAGGCCGCGCGTTACGGCGTTGCGGTCAATGCGATCTCACCTCTGGCGATGTCGCGGATGACCGCCGATGTCTTCGGCGCCCGCGCCGACGATCCTGCGCTGGATCCGGCCCGCAGCTCCGCCGTGGTGGCCTGGCTGCAATCCGCGCAGTCGTCCTGGCTGACCGGCCAGATCCTGCGCATCAACGGCGACAAGCTGACCCGCATCGAAGGTTTCACTGAGCTGCCTGGCGCCTATCACGCCAAAGACGGTGCCTCTCTGGAATTTTCGGAGGTCGGTCAGGCAGTCAGCTGGCTGTACGGCACCTCGCCTCGCGGCCTGGCCGGGCCGCTACCCACGACCTAACCTCCCTAACCTCGTGCCGCGAGCAGACGCATATGTCCCCGACACGCCGCGCGAATGGGCACTTTTGCGTCTGTTCGCGAGAGAAAGTCAGCTGAGGACGCGGCGCGCTCGGACGTCGGGAAGGTGGCGCTCCGCGAGTTCGTAGTCTGCGTCGTCATGGAGTACTACCAGGCCCCTCGCCGCCGCGGTGCCGCAGATGAGGAGATCGACGATCGACAGGGCGCGCACCGCACCCGCCCCCGCGAGCCGGTGCTGTGCCGAATCGATCCACCGCCACACCGATTTCGGCACAGGCACATCGGGGTAGACGTCACGAAACGTCTGGTTCATCTCATCGAATTCGGCCGCAGTCCGGGCCGATCGACGGAACTCGGCTCGCTGTGGCTCGCACGAACCGACGCCCCCATTGACAAGCGAGGAATTCCACGCCTCGGTGAGTTCCGGTTGTCGTTGCAGGCGCCAAACCGCAGAAGAATCCACCAGGAAGAAGATCAACTCCCGACGGCCTTTTCGTCGGCACGCGCGGCGAGCCAGCCCTCGTAGTCCCAACCCTTCGCGTGTTCGCGGGACCGTGCCAGCGCCTCGATGCGCCGGAATCGCTCGACGTAATCGCGCATCGCGAGGTTCACGGCGTCCTTCTTGGTGTGCACTCCGGCGATCCGCATCACCTCGGTTAGCGCTTCGTCGTCGAGGTCGATCTGTGTCACCGCCATGTCCGCTCCAAATGTTGGTGATGTATGGCACAAGCATACATTGCCTACACACACCCGACCGCGTGGCTACGGCGCGCCCCCGTCGGCGAAGATCGTCTGTCCGGTGACGAACGCGCAGACGTCCGACAGCAGAAACGCGATCAGCGCGCCGATTTCCTCCGGCTGACCGGGGCGTCCGAGAGCGGCGTCGAACCCGAAGTCCTCCACTAATGCCCGCTCCAATGCCTCCTCGTACGCGTAGCCCTTGCTCTCGGCGACGTATCCGCGGAGGGCATGCAACACATCGGTCTCCACCGCACCCGGAGCGACGCTGTTGGCACGGATGCCCGACTTGCCATGCGTGCGTGCGATGCCACGGGTGAACGTGGCGACGGCAGCCTTGAGGCTGGCGTAGGGCAGTCGCGGTTCGTGCGGTGACCGCGCGGAGTACGCGGCCGTCGTCACGATCGCGCCCCGGGTGAGCTCTAGGTGCGGCAGCGCCGCCTGAACACTGCGAGTGGTCGCCAGCAGCACGTCGTGGAACGCCGTGTCCCAGGCGTCGTCGTCGGAGTCAATCGGCATCATCCCCGCGGTGCCCATGGTGATCGCGATGCCGTCCAGCCGGCCCAGGATCCGGGCGGCCTCGTCAACGGCGGTGACCGCCATCCCCGGCTGACTCACGTCGAAGGCCAGCCCGTGTGCCGACGCGGCGCCCGCTTCGGCGATCTCGGCCGCAGCGCCCTTGGCCCGCTCGGCATCTCGTCCGACCACTACGACGGCAGCACCCTCGCGCGCGAGGGTCAACGCCGCCGCCAGTCCCATGCCTGCCGTTCCGCCGACGACGACATATCCTTTGTCGCGCACCCGAAGATCCACGGTTTACCCGCCTTTCGGTTGGGACGACCACATCAGAGCTTGACGACGATAGCCTGCGTCAGTGCCACGATGATGCCGAGCACCACCAGGAAGGCCACGCAGCCTGCGACAAGTCTCCGCGTCTCCTGCCACAGCGCGGCGTTGCTCTGCGGCGGCAGGTAGAACTCCGCGGGCATGTCCTTCATCCTGGCGCGCTTGTACCGATTGGAATCGTCCATGTCTTCGGCGTCCTCTCTGGTCACGGGATGTAGGGGCTGTCTGAGCCGGTCATCGCGCGTATGACCACCAGCGGGACGACGAGGAACACGAAGAACGTGACCTGGAAGACGACGAACCAGGCTCCCAGCCGCATCAACTCGAATCCCCAACGGGGAATGGTGACTTCGTAGTTGAGGTGAGCCTGCGCCTGCGGATGACGTCGGCCGTGGCCAGGACCAGGACCAGGCTGGCGACGATCGGTATCACCCAGTTGAAGACCCACACTCCGCCCGGGTGGAGCGTGGCGGGGGGAACCAGCTGCTGTGCCGCGAAGAACAATGCGCCTCTTCCTGTGTCAGGCGAAGAACTTGAGCGGCCGCTCGACGAACTCGAACACCACACCATCCGGGGAGCGTAGGAACGCGATGTGCAACCCCTCGATCTTCGTGCCCGGCAACGGGCACCACACCGGATCCCCCATGCGCTCAACCGAATCGGGCAGGTTCTTCAGCGCGTCCTGCAGGTTCTCTACCCGAAGCGCGCAGCGGTAGAGCCCCTGCTGATTGCCACCCCAAGGCACCGGTTGCAGGCCGCGGGTGTCCGGGTGCGTCGCGACGACGACGCTGAACTGATGACCATCCTCTGCGAGCGCGTACCGCGACACCACGAATTCGACCGGATCTGGCGATCCGCCCGGGGCGAGTTGCTCGGCGGCGACGTTGGCGGGTGTGGGCGCCTCCACCTCGATGAAGCCGATCGTGGTGAGAAACTCCCCTGTCGCCACCGAATCGATTGCAGCAATGCGGATTCCAGCAAAATGGGCGCCGGGCTTTTCACTCGGAGCTTCGGCAATCTCGACCACGGTGCCGTCGGGGTCGCTCACGAGCACCGACTTGTCCCCGGAAATCAGGCCGTCGACGGGTTCACCTACGGCGAACCCTGTTTCACGCAGCTTGTCGGCTGCGCCGGCAACGTCGGGCACCGTCATGAGAGTCGACCGGATGCCCGGGCGAGTGGGATCGCTGCTCGTGTCACGCTTCAGGGCCGGGCGGTGATATTCGATGGCCTCCAGCGCGCAGCCCCCGCGTCCTCCCCGTGAGTCGTAGAGAAACGCTGTCTCACAATAGGTTTCGCCATCGAGACCGAGGATACTCCCGTTTGTGGCAATAACCGGATCAGTTCGCATCCTGGCCGAGAGCCCGAGCCGGCCCGCGTAGAAGTCTTCGGTGGCGTCCAACGACGCGCAGTTGAGGTTGACGTGCAGGAAGCGCCGAGCGAGATTCTCCGCATGCACTACAGAACGACCGAGTCAATCTTGAACTGGATGATTTCGTCCTCGCTGAAGCCGAGTTCGGCGAGCACCGTGTCGGTGTGCTCACCGTGCTCGGGCGCCCGCTCCAGATCCAGCGGTGTTTCGTCGAACTGAACGGGACTCGCCGCCAAAGCAAATTCGATGCCATCCGGGTTGGTTGCACGCGGTAGGTATCCGTTGATCACGGCCTGCTCGTCGCTGTGTACCTCGTGCGCGGTGTGCATGATGTCCCACACCCCCTCGAAGCCGGCAAAGGCCTTCTCCCAGTGGGAGAGATCCTCGGATTGGAATGTCCTACGCAGTTCGGCGATGCACTCGACCCGGTTGCCGAATCTCACCATCGCGTTGGCGTAGCGCTCGTCGTCAATGAGGTCGGTCCGGCCGAGCCGGGTACAGAAATCCGACCAGAACCGGTCAGCCTGCAACAGCACAAAGGCGACGAATCGACCGTCCTTGGTCTTGTAGATGCTGGCGACCGGGTTGGGCATCTCCGCAAGGTTGAACTTCGGGATGTCCTGTCCAGTGATGCCCGCGCCGACGATGTCGGGGCCCAGCTGCCAGATCGCGGCGTTCAGCAGCGACACGTCGACGACGGACGGCTCTCCGGTCCGCTCTCGCTTCAGGAGCGCTCCGGCGATACCGGCGGCGATGGACAACCCGCCGTAGACATCTCCGAAGGCGGGCCGCTGAATCGGCGGATACGAGCCGTCGCCGAGGGAGTAGGCGTCTCCGATACCGCCGCGTGCCCAGTAGGCCGCTAGATCGAAGCCGCCCTGGGCGGCCAGTGGACCCTTGGTGCCGTAACCGTGGCCGCGGGCATAGATGATCTTGGGGTTGCGGGCCCGGATCTGCTCGAGGTCGATACCCATTCGTTCGCGGGAGTCGGGAAGCAGATTGGTCAGGAAGACATCCGCGGTCTCGACGATCTTCATCAGCAGCTCGAGTCCGTCGGGCGTGCTGGTATCGATGGCGACGCTGCGCTTACCCCGGTTCGGTTGCTCGACAAAGTGATTGACGTCGCCGGCACCGGAGACGATGCCCGAGCTGATCAGACCACGCTGCGGATCACCGGTCTCGGGATGCTCGATCTTGATGACGTCGGCGCCCCAGTCGGCCAGCACGGCACCGGCGGCAGGCACGAACGTCCACGCCGCGATTTCGACGACGCGGATTCCACTGAGAATGTCGCTCACTGTGCCGCCTCCAGGGGGTAGCCGATTGTCTTGGTCTGCAGGTGCTGCTCGAAGCCCTCGATGCCGTTCTGGCGACCGATACCGCTCATCTTGTAGCCACCGAACGGCGCGTCGGCGCCGTAGTACATGCCGCTGTTGATCATCAGCGAACCGGTGCGGATGCGGCGGGCCACCGCCATCGCCCGCTCATTGGATCCCATGATCCCGCCGGCCAGACCGTAGGTCGAGTTGTTCGCCATCTCGACGGCACCGTCGTCACCGCCGTCGTAGGGGGTGATGGACAGGACCGGACCGAAGACTTCCTCCTGGAAGATCGTGTGATCCGGGGCGACGTCGGCGACGACCGTCGGGGCGACGAAGTAGCCGCGCTCCAGGCCGTCGGGCACGCCGCCGCCTGCCGTGATCCGGCCGCCGTCGGCCTTCGCTTTCTCGATGTAGCTCAACACCCGCTCCCGCTGCTTCGCCGAAACCAGCGGGCCGCAGAACGTACTCGGGTCGGCCGGGTCACCCACGGTCAGGGCGCCGAACGTCGCCGACGCAACTTCGACAGCCTGGTCGCAATGCGAGCGCGGCACCAACATCCGGGTCGCCAGCGCACAACCCTGACCGGAGTGCATCAGCGCGCCGATACAGCCGGGCAGTGCCTGCTCCATGTCGGCGTCGTCGAGCAGGAGGTAGGCCGACTTGCCGCCGAGTTCGAGCATGTTGCGCTTCATGGTGTCCCCGGACAGGCGCTGGATCAGCTTGCCGACCGCTGTCGAACCGGTGAACGAGACCATGTCGATCCGCGGATCGGTGGCGAGCACCTGAGCGATGTCGTTGTCCGATGCAGGGACGATGTTGACGACACCGGCGGGGATGTCGGTCTTCTCGGCGATGATCCGGCCCCACCGTAGCGCGCTCCACGGCGTTTCGATGGCCGGCTTGAGCACCATCGTGTTGCCGGTGGCCAGAATCTGGCCCACCTTGTTGCTAATGATCTCGAAGGGGAAGTTCCACGGAGTGATCGCGCCGACCACACCCATCGGCTCCTTGACCACGACGCGGTTGTAGGGCACACCCATCTTGGCGTCCTGGTCCAGCATGCGCTCCCACTGGAAGGTCGAGATCAGCGCGGCGGGGTACCGGATGGCATCGGCCAGCGGCCACTCGAGCTGCGCTATGTAGGTCATCCCCACGGTCGCGCCGACCTCGGCGATCAGCTCTGCGCGGATGTCTTCCTTTTCCTCCTGAAGCGCGTCGTGCAACTGCATCAGGCAGTGCTGACGGAAGTCGTGATTGGTCGACCAGTCGGTCGTGTCGAAAGCGCGCCGGGCGGCCTCGATGGCCTCGTCCATGTCCAGGGCACTGGCATCGGTGGCGACGCCGAGCACCTCTTCATTGGCCGGGTTGATGTTGTCGACGGTCCGTCCGGTTGACGATTCCCGCAATTGGCCGTCGATGAACAGTCGGGTTTCGGGGTTGAAGCTAACGGTGGCGGCGGCGATGGGTGAAGCCGTCATTGGCAGTCCCTCTCACATAGGCGTGGGCGTGAGCTATTGTACTCAATTATAGATAACTGTTTAGCGGATTCGGTCGCGCGGGGCGAGTCCGGGGCTTCAACAGAGGGGGGAACGGCTTGTCCGCCCCAGTCGACAGCGCTGTAGCCGGCCACCGACAAGACGAGTATGTCGCGCACATCGCGGTGTACCGCGAGGACTTCAGGCAATGGCTACGCGAGTTGGACTGGGCCGACGAGTGGCGTTCTGTGCACTTCGACAATGCCGAAGACGAACTCGCCTATCACGCCACGATCCTGTCCCGCGTCCACGAAGCCGGATGGAACCGGTACGGCTGGCCTGAGGCGGCCGGCGGTTTCGGAGGCACCGAGATCCATCGCGCGGTCTACTTCGAGGAGTTGGCTGCGGCGATGCTGCCCGTTCCGGAGCAGCACTGGACGCTTGAGGTGCTCGGCCCGGCGCTTTTCAAGTACGCGCCTGAGCTGGCCGCCGAGTACCTGCCGAACTACCTGCGCGGCGCCGAGTGGTGGGGGCAGTGTTTTTCTGAGCCGGAGGCAGGCAGCGACCTGGCCGGGCTACGGTGCCGGGCCACGGACGACGGAACCGGTGGCTTCGTTCTGAACGGGCAGAAGATCTGGACCAGTCAGGGCCCGACCGCCACGCGGTTTCTGGTACTGGCGCGCACCGGCACGCCCGAAAGCCGTCACCGCGGTCTGAGCACGTTCCTCGTCGACGCCGACGCCCCCGGTGTCACCGTCCGGCCGATCACGCTGGCCAGCGGTCGCCGCGAGCTGGCCGAGGTCTTCTTCGACGACGTCCGCGTGCCGCACGAACGGCTGATCGGCGACGCCGACGGCGGCTGGGCCGTGGTGATGTACCTGATGCAGTACGAGCGCGGCATGTACGGCTACGCGGTAACGACCACAGCCCTGACCGAACTGAGCCGATTGCGAGCCGCGATGGCCGTCCACGGCGCGTCAGCTGCCAACCGCGAGCGTTTCGCACGGATCTACGTGGCGGTGGTGGCCGCACAGGCACGCGGCGCGACCACGGTGCGGGCGCTGGCTGAGGGCCGCATGGTCGGCCCCGAGAGCAGCGTCGACAAGCTGCTGTTCGCCAGAGCGGAAAAGGACATCAACGACCTCATCCTCGACGTGCGTCGCGAGTGGATGATCGCCGGAGCCGCCCCGGCGGCGACATCCAACTCCGGAGCCGGATCCGACGGCGCCAAGGAACTCAACGCGGCACGCGCGAAATGGTGGTACACCCGGGCCGCGACGATCATGGGAGGTAGCGCCGAGGTTCAGCGCGGCATCATCGCCGACCATCTACTGGGCCTCCCCAAGGAGCGCAAGTGAGCGCGCCCGACGAATCGTGGCCGATGATCGAGGAAGCCGTCTTCCGGCTCTTCGACGAATCGGCGGCCAAGAATCCGGGCGAGCACGTCGCGATCGGGCCACCGCTGGAAGAACTCGGTTGGTCGGACATCGAGGCCGAGTACCCAATTCAGGCTTGCGAGTTGCTGTTTCGCGCCCAGGGCCGTGCGCTGCTCAATTCGGACTGCCTCGACAAGGTTATGCTGGCCGAGCTGGCCCCGCTGGTGGACGGGCAGGTCGACGGCATCGTATTGCCCAGCCTGGCAGGCGGTTACGCGCCCAGTGCCGATGCTGAACACATCACCGGAATTGTGCTCGGGCCGCTGCCGAGTGCAGGGCGCCTCGCGGTCCCGGTAGCGGGTCCAGAGGGCTCCGTCTCCCTTGGAATCGTCGACACCGACCGGCTCGAGGGCGTGCGGTTGGACACCTTCGACCCGTCTGCATACTGGACGCAGGTAAGCGGCGCGGTGACCGGTGACCTGGTGGACGCTTCGTCGGAGTGGAGCCGCGCCATAGCCGGCGCGCACCGGGCGCTGGCCACCGAACTCGTCGCGCTGGCGGACGAAGCGCTGCGCATCGCCGTCGAGCACGTCACGGTCCGCATCCAATTCGGTACACCCATCGGCTCATTCCAGTCGCCACGGCATTTACTCGCTGATGCATCGGCGGGTTTGGAAGGCGCGCGCGCCCTGCTGGACGAATCGTGGCGGTATGGCGGGGAACTGTCAGCCTTGCTCGCCAAGGCTGCGGCGGGGCGAGCGCATCGGGCCGTCTCCGACGCGGCCATGCAGGTGTGCGGCGCGATCGGGCTGACAATCGAGCACGACCTGCACCGGTATGTGACCCGCGGTTTTCAGATCGACTCGCTGTGCGGCTCCTACCAGCAACTCGAGGCGCTGCTCGCAGACCGCCTCTTTTACGATTACTCCCCTGGCCGCGCGCTGCCCGCCATCGTTTCCTGGGCCGAATAGAAGGAAGTACATGCGCCGCAACATCTTCGAGGAGATCCACGACGACTTCCGGGCCACCGCCCGGGAGTTCTTCGAGCGCGAATGCGTGCCGAACGTCGAGAAGTGGGAACGCGACGGCGAAGTGAGCCGCGAGGCGTGGCTCGCCGCAGGCGAACACGGCCTGATCGGCTGGGAGTTCGACGAGCAGTACGGCGGCCTCGGGGTCAACGACTTCCGGTTCAACCAGATCATCTCCGAGGAGATGTTCCTGACCGGATCGGTCGGCATCGGCCTTGGCGTGCAGAACGACATCCTGATGCCGTACATGAACCACCTCACCACCGAGGAACAGAAGGAGCGCTGGCTACCCAAGTTCGTCAGCGGTGAGTACATCGGCTCGATCGCGATGTCCGAACCTGCGGCCGGCTCCGACCTGGCGGGCATCAAAACCACCGCCCGCGACGAAGGTGACCACTGGGTGGTCACCGGCCAGAAGACCTTTATCAGCAACGGGCTGCTGTCCAAGCTGGTGCTGACCGCGGTGAAGACCGACCCGTCGGCGCGACACAAGGGCATCAGCCTGCTGATGATCGAGGACGGCATGGAGGGGTTCACCCGCGGCCGCAAGCTCGACAAGATCGGCCAGCACTCCGCCGACACCGCCGAGCTCTTCTTCGAGGACGTGAAGGTGCCGAAGGGGAACCTCGTCGGAGAACTCAACCGCGGCTTCTACCATCTGGTCTCCAACCTGGCGAGCGAGCGCGTTGGGGTCGCCTGTTATGCCCTGCCCGCCGCTCGCAGAGCACTGGACCTCACTAAAGCCTATGCGCTGGAACGGATTGCATTCGGTCAGCCAATCGGCAAGTTTCAGGTGAACCGGCATTTCCTGGCCGAGATGCAGACCAAGCTCGACGCTGCCCAGACGTATCTCGATCAGTGCGTGCTCTCGGTCAACGACGGCACGCTGAGCGATCAAGACGCCGCAGGCCTTAAGTGGTGGACTTCGGAGGTCCAGTGGGAGATCATCGACCGCTGCCTGCAGTTGCACGGCGGCTACGGCTACATCAACGAGTACGAGGTAGCCCGGCTGTGGCGTGACTCACGGGTGCAGCGGCTGTATGCGGGCACCACCGAGATCATGAAGGACCTCATGGGACGGGCGATGGGGTACTAGGGATGACGTTGGTCACTGGCAGTCGCCAATCCCCAGCTCTGGGCGGGGATTCGGTTAACCTGACTCAAATAGCTAATTGATTCGCGCGTTGCACTAACGGTGGAGGTTGTAATGGAGGTCACCAGTCTTCGGGAGCCGAAGATGGCCGATCGAGTGGCCACGGTGCTGCGGCGGATGTTCATCCGGGGCGAGATCACCGAAGGCACGATGCTGCCACCGGAGTCCGAGCTGATGGAGCGCTTCGGGGTGTCGCGCCCGACGCTGCGGGAAGCGTTCCGCGTGCTTGAGTCGGAATCCCTGATCCAGGTCCAACGCGGGGTGCGCGGCGGCGCTCGCGTCACCCGCCCCCGGCGCGAGACGCTGGCCCGCTACGCCGGCCTGATCCTCGAGTACGAGGGCGTCCGGGTGAAGGACGTGTACGACGCCAGGGTGACGCTCGAGGTGCCGATGGTCGAGCAGTTGGCCAAGGACCGCAATCCCAAGGTGATCGCCGAACTCGAGCAGATCGTCGAACGCGAGTCGCAGCTGAATCCCGGTAGCGACGCCGTCGATCAGCTCACCGACTTTCACGCCGCGATCGCGCGGTTGTCCGGCAACAGCACGCTGCAGATCGTCAGCGACATGCTGCATCACATCATCGAGAAGGCCAACCGCTCGTTGCAGCCCACCAAGGGGGCACGCGCCGAGCAGGCGGTCCGCCGATCGGCCAAGACCCACCGGATGGTGCTGGACATGATCAAGGCGGGCGATGCCGAGAAGGCCGGCGAGCTGTGGAAGCGGCATCTGCAGAAGGCGGAGGAGTTCGTCCTGACGGGGGCCGAATTGTCCACTGTCGTAGATCTTCTCGAGTGACGGCGGTCGACGAGCGGGAGCGAGAAGTCCAGCACGACATCGAGACACCCGACCCGGTCCAGCTTCGATTTGGAATCGATTTTCTCGCGGCAAGCCTCACCGATGCGACGATCGTGATGTCGATGCCGATGGCGGGGTTACGCAATCCGTTCACCGGCGCTCCCGCCTTTGCGCCGCTCGCCATTCTCGTCGATTCCGCGGCCGGCATGGTGAACCACTATCGCCGCCGTGCCGATCAGTGGACGGTATCGAGCGAGCTGTCGGTGGACGCCGGCCCGGGCTGCTTCGAGGCGATCGCCGAGACGGCTTCGCCCGTCGTCGCTCGCGCCCACGCAGTGGGTCCCGTCGCCACCACGTCGTTGGCGATCTGCACGCTTTCCTGCGGTGAGGTCGTCATCGGCACGGGCACAGTCCGCTCGTTGTTCATTCCGGCTGAAGGCGTCACCAACGACCGGCCGGCCCAAACCCCAACACACGCAATCGAACCCACGCTGGCGAATCTGATGGCAGTCCAGGTCAGAGCGGTCGAGGACGGAGATGTGGTGTTGGATCAGCTCGCCGACCCCGATCTGGACAACGACATCGGCATCGTGCACGGCGGCACCGCGGCGGCCGGTCTTGAACTGACCGCGTCCGCGGCGATGAACCACGATCGGTCGGCCGGTCTCCTCCAGACTGCGTCCCTGCGGGTGAACTTCCTGCGGCCGTTCATGTCTGGCACCACCACGCGATACATCGGCACACCGTTTCGGGTGGGCCGAAGGACCGGGATCGGTGACGCACGTGCGATCGGCGACGACGGCAAGGTCGCGATCACGGCGCGGGCAACCGCCTACCGCTGACGGCCTACTTCTTCGAGCGGGCCCGGAAGGCCGCCACGCGCTCCTTGAACTCCGGTGTGGAGAACGAGGTCAGCTCCTCGGCCAACGCGTACTCCAGCACGCCCTGCGCGGCGCGGGCCAGGTGCATGTTGAGCGCGACCTTCGACGACCGCAAGGCCTGCGGCGGAAGGGCGGCGAACCGTTCACCGAGTGCCAGCGCCTCGTCCAGCACGGAGTCGTCACTGACCACCTTGGTGACCAGGTTCAGCTTCTCCGCGATCGGCGCGGTGATCCGATCCCCCAACAGGACATACTCTTTGGCTTTCATCATGCCGATCAGCAGCGGCAGCATCGCCGCGCCGCCGTCACCCGCGGTCAGCCCGACCGCGACATGCGGGTCGGCCAGGTAGCTGCTCTCGCCCATCACCAACAGATCGGACAACAGGGCGATCGAGCAGCCGAGTCCCACCGCAGGTCCATTGACCGCGGACACCAGCGGCTTGGGGAAGTTGATCACCTCGAGGAAGACCGTGCGGGCTTCGTGGATCTGGAACGCGCGCGCTACCTCGTCCTCGATCAGACGACCGAACATCACCATGTCACCGCCGGCCGAGAACGCTTTGCCCACACCGGTAGTCACGACTGCCTTCACGTCGTCGTCGGCATCCAGCACCTTCCAGATGGTGGCGAACGCGTGGTGCACCTCTTCGGTGACAGCGTTGAATGCCTCAGGGCGGTTGATGCTCACGACGTGGACGTTGCCGCGCTTCTCCACCAACAGCCAGGGGGCGAACTGCTCGTAGCCTGCCAGAATGGCGATCTCGGTGCTCATTTCTCGACTCCCGCTCGCTCCGGTCCTCGCTCGTGCCTCGCTGCGATCCTCACTTGCGATCGCCTTCGGAAGTCGTCATGTGATGTCCCGTCAGTTCTTTTCGTTGGAGAGGATCGTGACAGCGGAGACCGCGGTCGGGCCGCCGATGTTGTGGGCCAAGGCGACTCGCGCCCCGTCGACCTGATTCTCGGCCTCACCGCGAAGCTGGTTGAACAATTCGTAGCACTGTGCCACACCGGTCGCACCGGGCGGGTGACCCTTGGCCTTCAGTCCTCCGCTCGGGTTGACGGGAATCGATCCCCCGACGTAGTGCTCGCGACCCTCGACGAGTTTGTAGGCCTCGAACCGGTTGGCGAAGCCGAGATCCTCGTAGCTGATCAGTTCGACCCCGGTGAAACAGTCGTGAACCTCCGCGACGTCCACATCGCGGGGGGTCAAGCCGGCCATCTTCATCGCCGCTTTGGCCGCACGCACCGTCGGCGGGAAGGTCGTCATGTCGGCCTTGTGCTGGTGCATCACGCGATCCATGCCCAACCCCATACCACGCACCCAGACAGGCCGGTCGGTGTAGCGGTCCACAACGTCCTCGGCGGCCAGGATCACCGCGGCGGCGCCATCGCTTTGCGGAGTGCAGTCGTAGAGTCCGAACGGCTCGACCACGATCGGTGCCGCCAACGCCTGCTCGACGGTGATCTCGTAGCGCAGTTGGGCTTTCGGGTTCTTCAACCCGTGAAAGTGATTCTTCACCGCCACCATCGCCATGTGTTCCTTGGTCGCAGGCGACTCGTGCAGGTAGCGAATGACGTGCAAGGCGAAGTTCGCGGGCGCGACCAGCCCCAGCGGATAGTCCCACGCGTTGTCCCGGGTCATCGCTGCCCAGTCCCAAAACGTGGTGTTCGACGACGTCTCGCGGACCTTGTCGGCGCCGACCACCAATACCACGTCGTAGAGTCCTGAAGCGATGGCAATGGTGGCATTGCGGATCGAGTCATTGCCGGTGGCACAGGCGTTTTCGATGCGGGTGACCGGGATATCGATCAGGTCGAGGGTGTCGGCCAGGATGCCCGACGGGAACCCGTCGGTGGTGGACAGCTCCCCGAACCAGGCGGCCTCGATCTCCGATTTCTTGATGCCCTTATCGACATTGGCGACGCAGTCGGCGTATGCCATGGGGATCAGGTCCTTGATGCTGAGGCCGAAATGCTCGGCGAACGGAGTCATCCCCGCCCCGACCATTGCGACGTTCCTCATGCCTGCACTCCTTCCGCACTCGTGGGCCAAAACGCGTACCCGTAGTCGGGAATGCCTGCACGGTCGGCGATCTTGCGAAGGACCACCGAGCCAGCCTGACCGACGGTGGCCTCGCCCGCTGGTACACCGGTGACCTTCATCAGCACCCGCACGGGACAGCCGTCGAGCTGCACGACAGCGATCGAATACGGGCTGGGCAGGTCTGGTACCGGGATCCGAATAGTGGTGTGGGTGTATACGGTTCCGGTGCGCGGCAACGGTTCCAGCCGGTAATCGGTGACCAATTCACCGTCATCGTCGACTCGGGCGCGCGGCGGGAATTGCGGCGCCGTGTCGATTCCGGGTCGTTCCTCGAACACCGCCGCCTCCCAGCGCAATTTCGGTTCGAACGCGCGGGCGTAGGCGGGCAGGGAGATCGGGATGCCGTTGCCGTCGGCGGTGCGGAATGTGGGCAGCTCCCGCTCCGGCGCCTCGTCCCGATTGATAGTCGGCGCCACCGGCACTCCGGTCAGTTCGGCGGCCGTCACACTGGACTGCTCGACGACCAGCAGCAGACCGGCGGCCTGACCATTCTCGACTAGATCGGCGAGTGCCCGGATAACTCCGGACGCCGACGAGATCGGGGTTTCGATCGCACCCACGGCGTTGATATCGCCACCGAGTTCCTTGGCCTTCGCCCCGACGACTGCCGCAACCGTCGCAGATTCGGGCAGGCCCAGTCGGGCGACGGTCGACTTGACCCCGATTTCGCGCTGCAAGCGCGGGTCGGCGTAGTTGTGCCGCCTGCCGTCCTCACCTCGCGTGGTGACAGGCAGGCTACGGGTCTGCCTGGCTATCGGCGCCAGGCTCAGGCCTTCAGCGCCGATCAAAACCGCGCCAGCCGCGGCAATAGTTGCGGAGTCGTCGGCGGCCAGCACGAGGGTTCCCTCGGCCGCGGCAAGAATCTGGTCGAGTACCGCGGGCGCCCCACCCAGCACTTCACTGACCGCCACGTCGGCAGGCAGCGACAGTCCGGCCAGCAACACCGCGCCGTTGCCGCCCTCCAAGAGCGGAAAGTCGCGCGATACGAGCACGACCCGCGTCGCCGTCGCGTCGGGGTCCGCTGCCCGCCCTGCGGCGACCGCCATGGTGAGTGCATCCTCGTCGGGGCCTTTTACCCGCCGATCTCGCACCGCCCAGGGCGGGAGGTAGGTGCCGATCGAGACGACCTCGGTCATGGAGCCTCGCTTTGGTTCGTGGGCGCGTTACGTCGCTCAACTAATACGCTATATAGTTATAGCATTCGAGAGCACGGCCGCGTGTCGGTGGAGGGGTCAGCGAACAGTGAGTAATACCGATCCTCGCACTCTGAAGGATCGCGTGGTCGTGGTGACCGGCGCGAGCCGAGGAATCGGGGCCGCCATCGCCGTGCGGGCCGCAGCGGACGGCGCTGCCGTCGCCTTACTGGCCAAGACCGTGACACCCAACCCCAAGATCGCGGGCACCCTGGACGAGACCGCCGACGCCGTGCGGGCGGCCGGTGGGCATGCGTTGCCGGTCGCTTGCGACGTGCGCGACGCTTCCGCGGTGGCGTCGGCCATCGACACTGTCGCTGAGTCGTTCGGCGGCGTCGACGTCGTGATCAACAATGCGGGCGCGCTTGATCTGCGGCCGACCGCAAGCCTGCCGCCGAAGAGCTTGCGCCGATTGCTGGAGATCAACGTCGAGGGGCCGTTCGCCGTGGTGCAGGCCGCGCTGCCGCATTTGCGCCGATCGGCCAACGCGCACGTGGTCAATGTCTCTCCTCCGCTGAGCTTGGAGCCTAGGTGGGTAGGCGCACACGTCGGCCACACTGTGGGTAAGTACGCAGAAAGCCTGCTGACGCTGGGCTGGGCCGACGAGTTCGCCGAGATTCCGATTGCAGTGAACTCGCTGTGGCCTGCCACCACGGTGGCCAGTACCGGGATGATGGTCGCGATGGGAGAAGCTGCCGTACTCGCGCAGGCCCGCAGTCCGCAGATCATTGCCGACGCGGTGCACGCGCTTGTCACCCGCTCGGCGGCGTCCTGCAGCGGTCACTTCTACACCGACGAGGAGATCCTTCGCGAGGAGGGTGTCGACGACTTCTCGGGGTACCGGTTGGCTGCGCGCGAGGACGATCTGGCGCCCAACTTCTACCTTCCGTCGGCCCCACTGCCGTCCGCCTAGGAGTCATCTGATGAGTTCTTTCGACGCGCTCAGCGCCCGTGAGCCGGAGTTGGTCAAGCTCCGCTCGGCGGTGCGGGACTTTCTGCGGTCCGACCGCGCCGAGTTCAGCTGGGTGCCCGCGGTCGACGCCTGGCTTGGTCAGTGGGACGAGGACTTCTCCGCACGTCTGGGCGCAGCAGGGTTCCTCGGTCTGACCATCCCCAAGCGCTACGGCGGCCACGAACTGGGCCACCTGCACCGCTACGTCGTGACCGAGGAACTGATCGCGGCGGGAGCGCCGGTGGCCGCGCACTGGACCGCCGACCGTCAGGTCGCGCCGAGTCTGCTGAGCTACGGATCAGACGAGCAGCGCGACCGCCTGCTGCCGAAGATCGTTGCGGGCAAGCTCTATTCGTCGATCGGGATGAGCGAGCACGGCGCGGGTTCCGATCTTGCGGCGGTGTCGACCAAGGCCACCAAGACTGACGGCGGCTGGTTGCTCTCCGGCACAAAGGTGTGGACCAGCGGAGCGCACTACGCGCATCAGGTGGTGGTGCTGGCCCGCACCAGTCCTGCGGACCCGGAGCACCGACACGCCGGTTTCAGCCAATTCCTGGTTCCCTGCGACGCCGAGGGTGTCCGGATCGAACCCATCTTGCTGATGTCGGGCGCCCACCACTTCAACGAAGTGATCATGGATTCGGTTTTCGTCTCTGACGCCGACGTGCTCGGGGAGATCGGCAACGGCTGGCACCAGGTAACGTCCGAGTTGTCGTTCGAGCGCAGTGGGCCCGAACGCATTCTGTCCACGGGGCCGCTGCTCTTTGCGGCGATCCGCGCGCTCGGCGCAGGACGCTTGCCCGACGACCGGACCGCCGCCGACGTCGGCGACCTGCTGGCCCGGCTGATCTCGCTGCGGCAGCTGTCGCTGTCGGTGGCCCGCACGCTGACCGGCGGTGGCGATGCGGCGAATCTGGCGGCACTGGTGAAGGACCTGGGCACCCGCTTCGAGACCGAGTCTGTCGAGATGATCGCCGACCTGCTGGAGGGCGCACCTCCGAACCCCGAGCTGGAGTCGATGCTCACCACCGCGTGGCTGCACAAGCCGATGTTCACCCTGCGCGGCGGCACCAACGAGGTGCTGCGGGGCGTGGTTGCTCGCGGAATGGGCTTGCGTTGAGCGCGCTCGCGGGTGGCGTCTTCGCTACAACCACGCAGGACGACGACGCCGAGTTGCGTGGGTTGGTGGACGACATCGGGCGGCGCTCCTACGACGCAGGGATGGGCCGCCGACGGGTGCCGGATCAGTTCGACGAAGAGCTCTGGCGCAACCTCGAGGACACCGGGCTGGCGCGCCTGACGAGCACACTGGGCATGGGCGCGGGACCGCACGAGCTGGCGATCGCGCTCTACGGTGTCGCCCGCCATGCCGGCGCGGTGCCGTTGGCCGAAACCGACGCTCTCGCAGGCTGGCTCGGGCAGCAGGTCGGTATTGAGCTGCCCGGCGGTCCGTTGACCGTCGCGATCGCCGACGCAGAGCCCGAGGGCGGACGGGTCGCCGGCACCGCGCTGGCCGTGCCGTGGGCGCGGTCGTGCACCACGGTGCTCGCCGTTGGCGGTCGCGACGAACTGCGGGTCGGCGTGCTCGACCCGTCGTCCGGCACCCTGCACGAAAGCCACAACCTGGCCGGAGAACCTCGCGATTCGATCGCATTCGACGTGTCGGCCGACCAGTTGCAGGTCGCGGACCCGTCAGTGGGTCTCGAGCTCGCGCAGCGGGGCGCCTGGTCGCGCTGCGTACAGATCATCGGCGCCCTGGACGCGGCCGCCGCGCTGTCGGTGGAACACACCGGCCAGCGCGTGCAGTTCGGCCGTCCACTCAGTGCGT
>NZ_JAVHWM010000190.1:0-38545 GCF_032159765.1 Mycobacterium sp. | reverse complement strand
TGCGGGGCTCGAAGCGCGGAGGTGGCACGGCGGATTACTCGTCTGACGTCGTGACCGTCGCGACGCGGTCAAGCCCGGACACGGAAAGCAGCGTCTTGATCGAACCGGCGGACCTGACGATGAGACTTAGCTTGGTGGTGGCGGCGACGGCGAACAGCGCCCGGACCGTCGCGCTGTCACAGTAGGACACCTGCGAAAGGTCGACGACGATCGCGTCGGCGCCCGTCGCGGCGCCTGTCATCGCGTCCTCGAACTGGTTGACGTTGGCGAGGTCGATGTCGCCGGTCGCGGTGACGACAGGCGCGTTTTCGCCGTTGGCCGCCGATACCCGAAACTGAGCCTCGTTCATCGCTGCCGTCTCCTCTTCGCGCAAGCGCTCATCGCTGCCGTCTCCTCTTCGCGTAAGCTCTCATCGCTAGTTCAATTCCTTACGCATCTCCACCGTGGTGCCGCGCCCGGTTGACGTGATCTCGACCGCGTCCACCAGCGCATTCATCAATGCAATCCCATTGCCCCGACCCAGTTGTGGCGTATCGCTCTGGTGCCAGCGCCCATCGTCTGCGATGGAAAGTGCAAGACCGGCCTTGGTCAATTGGGCCGTCACGGTCATCTCGACCTGCTGCGTTCCCTCTTTACTGGCGTGTTCGGCCGCGTTGGCCGCGGCTTCTCCGACCGCCAGAAGTACCTCCTCGGCGGCGTCGTCGTCGACGGCGGCCGACGGAAGCCAGCGTCGAAGGTGGTCACGGATGATCGCCAGGCTCGCAGGCCGGGCAGGTGAGCGCAGTCGCAGCGACGCGGGCGGATGGCGGTAAAGCAGCAGCGCGACGTCGTCGTCGAAGCCCGTGACCGGCTCGAGGTCTGTCATCAGTTGGTCGGCGACGAAGTCGGGATGACAGTGCCGGCACTGGTTGAGCGACGTCGAGGCGCGCTCGATGCCGACGCCCAGCGACTCACCTCGGCGTTCCACCAGGCCGTCGGTGTAGAGCAGTACCGTTGCACCCGGCAGCAGGGTCATTTCCGCCTCCGGCCGCGAGAGCACCGTCTCGGTGGCGGCAATCGGTACAGACTGAGCCCGGTCCAGCAGCTGCGAGCCGGTCCGGTCCACCACGATCGGCGGCGGGTGGCCCGCGCTGCTGTAGCGCACCGTCGAGGTGGGTACGTCGATGACCGCGCAGAACACCGTGGTGCAGCTCGCGGAGGGGATTCGCCGAGCGAAGTTGTCGAGGTCGCTGAGCGCCTGCGCGGGACCCGACGAGCGAATGAGCAGGGCTTGGGCGGCCGACCGGAGCTGCCCCATCAGCGCAGCGGCGGCCACCCCGTGCTCGACGGGATCGCCGACGACGATGCCGATCCTGCCTTGCCCGAGCGAGATCACGTCATACCAATCCCCGCCCATGGCACGGGCCTCGACGGCCGGGGCGTACCGGACGGCGAACCCGTGCGGGAGCAGGGTGGGGCCGAGAATCGCCCGCTGAAAGGCCACGGCCTCGGCGCGGTCGGTGGCGCGGGCGCGCGCCCGGCGCGCGAGCAGGGCACCGATCTGGTCGGCGATCAGATCCAGGTAGGTGAGGAAGTCGTCGTCGACGTCACGGCCAGGTGCCACCGCGACGACCAGCACTGTGGCGGGAACGTCGTCGTCACCGGCGGTCACCGGAAGGATCACCGCCGCCGACTCCGCACCAGCCCACTCACGCGGCGCAGGGTCCAAAATGATTGGCACACCTGTGCTTACGACCTTGCGCAACAGCTCGTCGCCAAGACCGGCACCCGTCGCTGACGGGTCGGCCGTCGACGCGGCCACGTGGACCGTCTGACTGGGATCGAAGGTGTAGAGCACCGCGAATGCGATATCCGTCGAATCGAGCGCTTGCAGAGCGGTGACGCAGACGTCCTCGAAGCTGCTGTCCGCGGACGGCGATAGCTGGCGCAGCGTGCGCAGCGTGCGCAGCCACGGCGACATCTTCGAGGGGCTGCCGAGGCCGGTGCCGGGAGACTGCGTCAACAGCGCCTCCTGTCGCTCCCCGGCCGCGTCCAGGCGCGGGCATCAAATCCGCTTTGTCATTTCATGCGGCCGCTAGCCAAAGACTAGATGAACAGTCAATCCAGACAACCCGTGGCAACCGAAATCGTGGCCCGCATGTTGCTCTCCATCATCCTCACCGCCGCGTCACCGAGTTCCGAATCGATATGCGCGACGGCGTCGGTCGGGATCACGATCGGAAAATGGCGCACGTACGCGTCGAGCGCGGTGTACAGGATGCACTGCTCAGTGACCTGTCCGGTCAGCACCACGCGGCGCACGTTCAGCTGGCCGAGCAGGTATCCCAGCGCGGTGGAGTAGAACGCGCTGTGGCGCACCTTGTCCAGGAACAGACACCCCGCGGGCGGGGTGATCGGCTCTACCAAATCGGGCCGGCGGCCATCGAGTGCCGAGCGCACGAGGTCCTGCTGGTCGGCCGTGAAATCCCCGTAGTTGTCGTTGACGTAGATCACGTCCACGTCGTCGCGGCCGTCTGCCTTCGCGATCAGTTCGGCGAGCGGATCAACGATCCTCTCCACATTTGGAATGAGCCTCTCGGCGTCCGGATGGTCGTAGGCGTTGAGCATGTCGATCACCAACACAGCGGTGTCGCTCATGACGCGCGGGTTACCCATTCAGCCGCCTGTTGATGCGCTGGTGGTTTCGCCGCAGCGGTGGCAGGCGACAATAAAGGGATGGAAGGCGTCAAGGACTTCTACTCGGTGTACCGGCACGGGTTCGCGCGCGTCGCGGCCTGCACGATCACCACCGCCCTGGCTGACCCTGTGGCGAATGCGCAGGCTGTGCTGGCGTTGGCACGCGAATGCCACGACGACGGCGTCGCGCTCGCGGTGTTTCCCGAGTTGACGCTGTCCGGCTATTCGATCGAGGACATCGTGCTGCAGGACGCGCTGCTGGACGCAGTCGAAGCCGCTCTGGGCGAGGTCGTGGCCTCATCTGCCGATCTGTTGCCGGTGCTGGTGGTCGGCGCACCGCTGCGGTACCGGCACCGGGTCTACAACACCGCCGTCGTCGTCCATCGCGGGACCGTCCTGGGGGTGGTGCCGAAGTCGTATCTGCCGACGTATCGGGAGTTCTACGAGCGGCGCCACTTCGCCGGCGGCGACGACGTCCGCGGCACGCTGAGGCTTTCCGGCAGTGAGGTCCCGTTCGGGCCCGACCTGTTGTTCTCGGCATCGGACGTACCCGGGTTCGTGCTGCACGTCGAGATCTGCGAGGACATGTTCGTGCCGGTGCCGCCCAGCGCCGAGGCTGCGCTCGCGGGAGCGACCGTGCTGGCCAATCTGTCGGGCAGCCCGATCACCGTCGCGCGCGCCGAGGACCGGTCGTTGCTCGCGCGCTCGGCGTCGGCACGATGCCTGGCGGCATACGTGTATGCGGCCGCTGGAGAAGGCGAATCCACCACCGACCTTGCCTGGGACGGCCAGACCATGATTTGGGAGAACGGACGGCTGCTGGTCGAAAGCGAGCGGTTTCCCAAGGGGCCGCAGCGTTGCGTCGCCGATGTCGACCTGGAGCTGTTGCGGTCAGAGCGGGCGCGGATGGGCACATTCGACGACAATCGCAGACGCCACAGTGTGGGCGCAGAGTCATTCCGCCGCACCGAGTTTCGTCTCGAACCACCTGACGGTGATCTCGGCTTGCGCCGCGTCGTCGAACGCTTCCCGTTCGTGCCGTCGGACCTGACGCGGCTGGAACAGGACTGCTATGAGGCCTACAGCATCCAGGTGGCCGGCTTGGAACAGCGGTTGCGCGCGCTGAACTACCCCAAGGTCGTCATCGGGGTATCGGGCGGCCTCGACTCGACGCATGCGTTGATCGTCGCGGCCAGGGCGATGGACCGGGAGAGCAGGCCGCGCAGCGACATTCTCGCGTTCACGCTGCCGGGCTTCGCCACCGGTGAGCGGACCAAGAACAACGCGATCCGGCTCGCTCGCGCACTCGGAGTCACGTTCGAGGAGCTGGACATCCGCCCGACGGCGGAGCTGATGCTCTCCGAGATCGGGCATCCGTTCGGCCGGGGCGAGAAGGTCTATGACGTCACGTTCGAAAACGTGCAGGCCGGCCTGCGCACCGACTACTTGTTCCGCATCGCCAATCAGCGCGGCGGGATCGTGCTCGGCACCGGCGATCTCTCGGAGCTGGCGCTCGGGTGGTCCACCTACGGCGTGGGCGACCAGATGTCGCACTACAACGTCAACGCCGGCGTGCCTAAGACGTTGATCCAGCACCTGATTCGGTGGGTGATCGCATCGAAGCAGTTCGACGCGGAAGTCGGTGAGGTGCTGCAATCGGTAGTGGACACCGAGATCACGCCCGAGCTGGTTCCGTCGGGCGAGGAAGAGGAACTGCAGAGCAGCGAAGCGAAGGTCGGGCCCTACTCGCTGCAGGACTTCTCACTCTTCGGCGTGCTGCGCAACGGATTCCGTCCGTCGAAGATCGCGTTCCTGGCCTGGCATGCGTGGAGCGACGCCGAGCGCGGCGACTGGCCGCCCGGCTTTCCTCCCGACAAGCGACCGTCCTACTCGCTGAAGGAGATCCGGCACTGGCTGCAGGTATTCGTCGAGCGGTTCTACTCGTTCAGTCAGTTCAAGCGGTCAGCATTACCGAACGGCCCCAAGGTGTCCCACGGCGGATCGCTCTCACCACGCGGCGATTGGCGGGCGCCGTCGGACATGTCGGCACGGACCTGGCTCGACGAGATCGAGCGCGAGGTGCCCGAGGAATAGTCAGCGCATCAACCCCACATGCGGTACGAAACGCCCTACCGTCGAGGCATATTCGCGATACGTCTGCCCGTGGACTTTCAGCAGATACGGTTCCTCGACAAGCCGCACCTGTAACTCGATCGACACCACCAACAGCACGTAACCCAGGATCGCGACGATATTCGGGGCGACGAGCGTTGTGCCGAGCCAGAATACGAACATCGCGACGTAGATCGGGTTGCGGACCACGCCGAACACCCCGGTACGCACTAACGTCGTCGTCTCGCGAGCATCCACCCCGATCCGCCACGACGTGCCCATGACGAACTGCGCGTAGACCACCGCGCTGATGCCCGCCGCCGCGACCCCGACACCTGTCCAGTGGATCCACGGCGAGCGCACCAGCGGCGCGACGATCTCGGCGAGCTGCAGGACGGGCGCAGCGGCGGTGACCGCCACGCCCAGAATGAATCCGACGCCGCCGAACCAGTCGGCGGAGCCGACCCGGCCGGTGACTCCTTTGAATCCCGTGGATCCCGTGCGTCGCCACTGCCACCACATGCGCCAGCCGATCCCAATGCCTGCGCCGACGAGATACACCACCGCCGCGACGGCCGCTGCGAATCTGTCGGACATATCCGGATGTTATCGACGACGGGGGCTGCGTGGGGGGCTACATATCTCGCAGCACGTCGTCGATGGCTTCGTCCGTCGGCGCGCAGTCACCCGCGCCGGGCACCAGCGTCGCGAGCGCGCCTGCCGCACATGCGCGGCGCAGTGCCTGGTGGGGATCGGCTGACCAGGACGCGGAGAGCACACCAGCGAAGACGTCGCCCGCGCCTGTGGTGTCGACGGGCTCGACTGCCGGTGCGGCGATGGGGGCTTCATTGCCGTCCCTCCGATACAGAGCTCCGCGGGCGCCTCGTGTGATCACGAGATGTGGTACTGGCCAATGCCATTCCTCGGCTTCGGACTGATTGACCACGACAACGTCGGCCAAGTTGGCCAATTCACCTGTTTTCGGCGACGTGTTCGGCGGTGACGCATTGACGATGACGGTCGCCCCCGCCCCGCGCGCGATGCGGGCCGCGGCCACGGCCGTCGGCAACGGAATCTCCAACTGCAGCAACGCCACATCCGATGCACTGATCACGTCACGCATCGCGGCCGAGTCGATCACGAGATGAGCGTTCGCGCCCGGCGCGACGACGATCGTGTTCTCGGCATCGCCGTCCACGACGATCCCAGCGGTGCCGCTGGGACCCGGCACCGAAATCGTGGCGTCTGTGCCGACCCCGTTCGCGCGCAGATGGCTCAGCAGTGCCTCGCCCGCGGCATCGCTGCCGACCGCACCGACGAACTGAACCCGGGCGCCTGCCCGGGCCGCGGCGACTGCCTGGTTGGCGCCCTTGCCGCCCGGCGCCGAAGTGAGCGCGGTCGCCAGCACGGTCTGGCCGGGCTGGGGCAGGGCGTCCACGGTGAAGGTCATGTCGGAGTTGACGCTGCCGATCACGCACACGCGTGTCACGCGGTCACATTAGCCCGCCCCGATCCCCCAACCGGGCGGTTGGGCCGATACCCTGGACCAATGAGCGTGCAGGCAGCGACACAGCCCGACCTGCGTCAAGAGGTCCACGACGCCGCCCGGCGTGCCCGGGTCGCCTCGCGGGTGCTCGCAACCCTTTCCGCGGCCGACAAAGACCGCGCATTGCACGCTGCCGCCGACGCGTTGCTCAGCCACGTCCATGTGATTCTGGCCGCCAATGCCGAGGATCTGCAGGCGGCCCAGGAAGCGGGGATCAGCGAGGCGCTGCTCGACCGGCTGGCGCTCAACCCGCAGCGCGTCGACGGCATCGCGGCCGGGCTGCGGCAGGTGGCCGGTCTGCCCGACCCGGTCGGTGAGGTGCTGCGCGGCCGAACCCTGCCCAACGGACTGCAGATTCGCCAGCAGCGCGTGCCGTTCGGGGTGGTCGGCATCGTCTACGAAAGCAGGCCCAACGTCACCGTCGACGCGTTCGGCCTCACGCTCAAGTCCGGCAACGCCGTGCTGCTGCGTGGCAGCTCGTCGGCTGCGCGGTCGAACGAGGCCCTGGTGAACGTCCTGCGTGCGGCTTTGGTCATGGAGAACCTGCCCGCCGACGCGGTGCAGCTTCTGTGCAGCGAGGATCGGTCGACGGTCACCCATCTGATCCAGGCCCGCGGCTTGGTCGACGTGGTGATCCCGCGTGGCGGAGCCGGTCTCATCGAAGCGGTGGTGCGCGACGCGCAGGTGCCGACCATCGAAACCGGCGTCGGGAACTGTCACGTCTACGTTCACGAAGCAGCTGACCTCGACGCCGCCGAGCGAATTCTGTTGAACGCCAAGACCCGTCGGCCTAGTGTCTGCAACGCAGCAGAGACGCTGTTGGTGGACGCCGCGATCGCGGATCGGGCCTTGCCTCGTCTGACCGACGCGCTGCAGGCGGCGGGGGTCAGCGTCCACGACACCGGCGCCGAGGACGATTTGCGCCGCGAGTACCTGTCGATGGACATCGCCGTTGCGGTGGTGGACGGTCTTGGCGCTGCGATCAGCCACATCAACGAGTACGGTACGGGGCACACCGAGGCGATTGTCACCACAGACCTGGCTGCGGCACAGCGGTTTACCGAGGAGGTCGACGCTGCCGCGGTGATGGTGAACGCATCGACCGCGTTCACCGACGGCGAGCAGTTCGGTTTCGGCGCCGAGATCGGTATCTCGACGCAGAAGTTGCACGCGCGCGGGCCGATGGGCCTGCCTGAATTGACATCGACCAAGTGGATCGTGTGGGGCAACGGCCAGACCCGCCCGGTCTGATTCGAGGAGAATGAATGAGCGTCCCTGCGCGGCCCGTGCCGATGTTCGCCGACATCGACGACGTTGCGCGTCGTCTCGCCGAGACCGGGTATCTTCCTGACACCGCCACGGCGACAGCGGTTTTCCTCGCCGATCGGCTGGGCAAACCCCTGCTCGTCGAGGGGCCTGCCGGTGTCGGCAAGACCGAACTCGCCCGGGCCATCTCCCAGGCCACCGGCTCGGGACTGGTGCGGCTGCAGTGCTACGAAGGCGTCGACGAGTCGCGCGCGCTGTACGAGTGGAACCACGCCAAGCAGATCCTGCGCATCCAAGCCGGCTCGGGCGACTGGGAATCGACCAAAGACGACGTGTTCTCCGAGGAGTTCCTGCTGACGCGTCCGCTGCTGACGGCGATCAGGCGCAAAGACCCGACCGTGCTGCTCATCGACGAGACGGACAAGGCCGACATCGAGATCGAAGGCCTGCTGCTCGAGGTGCTCAGCGACTTCGCCGTCACCGTACCGGAATTGGGCACCATCACGGCCGAGCGGGCACCGCTGGTGGTACTGACGTCCAATGCCACGCGCGAACTCTCCGAAGCGCTCAAGCGGCGCTGCCTGTTCTTGCACATCGACTTTCCCGACGCCGACCTCGAACGCCGGATTCTTTTGTCCCGGGTGCCGGAGCTGCCTGAACACCTGGCCGAGGAACTGGTCCGCATCGTCGGAGTGCTTCGGGGCATGCAGCTGAAGAAGCTGCCGTCGGTGGCCGAGACGATCGACTGGGGCCGAACGATATTGGCGCTCGGGCTCGACACCATCGAGGACGCGACGATCGCGTCGACACTGGGCGTCGTGCTCAAGCACCAATCGGACGTCACACGCGCGGCGGGGGAGCTGAGGTTGAACTGATGGCCGCCCGTCGAGTCCGCCCCCCGCAGCCGCTAGCGCCGCACGGCATTCCCGGCCACCTCGTCGGCTTCGTGGAAGCGCTTCGCGCCCAGGGCATTTCGGTGGGGCCGTCCGAGACGGTCGACGCGGGCAGGGTGGTAAGTGTCCTGGGACTGGGTGATCGGGAGGTGTTGCGCGAAGGACTGGCCTGCGCGGTTTTGCGCCGGCCCGATCATCGCGACACCTACGATGCGCTGTTCGACCTGTGGTTCCCTGCCGCGCTGGGCATGCGCGCGATCGAGCTGATCGACGACGATGATCCCGGTCTGCCCGACGACATCGAGGCGCTGAGATCTCAGCTGCTCGAACTCCTCGGCGATGACACCGACGCGGGCGAGCGCGACGAGGCACTCGAGGCGATGGTCGCGCGCATCGTCGAGGCGTACGGCCGGTACAACTCGAGCCGCGGCCCGTCGTACTCGTCGTATCAGGCGCTCAAGACGATGGCCCTCGACCAGCTGGAGGCACGGCTGCTTGCCGGGTTGCTGGCCCCCTACGGTGAAGAGCCCACCCCGACGCAGGAGCAGATCGCTAAAGCCATTGCGACACAACGCATCGCCCAGCTCCGGAAAATGGTCGAGGCGGAGACCAAGCGGCGCACGGCCGAACAGCTGGGTCGCGAGCACGTGACCATGTACGGCATCCCGCAGCTGTCGGAGAACGTCGAATTCCTGCGCGCGTCAGGCGAGCAGCTCAAGCAGATGCGACGGGTGGTCGCCCCGCTGGCAAGGACGCTTGCCACCAGGCTGGCGGCCAGGCGCCGTCGGTCCCGCGCCGGTGAGATCGATCTGCGCAAGACGCTGCGCAAGTCGATGAGCACCGGCGGCGTGCCGATCGATGTGGTGTTGCGCAAACCGCGGCCCGCGCGTCCGGAACTTGTTGTGCTCTGCGATGTGTCGGGTTCGGTGGCGGGCTTCAGCCATTTCACGCTGTTGCTCGTGCACGCCTTGCGCCAGCAGTTCTCCCGGGTGCGCGTGTTCGCGTTCATCGACACCACCGACGAGGTCACTCACCTGTTCGGCCCCGAGGCCGACCTCGCGCTGGCGATTCAGCAGATCACCCGCGAGTCCGGCGTGTACACCCGAGACGGGCACAGCGACTACGGACACGCGTTCGCGTCGTTCATGGACAAGTTCCCGACGGTGCTTTCCCCGCGCAGCGCTCTGTTGGTCCTCGGCGACGGGCGCAACAACTACCGAAACCCCGAGACCGACTTGCTGCATCGGATGGTCTGCGAGAGCAGGCACGCGCATTGGCTGAACCCCGAACCGAAGCACCTGTGGGGCAGCGGCGACTCGGCGGTGCCGCGGTATCAGGACGTGATCACCATGCACGAGTGCCGAAGCGCAAAGCAGCTGGCCGCGGTAATCGACGGCCTGTTGCCCGTCTGAGCTGGCGTTCGCGCTGCAAGTAAGGTTGCCAACCATGGCGTCAGGCGGAAGACGGCTCGGTGTGATGGGTGGGACGTTCGACCCCATCCACAACGGCCACCTCGTCGCCGCCAGCGAGGTTGCCGATCGGTTTGACCTCGACGAGGTGATATTCGTCCCCACGGGGGAGCCGTGGCAGAAGGCGGGCCGCCATGTCACCGCGGCGGAGGACCGCTACCTGATGACGGTCATCGCGACGGCCAGCAACCCCCGATTCTCGGTGAGCCGCGTCGACATCGACCGCGGTGGCCGTACCTACACCACCGACACGCTGCGCGATCTGCGCGCCATCTACCCCGACGCCGAGCTGTATTTCATCACTGGGGCGGACGCGTTGGCCTCGATCCTGTCCTGGCAGGACGTCGAGGAATTGTTCTCGCTTGCGCGTTTCGTCGGCGTGAGCAGGCCCGGTTACGTGCTCGACGGGGGCCACATCTCGGCACGATTCGAGTCGCTGCCCTCCGACGCGCTGACCCTGATGGAGGTGCCGGCGCTGGCGATCTCGTCGACCGACTGCCGTATCCGGGCCAGCCAGAGCAGGACGATTTGGTATCTGGTGCCCGACGGCGTCGTGCAGTACGTGGCCAAGCGGAACCTGTACAGCGCGCCGGGCGGAACCGCGACGAACAGCCTCGCCGCGACCGCGAAGGACGGCTCGTGACGGCCTCGGATGAAGCCATCGCGATGGCCACCGTCGCCGCAAGGGCGGCCGCCGGAAAGCTTGCCGAGAACGTCGTCGTTCTCGATGTCTCGGAGCAGCTGGTCATCACCGATCTGTTCGTGATCGCCTCGGCCTCCAACGAGCGCCAGGTCAATGCGATCGTCGACGACGTCGAGGAGAAGATGCGGCTCGCCGGATACAAGCCGGCCCGCCGCGAAGGCGCGCGCGAAGGCCGCTGGACGTTGCTCGACTACGTCGACATCGTGGTGCACATCCAGCACTCCGACGAGCGCGACTTCTATGCGCTCGACCGGTTGTGGCGGGACTGCCCGGAGGTGGCCATTGATCTCGAGCCTGCATCATGATGATCCGGCGCCTGGTGATGGTGCGGCACGGTCAGACGGAGTTCAATGCCGGCAACCGGATGCAGGGACAGCTGGACACCGCGCTGTCCGAGCTCGGGCGGCAACAGGCGGTTGCGGTCGCCGAGGTGCTCAGCAAGCGCGATCCGCTGGTGATCGTGTCCTCGGACCTGCGTCGTGCCTATGACACTGCCGCGGTGCTCGGCGAGCTCACCGGCACCGCGGTCAACGTCGACGAACGGCTACGCGAGACCCACCTGGGCGACTGGCAGGGTTTGACCCATACCGAGGTCGACGCGGGGGCGCCGGGCGCGCGTATCACGTGGCGCAACGATGCGACGTGGGCGCCACCCGGTGGCGAAAGTCGCGTCGACGTTGCACGGCGCAGCGTGCCCGTTGTCTCCGAACTTCTTGACTCCCAGCCGAATTGGGGTGGCGACGAAGCCGACCGCCCTGTGGTGCTGGTGGCTCACGGCGGGTTGATTGCCGCGCTCACTGCTGCGCTTCTGCGGCTGCCCGTCGCCAACTGGCCGGTGCTTGGCGGGCTGGGGAACGCAAGCTGGGTTCAGCTGTCCGGGCACTCTGGGGCGAGCGAAGCGACGGGAGAAACTTCGGCCGATGACGCCGCTCCGGACGACATTCTGTGGCGGCTCGACGTATGGAACGCCTCCGCGCAGGTGGCAGGCGATGTCCTCTGACGCAGGCACAGACCGGCCAGTGCTGTTGATCTTCGCGGATTCGCTGTCCTATTACGGTCCTAGCGGAGGCCTTCCCGCCGACGATCCCCGAATCTGGCCGAATATCGTTGGTGCACAGATTGGTTGGGATGTCGAGCTGATTGGCCGGATCGGCTGGACGTGCCGGGACGTGTGGTGGGCGGCAACGCAGGATCCACGCGCGTGGGCGGCGCTCCCGCGCGCAGGCGCGGTGATCTTTGCGACCAGTGGCATGGACTCGTTGCCGTCACCGCTGCCGACCGCGCTGCGGGAGTCGATCCGGTATGTGCGCCCGTCCTGGCTCAGGCGGTGGGTACGCGACGGATACGGCTGGGTTCAGCCACGCCTGTCGCCGATCGCACGGCCGGCGCTGCCGCCCCGGGTGTCTGTCGAGTACCTGGAAATGACCAGGAACGCAATCGATTTCAACCGTCCCGGGATCCCGATTGTGGCGTCACTGCCGTCGGTGCACATCGCCGAGGCGTACGGTCGCGCACATCACGGCCGGGAGGGCACCGTGGCCGCGATTGCCGAATGGGCTGACCTGCATGATGTTCCGCTCGTCGATCTCAAGGCCGCGGTCGGTGAGCACGTCATGGCGGGGCGGGGCAATCCCGATGGCATTCATTGGAACTTCGAGGCGCATCAGGCTGTCGCCGAACTGATGCTCAAGGCGTTGGCGCAGGCGGGCGTGACGCCAGAGCATGAGGGCGACTGATCTCCATGCCTGTTGTCGTCGTCACCGACTCGTCGTCGCGGTTGCCCGAAGGCGACCGGGAGAAGTGGCAGATCCGCCAGGTGCCACTGCACATTATGGTGGATGGGCAGGATTTCCGCGACGGCGTCGACACCATCGCCGAGGACGTCGACTCAAACTCGAAAGCCACGACGGCAGGCGCAACGCCGGCAGAGCTCAGTGAGGCCTACCGTCAGGCGCTGGAAGCCAGCGACGGAGACGGCGTGGTGGCGGTGCACATCTCCGCGGCGCTGTCGTCGACGGTCACGTCCGCCGAGCAGGCCGCCCGGCAGTTCAGCGGCGCAGTGCGGGTGGTGAACTCGAAGTCAGCCGCGATGGGCACCGGCTTCGTTGCGCTGGCCGCGGCGCGCCTCGCCGCAGACGGCGCCGAATTGAATGCTGTCGAACAAGAGGCGTTTTCCGCAAGCGACCGAGGGCTCGGCTATGTGGTCGTGCACCGGCTCGAGAACTTACGCCGCAGCGGTCGGATCGGCAGAGGCGCGTCGTGGCTGAGCAGCGCCTTGGCAATCAAACCGCTGTTGAAGATCGACCCGGACGGCCGGCTGGTGCTGGAACAACGCGTGCGCACCGCGAGCAAGGCATTGGACGCGATGGTCGAACGTGTGGTGGCCGACGTGGGTGAGAAGAGGGCCGTCATCGCCGTGCACCACATCCGAAATCTCGGCGCCGCCAACGTCGTTGCCAACGACCTCGTCGCGCGCCTGGATCACGTCGAGGCGCCGACGGTGACCGATATGGGGCCCGTGCTCGGCGTGCACATCGGCGCCGGTGCGGTGGCGGTGTGTGTTGATATAACAGACTGATCAGATGTTCGGCCGGCCCGTGATTGGCGGGAGGTCGGCTAACGTGACGATTCCCGGCTGGGCCGCAACGACTTTCGGGATCGCGTTGAGAACCGGCATTGCGGTGTAGATCATCCCGAGGCCCATGAACCCCGGCTCTTTCCACCCTTTGGGTGGCAGGCAATGCAACACCGTGCGCATGTTCGGAACGCCGTAGACCTGTACGACGTGCCCGTGCTCGAGGGGCTTCGGCGGCTCGACGTGAGAGCCCATGATCCAGTTGAACCCGACGTTGACGATGTTCTTTTCGCCAACCCAGCCGCGGTGATAGCCGAACACGCCAGCGACGCTGCCCCGCGGTATCTGCATGAAGCCGAGGTCGGAGTCGCCGGTAGCGGGCGTGAACGTGACGTCGAACGTCAGCCTGTCGAGCGTGGCCCCCATCGCGTCGGCCATCATCGCCGCCGACTCGGCGAAGACTTCGCTCTCGCGGCGCACGCTCTCGGCAAGCCCCGGTGTGTCGGGTGGCTGCGAGAATCCCATTGCCTTCTGGGTTTCCGCGGACTCGTAGGTCGAGCAGTCGACGGATTCGGTGATTCTGATCTCGTCGACGCGTTCACATGAGCCAGAGAGGACCATGCCGACGAGGTTGCTCATCCCGGGATGCGCGCCGCTGCCGAAGATCGTGGATTTGCCTTGCTCGCAGGCAGTTTCAATACGCACCCGGTCTTGGTATGTCTGCTTCCCGCCGGTGATCCAGGCTGCGCTGGAGCACACGTTGATGCCGGATTCGAGCAGCCGCACCAGCTCGTCGATGTCGGGCCAGAGCGGGTTGTAACAGCAGGCATCGGGTTTGAGTGCGACGAGCTCGTCGATGTCGCTGGTGGCCGTGACGCCCGTCGGCTCGGGCCACCCGCACAGCTCAGCGGCATCCTTGCCGACCTTGTCCGCCCCGTGCGCGTAGACCCCGACCAGCTCCATGTCGGGGCGCTCGATGATCGCGTGCAACGAGCGGCGGCCGATGTTTCCGGTGGTCCATTGGATGACGCGGAGAGCGCGGTCCGGGGGTGAGGTCGTCATAGCTGTCGAGTATCGCCGCACTCTCACCGGGGCTAGCCAGGTGGTGGTGGATCGAGCATCTGCACCTGGTTGCCGTCCCAGTGGTATCTCACCCGAGTCAGGATGCCGTCGCCACAGGCGCTGCAACTTTGGCCGGATCGATAGGCCAGCACGACGGTGTCGTTCGTCGAGGCGGCGGAATCCACGCTGGTAAACGAGTAAGCCCGTGACGTGCCCGTGCCGAGCCAGGTGCCTCGGTGAAACATCAACGCCTGCATGGGCGAACTGGCGGTTCCGCCGTCGACCATGATGAGGATCGTCGACAGATCGGCGCAGGGGTCGTAGTTGTCGCCCTGCGAATTGGGGCCCCACGCGCGACCCGTCACCGGCTCGGGCGGGTAGCGAGTCAACGCGTCGCGCAGGGCGGTGTCCTTGTCTGGCCCGCAACTCGGCTGCGTCGGTGACGCGGAAGCTTGGTTGGTCGTCGGGGACGGCGGCGACTGGCTCGGTGTGGATGGGCCTGACGTCTTGGCACCGTCGCAGCCTGCCAGCAGCAGGACGCCGGCAAGAAGCGACCCGATCAGACCGACGAGTGCTCGGGGCAACTGCATGCGGTGGATCCTTTCGCGGGGCTGGTGTGAATTAAAGCGTGCGGTCGGGGCCTTGGGGGAATCTTGCGGCCGGCAAGACCGTGATTGTCCACAAGTTCGACTTCATCCCCAGCCTGTGTGCTCATGCGGCTCGGCAACACATTTCCGTCGCCACGGCTTCCTACCGTGTCGGCTATGGGAACCGAACTGGCCGCAGAACGGCTCACCCGGCGCTTGGGCGCAGCGGCTGATCCGGGCGATTCGGACAGCGGGGCCGACGAGGCCGCCAACCCCGACACTCGGCTGTCGCGGTGGCTGCCCGCTGCGTCGCCCGATGACGGTCCGGGCTGGATCGCGGCCATCAGGGCAGATCCGGGCCGGGCTGGTCTGTTTGCGCTGGGCGTGGTGGCCGTGGTCGCGGTGCTGGTCACCGTCTTCGCGATCATGCGCGACAGGCCGCCACCGATCACCTCATCGAAACTGCCGCCGGTGCAGATGGTTTCGTCGGCGAAGCCCACTCCGAGCGGGTCGCCGGCGCCCGAGCAGCCGGTAGTTGTGAGTGTTGTCGGGTTGGTGCACAAGCCGGGCTTGGTGACCTTGCAGCCCGGCGCACGCATCGCCGATGCGGTCGGTGCCGCGGGCGGTGCACTCGACGGCGCCGACCTGCTCGGGCTCAACATGGCGCAGCGGCTGACCGACGGCACGCAGATCGTGGTCGGAATCGCGCCCGCGCCGGGTCAGCCGACCCGGCTGGGCAGCAGCGTGGCGCCGTCCACCGGCGGGTCCGCCTCGTCGTCGTCGCCGTCGGCCAAGCCAACGGCCTCGTCGACGGGGCCGATCGATCTGAACACCGCGACCGTCGAACAACTCGACGCGCTGCCCGGCGTCGGGCCGGTCACCGCGGCCGCCATCGTGGCGTGGCGCGATGCGAACGGGAAATTCACAAATGTCGACCAGTTGGGCGACGTCGACGGCATCGGGCCGGCTCGCTTGGACAAGCTGCGCAGCCTGGTTCGGGTGTGAGACGGATGGATGTGCGTGGACGCGGCCGGCTCGACGCCCGACCGCGTCGACATGCGCTTGGTCCCTGCGGCATTGACGTGCTGGGCGGTGACGGCCATGGCCATCGTCTGGCGGGCCGGTGCACTCGTCGCCGGGGTATGTGTGCTGGTCGGCGTCTGCGCCATTGCCGTGCGGTCGCGCGCGCGCCGCCGCGACGAACCGTTGCGCGCCACGGTCTGCGCCGTTGTGCTCGGCGCTGCGGTGGTCGGCGCGGGATTCGCGTGGGCGACGGCGGTCAGGGTCGACGCACTCGAGCGTCATCCCGTCACAGGGCTCTACGGCCGTTCGGCGGTTGTCACCGTCGCCGCGGATGAGCAACCGCGGTTGTTGCGCGACGGCCGGCGGGTGATCTTCCGCGCGGGGCTGAGGCGGATCGGGGCCGACGAAATATCCGGTCGTGTCACGGTATTCGCGCCAGCGGCCGGCTATGCGGAATTGATCACAGGCCAGCCGGTCAGCTTCCGCGCGGTCATCGCACGCCCGACACGCCGCGATCTGTCGGTCGCGACGCTGACGGCAACCGGGACGCCGACGTCGGGGGACGCGTCCGCCGTACAGCGTGCTGCGCAGTCGGTGCGGCGAAGCTTCGCCGATGCCGCCCGAGCACAGCTGCCGCCCGATCAAGCAGCGGCATTGCCCGCACTGGTGCTGGGCGACACGTCGACACTGACACCGCAAACCGTCGCCGAGTTCCGTGCGGCCGGGTTGTCGCACCTGACCGCGGTGTCGGGCGCCAACGTGACAATCGTATGCGGCGCGGTGCTTCTCAGCGCGCGCCTCGTCGGCCCGCGCGCGGCTGTATTGCTGGCGGCGCTGGCGCTCGTCAGCTTCGCGGTCGTCGTGCAGCCGTCGGCGAGTGTGTTGCGAGCGGCAGTCATGGGCGCGATCGCCCTGCTCGGCGTCGTCACGCATCGGCGTCGGCACGCGATGCCCGCACTCGCGGCCACCGTGATCGTGCTGATGATCGTTGCGCCGGAGATGGCCGTCGATCTGGGGTTTGCGCTGTCGGTGTCGGCAACCGCCGCGCTGATCGTCATCGCGCCGGCATGGTCGCGTCGGCTCGTCGCGGCGGGCTGGCCGAAGCCGCTCGCAGACGTCCTGTGCGTCGCAACCGCGGCGCAGTTGGTGACCGCCCCTCTGATCGCCGCCATCAGCGGTCAGTTCAGCGTCGTGTCGATCGCGGCCAATGTCGCTGCGACAGTGGTGATCCCACCGATTACCGTCGTCGGCACCGTGGCTGCCGCCCTGGCTCCGGTGTGGCCGGGCGGCGCGCACCTCTTGGTCCGCTTCACCGGGCCCGAACTGTGGTGGCTGCTCGGGGTCGCGCACTGGACTGGCGGCATTGCAGGTGCCACGGTGACAGTGCCCTCACGGCTATTGGGCTTCCTGGTCGTCGCCGCCTGCGGGATCGGGTCGGTTCTCCTGTGGAGCCGACTGCGGAGCAGACGCTGGGCACGCCTGACGTTCGCCTGCGCGCTGTTGGCCGCGACGGCGTGGGTGGTGGTGTCGGTCGGGCATGGCACGATCGTCGGGTGAGCTCGCGACCGGGATTGCATCTGGTGCTCGGTGACGAAGAACTGCTCGTCGAGCGCGCTGTTTCCGCCGTGCTCAAAGACGCCCGCGCGGCGGCAGGAACCGACGACGTCCCGGTGGACAAGCTGCGCGCGGGCGAAGTGACCACCAGCGAGCTCGTCGAATTGCTCAGCCCCTCGCTGTTCGCCGACGAACGGGTCGTTGTGCTGGAAGCGGCGGCCGAGGCCGGCAAGGATGCAGCCGCGCTGATCGCCTCCGCGGCGGCCGATCTGCCTGCGGGCACTGTCCTGATCGTCGTTCACTCGGGTGGCGGGCGGGCGAAAGCGCTGGCCGACGCGATTCGCAAACTCGGCGCCCAGGTCCATCAGTGCGCCCGGATCACGAAGGCCGCCGAGCGAGCTGATTTCGTCCGCGCGGAGTTCCGGTCACACGGCCTCGACGTCGACGACGACGTCGTCACCGCGTTCGTCGACGCCGTCGGTAACGATCTGCGTGAGCTCGCAGCCGCCTGCTCGCAGTTGGTGGCCGACACGGGCGGCCGGGTGGACGTCGCCGCGGTTCGCCGCTATCACAGCGGCAAGGCCGACGTCACGGGGTTCGAAATCGCCGACAAGGCCGTCGTCGGCGACGTCGCAGGATCAGTTGAGGCGCTGCGGTGGGCGATGCTGCAGGGCGTTCCGCACGTGCTGGTCGCCGACGCGCTGGCCGAGGCCGTGCACACCATTGCCCGGGTGGGAGCGCTGTCGGGCGACCCCTACCGGCTGGCCGGCGAACTCGGTATGCCGCCGTGGCGGGTGCAGAAGGCGCAACGCCAAGCGCGCAAGTGGTCCACGGAGTCGGTCGCGACGGCGATGCGTCTAGTCGCCGCACTCAACGCAGATGTCAAGGGTGCAGCAGCCGACGCCGACTATGTATTGGAAGCCACCACGCGACGGGTCGCGGAGCTGGTGGCCAAACGTTCTGGGCGCTGAAATCAGAGCTTGTTGAGAGCCAGCGCGAGCGCCGACTTCCGATTGGCCGCCTGATTCTTGTGGATGACGCCCTTGCTCGCGGCCTTGTCCAACTTGCGGCCGGCTGATTTCGCCAGGTCGGACGCCTTGTCCTTGTCCCCGGCCTCTGCGGCCTCACGGAACGCGCGGATCGCCGTGTGAAGCGACGACTTCACCGACTTGTTGCGCAGTCTGCGGCGCTCGTTGGTGCGATTGCGCTTCTCCTGCGACTTGATGTTGGCCACGCGTGAGTTCCTTCGTATTTCTGAACGGAGTTAATCGAGGACCGCCGGCCGGGCGGCGAGTGTCCAGGCTACCAGCGAGTGGGTAGATAGCCCAAAGCGCGTCGCGCAGGGGGAGTGGGTCAGTTCGAATTTTTCAGGCTGTTCAGGACATTCATCGTGGGCCAGACCGCTTCACTTGACTCCGCGTTAGCAGAGCGGCGATCGCGGCTATCGCCAAAAGCAGCCATGTGACATCGAGCACCGGTACCCACCGAACTTTGCCGTTCTCCACTGCGTAGACACCGACTGGGAATGTCACGCCGCCGAACCCGCTGCCGACACGTTCACAAGCGGGATCTGCAGAGCCGTCTGGTTGCACTTCCACCCCTGTGCCGCCGCCACCAACTGACCATGCCACCGGGATGATGAGACAGCCGTCCTTTTCGATCGGCGAACCAAAGACACGACCCACGGAAAGCGCGTCAGTCGTCTTTGCGAGCAACTCTTTCGGATCGATCACCGCACCACGCTACCCAACGACCAGTCAGCTCAGGGGCGCATCAGCTCGTGGTCCCTTCACGCAGTATCAAACTGACCGACTACCCGCGTAGGGGGAGTGGCTAGGTAGTGCAGGTGACGTCGACCTCGAACGGCTTGCCCGCGTCGCCGGAGGAACTCTTGCTCACGGCAGTGCCGGTGATCTTGTAGAAGTTGTCTTGTTTGGTGACCTCACCCGAGCCTTCATTCTTTGTGGAGTCGAATTCGAAGACACCGCCGTTGGCGGCAGTGTTGCTGATCTGCACCCCTAAAGCTGCGGGCGGTACCGCGCTGCTCAATATCGCCACGACGCCGTGATCGCCCATAGACATCTTGATTCTGTAGCCGCCGGCGAAATTGCTGCACAGAACGTGCTGTACCGCGCCTTGGTCCTGGCCATCGAGCAAGACCCTGTCCCCCACGGCGCCGGCCGTTCCCGGAGCCGGTGACGAGCCTGCGGCCGGCGCGCCGGATTTGTCGCTTGAACACCCCGTCAGCCCCGCGATGGCGATCGCCGCTACGGTCACGCCGGCTATGCATCGCAAATTGTCGCAACACGTAAGCATGAAAGCCTCCCCGCAGGTCAATACCGAGTTCGGCATGCTAATGCCCGAACAGGGGAGCCGACCAGAGCGAACACTGTGAAAATGACGTAGTAGGGGGGATCGGTATGTGCGGAAGCGGCCACGCAAGCGCCTTCTCTCACCCATCGTCTGCTGCAAAGCCGTAGTGGCCTGCGCGAACAAGCAAGGTAGTGCAGCATGATGGACGTGAGCGCTCGCACTGTGACCACGACGAATGGAAAGGCCGGCAACGGGCGCGCCTCACAGGTGGCGAAATCGTTCGAGGGCATCTTCGAGGGCTACGGCAAACGCGGCGCCTACGCGCGGGCGTTCGACGAGATGTTCGACAACGGCGGTGCCGTCCGGACCCCGTACAAGGGCATCTACTCCGAGCTTGCGCCGTCGGATGCCTCCGACCTGGCCGCCCGCACGGAGGCGCTCGGTCGCGCATTCGTCGATCAGGGGATCACGTTCTCGCTGTCGGGCCAGGAGCGGCCGTTCCCACTCGACCTCGTTCCCCGCGTGATCTCCGCCGCCGAATGGTCGCGGCTCGAGCGCGGCATCACTCAGCGGGTGAAGGCGCTCGAGCACTACCTCGACGACATCTACGGCGAACAGAACATTCTGCGCGACGGGCTGATCCCGCGGCGGCTAGTCACGTCCTGCAAGCACTTCCACCGCGAGGCAGCCGGCATCAACCCGCCCAACGGTGTGCGCATCCACGTCGCGGGCATCGACCTCGTTCGGGATGCGGCAGGAACCTTCCGCGTGCTCGAGGACAACCTGCGCTCGCCGTCCGGCGTGTCCTATGTCATGGAAAACCGCCGGACGATGGCCCGGGTGTTCCCGAACCTGTTCGCCACCAACCGAGTTCGTGCGGTCGGCGACTACTCCTCGCACTTGTTGCGCGCCTTGCGCAAATCGGCTGCCACCAACGAGGCGGACCCGACAGTCGTGGTGCTGACTCCCGGTGTCTACAACTCGGCGTACTTCGAGCATTCGCTTCTGGCCAGGCAGATGGGCGTTGAGCTGGTCGAAGGCCGTGACCTTTTCTGCCGCGACAACCAGGTCTACATGCGCACTACCGAGGGAGAACGCCAGGTCGACGTGATCTACCGGCGCATCGACGACGACTTCCTCGACCCGATGCAGTTCAAGCCTGACTCTGTTCTCGGTGTCGCCGGCCTGCTCAACGCCGCCCGCGCCGGCAACGTCGTGATTTCCAGTGCCGTCGGCAACGGGGTGGGCGACGACAAGCTCATCTACACCTATGTGCCGACGATCATCGACTACTACCTCGGCGAGAAGCCGCTGCTGGCCAACGTCGACACGTTCCGGTGCTGGCTCGACGACGAACGCGAAGAGGTTCTTGACCGTATCGATGAGCTGGTGATCAAGCCCGTCGAGGGCTCTGGTGGATACGGCATCGTCTTCGGTCCCGACGCCTCCGAGAGGGAGCTCGCCGCCACAGCGAGGAAGATCCGCAGCGTCCCGCGTGACTGGATCGCCCAGCCTGTGGTCCAGCTGTCGACGGTGCCGACCCAGATCGGCGACCGGCTGGCGCCCCGCCACGTCGACCTGCGGCCGTTCGCGGTCAACGACGGCGACGACGTGTGGGTGCTGCCGGGCGGTTTGACGCGGGTGGCACTGACCGAGGGCTCGCTGGTGGTCAACTCCAGCCAGGGTGGCGGTTCAAAGGACACATGGGTGCTGGCGGCGCGCGCGTCAGCGTCCGAGCGCGAACTGGCGGCTGCGGAAGTGGTGAGAAAGCTGCCGCGCGAGTCGCAGGAACAGGTGGCCGCGGAAATGGGCCCGGGGCTGAACTCCTTGCAACAGCAACAGCAACAGCAGCAACAGCAACAGCAGCAGGCGGTGAGCCAATAATGCTGGCGCGCAACGCCGAATCGCTGTACTGGATCGGCCGGTACGTGGAGCGTGCCGACGATACCGCGCGCATCTTGGATGTGACCGTGCACCAGCTGCTCGAGGACTCCAGCGTCGACCCCGATCAGACGTCGCGAGTGTTGTTGAAGGTACTGGGAATCAAGCCCCCCGACTCGTCGCTCAACGTGTGGTCCTTGACCGACCTCGTCGCGTTCAGCCGCGGCCTGCCGGGAGGCTGCTCGATCGTCGACGCGATCTCGGCGGCCAGGGAGAACGCGCGATCCGCACGCGAAGTGACCTCGTCGGAGATGTGGGAGTGCCTCAACACCACCTACAACGCGCTGTCCGAACGCGAACGCGCCGCGAAACGCCTTGGCCCGCATGAGTTCTTCTCGTTCGTCGAAGGGCGTGCGGCGATGTTCGCCGGCTTGGCGGACTCCACGCTGTCACGCGACGACGGGTACCGGTTCATGGTCTTGGGCCGGTCGATCGAGCGGGTCGACATGACTGTGCGGATGCTGCTGTCCCGCGTCGGCGACAGTGCCTCGTCACCGGCGTGGGTGACGGTGTTGCGGTCAGCGGGCGCCCATGACACGTACCTGCGGACGTACCGCGGCGTGCTCGATGCCATCCGCGTCGTCGAATTCATGCTGCTGGACCGGCTTTTCCCGCGGTCGGTGTTTTATTCGCTCCGGGTCGCCGAGCACAGCCTCGACGAGCTCGACCATTATCCGCACAGCCGCGTGGGTGCCACTGCGGAGGCCCAGCGGCTGCTCGGCCGCGCCCGCAGCGAACTGGAGTTCCTGCGTCCCGGGATCCTGCTGGAGTCGCTGGAGGAGCGCCTGGCCGGCTTGCAGCAGACCTGCCGAGAGCTCGGAGAAGCCCTGTCGCTGCAATATTTTCACTCCGCTCCGTGGGTGGCTTGGAGCGACGCGGGCCGCGATGGCGCACTTGTGATCGAGGACGGGGAGCTGTAGATGTGGCGCCTCCGCGTGGTGCATTCGACCGGTTATGCGTACAAGTCGCCGGCCGTGTCATCCTTCAACGAGGCGCGTCTCACGCCACGCTCCGACAACCGCCAGAACGTCATCTTGAGTCGAGTTGAGACAGTCCCTGCGACAAGGTCGTACCGCTACATCGACTACTGGGGCACAGCGGTTACGGCCTTCGACCTGCACGCGCCGCACACCGAGTTGGAGGTCACAGGGTCGTCGGTCGTAGAGACCGAGAAGCCCGAGAGGCCCGACACCAAGGCCAGTTGGGACGAATTGGCCAGCGAGGTGGTGGTCGACCAGTTCGACGAAGTGCTCAACCCGACGCACTACACGGAGGAGAGCAAGCGACTGCGCCGGGTCGGCGAGAAGATCGCGAAATATCACGATCCGCAGGCCGCGGTGATCGCCGCGTCGGAATGGGTGAAGAGCGAGTTGGACTACGTGGCGGGCACCACCGGTGTGCATACGTCGGCATTGGATGCGCTTCGCGAGGGCAAGGGGGTCTGCCAGGACTTCGCGCACCTGACGCTGACGCTGTTGCGCGCCATGGGCATTCCGTCACGTTATGTATCCGGCTACCTGCATCCCCACCGTAAGGCGGCGATCGGAGAGGCGGTGGACGGGCAGAGCCATGCCTGGATACAGGCGTGGACGGGCGCGTGGTGGATGTACGACCCGACGAACGACAAAGAGATCAACGAGCAGTACGTCAGCGTCGCCGTCGGCCGCGATTACGCCGACGTGTCTCCGCTAAAAGGCATCTATTCTGGTGGCGGCTCAACCGATCTCGACGTGGTGGTCGAAATCACCAGGCTCGCCTAGCGCGATCCCATGCGACGGTAGCCGGGGTGGACGCGCGGGGTGAGGCCCTGCTCCTGGGCAATCGTCGCAAGCAGCTCGCGCAGCCGGTCCCGCTGTGACTCGTCGAGGCCGGCGGTGAGCGCTCGTTCGTGTTGGCGCGCGAGCCGGGACAGCTTCCGCATCAGCTCCTTTCCGTCAGCGGTCAGGTAAAGGGCATACTGCCGGCGGTCCTCGGGATTGGGGCGGCGCTCGAGGTATCCGCTGTTTTCCAGGTCGTCGACGAATGCGACGACGCGGCTGGGCAGCAGCTGCAGCTCGGTGCTGAGCGCCTGCTGACTGCGGCCCGGGGCGCTGTCGATCGCACGCAGGATGCCTGCCTGCGGCGGGGTCAAGCCCAAGGTGGCGATCCGTTCACTGAATCTCTCGGCGGCGTGGTGACCCAACTGGGCCAGCAGGAAGGCCACTCCGCCGCGCTGATCGGCTGGCATGCTTCAGATAGTAGTCGATCAAAACGATTCACACATGAAACGTTGCATCGATACTCCGATCTCAGTATCGTTCACGACATGAATGATTTAGCAACGAACTCAAGTGCACGCCGCAGGCCGCAGCAGGGCGGGCCGCCTTTGGTTGTGCTGGCTTCGATTTCGCTCGCGTTGCTGGTAGGCGGGCTCGTCATCGGGGCTGCTATGGCGGGCGTTCCGCCGTTGCCTTTTGCATCTGGCGCGTCCGTCAGGGATTTCGTGGTGGCCCATCCCGTCGCCATCCAGGCGGCCGCGGTTGGCGTCTTTGGCGCATCAGTTCCTCTAGCCATCTATGCGGCGACAGCAAGTGCCCGGCTTCGCCAGCTGGGCATCGTCGCGCCCGGCGCCACGATCGCACTCGTTGGTGGCGTCCTGGCCGCCGGCGCGCTCGGGCTGAGCGGTCTGGTGTTGTGGACGTTGTCCCGGCCCGAGGTGACCGTGGGCGAGCCCGTCGTCCGCACGCTGTACTTCCTGGTGTTCCTCACCGGCGGGCCGGCCCACGTCGTGGCCCTTGGCCTGCTGATTGCCGGCATCGCGGTGCCCAGCCTGATCGTCGGGCTTCTGCCGCGGTGGCTGTCGTGCACCGGGCTCGTCATCGCCGCGCTCGCCGAGCTCTGCACGCTGGTGTTGATCTGGCCGGGGTTCGACGTGCTGTTGCCGATCGCCAGGTTCACCGGCCTGGTGTGGTTGGTCGTCGCCGGCGCCCTGCTGCCGACCCGCCGTCCGCGCTAGGCGCCCACCTCGACGCGGTGCAGGTCCGGCCCGACCTCGACGCGCCCGCCGAACACCGACGAGGCCTTGGCGCGCCAGTCGTCCTCCTGCCCAGGCGCGAGCGGCGGGACGTAGTGAGTGAGGATCAGGGTGTCGACACCGGCCCGTGCCGCGGTGCTGGCCGCCTCCTCCACCGAGGAGTGGTAATCGCAGATGTCGCGGATCCGCTGCTGCGGCAGCTGCTCGATCAGGTCCTTGCGAATGACCGTGTGTACCAAGGCATCCGCCCCGTCGGCCAGCGCGTCCAAGGTCCTGCACGGCACGGTGTCGCCGGCCAGCACCACCGACGCGCCGTCGAACTCGACGCGGAATCCGATCGTTGGGGCTACCGGGCGATGGTCGGTGGGCGCCACCCTGATCCGCAATCCGCTGCGGTTCCACACCAGACCCTCGGTGTGCTCTTGCACCTCCACGGCAGGCGGAGCGGTCAGGTCGGCGTGGTGGGCGATGCGGTAGCCGATGTCCGGCGCGAACGCCGTGAGCATCGCGTCGACGACCGCGGCGGTGCCCGGTGGACCGATGATCGGCAGCGGCGGCGGATTGGGCGCGAAGGTGGTCACCCAACGGGTGATCAGCACGTCGCCAAGCTCTGCGATGTGGTCGCTGTGCAGGTGGGTGAGCAACAGCGCGGTGAGCGTGTCGGCGCCGACACCGACTGCCGCGGCGCGTTGCAGCACACCCCGTCCGCAATCGACCAGGAAGGTCTGGTCTCCGGCCCGGATCAGAGTTGACGGTCCCGCGCGCTGCGGGTCGGGGATGGGACTGCCCGTGCCGAGCAGGGTGACCTCGATCATGCCCTCCGGTATGTCACAGCCGCGCGGCGAAGTCGAGCTTTTCCTTTCGCGCGGCGGCTGTTGGACCTAGCCTTGTGTGAACCAGCTCACAACGATGGGTGGAGGCGTTGATGCGGATAGCAGACGTGCTGCGCAACAAGGGCGCGGCGGTGGCCACGATCAACCCGGACACGACGGTCACCGAGTTGCTCGCGGGAATGGCGGAGCACAACATCGGCGCGATGATCGTGATGGATTCTGGCGGCCTAGTCGGCATCGTCTCCGAGCGCGACGTCGTGCGCCGGCTCAACGAAAGCGGCGCGGGTCTGCTCGGGCAGCCGGTATCCGCGATCATGACCACAGTGGTCGTGACGTGTTCACCCGGCGATTCGATCGACGACCTCACCGCACTGATGACCGAGAACCGCGTCCGGCATGTGCCCGTCATCGACGACGGTCGACTCGCCGGCATCGTCAGCATCGGGGACGTGGTGAAACGGCGGATGGAAGAGTTGAAGGCCGAGCAGGAGCAGCTGCAGACCTACATCACCCAGGGCGGCTGAGGTCAGCTCCAGGAGTACTCGGCGCGCAACCGCACGGCGACCCTCTCGAAGGTCTCCCGCGCCAGCACCGCGCCTTCGCGCCTGATGCCCTCTTCGGGTACGTCAAGCACGCGGTCCAACCGCACCCAGCTCACACGCCCTTCGTAGTCCCACCCGCCAGTGCCGATGCTGACCCAATTCCGGTCATCGGCATGCCGCTCCTGGCTCGACAGCATCAGACCGAGCAGCGTTCCGCCGTCGCGGCCGACGACCAACACCGGCCGGTCTTTGCCCTTAGTCGGGTCTTCCTCGTAGACCACCCAGGTCCAGACGACCTCGCCGGGGTCGGCGCGGCCGTCCAGGTCGGGGGCATACATGATCTTTCGCGCGCGGAATGCCGTGGGCACGCTGTTCTTCGTGACCGGCCGGCCGGTGGTGATTTCGCGCACCGGTGACTCCGGCACGCGGGCGGCAAGCGCCTCCAAACCGATCCGGACGCCCTGCGAGATGATCTTGGGGCCTTCCTTGAACACCAGGTTCTCGGCGGCTTTGCCCAGGCGCCGCTGCAATGTCCTCCAGGGCGAAGCCATGGAATCGAGCATAGGTGAGGCGCAGCGGTCGCGATTGTGACCGCAGGGGTGCTCCTCGATACGCTGGATCTCAGCTCATTCACGCGCTCACCAGGAGATTCCCATCAGCAGCTTCGCGGACCAGACGTTCACCGCGCCGGCGCAGATTCGGAATTTCTGCATCATCGCTCACATCGATCACGGGAAGTCCACGCTGGCCGACAGGATGCTGCAGCTGACCGGTGTGGTCGATGCGCGGTCGATGCGTGCCCAGTACCTGGACCGGATGGACATCGAGCGCGAGCGCGGGATCACGATCAAGGCGCAGAACGTGCGGCTGCCGTGGCGCGTGCATGACGAGGACTACGTGCTGCATCTGATCGACACGCCAGGGCACGTCGACTTCACCTACGAGGTGTCGCGCGCGCTGGAGGCGTGCGAGGGCGCGGTCCTGCTGGTCGACGCGGCGCAGGGCATCGAGGCGCAGACGCTGGCGAATCTGTACCTGGCGCTGGACCGCGATCTTGCGATCATTCCCGTGCTGAACAAGATCGACCTGCCTGCCGCTGACCCGGATCGCTACGCCGGGGAGATCGCCCACATCATCGGCTGCGAGCCGGGCGACGTGCTGCGAGTCTCGGGCAAGACCGGCGAAGGGGTGTCCGACCTCCTCGACCATGTGGTGCAGGAGGTTCCGGCGCCGACGGGCGAGCAGGACGCGCCCACCCGGGCGATGATCTTCGACTCCGTCTATGACACGTACCGCGGGGTCGTGACGTATGTCCGCGTCATCGACGGCAAGATTGTCCCGCGCGAGCGGATCAAGATGATGTCCACCGGCGCCATCCACGAGCTGCTCGAAGTCGGAATCGTCTCGCCGGAGCCCAAACCCTCCGCCGGCCTCGGCGTCGGCGAGGTCGGCTATCTGATCACCGGTGTGAAGGATGTCCGGCAGTCAAAGGTCGGCGATACCGTGACGACGGCGCGCCACGGCGCCACCGAGGCGCTCACCGGCTACCGGGAACCCAGGCCGATGGTGTACTCGGGCCTGTATCCGGTCGATGGCTCTGACTACCCGGATCTGCGTGACGCGCTGGACCGGTTGCAGCTCAACGACGCCGCCCTGACCTACGAGCCCGAAACCTCGGTAGCGCTCGGGTTCGGGTTCCGGTGCGGCTTTTTGGGCCTGCTGCACATGGAGATCACCCGTGAGCGGCTGGAACGGGAATTCGACCTCGACCTGATTTCGACGTCACCGAACGTCGTCTATCGCGTTATCAAAGAGGACGACACCGAAATGGTCGTGACGAATCCGTCGGACTGGCCAGAAGGCAAGATCCGCACTGTGTATGAGCCGGTCGTCAAGACGACGATCATCACGCCGAGCGAGTTCATCGGCACCATCATGGAGCTGTGCCAGTCGCGCCGCGGCGAACTCGGCGGCATGGACTACCTGTCGCCTGAGCGGGTGGAGCTGCGCTACACAATGCCGTTGGGCGAGATCATCTTTGACTTCTTCGACATGCTGAAATCACGCACCCGCGGATACGCCAGCCTCGACTACGAGGAGGCCGGCGAACAAGAGGCCGAACTCGTGAAGGTCGACATCCTGCTGCAGGGCGAGGCCGTCGACGCATTCAGTGCGATCGTCCACAAAGACGCGGCCGCCGCGTATGGCAACAAGATGACCACCAAGCTCAAGGAGCTGATCCCGCGGCAGCAGTTCGAGGTGCCGGTACAGGCCGCGATCGGCTCGAAAATCATTGCGCGCGAGAACATTCGGGCGTTGCGCAAGGACGTGCTGTCCAAGTGCTACGGCGGTGACATCACCCGCAAGCGCAAACTGCTCGAGAAACAGAAAGAGGGCAAGAAGCGGATGAAGACGATCGGTCGCGTGGACGTCCCGCAGGAGGCGTTCGTCGCCGCGCTCTCCACCGATACCCCAACCGACAAGCCCCCCAAGAAGTAACCGCCATTCCCGCCGAGCAGACGCGGAATCGCATTACCCGACGTGGTTTTGTGCGATTTTGCGTTCCCCCGCAAGCGGGAGGTGCCCCCAGCTCGCGGGAAGAGGTGAGCTACATCGGGGCGTTGGCCGGGACGAAGACGCCTGTGCTGTCGTCCTCCTCCTCGGCGCGGATCACGTGCACGACGGCGTTGATCAGCGCCAGGTGGGTGAAGGCCTGAGGGAAGTTGCCCAGGTGCCTGCCTGTCCGGGGCTCGATCTCCTCGGCATACAGCCGCAACGGGCTCGCGAACGACAGCAGCCGTTCGCAGAGATGCTTGGCACGAGAAAACTCACCGATCTCCACCAGCGCCGACACCAGCCAGAATGAGCAGATCGTGAATGTGCCCTCCTCGCCGGACAACCCGTCGTCGGTTTCCTCGACGCGGTAGCGCAACACCAGCCCGTCCTGGGTGAGTTCGTCGGCGATCGCCAGCACGGTGTTGCGCACCCGCGGGTCATCGGGCGGCAGAAACCTCGTCAACACCACGAGCAGCAGTGAGGCGTCCAGCGCATCGCTGCCGTAGCGCTGGGTGAACACGCCGCGCGAATCGACACCGTTGGAAAGGATGTCTGCCTTGATTTCCTCGGCGGTCGCCCGCCACTGCTGTGCGTAACTCCGTTCGCCTTGCAGTTCGGCGAGTTTGGCGCCACGGTCCAGGGCCACCCAGCACATCACCTTCGACGACGTGAAGTGCTGCGGCTCGCCGCGCACCTCCCAGATGCCGCGGTCAGGTTCGCGCCAGTGCTTGATCGCCTCTTCGACCTGCTGCTTGAGCACAGGCCACAACGACTCGGGAATCTGCTCACGCGACTTGGCATGCAGGTAGACCGAATCCAGCATGGTGCCCCAAATGTCATGCTGCATCTGGTTGTACGCGCCGTTGCCGATGCGCACAGGCCGGGCGCCGTCGTAGCCGGACAGGTGGTTGAGCTCGTCCTCGACCAATGTCCGCTCGCCGCCGACGGCATACATGACCTGAAGCGGATGCCGCTCACCGTTGTTCGCACCCGAGACGTCGGCAATGAACGAGAAGAAGTCGTCGGCCTCGCGGTCCAGCCCGAGCGTGTAGAGCCCCCACAGCGCGAACGTCGAGTCGCGCACCCAGGCGTACCGATAGTCCCAGTTACGTTCTCCCTGAGGGGTTTCCGGAAGTGACGTGGTGCTGGCCGCCAGCAGCGCACCGGTGGGGGAGTACGTCAGGCCCTTCAACGTCAGCGCGCTGCGCTGCAAGTACGAACGCCAAGGGTGGTCGGGGAAATCGCCGATATTGATCCACTGGCGCCAGCATTCGCTGGTGTTCCACAACTTGTCGGCGGCCTCGTCATAGGTCTGCGGCGCCGGGTTCTTGGACCAGCTCAGCGCGACGAACACGTTGTCGCCTTCTTTCAGCCGGGTCCGGGCGCGTGCCTCGCGCCCTTCGAGGCCGATCCGCAGATTGGTCGTGAGCTTCAGCTGGGGATGCGCGTCGGGGTCCCGCTTGGCGCGAGCGATCGCCTCGCCATAGGCCGGCCCGGAGTACTCCCATGTCCCGCTGATCCGGTGATAGTCGAACGACGGCTCGCAGTTCAGCACCATCTCCACGGTGCCGCTGACACAGCGCACGGTGCGCAGCAGAATGTGCTCGGCGTCCCAGTCCATCGGCGTGCGCCGGTGGGTCCGCGACCGTGTCTCGATGTCGTGCCACGGGCCCATGACCAACGCGTCGCGCACGATCATCCATCCGGTATGCGTCTGCCAGGTGGTTTCCAGGATCAAGCTGCCAGGCAGGTAGCGCCGCGCTGCGGGCACCGACACCCCGTACGGCGCCAACCGGAAGTGGCCTGCGCCCCGGTCCAGAATCGCGCCGAACACACTGGGCGAATCGGGGCGCGGCACGCACAGCCACTCGACCGATCCGCTTGACGAGATCAGGCAGGTGTTCTCGCAGTCCGACAGGAACGCGTAGTCCGCGATCGGCGGAAAGGGGTTGCGTGTCGACGACGCCTGCGCGTACGGCACCGGGCCCGTGACGGCGAAGGGGGCCTCGTGTGCCTCTTCGGCAGGCTCGGCGCTCAAAACCATGCGGACATCATCGGCTCTCGACGTGCTTTTCGTCTAGCTGACAGGCGCACGGCGAGCGAACGCTGGAGCGTGCTCGGGCAGCGGTCCGATCGCGACCGCATATCCGATCACCGCGCCCAGCCCGGGGTATTTGTTGATCATCCGTACGGGCAGAGGTGGTTTCATCGGCTGGTCGGGATTCTCGTTGATGGCGGCGGCGATCAAGCGATTGTGGATGACGCGCTGGACTGACTGAATCAGCGCCGTCGGCAACCATCTACGCGCTTGCACCCGCGCCAACTGTGCTGTCCGAACGTGACCCGCGCGCAGCGGCCCGGCGAGCACCGTTGCCGCGGCGACCGCGTCGGCCACCGCGAGGTTGATCCCCACTCCGCCCACCGGCGACATTGCGTGCGCGGCGTCGCCGATCAGAAGCAAGCCGTCGGCGTACCAGCGGTGCAGCCGATTCAGTTGGACGTCAAGCAGTTTCACGTCGTCCAGAGACGGGATCTCGTCCACCCGGTCGGACAACCACGGCAACAGCTGCACCAATTGGCGACGTAGCGCGTCGACGCCTTCTGCGCGCATCGCGGCGTCGGCGCCCTTGGGGATGATGTAGGCGATCTGGTAGTAATCCCCCCTGTCGATCGCCACTGCCGCGTGCCCGGCCAGGAACACGCCGTTCAGGCCCGGGTGGTCGCCTTCTCGCCGGGGCAGCCGAAACCACCACACATCCATCGGCGCGCCAAAACTCCTGGGCCTCAGGCCCATCGACGTACGCAGCGTCGACGAGCGACCATCGCACGCCACCGTCAACGTCGCCTGCAACTCGCGCACGTCGCCGTCGGCGTCGCGATACCGGACCCCGGCGACGCGCCCGTCGCGCATCAGCGGTCCGAGCACTTCGGTGCTGCGCATGAGCGTGAAGGTGGGCTCGGCTTCTGCAGCGGTGGCCAGGAGTTCCAGAAAGTCCCACTGCGGCGCCAGCGCGATGTACTTGTGCTTACCGGGAAGTCGCTTCAGCGTGATGCCGACCGGAACACCCTGGAACTGCATACGGAGGGTGTCGATCTCCCGGTGCGGCATCTTGTCGAACTGTGGTCCGAGACCCAGCTCGTCGAGCAACCGCAAAGTGCTCGCATGCACGGTGTCTCCGCGGAAGTCGCGCAGGAAGTCGGCGTGCTTCTCCATCACGACCACCGGCACGCCGCCGCGGGCGAGGAGCAGACCCATCACCATGCCGGCAGGGCCCCCGCCGGCGATCACGCACGTGGTGGAATCAGCCGCCGGCACGTGCTCATCTTGGCACGCGCTCCCTGACTTAAGCTGTCCACATGGCCGGATTCCTGACCTGGTGGGACGGGGTCGAACTCTGGTTGTCCGGCCTCGGATTCTTCGTCCAGACTCTGATCGTGATGCCGGTGGTGCTCGCGTTCGCGTTCGGTGTGGCCACACTTGTCGACGGTCTGCTCGGCCGCGGCATCCGGCTTATCACCCGAATTCGCCACCGCGAACCCGAGTGAACGCGTTGCCGAAGTCGCGGGTCACGCTCGTTCTGGTGATCCTCGCCGTGCTGGTGGCCGTGACCTGGCTGGTCACTCACTGACGGTCGCGAAAGCGCTGGTAATCGCGACCTGGGAGGGTTCTGTTATTCTTCCGGCCATGCGTACAGGCGTGCCCACCGACGAGTGCTTTGTGCTGGCACTCATTGCTGTTGGTGACAGCGCTGTCGCTGATGTCCACTGTTGTCGATGACCCCACCCGCCGCGGTTCGGTGTCGGTAGTGGTCGTCGATCAGCTCGTGTCCTGATTCGCCACCTTTCTGCTGCGGGTAATCCCATTTCATTCCTCTCGCAGTGAAAGGTCCCCAATGCTCAACATCAAGAAACCCACCGCGCGGCTACGATCCGCCGCCGCGCTCGCCGCGGCCACGACGCTCCTCGCGGCGTGCGGCGGGGGCGGTTCCAGCGACACCGCGCAGAGCCAAGGTCCCGCGAACGCGAAGGTGACGCTGTCACTCGTCGCCTACGCGGTACCGGAACCGGGCTGGAGCAAGATTATCCCGGCCTACAACGGCACGCCCGAAGGCAAGGACGTCGCCGTCACCACCTCCTATGGAGCGTCCGGCGACCAGTCCCGCAAGGTCCAGGACGGCCTGGCGGCCGATGTCGTCAACTTCTCGGTCGAGCCGGACGTGACCCGGTTGGTCAAGGCCAACAAGGTGGCCAAGGAATGGAATTCGAACGCGACGAAGGGCATTCCGTTCGGTTCGGTCGTGGTGCTCGCGGTCCGGAAGGGCAATCCGAAGGGCATCAAGGACTGGGACGACCTGCTGAAGCCAGGCGTCGAGGTGGTCACTCCGAGCCCGCTGAGTTCCGGCTCGGCGAAATGGAATCTGCTCGCGCCGTACGCCGCCAAGAGCAACGGCGGCCAAGATGACGCGGCGGGCCTTGCCTACGTGTCGAGTCTGGTGAAAGACCACGTGAAGGTGCGTCCCGATTCGGGCCGCTCTGCCAGCGACGTGTTCCTGCAGGGCACCGGCGACGTCTTGATCAGTTATGAGAACGAGGCGATCAACATCGAGCGGCAGGGCAAGGACGTCGAGCACGTCATCCCGGCACAGACGTTCAAGATCGAGAATCCTGTCGCTGTCGTGACCACTGGCCCGCATGTGAAGGAAGCCACCGACTTCGTGAATTTCCAGTTCAAGCCCGATGCCCAGACGGTGTGGGCGCAAGCCGGCTTCCGCCCGGTCGACCCGGGGGTCGCCCAGCAGTTCACGACGGACTTCCCGCAACCATCACAGAAGCTGTGGGCGATCGCCGAACTGGGTGGATGGAGCAAGGTGGATCCCGCGTTGTTCGACAAGGACAACGGGAGCATCACCAGGATTTATAAGGCTGCGACTGGATGACGGCACAGCGAGAAGCGAATGCGGATCGCGCATTGGCACAGCGAGAAGCGAATGCGGTTCGCGCATGAGCACATCGATCGACCGAAATCCTGAAGCCGTCCGGCCCGAGCTCGACGAGCCCGGGCCGGACGGCCCCAGGTCAGGCGGTTTGAGGGTCCCCGGGACCACATCGCTGCGGGTCGGCGTCGCCACGCTGTGGCTGTCTGTGATCGTGCTGTTGCCGTTGGCCGCGATCGTCTTTCAGTCGGGCAAGGGCGGCTGGTCGGCGTTCGTGACGGCCATCAAGTCGCCAGCGGCTCTTGAGTCGTTTCGGGTGACGCTGACGGTTTCCATCGCCGTGACGTTCATCAACCTGGTGTTCGGGCTGCTTATCGCGTGGGTGCTGGTACGTGACAGCTTTCCGGGGAAGCGGCTGGTAGACGCGATTATCGATCTCCCGTTCGCGCTCCCGACGATCGTCGCCAGCGTCGTGTTGCTGGCGTTGTACGGGCCGCGAAGTCCGATCGATGTACACCTGCAGCACACCACCTATGGCGTCGGCGTGGCGCTGCTGTTCGTGACGCTGCCGTTCGTGGTGCGATCCGTGCAGCCAGTCCTGCTGGAGGTGGACCGGGAGGCCGAACAAGCGGCCGCCTCGCTCGGTGCGAACAGCTGGACGATCTTCCGCACGGTGATCCTCCCGGCGGTGACGCCCGCGCTGTTGACCGGTGCCGGTCTCGCGTTTTCCCGTGCCATCGGTGAATTCGGCTCTGTGGTCCTGATCGGCGGTGCGGTGCCGGGCAAGACCGAAGTGTCGTCGCAGTGGATCAGGACACTGGTCGAAAATGACGACCGGACCGGTGCCGCCGCAATTTCTGTTGTGCTGCTGGCGATTTCATTCGTCGTTCTCTACATACTTCGGCTGGTGGGATCACGCGCCGCCAAACGGGAGGAGTCGGCCAAGTGACGCTCTCGCCGCTGGCACGGTACTTGCTGCGTTTCGTCGCGCTGGCGTATCTCGCGGTCTTGGTGATCGTGCCCTTGGGCGTGATCCTGTGGCGCTCGTTCGCCCCGGGAATCAATACGTTCGTCACACAGATCAGTACCCCGGCCGCCATCTCGGCTCTGAATTTGTCGCTGCTCGTCGTGGCCATCGTGGTGCCGCTGAACGTGCTGTTCGGAATTCCTACTGCGTTGGTATTGGCGCGCAGCAGGTTTCGCGGCAAAAGCCTGCTGCAGTCTGCCATCGATCTGCCGTTCGCGGTGTCGCCGGTGATCGTCGGTGTCGCGTTGATCCTGCTGTGGGGCTCGGCCGGTGCGTTTGGTTTCGTAGAGCGAGATCTCGGCCTGAAGATCATATTCGGGCTGCCTGGCATCGTCCTCGCGAGCATCTTCGTGACGCTGCCCTTCGTGATCCGCGAGGTCGAGCCCGTCCTGCACGAGATCGGCACGGATCAGGAGGAGGCCGCCGCCACACTGGGATCCACGTGGTGGCAGACGTTCTGGCGGATCACGCTGCCGTCGATTCGGTGGGGCTTGACGTACGGCGTGGTGCTGACGATCGCCCGCACACTCGGTGAGTTCGGCGCGGTGATCATGGTGGCCTCCGGCTTGCCGGGATCGCAACAGACGATGACACTATTGGTATACGACCGCTACAACCGCGGCGAAGAACACGGTGCGTACGCAGTGTCGACGCTGCTGATGACGGTCGCGGTGCTGGTGCTCATAGTCCAGCTCGTCTTGGACGCGCGGCGTGCCCGGGCGAAAACTTAAGAGCAGCAAGGAGAGAACGAGCAGATGACCGACGCGATCACGCTACGCGGCGTGAACAAACATTACGGTGACTTTGCCGCGCTCGACGACATCAACTTCACGGTGCCCGCCGGATCACTGACGGCCCTGCTGGGGCCGAGCGGTTCGGGAAAGTCGACGTTATTGCGCTCGATCGCGGGTCTCGACGAGCCTGACAGCGGAACGATCACGATCGACGGCCGTGACGTCACCAAGGTGCCGCCGCAACGGCGCGGTATCGGCTTCGTGTTCCAGCACTACGCGGCGTTCAAACACATGTCGGTCCGGGACAACGTCGCGTTCGGATTGCGGATCCGAAAGCGGCCGAAGGCCGAAATCAAGCAGAAGGTCGATGACCTTCTGGAGACGGTGGGGCTCAGCGGCTTTCAGACGCGTTACCCCGGCCAGCTGTCCGGTGGGCAGCGTCAGAGGATGGCGTTGGCCCGAGCGCTCGCCGTGGATCCCCAGGTGCTGCTGCTCGATGAGCCGTTCGGTGCGTTGGATGCGAAGGTTCGCGACGACCTAAGGGCGTGGCTTCGCCGGCTGCACGACGAGGTTCACGTGACCACCGTGCTGGTGACCCATGACCAGGCCGAGGCGCTCGACGTGTCCGACCGGATCGCCGTGCTCAACAAGGGTCGCATCGAGCAGGTCGGTTCGCCGACTGATGTCTACGACAAGCCCGCCAATGGGTTCGTCATGTCGTTCCTCGGGGCGGTTTCGTCATTGAACGGAATCCTGGTGCGCCCGCACGACATTCGCGTGGGCCGCAACCCTGAGATGGCAGTCGCGACAAGCGACGGCACGGCCGAGAGCATCGGTGTGTTGAAGGCGACGATCGACAGGATCGTCTATCTCGGATTCGAGGTGCGTGTCGAGCTCACCGCCGCGCCCACCGGCGTACCTTTTACCGCGCAGATCACCCGCGGTGACGCCGAGGCGCTGCGGCTCGTGGATGGCGATACGGTCTACGTGCGGGCCACCCGGGTGCCGGCGATCGCGGGCGACACGCAGCTACCTGAGCTGCCTGAAGAGGAGCTGGCGCCGGCGCCGTCAAACTAGGCGGCGATGGTGCGCGCGCCAGCGCGCGCAGCGTCGAACCGGTCGAGGACGGTGTGAGCCACCAGGCGATGCGCGCCGAGCGGCTCAGCCACGGAAAATCCGTGCGCAACAGCATAATTCGCTACTCGATCGGTAATCCGGCCGTGCGCTAGAAACCACGGCGCAACAACCACGCGTCGCGCACCCAGCTCACGCAGGCGCCGCGCGGCGTCGTCGAGCGAAGGCCGCGGGCCGGTGGCGAACGCCGTCACGGCGCCGGCCCAGCGCGTGCCTGACGACACCGCGTCAGCGACTACCGCCGTGCGTTGGTTGGCGACCTGCCGTGACGAGCCCACGGCGACGACGATCACGCCCACATCGGGAGCACGCCGGGTCACGCCGGCCTCGCGGATGCGCTGTCGCAGGACGGCCACCAACCGCTGGTCTTCGCCCAGCACATCCGCTTGTGTGGCACCGGAATCGGCGATCATCGCCGGGATGTCGACGCGGGCATGATAGGCATCGGCGAGCAGCAACGGCGTCACGACCGCATCGGGCGTCTTGGCCAGCACCTCTCGCAAGTTCGGCGTCGACTGCTCGCAGAAGGCCACCCGGACGTCGAGACCCGGCCGGATCACCCGGATTTCAGCGGCGACGGCGTGTGTGTTGGCTGCGGCGCGGGGGTCAGCGCTGCCGTGCGCGGTGAGAACCAGGCTCATTCGGTATGCAGGCCGCATTCGATCTTGCCGGTGCCCTGCCACCGGCCGCTGCGCGGATCGGCTCCGTCCAGGGGCTTGGCCGTGCAGGGCTCGCAGCCGATCGACGGATAGCCGTCGAACACAAGGGGATTCACCAAGATGCCGTTGGCGTCGATGTAGCGCTGCATGTCCTCGTCAGTCCACGCGGCCAGCGGATTGATCTTCACCAACCCGAACGCGGCGTCGAAACTGATCAACGGAGCGTTGGCCCGCGTGGGCGCCTCGACCCGGCGGAGGCCGGTGACCCATGCGGAATATTCCGCCAGCCCCTTGCTCAGCGGCTCGACTTTGCGCATGCGGCAGCACTCGTTGGGGTTGCGTGCGAAGAGGTTCTTGCCGAACAAGCCGTCTTGCTCCGCGACCGAATGTTCGGGGGTGACGTTGACCACGTTGACGTCGTAGATCTCGCTGACGGCATCGCGGGTGCCGACCGTTTCGACGAAGTGGTAGCCGGTGTCGAGGAACAGCACGTCGACACCGGGCCGGACCTTTGCGGCCATGTCGATGAGCACCGCGTCCTGCATGTTGGAGGCCACCACGTACTCGCCGGCGAAATGCTCGTCGGTCCAGCGCAGCAACTCGACGGCATCAGCGCCATCAAGCTCGCGCGCACCCCGGGCAGCCAGCTCTTTCAGGTCGCTCTCCGTGGTTGTCACAGTCACCTCAAGTCCGCCTCGTCCGCTCGCAGGGCCCAGTTGGCGAAACGCTCCCCGTCGGTTCTTTGTTTCACGAAGTTGCGAACGACCCGTTCGACGTAGTCGCCGAGCTCGCTGCTGAGGACCTTGTGCTGGCGCAACTTGCGCCCGAAGCCGCTGTCCAGGCCGAGGCTTCCGCCCAGGTGCACCTGGAAGCCCTCCACCGGGCCGTCGCCCTCATCGACCATTTGGCCCTTGAACCCGATGTCGGCGATCTGGATGCGGGCGCACGAGTTCGGGCAGCCATTGATATTGACCGTGACGGGGACGTCGAGCTGGGCGTTGATGTCCTCTAGCCGCTTCTCCAGGTCGGGCACCAGGACCTGCGCCCGGCCCTTGGTATCGGCGAAGCTCAGCTTGCAGAACTCGATGCCGGTGCAGGCCATCAGGTTGCGGCGCCAGTGCGAGGGCTGCGACGGAAGGCCGAGCGCGTCGAGCGCGCGGGTCACCTCGTCTAGCGCGTCGTCGGGTACGTCCAGGACAATCAGCTTCTGGTACGGCGTGAACCGCACCCGGTTGGAGCCCGCCTTCTCCGCGATGTCCGCGACCGCGGACAGGATTGTGCCGGTCACCCGCCCGGCGATCGGGGCCACACCAACGGCGTTGAGGCCATTCTTCAGCTTCTGCACGCCGACGTGGTCGATCGGGCGGACCACCGGCTCCGGTGCGGGTCCGTC
>NZ_JAVHWM010000187.1:0-5923 GCF_032159765.1 Mycobacterium sp. | reverse complement strand
TTGGCGCCGCGGAACATCGTCACTCGTGTGGTGTCGACATTGCTGGGAATGGTGGGTTTGGGCCCGTCGATGACAGGCAGTCCCAGCGCGCCGGCCGGAACGCCGCTGCTGTTCACTGTATTGGCCTGGGCGCGACGCGAATTCGAGTCCCTCTTCAACCCCAGCCCGGCGGTCGGCGGCCAGCAGCTCAGCGCGCTGACCGTCGCCCCCCCGACCGCAGCAGTGACTCCCGTGATGAGCCCGAATCTGCTGTCGAACGCCGGCGCCGAGCTGGGAGACCCGTCGCTGTCGGGATACAGCTCGGTGAGCATGCCCGGCTGGACGGTGACCGGCACGCCGACCGTGATCGAGTACGGCACCCTGCGTCGGCTGCCGTTGGGGCTGGCGACGCCGGGGCCCACCCTGCCGGCGTTCCTCGGGTTCCCGAGCGTGGGCAACAAACCGGCCGGCAGCGGCGCGCAGTTCTTCGGCGGCGGGAACGTGGCCACCTCCACGATCAGCCAAACAGTCGACCTCAGCGGTGCGGCATCACAGATCGACGCCGGCGCCGTGCCCTACGCGCTGAGTGCTGACCTGGGCGGCGCGTTCATCGACCCGTCCCGGGCCTCGGTCACGGTCACCTTCCGCAACGCCAGCAAGATGCCACTGGGCACCGGCCAGCTCACCGGCGTCACCGCGCTTGAACGTTTGTTCCAGACCGGGCTGATCGCGCGAAACACCACCGGCACGATCCCGATGGGTACCCGCAGCGCGGTGGTGACGGTGACCTTCACCGACTACAACCCCTTCCCCGGCAACTACAACAATGCCTACGCCGACAACATCTCGCTTACCGTCGGCGCCCCGTTGGTGGCCCCACCGCCGCCCACGCCGCCGGTGTCTACGGTCGGCCCGCTGGATCACGTCTTCATGGTGTATCTGGAGAACCACGGCACGAGTGACATCATCGGCAGCCCGAACGCGCCGTACCTCAACAGCCTGATCAACGCATACGGATACGAGTCGAATTACTTCGCGCTCACGCACCCCAGTGACCCGAACTACTATCCGATCCTGGGCGGATCCGACTTCGGCTTGAACTACAACTGCCCCACAAACTGCTTCTCGGAACCCAACCTGGCCGACAACATCGAGGCGGCGGGCAAGACGTGGGCCGGCTACGCACAGAGCATGCCTTTCCCGGGCGACGAGATGGCCAGCGGGGACTACAACCCCGACGAGCTGCCTTTCCTCGCGTTCAGCAACATCTTCAATGACCCCGCCCGCGCGCAGGCCCACCTGTTCCCGCTGACGCAGATGGCCACCGACCTCCATTCAATCGCCACCACGCCCGATTTCGTGTGGTTCGCGGCCGACGAAAACAACAACGGCGAAGGCCCGATCGATTTCCCAATCGGCATCATCAACTTCATTCTCAGCCAGCTCACCACTCACCAGTACAACGTCGCGGCGGCCGACCAGTTCGTCCAGCAGACGATTCCCACCATCATGAACTCGCCGTCATGGCAGACCCAGCGCGACGTCATCTTCATCACGTTCGACGAGGACTACAACAACTTGTCGCTGGGCATTGGCAACCAGGGCAACAAGGTGCCGATGATCGTCATCGCCTCGCCAAACTCGGGGATGGTGCCGGGCCCGATCGTCGTCGACGACTACGCCAACCACTACAGCCTCCAGCGCACCATCGAGGACAGCCTCGGCCTTCCCCCGCTGACCAACAACGACGCCTTCGCCGAACCCATGAACGGATTCTGGCCCTGAGCCACGCATGGAGTCGACGGCCGAGCGAAGGTTGATGGCTGCGCAAACGGCCACCATGACGCGCAGGACATGATGGAGCCATGAATGTGACGCTGAACCGATTGATTCGGGTACGCGGGGCGGCCCTCGCCGTGCTCGTGGCGCTCCTGATGTGGGGTCCCACCGGCCTGGCGCATGCGGCCGTAGCAGCGCCGGCGGGCGATGCCGTCTCGATCGGCGACCCGAATGCGCTCGGGCAGATTGACCTGTACGTCGATCCGCTGTGCCCATACAGCGGCAAGATGGTCCGGGCGCAGGGCGCCGAGATCGGTAGGCGCATCGAGGCCGGCAAGCTCCGCGTGAACCTTCGTTACGTCGACTTCCTTGACAAGTACTCCGCCAGCGGCACATACGACAGCCGAGCGATCTACGCGACCTACGTGGTAGCCGGTCAATCGCAGACAAGTGACATCACGTGGCGATTCGTCGAGCAGATCTACTCGGCCGACCTACAACCCAAAGAGGAAGGGCCCACGGATCTGAGCAACGATCAACTGGCGGACTTGGCCGATCGCGTCGGCGCGCCTCAGCAGGCCCAAGATCTCATTAGGGTTGGCCTGCCGATTGGCTACGACCCGCACGCCATCGCCGCACACAATTTCACTGTCTTGCACACCTTTCCGAAACCTGGGGTACCGCTCGTGGTGATCGATAATCAGCCTGTCGACGGGGAGTCGGACTGGCTGGCTCAGCTGCCCCACTGAGACTCGATCCACCCCGGCCGTTCCGCCGCCCCCTTCCCCACTTGCGCACACCCGCGTTACGTCACTGTGACGAATTGGTCTATGGCGCAGGGCTATTGACGCGACGCGTTGAGTTGATGGTCGGCCAGGCTTCGGGCTGCGCGGCGGCATGGTTGCGGATTCATTGCCCCGCGCCCCCGCGGGCTGCCCGGCTCTCACACGCGCGATTCGTCGCGGCTTTCAACGAGATTCACGTTATGCAGTTTCATTACTCGCACTTCTGCTGCTTAACGTGAATTTCGGCGATCCCGCGGCAGACCTGTTGACTACCCCTGGACCGCAGGTCTGATCGTGATGTCGCCGATCTCGATGTCACGCGGCTGCTCGATCGCAAACAACACTGCCCTCGCGACGGCGTCGGGCGGCATACCGAATTCATTCATGTTGGACCGGATCTGCTTGCGGACGTCAGCGTTGTCGATCGTCGTATCCAACTCCGTGTCGACGAACCCTGGCGATATCGACGTCGTCCGCACGACGCCGTCCGTCGACTCCATGCGCAATCCCTCCATCACCGTGCGGACTGCGTTTTTCGTCGCGGCATAGACCGCCATCGTCGGCGCCATGTGAAGTCCGGCAGTCGAAACCGTCGTGACGAAATGTCCGTGACCCTGACGACGAAAGACCGGCAAGGCTGCCGCGATCCCATTGAGGACACCACGGACGTTGACGTCGATCATCGCCGACCAACCGTCGACGTCGAGGTCCGTCATCGGCCCGATCTTGCTGATGCCGGCGTTGCTGAAAAGCACGTCGACGCTGCCGAACTCAGTGACTGCAGAGTCGACCAGATTCTCGACATCGCTGCGCTGTGTCACGTCGACGGCGTGAGCCGTCGCAGTGCCACCGCCTTCGCGTATCTCGCTGACGATCCGGTCCATCCGATCTGCCCGTCGGGCGCCCAGCACAACCGACGCCCCGCGCTCGGCAAGCAGTCGAGCCGACGCCTCCCCGATGCCACTGCTGGCTCCCGTGATGACGACGACCTTTCCGTCAATGGCAGACACCGCGCTCCCCCTCTCGTAAAGTGGACACGTATCCGCTTACACTCATCAACGTACCGGACACATGTCCGCTTAGCAAACGCGAAAGGACGCATGGAGGCCGCCCGCCGTCGCGCCGACGCGACCCAGAACCGCGCCCGCATCATCCACGCCGCTCGCGAGCTCGTCGTCGGACCCGATGATCTGAAGCTCAACGAAGTCGCCAAAGCGGCCGGCGTTGGCCAGGGCACGCTGTATCGCCACTTCCCCACCCGCGAGGACCTACTCGTCGAGGTCTACCGCGGCGACGTCGAATCCCTGGTGGCAGCCGCGGAATCACTTCTGGCTGAACACGATCCGCTCGAAGCACTGAGGCATTGGTTCCGCCGCGTTGCTGAGTATGCGCAAGTGAAGCGCGGCGTGTTCGCCGCCGTCACGTCCGCTGTGCAATCCGATCTGGCCGGACACAGCATCGGCTCCATCGGCGAGGCAATCACGACCCTGCTCGACGCTGGGAAGACGGACGGCACAGTGCGCCCCGACGCCGACGCCCGTGACGTCATTCTGCTGATCGGGTATCTGAGCCGACTGGACGACGCCGAATGGGACACTCGCGCGCACCACCTGCTCGACATCATTCTGGACGGATTGCAGACCAAAGCCGGCGCCACGAAGGCCTGATCTCAAACCTCATCGCCGCGTGTTCGCTCGCGATATAAACACGTCAACGAATCACGTGGAGAGCGGATCCCATGAAGAGACGCACGACCCTGAAGACGGCGGCGGTCCTGGTGTCGGCCCTCGTGGGTATTCCGCTTGCACCGCACGCCCGCGCGGAGGGCCTGCTCGCGGTGGGCATGGACATCGACATCGGCACGCACGCTTGTTCGCTCGGCTTCTTCGCGTTCAACCAGGCGCATAACCGCCTGGCTGTGACCGAGGGCCACTGCGCCGACGACATCAATCAGCGCGTGCGCGCCAACAACGGTGTCGAAATTGGCACGGTCGTCTCACATATGCCCGAAAGCGATTCGCAACAACCGGTGCGATCGCGTGGCTACACGTTGATCCGTCTCTACGACAATTTCGACATCGAAATTTTCTTCGCCGGGGTTGCCGACGCCAAGGTCGGCGATGACGTCACCAAGTCGGGCGCGCGAACCGGGCAGACCAACGGACGCATCACTGGTGTCTATTACGACCGCCCGGACGCACAACAGACCATCGTCGGCAGCGTCGTCATCATTCCCGGCGACTCCGGTGGTCCCTGGTACACCGCCGGGCCGACACTGATCGGCATCTCCGCAAGCACCAGCTATCAGAACGGCGGCGGAACCGACAACGGCAGCCAAGCCCAACCGGTGGGCGCACTGGTCAACCTGATTCGGCAGAACGCAGCGACGTGGGGAGACGATTTCAAAGTGTGGTTGAAGTGAGCTGACTCCCCCACTGGCTGAGTAACTTCATTGAGGTGACAGCGCCACCCAAATCCCCAGAACTCGTCGTGATCACCGGTGCGTCCACCGGCATTGGCGCGGCCACAGCACGCGAACTGGCCCGGCGGGGCTTCCACGTCCTCGCCGGTGTCCGGCGCGACCAGGATGCCGACGCAATCCGGGGGCCGGGTGTCGAGCCGGTGATCATCGACGTCACCAACCCAGACCACATCGAGGCGCTCGCTACTCGGGTGCACAGCGACCCTGAGGGCAGGGCACTGCGGGCGTTGGTGAACAACGCCGCGATCTCGGGGCCGTATGCACCGATCGAGGCCTTGGCGATCGACGAGTTCCGACGCCTGTTCGAGGTCAACCTGTTCGGTCACATCGCCGTTATCCAGGCACTCCTGCCGGCCCTGATTCGCAGCAAGGGTCGCGTGGTGAACATCAGCTCGGTGGGCGGCAAGATCGCCATGGGCACCTACGGTCCTTATGCGGCAACGAAGTTCGCGCTCGAAGCAATTAGCGACTCGTTGCGACGCGAGGTTGCCCCGCACGGCGTCCAGGTGGTCGTTGTCGAACCAGGCGCCGTGCGCACGGAAATGGCCGACGGAGCGATCGCCGCCGCCCACGAGCTGGTGTCGACCATGACGCTCGAGCAACGGCAGCGCTACAGCGGGTTGGTCCATGCCGTCACCGCACAGGCCGCGTCGTTCACGAAGTCGGGTCTCGAGGCTGACGACGCCGCGAAGGTGATCGCCACGGCAGTGACGGCTCGCAAGCCTCGCACGCGCTACACGATCGGCCGCGAGGCTGCACTGCTCACCCGCGTGGCGCGCATCCTGCCCGACCGGACACTCGACCGCGTCCTTGCCCTAGCTCTGCGTCCTCACCGGCCCAGGAAGGTTTGATCCCACGACAGCGTTGCAGCCCGTGATGGAAGGCGAATCCGTAGTGG
>NZ_JAVHWM010000177.1:0-19686 GCF_032159765.1 Mycobacterium sp. | reverse complement strand
CCTCGGCGAAGCGGCGCAACTCGTCGGGCCGGTACTGCGCGGCGATCGCGGCGAGTTGGCGCTCAGCCTCTGCTCGGGTGGGCTCATCGAGCCAGTACGGCAGCCGGTCCAGGCAGCCGCGGATAATGCGCACCTGCTCAGCACTGATCTCCCCGGCGGCCTGCCCGGCCGCGGTGGCCTCCAACCGCGCCGGCAACGGCTCACCCGTCAGCGTCTGCCGCGGACCCAAATCTTGGGCCTCGGCAATTAGGCGCCCGGCCTCGGCCTGGGTCACCCGCAACAGGTCAGCCAACGCATTGCGCAGCGACCCACCCAGCTCCTCAGTACTGGCATACTCGGCCAGCCAATTGATCGACTGGTGCCCCAACCCAGCCAGCCGACGCGCCGCGGTCGCCTGGCGGTCCAGGAACCGCCGGTGCTCACTAGCCGACAACGCTTCAGCATTAAAGGCCGCCAACTCATCGACCGCAGCGTCGATGGCGTCCCAGGCGGCCTCGGCCTGCTGCAACGCGATCGAACTCATACCACGAACCTAACGACACCCACCGACAAGAATCCCGACACCACAACCCGCACAACGCAATTCACCCCGACTTATCCACAGATCCGAATCCATCCACAGACACGCACCCACCCCTTGACAACCGGGCCCGCACCCCAACCCAAATCGCCGAGGTGATATGAAGCAGCGATGAGCGCGTTCAACTTCGCCGACCTCGCAGTTCCGGTGATCGCCGCTCCGATGGCCGGCGGCCCCTCGACACCGCAACTGGCGGCCGCCGCGACCAACGCTGGCGGCCTCGGCTTCGTCGCCGCCGGATATCTCACCGCCGACGACTTCGCAACACGCGTAAGGGACGCGCAACAACTCGCCAACGGCCCGATCGGCGCGAATCTTTTTGTCCCACAACCCAGCACGGCCGTCACGGCGGCGATCGACTCCTACGCCGAAGCTTTGGCGGGCGAGGAACAACGATACGGAGTCGAGCTTGGCCAGCCGCGCTACAGCGACGATTCCTGGGCCGCCAAGCTGGAGGCCGTGCTCGACCTGCGCCCAGAGGTGGTCTCGTTCACATTCGATGTGCCCAGCGCCGACGAGATCCGGCGCATGCGCGGCGCGGGCATCACCACGGTCGCCACCGTCACCAGCGAGGCGGAGGCAGCTCTTGCAGAGTCCCGCGGTATCGACGGCCTCGCTGTCCAGGGCCCGGATGCCGGAGGGCACCGCGGTACCTATGACCCCACCGCGGAGCCCAACGCGCAACCGCTGCCGGAGCTGCTCGCGGAGATCCTCGCCCACACCGCCCTTCCGGTGGCGGCCGCGGGCGGCTTGATGACGGCAGCCGACATCGACGCCGTGCTGAAAGCGGGCGCGGTGGCCGCCCAGCTGGGGACCGCGTTCCTGCTGTCCGACGAGGCTGGCAGTAGCCCGGTACACCGCAAGGCTCTGCAGAACCCCGAATTCACAGAAACCGCCGTGACGAAAACATTCTCGGGTCGCTACGCGCGCGGATTACGCAATCGCTTCATCGACGAGCATGAGGCGCAGGCGCCGTTCGGGTACCCACAGATTCACTATCTGACCAGCCCGGTCCGAGCGGCATCGGTCAAAGCCGGCGACCCGAATGCCGTAAATGTCTGGGCAGGAACGGGATTCAAAAACATAAGGGCGGCATCAGTCGCGGTGATCATGGGAGAACTGTCGTGCAGATAGGCATGACCTTGCCGATCATGGAACCCGACGTCGACGCAACGATATTGAAGACATGGGCAACCCAGATCGACGACGGCCCGTTCTCCTGCGCGTGTTTCGGTGAGCGGATCGCCTTCGACAATCCCGAAACTCTGACGCTGATCGGCGCGCTCGCGGCGTGGACCGACCGGGCGCGGTTGGTGGCCACCGTCATCGTCCCGCAGCTGCACGACCCCGTGATGCTGGCGAAGGCGCTGGCGACGGGTGACATGCTGTGCGCCGGGCGATTGACGGTCGGCTTGGGGGTGGGAGGCCGCATCGAGGACTACCAAGCCGTCGGCGCCGACCCCGCGACGCAGACGATGCGTGGCATGGCGGCCCGAGTCGCCGTGATGAAACGTGTGTGGGCCGGGGAGAAGACCACCGACTCCGTGCGCCCGGTGGGTCCGCAACCTGTCCAGGTCGGCGGACCCGAGTTGCTGGTCGGCACCACAGGGCCGAAAACCATTCGCAGCGCGTCTCTTTGGGCTGACGGGCTCGCAGGGGTCAGCCTTGATCTCGACACCGAGAACGTGAGCGCGCTGTTCGAGGTGGCGCGCAACGCCTGGGCCGGCAAGGGCAAACCGCCGCCGCGCCTTACCACCTCGTTCTGGTTCGCACTCGGAGAGCGGGATGCGGCCCGGGAGCAGATTCATCGCCATCTGCGCCACTACATGAACTGGATTCCTGCCGAATACGTCGACGCGATGGCCCCGTCCACCGGATTCGCGGGAAGCCAGGACGATCTACGAAAAACGTTGCAACGCTTCGCCGACATCGGAGCCGATGAGGTGCAACTGATTCCGACGAGCACCGACGTCAGCCAGCTGCGCGCCGCCGCCGAGGTCGCTGCCGCGCTCTAACGCAGCTCGGTCACTTTCACGTCGCCGTTGTTCGACCGTGCGGTCACGGCGGGCGCGCCCGCATCGCTGCTCTGGGGCACTGTGACCGTCGTATCGCCGTGCCGCCCTTCGGATCGCGCGAGCACCCGATACGGGCCCGGGCCCGGAACCGTCAGCTCGATGTCGCCGTTGTTGCTGGTTGCTTCGACGGTGCGTGGTGCGGATCTGAAGGCCAGCGTGATGTCGCCGTTGTTGGTGTTGGCGCGCAGGGACTCGGTGACGGCGACCGGGTTGCGGGTGGAGATGTCGCCGTCGGTGACGCGGACATCGACGCGCCGGGCAGATCCGCCGAGCGTCAGTGCCCCGGAATCGACGGCCGCGGTCAACTGGTCGAGATCGGCGTCAGTGAAGAGAAGTCCGGTCTGCTGGTGGACGGTGACGCTGATTCCCCGTGCGATCCCTGGCGGGAGCACCACGGTGATCTCGGCCAGCCGGCTCCACGGCAGGTACGAGACGCCGGATGTGCCGAGCGTGACGCGGCTGCCCCCCGCGTCGTTCGCGACGATCAGCCGTCGGGTGTTCTCGCGACTAGAGGTGAGCATCCGCAGATCGACCCGTGGCTCGGACCCGGTGGTGTCACCGGTGACCCGCACGATCACCGGAACGTCGCCGCTGTCCACGGTCAGTGATCGCACACCCGGCGTCAGCTTCTGGCTGTCGGTGATGACCCGAAAAGTGCTCAGCCCGAAAGCAAGAACGGCAAGCGCGACCACGCTGCACGCCACCAGCACAACGGCGACGGCTACCAATCCGAAGCGGATTCCGGTGCGTCGGCCGCTGGACAGGACCGGCGGCTGAGAAGTAGGCGGCGGAGCGATTGTCGTCATGGTCTGCAATCCCTTTCGGTCTACGACTCGAGATAGCGCAAAACCGCCAGAACACGGCGGTTCTCGGTGTCATCGGGTGCCAGCCCAAGCTTCGTGAAGATCGATGCGATGTGCTTCTCGGCCGACCCGGTGGAGATGTGCAGCGTCGCCGCAATTGCCGAGTTCGTCCTGCCTTCGGCCATCAGCTGCAGCACTTCCCGTTCGCGGGGGGTGAGTTCGTCGAGGGCCGACCGGCGGTGTGAGCGCACCAAGATCTGCGACACCACTTCGGGATCCAGCACGGTGCCACCGCCGCCGACCACCTCGACGGCGTCGAGGAACGCGGGCACGTCGGCCACCCGGTCCTTCAGGAGATAGCCGAATCCCCTAGTGTCCGAGGCGATCAGGTCGGCGGCGTAGCGCTCTTCCACGTAGTGCGACAGCACCAGCACGGGGGATTCGGGGTTCTGGCTGCGCAACAGCGTGGCGGCGCGAATACCCTCGTCCGTGAACGTCGGAGGCATCCGGACATCGACGATCGCGAGGTCGGGATGAGTCTCGTTGACGATGCGGAGCAGGTTCGACGCGTCCGGCACCCCGGCCACCACCTCGTGACCGGCGTCGATCAGGATGCGTTCGATTCCGGCCCGCAGCAGCGCGGAATCCTCCGCGATCACGATCCGCATGGCAGTACCGCGGTCACGATCGTCGGTCCGGTGGCTGGGCTGGAGACGGTAAACGTTCCGCGCGCCGCGCGCACCCGTTCGGCAAGGCCTCGCAGGCCGGTCGCGTCCGCGGTGTCAGTGACGGCAGCTCCGCCGCGGCCGTCGTCGAACACGCTGACGTACAACTGGTTTTGGGCCTCGTCGAGCCGCACGGTGACGACGGCCTGTGATGCCTGCGCGTGTTTGGCGACGTTGGTCAACGCCTCGGCGACCACGAAATAGGCGACGGATTCGGTCTCCGCCGGTAGCCGCCGCGGGAGGTTGACGTTCAGCGTCGTCGGAACCCCCGTGTTCTGCGCACGTTGGACTACCGACGAGAGTGCCGCGTCCAAGCCGCGGTCAGAAAGAATGGTCGGTGCGATGCCGCGTACCACGTTGCGCAGTTCCACGAGAGCGGTTTTCGCGTCGTTGTGCGCCTCGGCGATCAGCGCCTTGGCGGCCGGCGGATCGGTGTCGAGTTTGGTCTGTGCCAGCCCTATCGTCATCGCGAGCGACACCAGCCGTGGCTGCACGCTGTCGTGCAGGTCGCGTTCGATGCGGTGGCGCTCGGTCTGCGCCGACGTCACCGCGCCCAACCTCGCGTCGGCGAGCTCGCTGACCTCGTGCCGCAGCATCGCCGTTGGCGACGGCGACAACAACCAGCGGTCAATCCTCGCGTCGATCGCGGGTGCGAAGACCACGATCGCTGCGGCTAAGGCGAGTGCGATCACTGCGAGCAGCCACGCCAGCCACACAGGCAGGAATGACAGGCCGGCGTCGTTGTCGCTGCGGCTCACCGCGATCGCGGCGGCCGGGGCCAGCAACGCGAATACCAAGAGCGCGAAGGCAAAACCAGTCGCGACGAAGTCATAGAACATGCGAAGGAGGTGGTGCGCGGCCGCCTTCCAGAACCGCTCGCTGCTGATGTCCAGCCAGAGTTGATGCGCCCAACCCTGAAAACCCGTGTACTGCGTGAGCTTTCGCGGAGGCACCGGAATCGCCATGCCGAACACTGCTTCGCTGCGACGCCGTTCGAGCCATTCCGCCCCGCGGATGAGATACACGAAGACGACGGCCGAGAGCACTACGCCGATCAGTGACGGGATCGAGGTGATCCCCACGATCAGGATGGTGAGCGGAAGCCACAGCCAGAATGCCGCGACCAAAGCGCCGACGATCATCGACGCCGACGGCACGACCCCGATGTGGCGAGGTGTGCGTGCTGCCGGGAACGCGTCCGTAATGGCAACGGAGTCCAAGGTGTCTTGGCCGGTGATGGAGACCATACGTTCAAACCTAGGGAGCGCGGGCCCAGTGCAACATGGCGTTTACCCGAGACCTTGAAGGGGGATTTCCCCCGCATGCGTGCGTGTCATTACCTCTGTCACAGAGGTAATGTGGGGTCATGGCCACACGAACCGACCTCGTCGGTGAGGTGTTCGCCGTGGTGGGACGGTTTCGACGGCAGCTGCGGCGCTCCGCGGGCCGCGGCTTCGACGCGACCGGGCTGACCGAGGCGCAGGCTGAACTGCTGCGCCTCGTCGGCAGGCGGCCCGACATTTCTGTCCGCGACGCGGCGGCTGAGCTCGGCCTCGTTCCCAACACCGCGTCGACGCTGGTGTCCAAGCTGGCCTCCGACGGCCTGATCACGCGCACCACAGACGCCGACGACCGCCGGGTGGGCAGGTTGCGGCTGACCGACTCGGCCCAACATGTCGCCGACGCATCGCGCGCGGCCGGTCGCGCGGCGCTTTCCAATGTGCTCGACGAACTGGACGCTCACCAGCTCGAGGCGTTGTCCCGGGGCCTGTCGGTGATGGCCGACGTCACGCGCAGACTTCAGGAGCGGCATTGATCACTTCCAACAACCTGAGCACCACAAACGCACCGGCCGTCGACTGCAGGCATCTCACGCACTCGTATGGCGACTTCATCGCGGTCGACGATTTCACCCTTCAGGTCAATGCACGCGAGACGCTCGGCCTGCTCGGCCCCAACGGCGCGGGTAAGACGACGGTGGTTCGCGTGCTGACCACGCTGACCCCAGTGCAGTCCGGGGAGGTGTTCATCTTCGGCCTGGACAGCCGACGGCAGATGATGGACATCCGGTACAACATCGGCTATGTGCCGCAGCAACTTTCGATCGAGCCGACGCTGACGGGACGCCAGAACGTCGAGTGGTTCGCCAGGCTGTACGACGTACCGCGACGAGACCGCGCGAGCCGCGTGGCCGCCGCGATGGAGGCGATGAACCTGCTCGACGTGGCCGACGAGCTTGCGGTCACGTATTCGGGCGGGATGGTCCGGCGTCTCGAGCTGGCGCAGGCTCTCGTGAACCGGCCGTCGCTGCTGCTGCTCGACGAACCGACGGTCGGCCTGGATCCCATTGCACGCGATGGGGTTTGGGCTCAAGTGCAGAGCATGCAGGCGGAGTTCGGCATGACAGTGTTGTTGACTACTCACTACATGGAGGAGGCTGACGCGCTGTGTGACCGCGTGGCGCTGATGCATCACGGGAGGCTGCAGGCCGTGGGCACGCCCGCGGAACTCAAGGCCAACGTTTCCAAGGAAGCGACTCTCGAGGACGTATTCCGCCACTATGCCGGGTCGGCTCTCGGCGAGGAGTCGTCGAGAACCGGCCTGCGCGAAATCCGTTCCAGCAGAAGGACGGCGCGCCGTGTCGGTTGAGCCCCAAGCGATGGTCAACGTCGTGCTCGCCCCCAGGGGGTGGCGGCGGATACGCGGCCTGCTGGCGCGCATCTGGGCCTTCTCGCTGGTGGAACTGCAGAAGCTGGCACACGACCGCACGGAGCTGATCACCCGAATGGTGCAGCCCGCGTTGTGGTTGCTGATATTCGGTCAGGTGTTCTCACAGCTGCGGGTGATCAACACCGGCTCGGTGCCGTATCTCGCGTTCCTCGCCCCGGGCATCATCGCGCAGTCGGCGCTGTTCATCTCGATCTTCTACGGCATTCAGATCGTCTGGGACCGTGACGCCGGGATACTGGCCAAGCTCATGGTCACGCCCGCGCCGGCGTCGGCGCTGATCACTGGCAAGGCCTTTGCGGCAGGTGTGCGCTCCGTCGCTCAGGTGATAGGGGTGCTCGTCATCGCCTACCTGATGGGTGTGCACATGACCATGAATCCGTTGCGGATCCTCGGCGCGATGGCCGTGGTGGTGCTGGGTTCGGCGTTCTTCGCCTGCCTGTCGATGACGCTCGCAGGCCTGGTCCGCAACCGGGACCGGCTGATGGGCATCGGCCAGGCCATCACGATGCCGTTGTTCTTCGCCTCCAACGCCCTGTACCCGGTTGAGGTGATGCCGCGCTGGCTGCGCTGGCTTTCCACGGTCAATCCGCTCAGCTACGAGGTGAACGCGCTGCGCACCCTGCTGATCGGCGTGCCGTCCAACGGGCTGTTGGACGTGGCGGTCCTGATCGTCGCCGCCCTGGCCGGTATTGCGGCGGCATCGACGCTGCTGAGGCGCCTGGTTCGGTGACACCTGTCGCGTTTCGGCCTCAAGGTGTGCAGAATGTCTGAAAGCCGAAAAGCAAGGGGACGTCAGTGACGAGTAGTCGGAGTGCAGTTCGCGGGGTCATGGTCGGCGCGTTTTCGGTGGCAGCGCTCGGCATCCCGCTCGGTCTAGCGCTGACGAACCAGCCTGCGGCCACGCCGCTGGCCTGCCCGGGTTCGATCGACGTCAACGTCATCCAGATCGGCGCTCCCGTCGACACGTGCAACCTCGGGCCGATGGCTCCCCCGATCACCGGAGGAGCGCCCAGCCAGCAGACACTGACCAACTGCTCGGGCATCCCGGGGTGCCTGTCCAACGCGCTCTACGGTCCGGGCAACGTCCTGGTGCCTGACCGCGACACCACGGTCCGCCAGAGCCAGTAGCCGCCCGGCGTCAGACCCTGGGGAATTTGGCGGAACTCGCTAGCGCACCGAGTTCCACGACTCCCAGCAGGAGCAACGGCCATATCGCGCCGGCAACGACGCTCGTCACCACGTATCCGCGCAGCGACGGCGGCCGTCGGCTATCGGCCATTGTGCGCGCCGCCGTCAACGCGGTCGTCGTCGTCAACATCCAACCGCCCAGGTAAACCAATACCAGCGGTGTGATCACAGCTGACCCCCTTGCGTCTGCGACCTTCGTGTGTTTCCCCTCCATGAGGAAACCAAACATCTCGGGAAATGTCTGTCCCACCCAGGCGCGTCTGTGAAGTACCCGGCAAATTTCGCGTGTCAAGGGCAAATCCACCCCGCGGACGCCACAATGGGCGCTGTCGAACATGAGGGGAGGCACTATGACTGACGTCGCCGACGTGCACACGGTTGCCGACGACTGGAGCCACATGAGCAGGACGACGTTCGACTCCTGGGAGCCGGCGCCTGGTCAGTTCACCGCCGAACAGGTCGACCATCTCAAGCGCTGGATCGAGGAAGGCTTTCGGAGCCGGGTTGAGATCGAGGACGACTATTTAGTCGGCATTTTCCTGGTGCCTGTGCTCGATGCGGAGGCCGACGCGATCTGGATGCGCAAGGTCGGGCTGCTGGCGACGCGCGAGGCGGTGCTCACCGTCGACGCCCCGCCGGATGGGCGACCTCCGCTGACATTCGACGAGATCAAGAGGCGTCTGCGGTCGTCCGCGAATCGCTCGCCCGGCGTGCTCGTATACCTTCTGGTCGATCAGATCGCCTGGGCGTTTACCGAGCTCGTGGAGGGATTCGGTGCCGAAATCAACGAGATCGAAGACGCCCTCGACGACAGCCACCCGCACCGGGCATCCGATGCCGAGGATTTCCGCAAGCGGCTGCAGGCGTTCCGCAGCGACCTCCATGACGTCAGGTCGTCACTGCTGCCAACCAAGCAGGCGGTGCACAACATCGTCTGCGGCCAGGATCTGACGGGCGCCGAGTTGTTCCCGCACGACGTCGAAGAGCTGCTGCGCGACACCGACGACAGGCTGCAATACGTCGCCGAGGCGCTCGACGTCGTCCGCGACGAGATCAGCGGCCTCCGCGACTACCTACAGGCCCGGATCGGCAACGAGCAGAACGAGATCATGAAGGCGCTGACCATCGTGGCGGCCCTTGTGCTGATCCCGACGTTCGTCGTGGGTTTCTACGGTCAGAACTTCGAGGACTTTCCGGGCATCCACGACGGACCGGCGCCGTTCTGGATCGTGTGCAGCCTGATGGTGCTCATCGTCTCGTTGGAGTTCTGGTACCTGTGGTACCGGGGCTGGGTCGGCAATCGACGCGGACGGCGGAAGAAAGAGCCGCGAGCTTAGATCGCCTGGTCGGCCGGCACGTCCGGTGCAGGTGCCGGTGCATCCACCTGGACCGCAGGCGCGGGCTCCTCAACCGGCGCCTCGACCGGTGCAGGCGCGGGTGCATCTGCTGGTGCGTCGACAGGCTGGCCGTCGATTGCGGCGTTGACCGCATCGATCTGATCCGGCGACATCGGGAGATACATGTGGTGGTTGAACTGACGCTGGTAGGCGCCCTGCCCGCCGATCCGCACGCCACCACCTTCGCCCGAGGACACGTTCGTGCCGTCCGGCAAGGTCACCGCGGTGTGATAGCTGTTCCAGCCGATCACCAATGCTCCGGGCTGTGTGCCGTACTGGAAGCCGCGGGCCAACAGTGCCTTTTCTTCATTAGTTGTATGAAAACGGTCGCCAAACGCCGGGCGACCAGTTGCGACATTACTTACCCAAGATGCCAGGCCTGAGCAATCCGTTCCGCGGGGGGAATCCCCACCAGAAACATACGGGGTGCCCGAAACCTGGTGCAGTAGCGACATAACCGTTACGAGAGCAAACATGGGCCCGAACGCTAACAGAACTCGGATTATCGACAAAACTTTGTGATGCCCTTCACAAACGCATTTGTATATTGCCGACACCACTAAATTCGCTTTTTTCACGGTCGTTGATCCGAGCGTGACACTGCCTTTGACCTCGCACTATGTTACGACATCAGGCGCACGCAACTTGGCAAGAATTAGTCGCGTGTTAGTTGGGTCACTTCCTGGAAAATATGACGGCGTAGCCCGCGCCTACTGCATTCAGCACGTTTGCAGTGTGCGGCTCGCGGGAGACTTCACTGCAGATCACGTGCCTACCAGCAATTAACTATGGTAAGAGCGTTCTCGGCACAGTACCGGATTCCCCGGCAATCTGCGAGTCGGCAAAATCCCGCATTTTCCACTGAACCGTCACCAGACGCGAACGCGATCCTCAGGCTTGAGGTACAGCGCATCACCCGGCTGGACGTTGAACGCTTCATACCACTCGTCGATATTCCGGACGGTCCCGTTGACCCGGAACTTGTCAGGGCTGTGGGGGTCCGAGAGCATCTGATTGCGCTCTGCCTCGGGCCGGCAGACGCTCTTCCAGGACGCCGCGAAGGCGATGAAGAAGCGCTGGTCGCCGGTCAGTCCGTCGATCACCGGCGCGTCCTTACCGCCCAGCGACAGCTTGTACGCGTCGTACGCGATCCGCAGCCCCGCCAGGTCGGCGATGTTCTCGCCGAGCGTCAGCCTGCCGTTGATGTGGGTGCCGGGCAGCGGCTCATACCCGTTGTACTGCTCGACGAGCCTGTCTGTCTCGTGCACGTAGCGTTCGGCATCGGTTGGTGTCCACCAATCGCGCTGCATGCCGGTGCCGTCGCTCTTGCGTCCCTGGTCGTCGAACGCGTGGCTCATCTCGTGGCCGATGGTGGCGCCGATCGCGCCGTAGTTCGCCGCGGCATCGGCGTCGGGATCGAAGTTCGGGGGCTGCAGGATGGCGGCGGGGAACACGATGTCGTTGAGCTGCGCGGAGTAGTACGCGTTGATGGTCTGCGGGGACATCATCCATTCGGCGCGGTCGATGGGCTTTCCCAATTTGTTGACGCTGTCGTCCCAGCCCCACACGGCGAGGTTGTTCTCGTTGCCGACGAGGTCGTCGGCACGAATGCCGACCGTCGCATAGGACTTCCACTTGTCGGGGTAGCCGATTTTGGCGTTCAAGGCGGCCAGCTTGGCCTGCGCTTCCTTCCTCGTTTCCGGCGCCATCCAGGAGGCGGCATCGATCCGCTTGCTGTAGGCGGTGCGGAGGTTCTCGACAAGCGCCCGCGCCTTGTCGCGCGCTTGCTGATTGAAATGCGCCGCGACGTACTGCTCGCCGACGGGATCACCAAGCTCATTGCTGGTCTTCGTAACCCCGCGCTTCTCACGCGGTGCGCGCTGCTCGCTGCCGTTGAGCGTCCGGCCGTAGAAGTCGAACAGCTCGTCGGCGAACGGCGTGGACAGTTCACCGGCATAGGCGTCGAGCACGCGGTAGCGGAAGTACGCCTGCCACGCGTCAATTGGCTCAGTGGCGAACAACGCGGCCGACTTGTGCAGCGTGTCCGGCATCCCGACCTGGAAGTCCGTCTCCGCGGGCAACTTCAGTGCATCGAAAATCTCGCGCAACGGCGCGCCTTCGCCGAGCTTCTCGACCTCCGCGCGCGTCATCTGGTGGTTCGTCTTGTCGACGTCGCGTGCGTCCTCTTGCGGAACTTGGACCTGCGCAAGCTTTGTTTCCAGGTCGAGCAGTTGTTGGGCCATGTGCGCTGAATCGGTGTAACCCGCGAGTCCGAGCAAGCGCGTCGCGTGCTCGACGTACTTCTTGCGCAGCTCGACCGAATCGGCGTCAGTCTTGAGGTAGTAGTCGCGGTCAGGAAGCGACAGCCCGCTCTGCCACATTCCCGGTAGGTAGCGGGTCGGCTTGTTGGGGTCGATGTCCACCCCGACGGGGAACGGGTCGTCGATGGACGTCTTGCCCTCGAACGAGACAAGCACCGAGTTGAGACCGGCCCGGTCGGTGCTTCCGTCGATCGCCGTCAGCAGCGGTTTGACGGGCTCGACGCCCTTCTTGTTCAGCAACGCCTCGTCCATGTAGGCCGCGTAGTGGTCGCCGATCTGCTGCGAGATGTCGCCGGTGGGTGCGTGCTTGGACTGGGCAGTCTCGACGATGTTCTTCAGGTCGCCGTCGAGGCGGTCTTGCATCTCCAGGCCGACACCGGCGCACACCTTGTCGGGAGGGATCTTCGCGTTCTTGACCCACGTGCCCAGCACATAGTCGAAGAAGTCGTTGCCCGGCTTGACCGACTTGTCCATCGTCGACGTGTCGACCCCCCACGTGCCGAGTTTCGGCTTGGGCGGCGCCTGCTCGGCAGGCTTGTCGCACCCGGCGAGCACGAGGCCGGCGGTCATGCAGACCGCGATCGTACGAATGACAATGCTCACCGATGACCTCCTAAGCCAGACCAGCGCAGCTTAGCTGCGCGTCGCCGGTACCAGTCATCCCTCTGTCTTTTCGCTCCTCGCGTCCGCGGGCGTCTTTTCGCTCCTCGCGTCCCGCACCGCCTTCAGCACATCGCGGCTGAGCAGCAGCCGCAGCGGCGGGTCGTCCAGGCCGGTCAGCATCAGCACTGCTTCGGCTACCTTGCGCGGGTCGCCGGGTAGATGGTTGGCGAACTCCTTGATCAATGTCTTTCGTGCACCGACGTTTTAGTCGTAATCGCTGATCGGAGTAGATGATTCCCACATCGAGCGGGCGGCCCAATCAGTGCGGAACGCGCCGGGTTCGACCGCGCTGACTTTGATGCCGAACGGCTTGACCTCGTGTGCCAATGTTTCGGTCAACGCCTCGAGCGCGAACTTTGTCGACGAGTAGTACGCGTTGGGCGGGTTGGCGACTAGGCCGGTCATCGACGAGACGTTGATGATGTGGCCTGACTGGCGCGCGCGCATCCCGGGCAGCACCGCCTTGATGGTGTCGACGACGCCGAAGTAGTTGGTGTCGAACAGCTTTCGGACCTTGTCGTCTTCGCCTTCCTCGATCCACAGCGGTCAGAACTTCAGGTGGTGGCTGGTGTCGCCGACCTGATCGATGAACATGATCCGGGTGTCGAACCACCACGTGTCGTCGATGCGGTGGAACGTGTCTTTGTAGTGGCCGGTCACGATGATCTGCAGCGGCAGGTCGGGCGTCGCCTGGGTGACGCAGTAGTACGAGCTGCCGTGAGCCGTTCCGGCGAGTTGGTCGACATGGATTTTCACGTTGCTGGTCAGATGCTTGGTTTTCGGTGTGCCGTCCTCGTAGAGGCGCGTCGCCATCTCGTACATCGTGCGCACGCCAGTAATCCCGGTGAACACGGTCTCGGGGGGACCGCCCTCCACGCCGCAGATCCGGCCGTGCGCGAACAGTGCCGCGACGCCGTCGAGGTCGCCTGCGTCCATCCGCTCGGCGTAGGTGTAGACCAGGTTCTCGATCTCGCGAGCGGCGTCGGCTCCGGTCATTTTGCGAACACAACCAGTAGGGCTCGGTCATGTCAACGAGCGTCGTTAGTCTCATCGAATGACTTCACAGTGGTCGCCGGCGCGTCTCGGCGACATGAAAGCCAAGCGCGTCATCGTCACCGGCGCCACCAACGGCGTCGGGCTGGCGACGGCGCGGGCCCTCGCACACGCAGGAGCTCAGGTGATCCTCGCGGTGCGCAACCTCGAGCTCGGCGCGCAGCGCGCCGCCGAGATGGGCGGTGAGACGTCGGTGGTCAAACTCGACCTCGCGGATCAAGCGTCAGTGAAGGCGTTTCCCGGCCTCGTCGACGGCGACGTCGACATCCTCATCAACAATGCAGGAGCTGTCGTCACACGTCGAAGCGAGACCGTCGACGGATTCGAGATCACGATGGGCACGAATTTTCTCGGCCCGTTCGCGCTGACGAATCTGTTGTTCGAGCGGGTGCGTTCGCAGATCATCAACGTCGGGTCCGACGCCCACAAGTCGTCGACGATAGCGTTCGACGACCCGCATCTTCGCACCCGCAAGTGGTCTGCACTACCGGCGTACGGGCGGTCCAAGCTAGCCGTGATGCTGTGGGGATTGGAACTTGACCGACGTCTTCGTGCGGCGCACTCACCGGTCACCACGTACCTGACCCACCCGGGCTGGGTTGCGTCGAACCTCTCGAACGTCTCCGAGAGGCGCGTGATGTCGGCAGTCCACAAGGTCGTTCAGCGGGTGGGCAATGTGATCGGCAACGATATCGATGCCGGCGCCGCGCCAACCTTGTACTGCATCACCGAGCCGATTCCGCCGGGAAGCTACGTCGGCATCGACGGCAGGATGGGATTCAAGGGTGGCCCGACGCTCGCCGGGCGCACCGCGAACGCGTGCGACTACGACGCCGCCGCGAAACTTTGGGAGTTCGCCGAAAAGGAAACCGGCACAACGCTTTCGGTGTAGCGGTTGGCGGCTGCGTTGCCAGACCTTGTCGCGGGCCGGGCCACACGAGTAGCGTCATCAACATTCACAGCGATTCCACAGGACCGCGAGATCGGAGACCATCGATGGGACTCTTCAAGAAGGCAAAGGACGCAGCCCAGCAGGCTATGGGTCAGCAGCAGCAGCCTGGCATGGTGAATGTCCAAGGTGCCGGCGGAATGATGAATCCGGCCATGTTCGGCGGTCCGTCGACTCAGTCGGTCGCGGCCGATGACCCGATTTGGGCGCCCATCAACGGCATTTCGCTGCAGGAGTACGCCGAGCTTGCCCGCGAGGCGCAAGGCCGCGGCATCACCGACGAAACCGGCATGATCACCGTCGCCCAGGAACGCGGATGGGCCCCGGCGGACACCAAGGCGGCGATGGACGGTTGGGTGCAGCGGATGGGCCAGTCGATGGCCGTCGGACAGCAGTTCCGCAAGTTGCTCGGCTACTGACGGGGACCGATCACTGAAAGTCAGGCGTAGCGAGCTTGGCGCCTCCGGTGTGTCGGCGGCCATGCATAGAGTTAGGCCCGTGACCGCAAGCGCAACGGCCGAGAAGCCGACATTGATGCTGCTGGACGGCAATTCGCTGGCGTTCCGGGCGTTCTACGCGCTGCCCGCCGAGAACTTCAAGACGCAGGGTGGGCTGACCACCAACGCCGTCTACGGGTTCACCGCGATGCTGATCAACCTGCTGCGCGACGAACAGCCCAGCCATATCGCGGCGGCATTCGACGTCTCCCGCCAGACGTTCCGGCTGGAGAAGTATCCCGAGTACAAGGCGGGCCGGTCCGCAACGCCCGACGAGTTCCGCGGCCAGATCGACATCACCAAGGAAGTCCTCGGCGCGCTTGGCATCACCGTGCTCGCCGAACCCGGGTTCGAGGCCGACGATGTGATCGCCACGCTGGCCACCCAGGCCGAGGATGCGGGATACCGGGTGCTGGTCGTCACCGGTGACCGCGACTCCCTGCAGCTGGTCAGCGACGACGTCACCGTGCTGTACCCGGTAAAGGGAGTCAGCGAGCTGACGCGGTTCACTCCTGAGGCCGTCGTCGCGAAGTACGGGCTGACGCCGCAGCAGTACCCGGACTTCGCAGCGCTGCGCGGGGACCCCAGCGACAACCTCCCCGGTATCCCCGGCGTCGGGGAGAAGACGGCGACGAAATGGATTGCCGAGTACGGGTCGCTGCAGGCGCTCGTCGACGGCGTCGACACTGTGAAGGGCAAGGTCGGCGACGCGCTGCGGGCCAACCTGTCGAGCGTGGTGCTCAACCGCGAACTCACCGACCTCGTCAAGGACGTGCCGCTGGCCCAGACGCCCGACACGCTGCGCATGCAACCGTGGGACCGCGACCACATTCACCGGCTCTTCGACGACCTGGAGTTCCGGGTGTTGCGGGACCGGCTGTTCGACACACTGGCGTCGGCAGATCCCGAGGTCGACCAGGGCTTCGACGTACGGGGAGGAGCTCTTGAGTCCGGTGAGCTGGCCGCATGGCTGGCTGAGCACAGCGATGGCAGCCGCTTCGGGCTCGCGGTGGTCGGCACGCACCTGGCGTTCGACGCCGACGCCACCGCGCTGGCTGTCGTGGCCGCCGACGGGGATGGCCGCTACATCGACACCGCAAGCCTGCATCCCGACGACGAAGCCGCGCTGGCGTCCTGGCTGGCCGACGTCGGCCAGCCCAAGGCGCTGCACGAGGCCAAGCTCGCCATGCACGACCTCGAAGGCCGCGGCTGGAAGCTGGCCGGTGTCACCTCAGACACCGCACTCGCCGCCTATCTGGTGCGGCCCGGGCAGCGCAGCTTCGCGCTCGACGATCTGTCGTTGCGGTACCTGAAGCGCGAGCTCCGCGCGGATAACCCTGAGCAGCAACAGCTTTCGCTGCTCGACGATGGTGAGGGCGTCGACGACCAGGCGGTGCAGACAGTGATCCTGCGCGCCAGCGCCGTGATGGATCTCGCCGATGCGCTCGATGAGGAGCTGGCTCGTATCGACTCCTCGTCGCTGCTGGGCAACATGGAGCTGCCCGTGCAGCGGGCCCTTGCCGACATGGAAACCGCCGGAATTGCCGTGGACCTCGAGCTGCTGTCGGAGCTGCAGAGCGAGTTCGCGGCCCAGATCCGCGACGCTGCCGAGGCCGCGTATGCGGTCGTCGGCAAGCAGATCAACCTCGGCTCGCCCAAACAGCTGCAGGTCGTGTTGTTCGACGAGCTGGAGATGCCGAAGACCAAACGCACCAAAACGGGCTACACCACCGACGCCGACGCGCTGCAGGGGTTGTTCGACAAGACGGGCCACCCGTTCCTTCAGCATCTACTGGCGCACCGCGACGCCACCCGGCTCAAGGTCACCGTCGACGGACTGCTCAACTCGGTGGGCTCCGACGGCCGGATCCACACCACGTTCAACCAGACCATCGCCGCCACCGGCCGACTGTCGTCGACCGAGCCAAACCTTCAGAACATCCCCATTCGCACCGATGCGGGGCGGCGGATCCGCGATGCGTTCGTCGTCGGCAAGGACAGTCAGGGTGACTTCGACGAGCTCATGACGGCCGACTACAGCCAGATCGAGATGCGCATCATGGCCCACCTGTCGAAGGACGACGGCCTGATCGAGGCGTTTCGCACCGGCGAGGACCTGCACTCATTTGTGGCATCGCGGGCATTCTCCGTTCCGATCGACGAGGTCACGCCGGAGCTGCGCCGCCGGGTGAAGGCGATGTCCTACGGGCTGGCGTACGGACTGTCCGCCTACGGATTGGCCGCCCAGCTGAAGATCTCCACCGAGGAAGCCAAGGTGCAGATGGAGCAGTACTTCGACCGGTTCGGCGGGGTGCGCGACTACCTGCGCGATGTCGTCGATCAGGCCCGAAAGGACGGCTACACCTCGACGGTGTTCGGCAGGCGGCGCTACCTGCCTGAACTGGACAGCAGCAATCGCAATGTCCGCGAGGCCGCCGAACGGGCCGCGCTGAACGCCCCGATCCAGGGCAGCGCCGCCGACATCATCAAGGTCGCGATGATCAACGTCGACCAGGGGATCAAGGACGCCGGGCTGAAGTCACGGATGCTGCTACAGGTGCACGACGAGCTGTTGTTCGAGGTCGCCCAGGGCGAGCGCGATGCCCTCGAGACGCTGGTTCGCGACAAGATGGGCGGCGCATACCCGCTGGACGTGCCGCTCGAGGTCAGCGTCGGCTACGGCAGGAGCTGGGACACGGCGGCGCACTAGTCGCCGCCAAGCGGCTCCGTGGAGCACTAGGGTGCGCGGTAGCCGGCCAGCTGTGCCAGCGCAGGCGCGGCCGCCGCCCGTGCCGCGGCGACCGCGTTCACTTCCTCCTGCTGCAGCGCGTAAACGCGCTGGTCGCCGAAGCCCCTGTCGATTCGGTCCCGTACGAAGGCCAGCTCGACCACCTGTGCGGCGAAGTTCTTGACCGACTTGGCGGCGGGCTTACCGCCGAACTGTTTCGCGGTTCTGATCGCTGACTTCCGGCTGCGAAGCGAGCCAAGCCATGTCGCCTCGTTGGGGGCGACCAGGCCGGCCGCAACCATGCCCGGCAGCTTTTCGGCGACGACTCGCTGCTCCCGCCGCCTGCTCAAGACGCCGAGCACAATCACCAGCACGAAAACCGGCACCATCCAGAACAGGTAGGTCAGGAAGTACGCCTCGACGCTCAGCAGCGACGAGCCGTTCCACAGCCCGTGCATGATCACCGCGCCGACATAGCCGAGCAGGATGCAGAGCGCCTTGGCCAGCGCGTTTCGCTGCTTCAGCGCGAAATACACCCCGATGCCGGTCATGCTGGTGAACAGCGAATGGGCGAACGGCGCCATGATCAGCCGCAGCGCGGCGGTCGCCAGGGACTCGGAAACCGACGCGCCACCGCCGATATAGAGGATGTCCTCCAGCCAAGCAAAGCCCGCACCGACGAGCCCGGCGTAGACCAGGCAGTCAGTCAGCGAGTTCAACTCGTTGCGGCGCCGTCCCGTCATCATGAGCAGCAGGAACAGCCCTTTGGCGGCCTCCTCGGTGAGCGGCGCGCCCAGCACGACGGACCAGGGGCTGACCGTGTCCGGCTGGCCGGGGTTGATCGCCGCTTCGATGGTCAGCTGCAGGATCGTCGAGATCACCACCGCGACGGATGTGCCCCAGAGGAACGCGAGGGAGAGCAATCGGGGCGGCTCGGGCTCCCACCTGTCCAGCCACAGGTAGGCGAGCACGACAATCGTCATCGCCACGCTGGACAGCGCGAAGCCGATACCGGCGCCTACGGGGTTCACCGCGGTCAGCCCGATCACGATCAGCCCGGTGACGGTGCCGAGCACGATGATCACGCCGATCGGTGCCCCAACCTTGCGGATTCGCCGAGGCAGCCCGGGATAGGTCACGAAAGAAGGGTAATCGTCGGTGCGGCTGATCATGATCGACCAGCTGAGGAGGCCGAGTTTGTCCAGCATGTACACAGTCGAGTAATCTCAACGGGTACCCGTCTGTGCTCCATCGCGGGTGCGCAGCTCTATGTCGGCGCTCGCGCCGAGCCAACAACTCGAGTCCCATGTCCCTACGACCCAACCTGTCCGGAGCAACCCACCACATGCCAAGTCCCTCCGTCACCTCGCCGCAAGTAGCCCTTAACGACATCGGCTCGGCCGAGGATTTTCTTGCCGCCATCGACAAAACCATCAAATACTTCAACGATGGCGACATCGTCGAAGGGACCATCGTCAAGGTTGACCGTGACGAAGTCCTGCTCGACATCGGTTACAAGACCGAAGGTGTCATTCCTTCCCGTGAGCTCTCCATCAAGCACGACGTCGACCCCAACGAGGTCGTTTCCGTCGGCGATGAGGTCGAAGCCCTGGTCCTCACCAAGGAGGACAAGGAAGGTCGCCTGATCCTGTCCAAGAAGCGCGCTCAGTACGAGCGCGCCTGGGGCACCATCGAAGAGCTCAAGGAAAAGGACGAGGCCGTCAAGGGCACCGTCATCGAGGTCGTCAAGGGCGGCCTGATCCTCGACATCGGCCTGCGCGGCTTCCTGCCCGCCTCGCTGGTCGAGATGCGTCGTGTCCGCGATCTGCAGCCGTACATCGGCAAGGAGATCGAGGCAAAGATCATCGAGCTCGACAAGAACCGCAACAACGTGGTGCTTTCCCGCCGCGCCTGGCTGGAGCAGACCCAGTCCGAGGTTCGCAGCGAGTTCCTCAACCAGCTCACGAAGGGCGCCAT
>NZ_JAVHWM010000167.1:0-25692 GCF_032159765.1 Mycobacterium sp. | reverse complement strand
GACGCCTGGCGTGCCGCGGGAGCCGGTGTGCGAGCATCGGTTTCGGCATCCGCTGCTGCGACCGACAGGTTTCCGCCGTGAACGGCAGTTGCGATCGACGCGGTCACCAGCCCGTGAGTGCGGATCCGCCGGCGCAGGAAGGCGCGCAACGTCGGCACGTCGGTCACCAGCCCGCTGGCCACAGCCTCTTCCACCCCGCCCGAGTGCACGTGGCCTCCAGTCGGCAGCCGGGAGTCGGCCAGTGTCATCAGCGTCGTCAGGTCGGTCATCAGAACAGGAAATACCTTTGCGCCATCGGCAGTTCCACCGCCGGCTGCTCTTCCCACACCTCGCCGTCGATGCGCACGGTGAAGGTGTCGGGTTCGACCTCGATCCGCGGGCAAGCGTCGTTGAGCGGCATGTCCGACTTACCCACCTTGCGCACATCGCCCACCGGTACAAGCCGGCGGTTTACCGCGAGCCGATCAGCCAACCCGTCGTCGACGGCCTGCTGGGAGACGAAGTGCACGGACGTCGCCGCGGCCGTCAACGGGGCCGCACCGAACATCGGCCGGGGCAACACCGGTTGCGGCGTGGGGATCGACGCGTTCGCGTCCCCCATCGCCGCCCATGCGATCGCGCCGCCCTTGATCACCGCGTGCGGGCGGACACCGAAGAAGGCAGGCTCCCACAACACGAGATCGGCCAGCTTGCCGACCTCCACCGAGCCGATCTCACTATCGAGCCCGTGCGTAATCGCCGGGCAGATCGTGTACTTGGCAATGTAACGCTGTGCCCGGTGGTTGTCGGCGGCACCGTCGCCGGGCAATGCGCCGCGACGGCGTTTCATCACATGCGCGGTCTGCCATGTCCGCATCACCACCTCCCCAATGCGGCCCATGGCCTGCGCGTCGCTGCCGATCATCGATATCGCGCCGAGGTCGTGAAGAAGGTCCTCGGCGGCGATCGTCGACGGGCGTATCCGGCTTTCAGCGAACGCGAGATCCTCTGGGACAGCGGGGTTGAGGTGGTGGCATACCATCAGCATGTCCAGGTGTTCGTCGAGGGTGTTGACGGTGTGCGGCCGCGTCGGGTTGGTGGAGCTGGGCAGCACATGCCCGGCCGCCGCGACGGTGATGATGTCGGGCGCGTGGCCGCCGCCGGCGCCCTCGGTGTGATAGGCGTGGATCCCACGGCCCGCGATCGCCGCCAAAGTGTCTTCCACGAAGCCCATCTCGTTGAGGGTGTCGGAATGCAGCGCCACCTGCACACCGGCCGCGTCGGCGACCGTCAGACACGCGTCGATGGCGGCGGGCGTCGAACCCCAGTCCTCATGCAGCTTGAAACCCGAAGCCCCGCCGCGCAATTGCTCCCACATGGACTCTGCGCTCACGGTATTGCCCTTGCCAAGCAGTGCGATGTTCAGGGGCCAGTCGTCCAGTGATTCGAGCATCCGGGCCAGGTGCCACGCGCCGGGCGTGACCGTCGTCGCCTTGGTGCCTTCGGCGGGCCCGGTGCCGCCGCCGATCAGCGTGGTGATGCCCCCACCGAGCGCTTCGGCCATAATCTGCGGGCAGATGAAATGCACATGGCAGTCGATCCCGCCCGCGGTGACGATGCGCCCGTTGCCTGCGATGATCTCCGTCGAGGGACCGACGACGAGCTGCGGATGCACACCCGCCATGATGTCCGGGTTCCCTGCCTTGCCGATCGCGGCGATACGACCGTCACGAATGCCGATGTCGGCCTTCATGATTCCCCAGTAATCGAGGATCACGACTCCTGTGATCACGGTGTCCGGTGCGCCGTCGGCACGTGTCGCGCGACCTTGTCCCATCGATTCGCGCAGCACCTTGCCCCCGCCGAACACGGCTTCGTCACCGGCGAGTCCCGGTCCGCCGCTGCGGTCTTCGGTGATCTCGATCAGCAAGTCGGTGTCGGCCAGCCGGATCCGGTCGCCGGTGGTCGGGCCGAACAGATCCGCGTAGCGCTCTCGCGACAGGTCTGTCATCGTCAGTCGAGCTTTCCTGGCGGGCTCAGTGTCAGCCCCGGTACCTCGCGCCCACCGCCCAGCGGCACCAGCGACACAGACATCGTGATCCCGGGTTCGAAACGCACTGCGGTTCCTGCCGGGACGTCAAGTCGGTGACCCAACGCGACAACCCGGTCGAACGACAGCGCGGCGTTCGCTTGGGGGAAATGCACATGACTTCCGACCTGAATCGGACGGTCACCGGTATTGAGGACGGTCACAATCACCCGCGGCGCGCCCTGATTGATGCTGATATCGCCGCTTCCGTAGATGATTTCGCCGGGGATCATGCCGCGTGCTAGGTGATCGGTTGGTGGACGGTGACGAGCTTGGTGCCGTCGGGAAACGTCGCCTCGACCTGGACGTCGTGGATCATCTCCCCGACCCCGTCCATTACGTCGTTGCGGCTCAGCACCTCTCGCCCGCTGGCCATCAATTCGGCCACACTGCGCCCGTCGCGGGCGCCTTCGAGCAGGTGATCGGTGATCAGCGCGACGGCTTCCGGGTGGTTCAACCGCAGGCCGCGCGCCTGTCGCCGCCGCGCAAGCTCGGCGGCGTAAGACAGAAGCAGTCGGTCCTGCTCATGCGGTGTCAAGAGCATGAAGTCGAATAATGCCACGGCGCGCAACATTCGGCAGGACTCGTGAACTCGGATTCGTCATTCGCCGCATCATTGCCGGAATCCCCACGTCACAATCTTGAAACAACCCCTTCGTACGGTCGCGCAATGCTTACCCGAAGGGACGGGCGATGACTGAGCAGATCGACAAGGACGCGAGCGCGGACGCCGAGGATCAACTCGACACGATGACGGCCACCAGGGAGACCCTGGAGGACTACACGCTGCGGTTCGCTCCTCGCAGTTACCGGAAGTGGTCGACGCGCGTGGTCGGCATCTCCGCCCTTGGCGGCATCGCCTACCTCGCCGACTTCGCAATCGGCGCGAACGTCGGCATCTCGTACGGAACGACGAACGCACTATGGGGCATCCTGATCTTCGCGATCGTGATTTTCGCTACGGGCTTTCCGGTGGCCTACTACTCGGCGCGCTACAACATCGACCTCGACTTGGTCACCCGCGGCAGCGGTTTCGGCTACTACGGGTCTGTAGTCACCAACGTCATCTTCGCGACCTTCACGTTCATCTTCTTCGCCCTCGAAGGCTCGATCATGGCGCAAGGCCTTAATCTAGGGCTGCACATACCGTTGTGGCTCGGGTACGCGGCGTCGACGCTCATCATCTTCCCGTTGGTGATCTACGGGATGAAAGTGCTTTCCACGCTGCAGGTTTGGACCACCCCGCTCTGGCTGGTCCTGATGGTCGCACCGTTTGTGTACCTCGTCATCAGCCACCCGGAGTCCGTCGGGCAGTTCTTCGCCTATCAGGGCCAGAACGGGGTCAAGGGCTTCGACATGGGCTCGACACTGCTGGCCGCCGGTGTGTGTCTGTCCCTGATCGCTCAGATCGCTGAGCAGAACGACTATCTGCGCTTCATGCCGCCACAAACCCCGGAGAACAAGCGCAGTTGGTGGACCTGGTTGATCCTCGCCGGTCCGGGCTGGGTGTTCTTCGGCGCCATCAAGCAGGTCGTCGGCCTGTTCCTCGCGGTGTATCTGATCACGAATGTGGCAGACAGCGCGGGCATCGCCAACCAGCCGGTGCACCAGTTCCTCGAGATCTACCGCAACTTCCTGCCCCCGTGGCTTGCGATGACGCTGGCCGTCGCGCTCGTCGTTATCAGCCAGATCAAGATCAACGTGACGAATGCGTACTCGGGATCGCTTGCGTGGACCAACTCGTTCACCCGGGTTACGAAGACCTACCCGGGGCGCATCGTGTTCCTCGGCGTGAACCTGCTGATCGCGCTGATCCTGATGGAAGCCAACATGTTCAGCTTCCTCAACAACATCCTCGGCTTCTACGCCAACTGCGGAATGGCGTGGGTGGTCGTGGTGGCCAGCGACATCGTATTCAACAAGTACCTGCTGAAGCTGTCGCCGAAGAAGCCGGAGTTCCGGCGCGGCATGCTCTATGCGTTCAACCCTGTGGGCTTCGGGTCGATGCTGCTCGCAGCGGGTATATCGGTGATCGCGTTCTTCGGCGGTCTCGGCCCGGCCATCCGTCCGTACTCGGCTCTGGTGGCAATCGTTCTCGGCGTGGTGCTGCCGCCGATCTTCGCCATCGCCACCAAGGGCAAGTGGTACTTGCGGCGCACCGATGACGGGATCGACCTACCGATGTACGACGAATACGGCAATCCGTCAGGCGCGCACCTCAAATGCCATGTCTGCCATCATGATTACGAGCGGCCAGACATGCTCAAATGCGCGACACACGACGCGTTCGTGTGCTCGTTGTGCCTGTCCACCGACAAGGTGGGCGACCACGTCCTTCCTGCGAAGCCGCCCGCGAAGTTCGCACCCGCACAGAGTTAGCCGGAGGCGACGACGCCGGGGGCAGACCAAGGCGCGACGGCAGTCCTGAATTCGTCTGGTACGTCATCGGTTACGTCCCACGTCGCCGAAAGCCGGCCGATGCCGACATCGATGGCGCAGTTCATCCCGAGCTCGACGAGCTCGGCTTCGGTGAAGTGCTGGCGGAGATCGTCGTAGACGGCGTCGTCGATCAGCAGGTGGTCGGTGGCGAACAGATCGGCATAGCGAAGGGCACTGCGTTCAGCGGGCGCCAGGTCCGGCGCGTCCGCGGGACGTTCCAGCGAGCAGACGGCGTCCTCGGTGAGCCCATCGTCGATCGCACTCTGGTAGCGCACCGACATACAGCTGCGGCACTGGTTGTGGAAGGCGATCCTCAACCTCACCAGCTCGAGCAGGCGCGGTGGGAGCGTGCCGGTCGAGCTCAGCGCGGCCTTCAGTGAGCCGAGCGCCCCGGCGACTTCTGGACGATGGCCGAGAATGCCGGCGACCCCGAGGTTGATCCGGTCACCCGGCCCGATGTCCTGAGGCTCGAAATCCGCAAACGCTGCCGACGGCTTGATCCTCGTCATGTCCCCTGTCCTCTCGTTATGTCAGAACGTGGGTGCGTCTTTGTGTTCGGCTCCGACGGTGAACGCCGCCCACACGGCGTCGGTGTCGCCGCGATTGATCCAGCGGTGCCGGGTGCCGTTCTGCACCACGAGATCGCCTGGGCGCAGCACGGTTTCGACGCCGTCGTCGAGTTCCAACACGACCTGCCCGGACAGGATGAGGTCGAAGTCGGTGGTGGCCGTCTTGTGCATGCCTTGCCGCTCGGGGTCGGCGAGCGGCGCGAGCGCCTCGGCCACGAACGCGTCGAACGCCTCGGTCCCATCCGCACGCAGCCGGACAATCCCGATGCGGAATCCGCCCACAGGCGGAAAAGCGAACTTCGGAGGCGGCGGGTCGGCGCCGTCGTCGGGATAGGAGGCAGGTCCGTCACTCGACCATGGCGCCCATGACGACGCGCCGGGTCCGAGTGGGATCTCCTGGACCTCCTCGTCGGCGACGATCACTGCCCGGCCCGAGGAATCGTGTCCCGTGACCACACGGCGCACTTTCACCGTGCCGACGCTACTCGTCCAAACTTGCTCCTCGCGTGCGCGGCCTTACCCTCGACGTATGGACGACGTCGCCACGCTGCTCGAGATCGAAGCGATCAAACGGCTGAAGGCCCGTTACTGCCGGTACCTGGACGCCAAGGACTGGGAGGGATGGCGCGGGCTCTTCACCGATGACTTCGTCGGCGATACGTCGGAGTCCGGCGGCAAGCGCGTCGAAGGGGCCGACGCGTTCGTCGCGTTTGTGAAGCGCAACGTCGGCACGCAACCGACGGTGCACCAGGTGCACGCGCCGGAGATCGAGATCACCTCGCCCACCACCGCGCTCGGCGTCTGGGCGCTCAACGACGTCGTGCGGCTCGCACCGGGACTGAACCTCAACGCCTACGGCCACTACCACGAGGGTTACGAGAAGGCCGACGGCCAGTGGCGGATCAAGACCTCGAAGCTGACCCGGCTGCGGGAAGATATCTTCAATCCGCTTTTCTCACTTCGCATTTCAGATCGAATGAGAAACGCCGCCGCGAGGTTGGCTCGGCGTTGACTAAGGCGCCTGGCTCTCGGCGACCTTCGTGATCCTGTTTGCGAACAGCGTGACCGCGCCTCGCAAGATCCCCAACATCACTCTCCCTGTGCCGGGAACCTTCTCGGTAAAAGAGCCGGTCCATGTCAGGTCGGTGCCGCCGTCGGCGGTCGGGGTGAACGTTGCCTCGGCGCGGTAATCCTTCACCGGCGTTCGACCAACCAGCGTGTAGACGTGACGGGTGTCCGGCTCGTATTCGAGCGTCTCTTCGCGGACGAGGACGGGCCACGCGCCGATCTCACGGATGGCTCCGACCCCGGCCGGCTCTGGGCTGCCCTCTCGCGCCCACCGGGACTGCATGACGAGCGGTTTGGCCCACGTCGACCAACTCGCGCCGTCAGTCTCGAGGCGGAACAGAATCGATGGTGGCGCGCTGCTGGTGCGTTTGACCTCGAACGAGAACGTCTTCCCTGCCATGCGGTGACCCTACCGGACTGGCTCGACGGCACGGCAGCGCTGGCCTAACGTTCTAGCAGCGTGCCGAGATCGAGGAGATTCCCGTGGCGATCCTTGTTTCCGTGAACGTCGGAATGCCCAAAGACGTTCCTTGGCAAGGCAAGACGGTGCACACAGGAGTTTGGAAGGAGCCGATTGACGGCCCAGTTATGGTGCGCCGGCTCAACATCGACGGGGACGGCCAGGGCGATCTCGCCGGACACGGCGGCGAACAACGCGCCGTCATGGTCTATCAGACCGAGTCATACGACTACTGGAGCGCCGAGTTGGGCCGTGCCGATTTAGTGCCTGGCAATTTCGGCGAGAACTTCACCATCAGCGGTATGAGTGATGAAGAAGTGTGCGTCGGCGATCGCTACCGCATCGGCGAGGCCGAGTTCGAGGTAACCCAGCCCCGGGTCACCTGCTTTCGCGTCGGAATGCGCCTGGGCGAACCTGAAATGCCCAAACTGCTTGTCGCCCATCATCGTCCGGGCTTCTACTTTCGCGTCATCGCCGAGGGCCGTGTCCAAGCCGGCGACGAGATCGTGCGCACTCATCGCGGCCGCCTCGCGGTGAGCATCGCCGAGGTGGACGCGATGCTGTACCTGCCGAATCGGCACATGGACCGGATCGCCATGGCCGTCGACGTGCCCGCGCTGAGCCCCGGCTGGCAACAGTCTTTCCGGGACATGCTTGCGGCGGAACATGACTCTGCGCGACCCGTGACCACGCCGGGATGGCCCGGGTTCCGCCCACTGCGAGTCCGCGCGACTCGGCGGGAGACAGCCGACGTGCTGTCGATCGAGTTCGAGCCCGCCGACGGACCCGCCTTGGCTACGCCGCTTGCTGGGCAGTACATCACTCTCAAGATCCCGGGGGCCGGCGATCCTGCTCCGCTGCGAAGCTATTCGCTGTCAGGCGACAGTTCGACGGCGTACTACCGCATCAGCGTCAAGCGCGAAAAGCACGGACTGGTGAGCCAGTGGCTTCATGCCAACATCCGCGCCGGCTCCATCGTGCAAGCCGCGGCTCCCCGGGGAGACTTCTACCTCACCGATGACACCGACCCGATAGTCCTGCTGTCGGCGGGCATCGGCGCCACGCCGGTGCTGGCGATGTTGCACGCCCTGGCATCGGCGCGCAGCCAGCGGACGATCTGGTGGGTACACACCACCCGCAGCCGCGAGACGCATGCCTTCGCCACCGAGACCGCGGACCTCATTGCTTCGCTTGCCAATGCCCGCGAGAACGTCTTCTACACCGCGGGCCAGATTGCCGATGGCGGCGCGATCCGCGGGCGCCTTGATCGCGACTCCATCGCTGCGCTTGGCCTACCCGCCGATGCCGAGGTGTTCCTCTGCGGGCCAGAGCATTTCATGAGCGCAATGCGCACGGCGTTGACCGCCGCCGGAATTGCCGACAGCCGCATCCACACCGAGTTGTTCGGTGCCCTGGCTGCGATCAACCCCGGCGTGGTGCAGACCACGCAACCTCCGCGTCCGCACGTCCCCGCCGGAAACGTCGGCACAGGCCCGCTGATCACGTTTTCCCGCAGCGGGATCAGCACGAACTGGTCCTCCGCGTACGGCAGCATCCTCGAACTCGCGGAAGCCTGCGACGTACCCACCCGTTTCGCGTGCCGCAGCGGGGTCTGCCACACGTGCGTCACCGGAATCGTCTCGGGCTCAGCCACTTACACGCAGCCACCGCTGGAAGAACCGCCAGCGACCGAAATCCTCATCTGCTGCGCGGCCCCGGCTAGCGACCTCGTCCTCGATCTGTGAGATACCCGTCGACGAGCTCGCGGACCAGCCGCGGGTAGCGGTCACGGTCCGGGCGGAAGATGTCGTGGGGCGAGTCGTCGAACACGACAAGCACCGCGGCCGGGAACAGCTGCCGATAGCGCGCCCAGTCAGCATCGCTGACGATGCCGCTGTTGCGGCCGCGCACAGCGAGCAGGGGAGGCTGAAGCTGCGCAAGCGGCTCCCAGAACGATCGCGTCCGCGCGGCGCTGAATGTTGCGAGGGCCGCCGGCTCGTTGAGACGCTCGTGGACGGGAGTCCCGCGCCAGCGGCCGTCGAGCAGAAAGCGCGCGGCACCCTCGGGAAGTACTTTCTCCTCCGGCACGTAGTCGCCGATCGATATCGACCGGACGCGGTCCGGGTGCTCAAGCGCCCACGCGATCGCGTACGACGTTCCGCGCGAGAACGTCACGATGTGAACCGGTCCGTCGGTCACGTCGTCGACGACCGCGTCGACGTCGCCGCTCAGCGCGGCGAGGTCGTACCCCTCGGAGGGCGCGCTGCTTTGTCCGTGGCCCCTCAACTCGGCGACGACTGTCCGGCGACCGAAGAACGGCATGACTTCTGCGTAGTCGTCCGCGATGCAGGTCATGCCGGGCACGAAGACGATCGGGGCGCCGAGATCGGGGCCACCGGAATCGAGGTAGTGCAGTCGAGCGTCGCCGCTTTCGACGTAGCGCGACGTGATCAGTTGGGCCAGCCCGGCAACAGACCATGCTCCCGGCAGACATCTTGTGACTCGATCGAGCGCCCGTTGTGCTGCGCGGCCTCGGGATCGGTGACGAGCCACGCCACCACCGCGCCGACCACATCCGGCGGGGCGCCCGAAGCGTCGAATCCGAATGCGCCCATGTCCTGGATCATCCGTTCGGTCACGATGAAACCCGGCTGCACGTTGTAGGCGAAGATGCCGCGGTCGCCGAGCTCGAGCGCGAGGATGCCCGCGATGCGATGCAACGCCGCCTTACTCATTCCATAGCCGAGTCCCCACCCGCCCGCACCGGCGGGCTTGGCCGGGTCGTGGATGCCCGCGCCCGACGAGATGTTCACGATCCGCCCCGAACCTCGCTCCAGCATCGGAGGCAGGAACTTCTTGATCAGCGTGAGAGGCGCCATCACGTTCGCCTCGAGGTGGAGGTCCAGTAGTTCGAGCGGCGTTTCGAGAAACCGGTCCATGTGCCCCGGCCCGATGTATCGCCCGTTGTTGACCAACACATCGACCGCGCCCCACTCGGAAAGGATGTGGTCGGCCGCAGCGGCGACCGACGAGCGGTCAGTGAGGTCGGCGGAAACGGTGAGCGACTTCGCGCCGGCTTGCTCAACCGCCTCCGCCGTGGCAGCCAGTGAGCCAGGCAACGGGCTGGTATCCGACTGGTGCACGGTCGAAGAGTGCTCGCGCTGCTCGCCCTCCTGGACAGTCCGCGCGGTGAGGGCGACGTCGAAGCCGGCTCGCGCGAGGTGCACCGCGATGGCCTTGCCGATCCCGCGACTTGCTCCGGTGACGAGGGCGGTGGGCACGCCGACCACGCTAGACAGCTCAGCCGAATGGCAACAACTCTTCGGCCCCGCCTCCCCCAATTGGAGGAGGGCGAAATCATCCATCGAAACGCATTTTTGACGGGAGTTACACACCCTGTCCGGAATCAGAAGATGAATGCAGCAATGCCGCTTCACTCACCCGACCAGGAGGAATCATGACCATCACCACTGCCGACACCCTTTCGAACTCGAACGCCGAGCAGCGCCCCCGTCTGACCGCGCGGATGATCGCGATCGTGATGGCGGACCGGTTCGACAAGCAACTTGCCACCGGAGCCACGCCCAAGCCGGGCAGTGCCATGGCGGCACACGCGCAGCGCGTGGGCTCGCCGTCTGAGCGGCTGCAACTCGCCGACTCGCTGTGCGCCATTGCCAACGGTCCGCGCACCATCGCCCAGATCCACCGGGTTCCGGTTCACCCGGCACGTGTCGAGAGTGCCCTCGACCTGATCGACGAGATCGTCGGCTGCTTACTTCTGCCGACTTCCGTGGGCGTGGCTGGTGTTGCGCGGTTGCGCATGCTACTGGGTGATGCGGCCGGCCCGTTCTACTCGCACGGCAGTGGCGATCTGCGTAGCGAGCTGCGTGCAGTGCTCGCGGCGATGTGACCGCACTATGTCGCCGGTTGCCGGCGACCGCGATAACCGAGGCGCTAACCGCCTCGGTTAATCGGGCGTATCGACCCCTTATGACACCTTCACGTTAAGTTGCCGTTCTCCTGTTGCTAACTCGCTCACAAAGGGAGATCTTGATTAGCAGCACGTTTTTGATCCGGCGGATCGAGGTGAGTCGCATGGCGCTGAAGGACCTGTCGGCGAAGGTGCCGCTGATTGGCATGACCATGGTGTTCCTCGCGATGGGAATCGTGGCCGTCACCGCATACCTTCGCGTCGGGTGGTACTCGATCGTCGGCTACGGGATCGCCGCGGTGATCGCGGTCCTCGGTTTTGTCTTCACGTTCCGTGACCTTTCAGATCCGCCTGAACCGCGGACGGGCCCACCCGGTGGTCAGGAGTAGACGATGACGAGCGCGCCTGAAAAGTACGACAACTCGGCCTTGACGGCCGAGGACGAGGGCTATCACAAGGGTCTCAAACCCCGCCAACTGCAGATGATCGCGATCGGCGGAGCAATCGGTACCGGGTTGTTCCTCGGCGCGGGCGGGCGACTGCACACCGGCGGACCAGGTCTGTTCCTGGTGTACGGGTTCTGCGGGGTGTTCGTCTTCCTGATCCTTCGTGCGCTGGGTGAACTCGTCCTGCATCGGCCGTCGTCGGGATCCTTCGTGTCGTACGCACGCGAATTCCTCGGCGAGAAAGCAGCTTTCGTCGCCGGATGGATGTATTTCCTGAACTGGGCAATGACCTCGATCGTCGACTCGACGGCGATCGCCACCTACTTTCACTTCTGGACGCCGTTCCACGTCATTCCGCAGTGGTTGATCGCGCTGGTGGCCTTGGCCGTCGTGTTGGGGATGAACCTCATCTCGGTGAAGGTGTTCGGCGAACTGGAGTTCTGGGCCGCGCTCATCAAAGTCGTTGCGCTGGTGACGTTCCTGGTGGCCGGGACGATCTTCCTTGCGGGCCGCTACAAGGTGCAGGGTGAATCCACGGGATTCGGCCTTGTCAGTAATAACGGCGGGTGGTTCCCGACGGGCATATTGCCGTTGGTCATCGTGACGTCGGGCGTTGTATTCGCCTATGCAGCAGTCGAACTCGTAGGAACCGCCGCCGGCGAAACTGCTCACCCCGAAAAGATCATGCCGCGGGCGATCAACTCCGTCATCGCCCGGATCGCGCTCTTCTACGTCGGTTCGGTGTTTCTGCTTGGCCTGCTGCTCCCCTACACCGCGTACAAAAGCAGCGAGAGTCCGTTCGTGACGTTCTTCTCAAAGATCGGGATCTCCGGCGCAGGCACGATCATGAACGTCGTCGTGCTCACTGCGGCGTTCTCCAGCCTCAACGCCGGCCTGTACTCGACCGGCAGGATCCTGCGGTCGATGGCGATGAACGGCAGCGCACCGAAGTTCACGTCACGGATGTCGAGTCGGGGCGTCCCCTATGGGGGTATCTGCCTGACCGCCCTCATCGGACTTTTCGGTGTTCTCCTCAACCTAGTGGTGCCTGAGAAGGCGTTCGAGATCGTGCTCAACATGGCCGCCCTGGGGATTATCGCGTCCTGGGGCACGATCGTGATCTGCCAGATCCAGCTGTACCGCTGGTCAAAGAAGGGCATCCTCGCGCGGCCGTCCTTCCAGCTGTGGGGCTCTCCTTACACCGGCTACCTCACGATGGTGTTCCTTGTCGGAGTGCTCGTGTTGATGGCAATGGATCCGCCGATCGGCACCTGGACGGTCGCCACGCTCCTGTTGATCATTCCGGCGCTCATCGCCGGGTGGTTCGCGGTTCGCCGACGTGTGCTGGCGGTCGCTCGGGAGCGCATCGGCTACACGGGCGAGTTCCCGGTGATCGCCGAACGGCCGGAGCCGCCGGACAAGAAGGGGTGAGCGAGAACGTAACCTGACGGATGTGGCTGACCTGCATCCCGGCATCGCTGTTCTCGCGCCCTTGCTGGGCACCTGGACGGGTCAGGGCGCCGGCGAGTACCCCACGATCGCACCGTTCGGCTATCTCGAAGAAGTCACGTTCAGTCATGTCGGTAAGCCGTTTCTTGTCTACGGCCAGCGCACCAGGGCCGCCGACGACGGCAGGCCATTGCATGCGGAGACGGGGTACGTGCGGGCTCCCACACCTGGCCGTATCGAATGGGTGCTCGCCCACCCGACCGGAATCACCGAGATCCAGGAGGGCTCGCTGGCCATCGACGGGAGCGTGATCGACATGGAGCTGTCGGCCACGTCGATCGGCCTCACGGCGTCGGCGAAAGACGTGACGGCGCTTGGCCGTTCGATCCACGTCGACGGCGACGAGCTCCGCTACACGCTGCGTCTGGGCGCCGTCGGTCAACCGTTGCAGCATCACTTGGCGGCAACCCTGCATCGGCAGCCGGCGTGACCACCGACGGCAGGATCCGCGTTCCCGCTGACCTCGAAGCCGTGACATCCGTTGGGGAAGAGGATCATTCGGAGATCGGCCAAGCCGCAGTCGAGCACATTTGGCAGGCTGCACGGCACTGGTATGAGGCCGGCATGCACCCCGCGATCCAGGTCTGCCTGCGCCACAACGGCCGGGTGGTGCTCGACCGCGCGATCGGGCACGGCTGGGGAAACGGGCCCAACGATCAGGCCGAAGCTGAGAAGGTCCCCGTCACCACTCACACGCCGTTCTGCGTGTACTCGGCGGCCAAGACGATGTCGACGACCGTCGTCCACATGCTCGTCGAACGCGGAGTCATCAGCCTCGATGACCGTGTGTGCGACTACCTTCCGACGTACACCAGCCACGGCAAGCACCGCACGACCATCCGCCACGTCATGACGCACAGCGCGGGCGTTCCGATCTACACCGGTCCCAAAGTCGATCTCAAACGCATGGACGACAGCGAGTACACGCGCGAGATGCTCGGGAATCTCAAGCCTCTGCACCGCCCGGGTTTGGTGCACATCTACCACGGCCTGACGTGGGGGCCGCTGGTCCGCGAGATCGTGTCAGCCGCCACCGGCAAGAGCATCCGCGACATCCTCGCCACCGAGATCCTGGACCCGCTCAATTTTCGCTGGACCAATTACGGTGTGGTGCCGCAGGATGTTCCGCTGGTCGCGCCCAGCTACGCCACCGGCAAGGACCAGACCGGGCCAGCCGCTGCGATCTTCAGGTTGGCGGTCGGTGGGTCGATGCAGCGGATCATCCCGTTCAGCAACAGCGAGCGATACCTGACAAGTGTGCTGCCCTCGTCCAACACGGTCTCGACCGCATACGAATTGTCTCGATTCGCCGAACTCCTCAGGCGCGGCGGCGAACTCGACGGGGTGCGGGTGATCCGTCCTGAGACATTGCGGTTTGCGGCGACCGAGTGCAGGCGGTTGCGACCCGACGTGGCGGTGGGTCTTGCGCCGCTGCGCTGGGGTATGGGATTCATGCTCGGCTCCAAGCGGTTCGGTCCGTTCGGCCGCGATGCCCCGGCGGCGTTCGGCAACACGGGACTGACCAACATCGCGGTGTGGGCCGACCCGGAGCGCCGCCTCGCCGCAGGAGTGGTGAGCAGTGGCAAGCCTGGTCCACATCGCGAGGCCAACCGCTACACCGCGCTGCTGGATCGCATCACCTCAGAGATCCCGCGCAGCTAGCCAGCGCGCTGAACGTCGATTACCCGTCGAAATTTTGCGGAATTTTCGACGGGTAATCGACGTTCGCCGGGCGCGGTCAGTCGTAGTGCGGCAGCCACATCGTGTCGAGTACTGCCTGCACGGCGCTGTCGTGCGTCTTCGTAGCCACCCCGTCAGCGACTGCCGCACGGTACACGTCCTCGGCAACCGCCGCGGAGACCGCGCGTAGGTTCGCGATGTCAGGAAGCAGCGTGGCGCCCCGCCCTGTCGGGTTTGCCTGCGCCGCAACGGATTTAGCGGCTGCATCGAGCATGTTCTTCGTGACGCGCGTGGCGCCGGCCACGATCACGCCCAGTCCGATGCCCGGAAACACCAGCGCGTTGTTGGCTTGCCCGATCGTGTAGGTGACGCCGTCGAGCTGCACAGGAGCGACGGGACTACCGGTGGCCACGAGCGCCTTGCCCTTCGACCACGCCAAGATGTCGGCGGGCATCGCTTCCATTCGTGAGGTCGGGTTGGACAGCGGGAAGATCAGCGGGCGCTCAGTCGATTCCGCCATTGCCTCGACGACCTGACGAGTGAACGCACCATAGACCGTTGAGCTTCCCAGCAGGATCGTCGGCGCGGCCATCTTGACGACGTCGAGCAGACCGACCTGCTCGCCCCCACTGACACCGAGCTGCGCGCGATTCTTCGCGTACGGCACTTGAAATTCGCGCAGCTCGTCCATGTCGTCGAAGAGCAACCCTTGCCGATCGACCGGCCAGATCTGAGCGTATGCCTGATCCATGCTCGCCCCGTCGGCAACCATCGCGTCGCGCAGCTGATCGGCGATGCCGAGACCCGCAGTGCCCGCGCCGAATACGACAATTTTCAGGTCTCGCATCCGGGTGCCCGTCACCCTCAGTCCGCCGTAAACCGCCGCCAGCACCACCGCGCCGGTGCCCTGCACGTCGTCGTTGAACACGCAGTAGTCCTGGGAGTAATTCGTCAGGATCATGCGCGCATTCTTGGGTCCGAAGTCCTCGAAATGCAGCAGCGCGTGGGGGAACAACCGGGCTGCGGTCTGGATGTAGGCGCGCACGAAGTCGTCGTACTCAGGGCCGCGGCGGCGGGCGTGGCGGTTGCCCAGATAGAACGGATCCTGAAGCAGCTGTTCGTTGTCCGTGCCGACATCGAGCGACACGGCGATGGTCCGGCACGGGTGGATGCCTCCCCCTGCGGTGTAGAGCGCCAGCTTGCCGACCGCGATCTCGATGCCGCCGACGCCCCAGTCCCCGATACCGAGGATCGCTTCGGCATCGGTGCACACGATGAGGTCGACGTCGTCGGGTCCGAGGCCGAAAGTCTTGAACGATTCCTCGATGTCCTCCGGGCGGTCGATCGACAGGTAGAGACCACGCTGCCCGCGGTATTCGTCGGAGAACCTCTGGATCGCCTCGCCGACGGTCGGCGTGTACACCACCGGAAGGAGTTCGTTCAGATGCTCCGACAGCACCTTGAAATACAGCACCTCGTGGCGGTAGTGCAGCTGCTCGAGTAGCAGATAGCGGCCCAAATTCGTTGACATCGCCTGCAATTGGTGCCACACCCGGTCGGCTTGCACGTCCAGCGGAACCACCGCCGACGGCAACCGGCCCGTCAGCCCCAGCTGCCTGCGTTCCTCGTGGGTGAACCCCACCCCGCGATTCGTGCTTGCGGTAGTGAGCGCGACAGGAACACCTGGCTTGCATTCGTCGGCCATGCTGCCAAGGCTAGGCCAGGAAGCGGCTCACATACGGTGAAAACCGCTCGCGCAGGTCGTCCTCGTCGAACCCGAACATCTCGCACGACACCGCCACCCGGCCAAGACGGCCACGCTCGTGGCCAGCCAGGTAGTCGGCGATGGACTGCCGTGCGTCGTCGGTCAGCGGCTCACTGGCCAACGCGTAAACCTGCTCGACGGTGCCCATTTCATCGGCCATGAAGTCGCCGAAACGGATGTCGATCGAGCGGTCGGCGGGAATGACGTGCCGATCCCGCATGAGCGCGGTGAGCATGAAGTCGAGCCGGTTCACCCACTCGGCCGCGATCTCCCGCACGGGCACCGGCGAGCGATGCATGCGCGCGCTGTAGGTCAGCATCGCGATCATCGACAGCGTCACGGGCACCGGATCGCGGTGCGTGCACACCACCACGACGCCAGGGAAGACGGCGTCGAGCACCGGCAGCTGCTCGAGGTGCTGCGGCGACTTCAGTACCCAGCGCCTGCCGCCGCGCAGGAACTGCATCGCGCGCAGCTGGGTGGCGACGTACTCATAGCTCGACGTCTGGTCGTGCGCCATGTAGTACTCCCGCCACCGTGGCACGTGTCCTAGGGTCTCCATCAGCATCGAGCTGAAATCGTTTGCCAGCAGCTGGATTTCCTCGTGCACGTGGTCGGTCGTCATCTCGTGCATCAGCGGGAAGTACGGCATGACCATGTGCATGAAGTCGACCGCCATGTCCATCCGGACCCGCCGTGGATCCGGCTCGACGCCGGCCTCTGCCGGCAACGGGAACGGCTCGAAGCTCTCCCAGTACGGCAGCGTCCGGAATGTTGAAGCCGCACCGAGCACGTTGTGCAAGTGCGTGGTCCCCGTCCGGGGCAGGCCGGCGATGACGATGGGCGGCTCCAACTCGATGTCGTTGATCTCGGGGTGGCGTGTCAGCAGATCGGCCAGCAGCAGGCGGTTCTTCAGCCACTGCGACATCTGCGAGAAGAAGTTGACGATGCCCGGCCCGTGCATCCCATCGATCTCGTGAAGCGCCGCGAGGTAGACGTCGAGACGCTCTCGGTAGTCGTCGGGCCCGAAATCGTCGAGGCCGGTGTCGGCCTTCGCTCTGGCATGCAGCACGTCGGCGTCGAGCGGACAGTCCGCCGCCAGCGCGCCCATCATCTCGCGCAGCGGCTCCACCTCTGGGTTGAAGTGCGGCTCGGCGAGGTCGTCGAGCTGGACGGGAGCTGTGGCAGCGTCGGTCATGGCGAGTTATGTTACTTTGAGTTTCGTAATGATGACAGAGATTGGCCGACCTCGTGACCCGCGGATCGATGATGCGGTTCTTCGCGCGACGGTCGACCTGATCGGCACCACAGCTTTCGCCGATCTCTCCGTCGACGCGATCGCCCGCAAGGCGGGTACGAGCAAGCCGGCGATCTACCGGCGCTGGCCGAGCAAGGCGCATCTCGTGCATGAGGCCGTCTTTCCGATCGACGAGGCGGCTGAACTTCCGGACACTGGATCGCTCGACGGCGACGTGCGCGAGATGGTTCGCCGCACGGTGGACGTCCTGACCACGCCGGCTGCGATGGCCGCGCTACCGGGCCTGGTCGGTGAGATGGCGGCCGACCTGACATTGCACGCCGCGCTGCTCGAGCGATTCGGCGGCATTCTGTCGCGCGGTCTGACGGATCGCCTGCGCGACGCCGCGGCGCGCGGCGAGGTCAGGCCGGAGGTGACCGCGGCGGACATGACGGAAGCCGTCGCCGGCATCACGTTCCTCGCGCTTCTCACCCGCGGCGCGACGCTCGACGATGCCTGGATCGACCGCACCACCATGTTGATCACGAGAGGAATCTGCCCATGAGCGCAACAGAACCCTTGTCCTCCTCGCGTCCGGGCCACGAGTCCACCGCCGCGTGGCACGAGCTGCTCGACACGCTCGACGGCCTCGACCGATCCTTCCTGGAAGGCGACCGCGCCGTCGTCGACGATCGCCATATCGCCGACGGATACCGCACGCTCGCAATAACATTGGGCGTCGCATTCGACACGTACCTGTTCGCAGAGCCGAGCCGGCCGATCTTCGTCGAATTGAACACACCGTTCAACCGCAGCAGACGGTGGGGCGGCGACAACACCGACGCCTACTACTTCATGTGTCCGATCGATCCCGCGCGGCGCTACCGCATCAGCGGCAACAGGAGCGACAGCGTCTACTTCTCGGTGACCGCGTACAACGAACCGTCGCCCGGTGCGTGGTCTGACAAGATCGTGGCCATCCTGCGTGACGACGACATCGATATCGACCACGACGGGAACTTCTCCTTCGAGCTCGGGCCGCTGCCTGACGCCGTCGTGCTCGTGACTCGCGACTACCAGGCCGATCCGTTGACCGGACGGCCGATCACCTGGCACATCGAGGCGCTCGACGACCCCGACCCGATACGGCACGGGGACGCCGAGACCGCCGCGGCCCTGCGCGCGAGCACCGCGTGGCTGCGCACGATGTTCGCGATCGTGCCGCTGACCGTTGGGGTCCGGGTTGAGGATGCACACACGCTCGGTCACGAAATCTCGCAGACTGCAAACCAATTCGCCGATCCGTATCAGGTGCCCGATGCCAACTTCGGCTGGTCGGCGCGCGACGCGTGCTATGCCTACGGCAGCTTCGTGCTCGCGGACGACGAGGCGCTCGTCATCACCCATCAGCCACCGAAGTGCCGGTTCTGGAACCTTGTGGTGTGGAACCAGTTCATGGCGACCGTCAACGTCACCGATGCGCGCACTTCGGTCAACGGCCACAGCGCGGTGCTGAACGCGGACGGCTCGGTGACGGTCGTGATCTCCAAGGGGATGACCGAACATCCGAATGCCGTTACCACGCTTGACTATCCGTGCGGAAACCTCGCCTTCAGATGGTTCCTCGCCGACGAGGTTCCCGCCCGCCCGGACGTGCAGCTCGTCAAGCTGTCCGACGCCCCGACAACCGTCACCTGACCTCGCGCCGAAATCGCGATGGGGCCTAGAGTGCGATAGCGATGGCCGAGGAGATGCGCGAGGACCACGCGGAGCTGTTGCGCCGTCGCGCGCTGACGGAGGACGCGGCCCGGCCGGACGCGGTCGCACGCCGTCATGCCGCCGGGGGGCGCACCGCGCGGGAGAACATCGAGGATCTGGTCGACCCTGGATCTTTCGTCGAGTACGGGAGATTCACGATCGCGGCCCAACGACACCGCCGCGACGTCGACGAGCTCATCGCGCGGACGCCCGCTGACGGATTGGTGGCGGGCACGGCACGCGTCAACAGCGACGTGTTCGGCGCTGAGCGCAGCGCGTGCGCCGTGCTCTCCTACGACTACACCGTGCTCGCCGGCACCCAAGGCAGCCTCGGTCACCGCAAGAAGGACAGGCTCTTCGAACTGATCGAGCGGATGGAGCTGCCGACCGTGTTCTTCGCCGAGGGCGGCGGAGGCCGGCCGGGCGACACCGACTACCCCACCGTCTCGGCGCTGGACACCCGCGCGTTCGCGTTGTGGGCTTCTCTGTCGGGCCTCGTCCCACGGATCGCGATCGTCAAGGGCCGCTGCTTCGCGGGCAACGCGGTGATCGCGGGTTGCGCCGACCTGATCGTCGCCACTGAAGACGCCTCGATTGGAATGGGCGGCCCGGCGATGATCGCAGGAGGCGGGCTCGGCGACGTCGCACCCGACGACGTCGGACCGATATCGGTACAAGCACCGAACGGCGTCGTCGACGTGGTGGTCCCCGACGAGGCACAGGCCGTCGCGGTGACCAAACGCCTCCTGGGCTACTTCCAGGGCACCTCCCCGCCGGGCCCGGTAGCCGACCAAACACATTTGCGCACCTTGGTTCCCGAGCGGGCGAGGCGTGCCTACGACGTCACCCCGATCATTCGCACGCTGGCCGACGAGGATTCGGTCACCTTCCTGCGGGAGCGCTTCGCCCGGGAGATGGTGACCGCTCTGGGCCGGATCGACGGCCGCGCAGTCGGTTTCATCGCCAACAACACGCGCGTGATGGCCGGAGCAATCACGGCGCCCGCGTCGGACAAGGCCGCGCGATTCCTGCAACTATGCGACGTGTTCGGGCTTCCGGTGGTGTCACTGATCGACTGCCCCGGTTACATGGTCGGTCCCGAGGCAGAAGCCGAAGCCCTCGTGCGCCGCGGCTCGCGCCTGCTTGTGGCCGGTGCCGCGCTGACTGTGCCATTGGCCGCTGTGGTGTTGCGCCGCGGCTACGGGCTTGGCGCGCAGGCGATGTCGGGCGGCAGCCTGCACGAGCCGTTGTTGACGGTCGCATGGCCCGGCGCACACCTCGGGCCGATGGGTCTTGAGGGCGCGGTACGGCTCGGCATGCGCAAGGAGCTTCAGGCCATAGCCGACGAGCACGCGCGCGAAGAGCGGGTGCGACAGGCCACAGCGGCCGCCCAAGACAACGCCAAAGCGCTCAACGCGGCGTTGCTGTTCGAGATCGACGACGTGATCGACCCCGCCGACACGCGCGCGTTGATCGCCGCCACGTTCGCCGCCGCTGCGCCAGCACGCCGTAAGCGTCGCCGCCGGTTCGTCGACACCTGGTAGCCCCAACAGAAGGTGTTTTGCGATCAGCATTGCGTCGGGGCGGCCCGACACGAAGGATTGTGCAATGGACATGAAATTCGAAATTGCCGTCCTGCCGGTGTCCGATGTCGACCGGGCCAAGGAGTTCTACACGCGGCTGGGCTGGCGGTTGGACGCCGACGTCGCCGGAGACGACGGCTTCCGGGTGATCCAGGTGAATCCACCGGGATCGGCGTGCTCGGTGATCTTCGGCAGCGGAATCACCGACGCCGCACCGGGTTCCGCTCAGGATCACTATCTGATCGTGAGCGACATCGAGGCCGCCAGGGAGGAGCTCATCGGCAACGGCGTGGAGGTGAGCGAGATCTTCCACGACGCAGGCGGGGTGTTCCATCACGCAGGAAACACTGCTCGCGTGCCGGGCCTTGCTCCGGGACGGCAGAGCTACGGCTCGTTCGTGTCGTTCAGCGATCCGGATGGCAACGGCTGGTTTCTGCAGGAGATCACCGAACGGCTGCCTGGCCGGGTGGATTAGAGTTCGCGAACTCCCGTGAACAGCAACACAACTCCGATCGCGGCCAGGATGACCGCAGTCAGCGCGGCCTGCTGACGTTCCATCCACTCCTTGAGTCGGTCAAGTTGTGTGTCGAGACGTTTGGCCGCTACCGCGTGCGCCAGAACAGGAATCGCGGCCGTCGACCCCGCCAGCAGAGTGTAGAGCGCCACCGCCAGCCAGGTACCCAGCGTGCCGAGTTGCGCAGCGCTGATCGCTAAGCCCGCTGCCGCGCACACCACGATGAACTTGACGTTGATCAATGTCAGGACGAAGCCGATGACGGCCGCGTTGCCGGGCCGCAGGTCGTGCAGGCGGTTCAGCCACGACGGCGAGCCGGTCACCTTTCGGCGCGTCACCCAGCGCCAGACTGCGGCGGCAATCAACAAGGCGCCGATGATGATTCGCGCCCAGTGCGACCAGCGTGGTGTCTGGTTGAAGTCGCCGAAGAAGCGCGGCACCTCGACAAAAAGCACCGTCATGGCACCCAGCCCCAGCAGCCAGCCGACGAGGAACGCGAGGCCCGTCGCTCGCGGGCGCGCGGAGTGCACGACGAGCAGCACAGCGGGCAGTATCGAAAACGGTGACAGCGCGACGACGAGCGCCAGCGGAATGAGGTTGGCGAGAGCCGTTACCCAGTTACCGGACACCCTGCGCCTCGGGCCCCTCCCGCACACCGCGATAGATGCCCCACCGCACAATCCACCGCATCAGAATGGACTCGAAAGACCATGCGGGAAAACGGAATGCGAGCCCGTTCGGGGCAAACACCTCGAGGCCTTCTCGTTGGATGCCGATCACCGAGCCCCACCGTCGCTTGGGTGCGCGGTATGACCGCAGGGGCTTACCGTTGAGTTCTGCCAGGACGTTGCGGGCGACGACGGAGTCTCCGCCGTTGCGCGCCGAGCTTCGCAGTGGGTCGGTGGCTGCGACGTCACCCACCGCGAACACACCGGGTTGGCCGGGCACCCGCAGGTCGCGCGTCACCTGTACGAAGCCGTGGTCGTCGAGCAGCTCCTTCGGCAGCCAGCCGGTGTTGGGCCGGACCTGCCCGACCGTCCATATCACGGCGTCGGCGCTTGCTGGCGGCTGGCCGGTGCTCCATTCGACTGGCCCACTGGTGATTTGGTCGCCCGTGAAGTGCTCGGGCAGAACCGCTCGGTGCCCGGGGTGCAGCACTACGCCCGCCTCATCCATGCGCCGTTTTACCCGGGCCCAGGTCCGGTCGTGGTGGTGAACCAATGCGCGCTCGCCCGGGAAGTAGAGATCCACTCGCGTGCCCGGCCAGGTTCTCGCGATGTTGGCTGCGCTGCTCACCGCTGCGGCACCGCCACCGACCACGATCACCGACGTGGCTGCGGCGAGGCGGTCGTGCGCGGCGCGGATGTCGGCGTCGACCTCGTCGGCCGATTGGAACGTGGGCCGGCGCCAGAAGCCGTTGGACACGCCGGTTGAGATCACGAGCGCGTCGTATTTCTCGTGCGAGGTCGACCCGTCGTCGCGCTGGATCGCGACAGTGCGGTCGGCCAGGTCGACGCCGGTGAGCGTGCCGTGCACAGTGCGAACGCGATCGAGCCCGCGGTACCTGTCGAACGAGATCCAGTTATGCCGCGCCCAATGCTCAGGGCGGCTGATCCGCCAGCCGAGTTCCTGACCGCTGACCAGGCCCGGCTTGACCGAAATGCCGACGACGTCGGCGCGCCGGGCAAGCCGGATCGCGGTGAGCAGGCCGGTGTCGCCGAGGCCCGCGATGACAATGCGCGGCTTCATGCCGGCTCTTTGCGTGGTGGCCACAAAACGAAGCGTGACACCGACCAACTCCACAGCCCGCGATCCATCACCTGCCCCGACCCGCCCTCTCGCACGAATCTGTGTAACTGGGTGTCAGCGGCGAATGCCAGCGCCACCGCCGCCAGTCCGATGACAAAGGCTACCCACGTGAGCAACCGGATGCCCGTTCCGGGCCGCGTCTGCCGACGCGAGGCCAGGACCCCACGTCATCAGACCGGCTACGAGTGCGGCAGGCGCGATCAGCAGTGCTTTGCCTGTGGACACGTCACATGCCCTTCCTGATCGGGCGCTCCCCGCTGCGCGATGAGACCTCAATCTACCGACTCTCCGCGAGACTGAAACCTCTGCGACGACACGCCGACACGGATCGCAGAATCTTCAGATTCGCGACATGTAACCGTGTGCGACGGTCTACTTGCTGTCGACGAGAACCCCGCTCGATTCGCTAGTCGAACCGAACAGGCGGCTCGCCATCGGCGCGAAGCACAGCGCAATCGTGGTCCACAGGATCAGCTGCGCACCAACGGAATACAACCGGAAGAAGTATAGATCGTCGGCTGGGAAACCCGGATAGACGAGCTTGCCCGACGGGTCGGTCAGCGGCTGCGGCGTCTCTGTCGTCTGCATGCCGTATTCGTCGACGTTCGTCGACAGATGCCCAAGCGAAGGCAGGAGCACCATGACGATGCCGATCGCCACGATGAACGCACCGGCGGCCAGCAACGTGGCCGTCCAGTTGCCGAACCGCGCCGACAACTTCTTGCCAAGCCACACGGCCCCGAGCAGGAAGACCAGCGAACACACCACCATCGTCAGGTACAACGCGGTGCGGTCCTTGATGGTCTCCTCATGGCCGACCGCCGGCGGGTTGGCCGGGTATTTCAGGAACGGCACGAGGTACATGCCGAGGAACAGGCCCCCGGCCACCAGCAGCGCGAGGTTGCGCGGTGACACGTTGCCCACGCGACCCACGGCCACGCAGTACACCACCGCGAAAATCAAGCCCATCGCGATGCCGAAAAACACGATGCCGAACCCGATGCCGACGTTGGACTGCACTGCGCGGGTGAACAACTCGGGGCCCATGTCCATGTCCGGGTGCCCTGCCGCGGCGTCGATGGCCACCTGGGCCTCGTCGCGTCCGCTCTCGTAGTCGATCGCCCGCTGAATCACCGGCTCGGCGAAGATCCGGGCGAACGCGAACGCCAACACTCCGCCCAGCAGACCTACCAGCAGGCCGCGGACGATGATCCGCTTCTCCATGTCAGTGGCACGGGAAGCCGAGGAAGTGGCGCGCGTCGTGCACGAACTCATGCACGTGGGTGTCGTTGCCGAAAATCGACGTGGCGCCCTGGTCGCAACCGATGAAGTAGTACAGGACAAGCGCCAGCAGCAGCGAGGCGCCGAGCCAAAACGCCGCCGGGACAGTGAGGCTCAGCGGGCGTGCCGCTGAGCCTTCCACATGAGTAGTCATTCCCAGATCTCCTCTCAGGGGTTGCGCGCCCCAGCTTTTCAGGTCAGCGTTGCGGCGCAGTATCTGACTCGCACGCCCAAACTTGGGCGTGCTCACAGTGGCGCGACCGTCCTGGATTCACACCAGATTCCTGCGTCCCACACGCTCCCATGACGATAGGGACACCAAACCCGCAGGTCAACTCACCGCTGTGAGGAGCTAGCGTCGTGGCGATGACGGTGCACGCATCGGTGGCCGACACGACGGCGCTGAGCCGACGGTTCTGCCGCGTCGTGCTGCAGGTCCCGGATCTGGCCGCACTGCAGCTGCCCGCAGCCGCGGATGCCGCAGTCGGCATCTACTTCTCCGAGTCGGCTACGCCGACGGGCCGCACCTACACCGTTCGCGCAGTTGACTCAGCCGAATGCCTCGTTACGGTCGACGTCCTCCTGCACGGCGACGCGATCGGCACCGACTGGGCCCAACGGACTCGCCCCGGCGAGGAGGTGACGCTGGCGTACCCGAACTCGTGGTACCTACCGCCGGAGGGGACCGAGTCGCAGCTGCTCGTCGCCGACCTCGCGGGCTTCCCGGCGCTGGCGCGCATCATCGAGGGCTTGCCGCCCGAGGCCGATGCCGTCGCGATCGTCGAGGTTCTCGACGCAGACGACCTCGACTACCTGCCGCGCCCGCCGGCGGTCGAGATCGTTTCCTCCGTCGGGACTGGTAACGGCGTGGCCGACAGCGCCCTGCCCAGACTGGTCATGATGCAACAGCCAGGCCACGGCTACTGCTGGTTCGCGGGCGAGGCCCATGAAGCGCGGGCGATCCGCAAGTACCTTCGGAACGAATTGCGTTGGGAGATAGATCAGCTCGATGTCATGGGCTACTGGCGGCGCGATTCCGCCGACTGGGACCGCCGCTACGCGAGTGTAGGGGCCACACTTTTCGCGGGCTACCAGACCGCAATCGCGCAAGGTGTGGCCGAGAAGCTGGCCGCCGAGCAATTCGACGAAGCACTCGAAGGCTTCGGCCTGTAATCAGGTGGCCGCAGCGATCAGCGCCGCGCGCCAGCGTCTCCTGCGCCATCTTGACGTGCGCGGCGTCGACCAGCACGCCGTTCACGCCCACCGCACCGCGACCCTTGGCCTCCGCCTCGCGGTAGGCAGCGACATTGCGCTCTGCGATTGCGATTTCGTCGGCGGTAGGCGCATACACCTCGTTGGCGACGGGCACCTGGGCCGGGTGGATCGCCCACTTGCCCGTGTAGCCGAGCAGGGCGGAGCGTCGGGCGTCGCGCTCGTAGCCGACACCGTCGCGCTGGTTACCCCAGCCGCGGATCGGGTCGCCCCCTCGCGGGTCCTCGACCTTGATCACGTCGGCGCCGAACTCGGCCAGGTATGTCGCGGTCAGGGGCGCGGCAGCCAGGGTCGCGAGATCAA